>DAOUCA010000212.1:0-52515 GCA_034432375.1 Caldilineaceae bacterium
ATGAAACCCCTAGTTTCGGCCCGCGTGCGTCGCACTGACGGAAGCATCTAGCGGACTGGAAGCAGTTGGCGGTCAGTGCGACGCACGCGATCCCGTTGGTCCGCAAAACTCCGGTTCTCATTCTGAACGCAGTATAAGACATAAATTTCAGCGGAACCGATGGCATCTACGACTGGCGTAAGATACCTTTGTCGCGCTAGACCAGTTTGTAATTCTTGCTTGACAGTGGGGGTAATACAAATTGGAGCTTTGGGAAAGAGTTCAAAGAGGAGAGTACTGACACCAGATGCGGCCAAAGAACTGAGGATATTTGTGTCACTGACAACGATCATAGCATGCCCATTGCCGCTAGCTGCTCAAACTGCGTCTCCATTTCTTCTGACGTCATCTCGGCATCTTGATACACGGGGAGACCGCGCTCCTCTACTGCATCTATGATTTCCCAACGCGTTACACCGGCAAGCTCAGCCGCTCGCCCTAGGCTGCATTGATCCGCCATGAATAACATGACTGCCTCATCCACGGAGGTGCTTTTCGGCAAAGGTGTATCGGCGGCAAGGCGCTGTAGCTGTGTCAACAGCCAGCCAAAATCGTCCGCAGAGAGTGTTTGTGCTAATTCCAATACTTTTTGTGGAGTTACAGTCTCGATCGTAATCATTGTTTTGCCTATTGAACAAACGGTACAAACAACATCCAGCATGTACTGGTTAACGTATTCTTGCAAGCTTGTGATGTGAGTTTATCCGATTTTGCTTGGTGTGTCAATCACACCTCCATAGGTGGGTGCGTACCACATTTGGGGGATTACGCCGGACGATCAATTTTGTCCTTCTGTGTAATCCCCCAAAATGGGACGCACCCTCCATAGGTTTATTGTTCAAATCTAGACTTTACTGCATACCATTGATATAATTACAAAGAATACCAGCGAGTATATTGATGAGGAGAGACTGCATGACCATAAAAACGGCTATCTCGCTCGATGACACTCTGTTTGAACAGGTGGAGAGTCTGATGCAAGAAATGGAGATGTCGCGCAGCCGCGTGATTGCAACGGCGCTTCAAGAATTCATCAAGCGCCGTGAAACGCAAAAAATGGTTGCTGCACTCCATGAAGCGTATGCTGATTTCCCTGATGAAGAAGAGGCGGCAACGCAACAAGATATGCAAAGACATCACCAACAGTTGATGGCAGATGAGCCATTGATGGAACCACGTGACTATTGATCTGATTCTTGATGGGCTCTTCTTGTTGGAATGAACCTGTTATCTCTTCTGGAAATACGCATGTTGCGATCAATTGATCCCAAAATTCGAAGGCAATTATGTGCAATCCTAGCCCAATTTTACCCAGATGAATCAAATATCCGCCGTGTCGCTGCTGACGCCAGTGTTGATCTGTCACGCGTTCCGCTCAACAATCACTCTATCAACGACTGGCATAGAGTCTTAGATGAGGCGGAATTTGTCAATCGGCTTGATGCGTTGCTTGAAGTGGTTGAGGACGAATATGCAGCGAATGCAGATTGGCAGTACATTTGCGACGTTTACCGTCAGTCAACAAAGCAAATCACGCATGAGGATCAGACTCTGCATATTGAGCGTGTAGGAGAGCAGCTATCAAATAGCCAAGCGCATGAGCAAACCACCGAGGATTATGCGCTTGACCAAAGTGGTACTGAAGCCACTGCGCAGGAAACTTTCCAGATCGAAAATGCTGTCCGCAATCATCCTGACTTCGCTGCGTTGTTGCGTCAGAGTGACTTTGTTCCCAAAGAAGAGCGCAATGGGCGGGAACTGATTGTTGTGCGCCCGAAAGTGGCTGTGAGGTGTACACTACCTATTAGTATTAGTAATGGCTCATGTCAGATAGAATTTAGCAATCCTTTTTTGCGAGGAATAACAATCTCGCTTAAGCACAAAGATGTGCTTGAGCAGTTAGTTGTGGGAAGAAACACACCCTTTCGCTGGAATGCCAGGGAATTCATTAAAGCAAGTGATGACTCGATCTGGCTATCATTTGGTTCAGTTGAAATTTATCTAACTGATGCTGACGCATCTGACCTTTGTGAATGTATTGACAAAGTCATTGATCCTTATGTATCAACCATGATGGAGGCTGAGAATCTTTTGGAAGCCTGGAACCGACCACTAATTCTTGGTGATCCAGACGGCAACGAATGCGGCTATGAGCTACTTACGATCTCAGTTGAAAAGTGGGAGCAAGTATTGCAAGATGGACTCTTAAACAAATGATGGATATACGCACCCAACATCGTAAATTCACCAGAGCAGAGTTAGACCAGATGATCGCATCCGGTATCTTGGGAGAAGATGAACGACTTGAGCTTATCGATGGGGCCATTGTAACCAAACCTATCCCCGGCATCATCCACGCCGCCTGTGTCACGCGCCTCAATAAAGTATTTGCGCGGCAGATAGCAGACGATATCCTCATCAGTGTACAGGATCCAATCGCGACACATACCCATACGCAACCTGAACCGGACCTATGTTTGCTGGCACCGTGTGACGATATGTACACCCAAGGCCGACCGAGCCCCAACGATGTGTTGTTGCTGATTGAAGTCTCCGATTCCTCACTTCAGTATGACCAGGAGACCAAGTTACCGCTTTACGCCAATGCCGGTATCCGAGAAGTTTGGATTGTGAATTTGTCCGAAGAATCGATTGACTGCTATAGCGGTCCAACCCCCCACGGCTACCGTCTCCGCGAGCGCTTCTTCCCCGGCGACACCATCCACCCCGACGCCATGCCGGATATGACAATTGACGTGCAGTATATCCTCAATCCGCTCGCATAGGGCCGGTTAGACGGTGGGACGGTGGGACAGTAAGATAGTAGGTCCGTCCTACTGTCCCACCGTCCCACTGTCCTACTGACTCACTGCCCTACCGCTGCACAATCGGCAGGTAAATCTCCTGCTCCATCTGCGGCAGTACTTCAAAGACCGCGGCATTCGAGATCGCCTCTGTCGGTGATTGGTTGCGCACAGCCACACCGACGGTCTGTCCCTGATCGACCAGGTTGGCGGGTAGTTGCACTTTCACCTGATTCGCATTGACAAACTGTGTCGTCAGCGGCGCGCCGTTCCAGAGCACCTGGGCGTCGGCAGTGAAGTTGCTGCCGTTGACGGTCAGCGTTGTGGCCCCGCGACCGGCGGTGAGGCTGCTCGGCGAGAGGGTGGTAACCACGGGAGCAGGCGCTTCGACCTCGAAAGAGAGTGCATTGGAGCCAAAGCTGTCCGGCGTTCTAGCCGTAACCGCTTTGGCACCGGCGCTACTCACCTGTGCAGTACCCACATTGGCGACCAGATGTTCCCCATCGACAACGGTCGTCGGTAACGCCGTGCCATCCCAGAGTACCACCGTACCACTGATAAAGCTGCTGCCGGTGACGGTCATCGTAAAGGCGCTGCTGGCAACCGTAGCAGTGACGGGATCGAGCGCCGTGATTGTGGGCTGCACCCCAAGGGCCGTCGTCGCCCAGGTGGATGGATTGTTGAAGGTCGTCCGATAGGGCCAGGTGGTTTCATCGCCCAACGCGTTGAGCTGGTAGTGGCCGGCATTGAGACCAACGAGGTGCTCCCAACCGCCCAGCGTCATCTTGTCGATGCGCAGTTCGGCGTTCCAGATGGTGGCCCCGGCGCTGACCTGACCGATCAGGCCGCCCGGTCCGGTGGCGCTAAAGCCACCCGCGCCATCGCCAGCGACTGTCTGCACTGCGCCATCTTCACCGACAAAGAAACCATAGTCATCGCTTTGGGCTTGGGCGTTGCGGCTATTGTTGACATCGACACGCAAGCCGGCCAACGCACCGGGGTCGGCTGCACCCTTGGGCATGCCGGAGAAGCAGGCGTAGAGCGCATCGGCGCTGCGCACGAGGCGCACGGTGCCCTGGCTGCTGTCGCCATAGGGCGCCAGTTGCAGAGCGGTGCCGGCGGCGTACCCTGCATCATCACAGGTGCCATCGACAGTCGGCACCGTTGTCGTCAGCGGAATGCTTAGCGGCGCAATGGTGAAGTCGGCATTGACGGCGGCGCTGTTGCTGATCGAGTCGGTGGCGGTGAGGGTGGCGGTGTGGCTGCCCGGCGCGAGACCGGCGGCGTCCAAATCGTTGCCACCGCCAAGCGCTTGGCCATCAACCGTCCATTGCAGGGCATTGCCACTCAGCCCACCATCTTCTGGATCGGTCGCCTGCCCTTGCAGCGGCACGGCAAGCCCGGCAGCAAAATTCTGACCCGAGGCCGGTAGAAGAATCGCCGGTTCGGGCTTGCGATTTTGCACGGTGAATGGGGCCGAGGTGGCAATCGTCGTGTGGAAGCCATCGCTGGCCAGCACACGAATCAGGGCAGCGTTGGGCGCGCTCCCCTGCAACCCACCGAGATCGTCATAGGTCAGCGCATAACTTTTGGCGGGCGTGCTTGGATAGTCGGTGACGAGCGTATGCCATTTGACCCCGCCGTCGTGGCTATATTGCACGGTGAAGAGCAGTTGGTCCTCAGCATCGGCATCGTCGGCCTGCCATTGGATGTTGAGAATATCAACCACATTGGTGCCATTGGCCGGCTGGCTAATCGTGACGGTTGGCTTTGCTGCGCCGGGGGTCTGGGTATCGATCACGGTGTCGTCGGCGAGCAATTGCACGGTGGCAACGTCGCCCGTCGGTACCGGGAAGAGATCGCTATAGAGCGCCGATGCACCGTCGGGCGAGTGGTCGTCCATGTGGATCAGCGTCAACACGCGCTCGACTAGCACGGCACCGGCAGCATCAAGCAGACGTAGCTTGAAGGTGGCGTGCGGTTCGCTATGATCACCGCTGTTGGCCGCTTGGATCGCCAGATCGCGACGGGTGCCCAGCGGCACCGAGGTGGTTGGCAACACGAGCACGGTGGCAATCTCGCCGCGGTTGTTTTCGGTATCGACCAGGCCAGAGACAAAGACGCTGTCGCCATCGACCGGGGAGACGGGATTAGCCGCAGTCACATTGGCGGTCAGGAAGCTGCCTAGCAGGGCGCGCCAGGTGTAATCGCTGACCCAGCTCGGATCGCGATAGGACATAAAGTCAGATGCACCGTTGGGCCTGATCGGCTGTTGCGTCGTGGCATCAAAGCCGTAGTAACTGTCGGCCCCCACGTTGGCGATCTGGCAGGGGGGATAGGGATAGTTGGTGTCAATGTTGTCAGGGCCGCCACAATTGACATGTTTGCGGCCAAAGTTGTGGGCCAATTCCTGCGCCATCACGCTGCCGGCGCGCAATTGGTCCCAGCCGGCGGGTATTGGATTGGGGGTATGCTTGGGCAACTGTACCCACGATTGGCTGCTGACGGTGCTGGCATAACCCGAGGCACCGCCGTTGTTGGCGTCGGGGTGGACCATACCCATGAAATTGACGGGCGCACCGATGTCGTCACAGGCATCGGGATTAAAGGAGAGTTGGGCGCGCGTCCAGAGCGAGATAATCACCTTGTCGCGGTCGGGCGGGCCATTGGTGATGCCCCAGCCATCTTCCAGTTCGTAGGGACCGTAGCAGGGATAGGGGAAGGGGCCAGCCCAACAGACCTGCAACTCTTCGACGGGATTGGTGTCGCGATAGATCCAGGTGGCGGGCACCGGCCAACGGCGAGTAAAGTGACTGACCATGCTCCAGAAGTTGGGATCGGTGGTCGAAGGCAAGGGCGTGTGGGTACGCACCGGCACCGTCCAGACACAAATGGGAGGCTGGCCTTGGAAGGTAACGGTCTGATTCAGCGTATTGTTGCCACGGTTGGGGTCGGTGTGAATTTGGCGGCCGTCGATTTCAAAGCTAAGCGAAATCGCGCCAGCGGCAATCCAACTGGACGGCAGCAGGAAGTACCAGCCATCGTTGAGGCGGGCACGGTCAAAGCTGCCACCGGTGGTGAGGGCGCGGACACCGTTAACGGGCTGCAAGGGCGAGCCAGGTAGCGGGTGATCGTTTTTGATCCCAAAGAGGCGCGCTTCCACATTCGGTGCGCTGGGGCCGGCCAGTTGTTTGCCATACGCGCGGACATAGGTCGTCTTGGCGGCCACCAGCGGGGCGCTGTTCGCCAGATTTTGGATCGCCTGCGTCACCTCTAACGCGGTTGCCTCGAAATCGCGTGTGATGGCGCTGGCATTGAGCGATAGCGTGAAGATACCAACATTGGCACGGACAAAGAAGAGTTGGTCATTCGCCGTAAAGAGACGACCATCGATCTTGGGCTGATTGGTAGCGATGGTGTCGGCGGGATCAGCGGTGGCCGCGCTGCTGGCTTTGCGCTTGATATCGCCGGTATTATTGTTCACCGTGCTGATATCCCGTTCCGTCCAATAGAGATTGCCATTCGCAAGAATGGGGCTACCGATCAGCCAGTTGGTTGTCGCGGTGTAGAAGGTAGCGGCATCCTCCGGCGCGGTCACTGCGTCTGCGCCCGAAGGGACGATCACCTGATCTTCGCAGGAGGAGACGATTCCGGTGACACAAGAACGAATTTTGTAAGTGAAGGGCGCACTGGTATTGCGTTCTACCCAATAGAAGCGTGTGCCAAAGAAGGGGCGCCCCACGGGTTGGGTTAGTAAGCCATAGCCGCGCGTGTTGGCATCAAAGGTGCGCAATTTGCCGGCGGTATCGGTGCAGGGCAAGGTGTCGCAATTGATCGAGATGGTTTTGATACCACCGTCGTCGGTCCAGTAGACCGTATTGCCCAGCACCAGCAGATCGCCGATCAGACCGCTGCTGATGGTGGCAACAGTTTCGATAGGTCCGCTACCATCCTTTAGGGTGCGCACGACACGCTGGAAGCCGATCCAATAGAGAAAGCCATTAGCTTCGATGAACCCTTTGCTGCCAGCCGGCTTATCGTCGCCGGTCAGCGCTTTGACCTCAACCGCAGTAAAGGGTGCACTTAGCGGCATGCGCTCGATCCGCGATTGCGAATCGCTGTAATAGTAGAGCCCATCGGACGAACTGAGCAGATTGCGATAGGTGATGCAACGGGCAAAATCGTCAATGCTTTCGACCACCCGCTCGGTGCCGCCGGCGCTCGGTTTGCGCTTTAGCCCGGCGGTTGAAACAAACTCCTTGGCGAAACAGTTAAAGGCCGAGTAGACGAGACCGTTGCCGACCGTCCACTCTTCGGTGAAGTCGCTCATAAAGGGGGATGGTGTATCGAGCGGGGCATTGCTCTCGGCACGGGCTGGAAATGCCGGCAGTATGAGCGAGGCGATGAGGGCACAGAATAGTGCCAGTCGCCCCCAGGTTGAAAAAATCCGTAACATAGAAAAGTATCCTTTCCGAACGTTTCCCTACGCGATCAGGGGATTGAGAAGAGTAGATGACGAAGATCAAGCGCCCCGCGGGACGCAGTTGGATTGCTGCTGATTATCCTTTCTATGGTCAGAGAATCGACCGCAACTCTTCCTGGAAGGGGACATACCAAGTCGCATAACCGAAGCGGTGCTTGACCCCTTCCAGGAAGATCGGGGCGGCCGCCTAAACTCAAGCGTCCCTATGGGGGGCACTGTCACGCCGCTGTTAGCGCTGGTTGAGTAGGCTGCGGCTGTTTGCAGCCGTATCGAAACCAAGCAGGTCGCTCACGCTCGTTTCGATACGTCGCTTCGCTCCTACTCAACCGGCGCTCGCTGCATTTATAAACTAGCACAGCTTCGCTGACACTGTGCTAACGCTGTACGAGCGGCAGGTAGGTAGACAATTGGGGTGGGGTACTCTCGTCATCCACAATGGTGACGAGGACTTCTTTGGGATCGGTAGCCGTAGCCTGGCCGCTGAGCACGGTGCCCAGCCGCACGATAAAGGTCTCCGGCGTTTCCTCCAGGGCGTCATCAAAAATGGGAATCGCAATCGTCTGCGTGGTTTGGCCATCGGCAAAATCGACATTGAGCGAGATGGCCGGATAATCCTGACCCACGGTCGCGGTGCCGTCAAAGGTGTCGGCGGTAATGCTCGCTGCACCGTCGCTGCCGTTGACCCGTTCAACCGTTAAGGTGAGTGTACCGGCATTCTCCAGCACGCTCACCGCACTGTGCTGAAAGCGGATTTGGCCGGGGCGAGTTTCACCTAATGCCAGGCAATTCGGGCTGAGCGCCTTGGCCACATCGATCACGTTGACGGCACCGGCAGTGGCTCCGGTTTGGGTGCCACAGTGGAGGACGGCGCTGAGCTTCGCTGGCGGCGTTGTGGCGGCCTGCAACGCCGCCTGGTGCGCGGTCGGTGTTAGCGCTTCCAAGACGAGCGCGGCCACACCACTCACCTGGGGTGCGGCAAAGGAGGAGCCGACCCAGTAGCCAAAGCTGGCATTTGTTGTCCCTTGGTCATCGTGAAGCACGCTGGCAACACAGCCATTGGGATTGGTGTGACATTCCTGCGCAGAGGGACCGGAGCAGTTGCTATCCGCCCCGTCGCCGGCGGGCGCAAAGAGGTCGCCGTTGTTGGAGAAGCAAGAACGGTTGCTGTCGTGGGTGCTGCCGCCGACGCTCACCACAAAGTCGTAGGACGCTGGTGTTTCGGACCAGGGCGAGTCTACCTGGCCAAAGGCGAAGTCGTTGCCCGCCGCCGCCACAATCACCGCGCCGTGCTCATAGCCATAGCGCAGCACTTGTTTGAGCGAGAGCACTTCGCTGGGCAAGCCAAAGGTATCGGTGAGCGCTAAACTGGGGAAGGTTTCGGGAATGGGGTGATGGACGCCAACACTCAAGTTTAGCACCGTGCCGTGGAGATCAAGCGAGTTGGCGTCGCCATTGCGGTCATAGAATTCTTGTAGCGCGACCAGTAGATCGGCGAGCGTGCCACGACCATCGTTATTGCCCAATACCCGCACCAACTCGAGTTGGGCGGCGGGTGCTACGGCATGGATCAGGCCGGCCACAAAGATCCCGTGGTCGGGGAAGGCGCTGTTGGCAAAGGTCGTTTGGGGCAGGCGATCGGTCGTCTGCAAGGCAAAGAGAGGCGTTGGTTGACCATCGACATTGGCGGTCATGGTAATGCGCCCGGATTCGGCAAAAGGGGAACTGTCGAATATGACCACACGGGTACCGCTGCCCGTTTGGCTAACCGTACGCGTAACATTCACCTGCAAATTGATGCCCTCTGCCCCAAAGGCCCACTGATCTCGATAACCGGCAAAATCAGTCAGCGTATCACCGCTATGTTCCGTCATATATTGGCTCAAGTTATCATCGCGCCAGCGGCTGCCGGCAGCCCACCATTGGCTGGCCGAGATACGATAGTTCGGTTCGGCGTAGGCAGTTTGGTTCAGATCGCCATTTTCACGTCGGCTGTCCACCTCACAGATGAGGCGACGCACGGAGTGGTTATGGTCGTCGACCGAACCAGCGATGGCAAAGCGTTGCAACAGCAGATCGCCAACGGTGATGGGCGCGCCGGTAGCTGTCACTTGGATCTGTAGTTGTACGGCAAGGGCAGTAAAGGCACTGATATCCGCAGTTGTGCTGCCGACGATAATCTCTTGTGGAACAAAAGCGGTGGCATCGCTAAATTGGCTGCTGGCGGGGTCGTCGCCCAGCAACGCCTGCATGGCGACGAGCAAGGTCTGTTGGCCTTGTTCACTAAGTGCGACGCAATCCGTTGTGTCGGTTACGTGGCGCGCGAGTGGGGGCGGTGCCGCATTGACTGGTTGCAATACCCAGAAAAAGCTCACAACCATTATAGTCAAGCAAAAGCCAAAAACAGAGAGACGGCGTTGAATCATTTGGCATATCTCCTATTGAGATCGGGAAAGGGAAGACCAATATTACATGCTATACAAGACGTTTGATCCATAAACGCGGGTACGCGCAGAATTGCGGCATCGATACCCAAATTGATTTGATGGTTGCGTGTGGCGTGTACTGCCACTGAATCTCTATGCACGAGACAGAGTCATCGTTCAGGGTAGGTATAGACGTTCAGACCATTTTTCATAGGGCCACGGTCTACCGTGGCCCTATGAAAAATGGATTCCATCACGGATCTTTTTTTGACGATCTATAGTTTCTAGGGCGAAGTCGAAAAATCTTCGCAAAGAAGGGCGATAGAACGCTTTGCGTACTTTGCGCCTTTGCGAAAGCTGTTCAGAGAGGGCTGGCGTCGCCGATTAAGAGAAAGGGTGCCCAAAAATAAGGATGGGCGTAGGGATGGGAACCGTGATTGCTTGCCTGCTTGTTGCGTAGCGCCAACTGCGCAACGCGCAACGCCACGCCTTTGGGTTGGCCGGTCAGCAACGCTTGATAGAAGTGGTGCATGAGGATGGCGGTTGATTCATCATGTACCGCCCAAAGGCTCATCACAATCGTTGCGGCACCGGCGGCGAGAAAGGCGCGCATAAGCCCTAGAAGCTCATCCCCCCCACCAATCACATTGCGCCCCGTTTGGCAGGCGCTAAGGGTTACGAGAGAAGCATTTGTTTGCAGGTTGAAAATATCGAGCGTACTCACCCAACCGTCATCAAGCGCCAGACCAGAGAAGAGTGGGTTGTCCGCGCGAAAATCGCCGTGAGTGGCGAGATGGAGCACGCGAGCGGTGGGAGCAACGGCTTGCAATTGCGCTTTTGTGGCCTCCGATTCCACAAATGCACGGCCACCGGCCAAGGCAGCCATCGCCTGGGCTTCGGTAACAGCGTGGGGTAGCTGCCCCCCATACGAATGGCCCAGCGCAATCAATTCACCGGTGGACGGTGGCGTAGCATGGGAAGCAAGAAAGGCGGCGCCGGGCAGATAGCTCACCGCAAAGTGATCCAGCAGGTAGCGGCTGTTGGTTGGCTCGGCCAGATCGAGCGCGGTTACGAGAGCATGAAAAGGTACGTAGTGGAGGGGACCATGGGGCACAATCATCAACGAACTTGCCCCTTCGAGCTCATGCCAGACCGGGGCCAATAGCTGCTGGTAGAGCTGATGCAAAATCTTCTGGGCATGAAGCAGTAACGCGGGCATACGGCCTGGATCAGCCACGGCAGCCATGTTAAGATTGAGACGCAGCACCTCAGTCAGCCGGTGGATCTGTGCACCATTGATTGGGAACACCTGATGAACAATCGCAGCGGGGCTGATCAGGAAGAGCGTACAATCGCGCTCGGTTACAAAGTAGCTTAACAACACAGCGTGGGGAGGCAATTGCTGTTGCAGCGCAAAGGTATCCGCGTCAACCCCTTGTTTTCGTTGTGCGACGGTGTGGGTATAGAGATCCCCCTGCATATCATCACGCGCATAATCGGCATTGCGAACCAATAAGGTGTGCCAAAGTGCTGTAATGCGCTCATCCAACTGCGTAAGATCCTCTGGCGTTTCTGCGTTGAGGGAAGGAGCGGCTACGTCCCCCACAAAGGGTGTAGGTAGAGCGACAATCGCTGCAAAGTCCTGCGCGTGGAGCGCCCGACGATAGAGAAGGTCTCGCGTCTGACGCAATTGGTTTAGCGCCTCAACCAGCGGTTGATCGGCTGGCGTACGAGCATGAATGCTCAGATCAAGGCGCAACGCCAATAGATCCTGCAAGGAGCGGGCGCGGGCGCGATCGCCGTAGGCATGGGCAGCAGCAACCTCATTTTTGGCCAGACACAGCCGCATCGCCGCGGCGTAGAGCGCTACCTTATCGGCCAGAAAATCGGCGCGGAACTCAACCATCAGCCGACCCCGCAACTGCTCCATGTTGGCAATGGCCGCGTCATAGTAGCGTTGGGCGACGGACAGATCGGCCATTTTTTCAGCAACTTCCCCCAGAAGAGCATACGCGCGATAGCCCAACGCCGGAATCCGATTGGCGGTGGCAACCGGCACCACTTCCTCTAACCATTGAATGGCGGTGGGCAGATCCCCCTGACGGAGGAGCGCTTCGGCCTGCATCAACTGGGCGCGGGCAAGATGGATCGGCAAACCGTGCTCGCTAAAAATCGTCGCACAGCCGGCAGCCTGTTCTCCTGCTCGCGCCGGTCGCTCCAGCCGCAGCAGCAGGCGCGCCGCTTCCAAATTGGTTTGCGCCGCCCAGACCACATTACCGGCACTGAGAAAGAGCGCGCGTACTGCAGTCAACAGATCTAGCGCATGGGTATAGTGGGCTAGGCCGGCCAGTGCAACGGCCTTATTGAGCAGGGCATGGCCTTCCTCAAAGGGTTGGCCGAGGTGGGCAGCCAGTGCGGCAAGCTCATCGCTGGTTGCAATCACGTCGGCAAAGCGGCGCATCTCCAAGAGACAGTGGCAGCGATAGAGCGCGGTCACCAGCAGATCCGCCTGCCGATTATCGGCCAAGAAACAGCGCTGCGCCTCGTCGAGCAGCGTCAGGGCTTCGTTGTAACGGCCTTGCACATAATAGGTAAAGGCCAAGGTCTGTTGGGCATGGCCGACTTCAGCATGTTGGCCCAGATCGTGCAGCAAGCGAATGGCCAAGTCGTTGGCGGCCATTGATTCAGCAAAGCGCCCCAGGTTACGTAGGACCAGTGCACGATTCATTTCGACGCCTGGCAGCGACCAAGTCCCTTCGTCGCCAGCCAGTCGGTAGAGGGCACCGGCACGTTCAAAGTGAGCAAGGGCGGCAGTATCTTTGCCCATACGACCATAGACAATCGCCACATTCATCAACACGGTGGCCAAGCGCAACCACTCCTGCGCTTCCTCCAGCAGCGCAGCGGCCCAAGCCCCCGCGGCCAGGGCTTCTTCATAGCGGCCGAGCATGGCCAGTGCAAAGATTTTTGTCACTTGGGCATCGGCCTGATCGATGGGGTAACCAGCGTCTGCGTAGATGGCAGCGGCTTCATCGCAAAGAGCGATCGCCCGCGCATACTCCCCCAAGCCGCCAATCGACCAGGCATTCGCTTCGGCAAAGAGTGCTAGCGCCCGATGAAATGGATTCTCGGTCAGCGTAGCAGCATGGGCAATGAGGGCAGCCGTCGCCAAAGCGGCATGAGCATCGGCACGCAACTGCTGGTCAGCGCGATCTTTCAGCGCGTCGATGAGCGCATCGCTGATATCATGGCGATGGGTGTTGAGGATCGCTTTTTGCTCGGCAAGATCGGCTGGGGTTAGCAGTTGGTTGAGTAATCGGCTAGACATAGGGTAATTCAACGAGCAAGAGGCAAATGAGGAACATGTAACTTCACCTGCTGTGCACTGACGATCAATTCGTATACCGCGGTCTCGGCTGTCGCGGCCGCAGAACGATCAGCAACGGGCAGGTTGACAAAGTGGAAATCGCCCAGCAGCGGATCGACGGGGGCAGTCGCAATCAAGCGACCGTTGTGCCAGAGATGGACGAACAGATCGTCTAACAGTGCGCTAGTCACGATGCCATGCAACTGCTTCTGGCCACTTTCTGGATCATCGATCATTTCCAGCCCGACTTGAATGTCGTCGGCCTCATAGAGAAGCAAGGAAGGCTCAGCCCCACGCTGACCAGCCAACGTTGGCATCAATGGGTTGGGAGCATTTACCAATTTGGCGACGAGGAACTTGATCTGCTCTACCAGATTGGGAGCAGAGGGCTGTGCCATTAGAGGCGATTGGGCCATAAACGCTTGAAGCATGAACAGTTCGCGCGTGCAGTGAGGGCAACGGGCTAGGTGAAGCGCCAGATTGCTGCGGTCAGCCCGACCAAGCAAGCCGCGCTGATAATCGCGCAGTTCCTCAGGCATAGGGCAGTTACTGCGATAGAGCCAATCAAAGAGAGTCAGTTGCTTCTGTGCCAAGAACGTGGCATTGGCACGGCAGGCGGGGCAAGTCGCAATATGCAGCGCTACAGCAGGGTCAGCTTCGCCATCCAGATAGACGGCCAGATCTAGCTCGGTTAGGGCAGGCGGATCAATACAGTTCATGAGGCATGTATCAGCTTTGTGATTGGTCATTATCAATTGAGAATTTACAGACAGGGTCTGATGCAACAAATCGGCGGCTATTGATATAAACACCCGATTTAGCGATTTTCCCGTAAGTCCGCATAAAATTGTTGTAAAGCGCTGTTGCGGCTTAGCCGTTCCATGAGATTCTGCTTGACGCGATAAACCTCTTGCACGCTGGTAAAACGGTCACCATGCTGCTCGAAGATCATACGCGGCTTCATGCCTTGGATAAAGTAGAGTTCCGTCACCAGGCGTTCGTTCTCATTGTGCAACAAGGAGTCGAGCAGGTGCCACAGTTCCGTGCGGGCCAGTTTGTCCAGTACAGCGCCAGCCATTGGATCCGTGGTACGGTCATGGTGCGCGCCAACCAATTCTTCACTGATTTCTGCTAAAGCTGGTCGGCGTTTGCGGGTGTGATTGATGATGGTGGTATGTACGCAACTTTTGAGATAGGCTAATAGCGCTGGCAGATCGGGGAAATTGGTAAAGCGCTCGGGAGTGCAGGCCTTCCACATACTGGTAAAGACACCGTTGAGAAAATAGTCCGGCTCTTCATTGGCCACCACAAACTGCGGATGTTCATGGATCCAGCCCATGACCAGGCTATGGTACTGTGCGTATAGTTTGTTCCAAGCGGCGTCACTCCGTTCAGCCAAGGCGCGCCGAAACAGTTCAAAGCAGAATTGATTATCATACTCACCGACGCGGCGAAAGAAACGTTCGGTCTCGGCGGCACAACGGGTGGCAAGTTCGTCTAGTGACAGCTTCAGTAATCGATCCATAGCATGGATTGTATGTTGGATTTTCGGGGAAGTCAACTGCTATCGCGAAACGTTTCATCCTTTCCACGGTTGAAAACGCCAAGTAGATGATGTATGATACCAGCATAGGTTCGTGAGATTGTGTAGAGGAGACTGTATGGCAACGTCATCGGTAACAAGTCTCCGATTCGCATCAGAGTGAAATTGACCGCGATATCAAAGTCAAAAAGGCCGAATATGAATTTGCCGGTGTGCAAGAGTATTATATCTTGGATGAAGAACATCGGTATACGAAATTTTACCAGCGCAATGCCCTTGGTAAATATGTCGAGATTGCGCCGGATAAAGAAGGGGTCATTCGCTCCGCAGTGCTGCCTGGCTTGCAATTTCGTACACGCGATATGTTACTAAAGCCATCTTTGGAGACGCTGGCCAAAGATGCTGTCTACCAGGGCTATGTACTGCTGCACTATCAGCAAGCGATGGCAGCAGTAGAAGGGGCGCAGCGACGTGTTGAGCTGGAACGACAACGCGCTGAGCTGGAACGACAACGCGCCAATGCCGAACAGCAGCGCGCAGAGACATTAGCCAACGAGTTAGAGCAAGCTATGGCTGCGATAGCCAGACTGCGGGGCGAACACAAGGAATGAAAAGTCCCGGGGGTTGGAAATTTCTAGCAATTCTGCCCAACAGCGGGTGAACAAGTTCACAGCAATAAAGAGCGCCGTCATGATGACAGCGCTCTTTTTATTAACGGGCAATGGTTGGCAGATAAACCGTTTCTGTCAATGTTTCTAATGGCAGCGGCACCGCGTTTGCCACCATCCCCATCACTTCAATCTCGCTGAGTGCCGCGATCTCCTCCCACCACCACCGTCCGGTGATGCTGTTAACCGTAAAGCGCACCCGATCAACTTCCACTGGTTCAGCCAAGGTAAGCAACGTCCCGCCACGTTCCAAGGGTTGCACCCGCCCCACGGCAACCGTTTCTCCTTGTTGGATGCCACCGCGAAAGAGTTGCAGCGATCCTGTTTCAACCGCATAAGGACCAAACTCAGCCGGTTCACCAAACCCATCCCAATCGCCACCTTGGGGTGGCACACCAATCAAACGGACCGATTGAACCAGCAGCGGCTTGGGCCATTGTAACTCAATCCATTCACCAACCGCATGATCTTTGTCAGTTAGCCAACTCGATGTTTGATCTTGGTAGGCCACTGCGGCAGGCGGTTGGAGAAGATTGGCGGCTTCTACCGGAAGATTCAAGCCGGCCTGGGCGAGCAATTGGCGAGCACGCTGGAAGTCGGCAGCGGCATTGATAAAGGGAGCGGCAGGTCCACCGGTCGGTACGCCAATCCACCCCCGGCGATCATTGACAAAATGGGGGCGGAAGGGTTTGTATTCCGGCGAGTCGGGATCATTATGATCAAAAAAGTTACTGGCGCTTGCTGTGGCATAGGGTGCCACATTCGTCCACCCAGCGTTGGCATTTGTGCTAGCAGCCACCACGGACCCGCTAACATGGCCCATGTGGCAACCGGTGCAGGTAACAGCCTCCCCTGCTCTCGCCCACGCATTACCCTGCGCGATGGAGATATAGCCCCGATTCCAATCACGTACAATGCGGCCGGCCCCATCGCGCAGCACAAAGAACCCAGGTGTGTCCGCCGGCACAGTCATCGTAAACGCGCCGGCAGCGGTCACGGCTGCTTCACCCCACAAGACAGCACGCACTTCAGAATCTTTCCGGAAATTGTCACAAGGTTCGGGGTAGTCATCGTAACAGTAGGCTCCCGTAAATTGGGGGGCGTCGACATAGACCTGCACTTTGGCGACGCTGCCAGGAGGTGGCGAATTGTTGACGTAGGGCAGATCGAGCCCGGCATTGGCGTAGATATTGGTGTTGTGGACCGTGGCTGTGGTAATCTCCGCTGCTCCCCGCTGGCTAAATGTATATGCGGGCATTGTATTAGGCAGGTTGCCCAGCGTAGGGTCGTCGCTGGGGTGCTCGGTAAAGGTATCGGGCAGTGCACTCCAACCCGTGCGCGCTACAATTGGCTTGGCATCCATGGCGTCGGCGGTCGCCAGCCCGATGGTACTCAAATCGAGCGGGATCGCATTTTTCTCACTGCCGTCCAGATTCATGGTGTAGAGCAGGTAGCGCAGGGCAGAGCCTTGCAGCTCAAAGACGTGGCCCCCTTCCGTGTGGGTACCACTCGTGGGTAACGTTGTCTCATCTTGGCTTTGGGCATAGAGAATCCGGCCATCAGATAGCCCCCAGGGATGGATCGCATAGGGGGGCGAAGAATCATCTTGCCCCCAGGCTTTCTCATAGGTGAGACCGGCAATCGCATCTTGCGCATTGGCATAGATCATTTCCACGCCAGGGCGCGCCACGCGGATCCCTGTCTTCAGGGTTGAGTGTACCATGCTGCCATCCTGCTGAGAGGTATAGGCGACAAAGGTTTCGCCACCCAGTTGGACAAGGGCCGGCTGTGCGGCGTGATAGGTATCTTGACCGGAGTCGATGGTCAAGGCCCATTCGGCGTAGGGCGTCCAGGCGTAGCGCTGAAAGCGAGTGCCATCGGGGTTAAGGGCCACGATGTGCCAGGTATTGGGTGCATCGCGAATTTCATAGCCGTCGGCCAGTTTGCCACGAGCGGGGTTAAATTGCTCATCGGGATTGGCGTAGATCACGGTGCCGTCCGGCAAGGTTTGGTCGCTATCGGCGTTATCGATGCGGTTGTAGATCCCTTTTTCGGTCGGCTGATTAAAATTGACCCACCAACGCGTCGCCATGATGCGGCCATCCGGCAGAGGTGTGGGGTGGAGGATCCCATCGCGCTCGGTTGTGATGCGATGGAGATCACTGCCATCGCCATTCATCACATAGAGATTGGTCACGGGGCGGTCGTCATAGTGCGAACGGGCGGGATAGCGGGTCGAGGCAAAGACAATCCGTCCATCGGCCAGATAAGCCGGGAAAAGATCGCTATAGGTGCCGTAGGCTTGCTGATTCCTAAAATGGGCGGCATTGGGAATGGTGATGACACGATCAGAGAAGGTTCGTTGGTGAAAGTCACTGCCGTCGACATTGATCTCATAGAGCCGCCAGCCGGAGTCATTTGTGTCAGGGATCAAGGTGGTAGCCCCGGCAAAGATAATCTTGGTGGCATCAAAGTTGACATCGGGCGCTTGTATGTCAACCAGCCCGGGGGTGTCATAGAGAAAGAGCGAGCCATCGGCGTTGCGGCGCACCAGCTTGCTGCCCGGCGCAAATTTGCTCAGTCCCGTGCCAAATTGACCAGCGGGGCCAAGCTCTTTGTCAAAGATCGTGTCAGAGGTAGCAAGATGGCTACGTGCAACAAAAATGATCGGCGGCAGTGGATCGGCGGCGCTGGCTGTTGGCGTTACACCGATTAACAAGCCGGGCGCAAAAATCATCGAGATGAGTAACAACGCCGCGATACGGCGTCCAAGACAGTTATGCATAGAACCGATTTCCTTGATTCGACATGATTATGCAGCCGTCGCCTGAGCTTGTCGAAGACGGAGGCGGGCTTCGACAAGCTCAGGCGACGGTTGCCTAGTAGTAGTAAGCGTCTCCAACTTATCGAACTTGGTGAGGATCACCGACTTGTCCTCGGCAGGAATGAGAGATCAAGCAATAGCCGATTGGCGAAGCGATCAACGTAAGTATTTCTTAATGACACCATACTGTAGGCTGGGCAATCATAGCAGAAAACTGCCGGGACAACTCTACGGGGCGGCAATGGAAAGGAAGCTGATGTCATGCGTTCACTGGGTGCTTGTCCTTTGCGCATAGTGCCGGGTGGGTATCATTTTTGGGAAAGGGGTGAGTCGTTACTGAGGATCTTGAATTGCCGGAGAGAAGCGCTCGGTATAAGATAGACTAGTCAATTTTGAGCACTCCTCCTCTAGCCATCCCTGTGAACAAAGGCAGCTACGGAGGGGATGAATAGAGATTTACGCGACAGCCGATAAAGCATAAGGGGAAGAAATGTTTACCTATACAGCAGCAAATGAACAGATCGAACAATTTGACCGTGACGGCTATCTGATCGTGCGCAATGCATTGGATAGCGCCACCATTTCAACACTCATCGAAGCCGGTGATCGCCTAATCGCCAGCGATCGAACGATCAATCGCCAGAGTCGCTTCAACGGGCGCTACGATGGGTTTCGCAATGCAGTGACGCTTGATGATGCGTTCATCCCACTACTCACGCACCAGACAATTCTGCCGCTGGTAGTGCAACTGTTGGGCGCAAACCTCCAACTAATGACGTCGCACCTCATCTACAAACAGCCCGATCCTGCCGGAACGCCGACCACCCATCGCGATCCTGGGTGGCACCGCGACTATCTACAAGCGATGAACGATCTGGGCCATTTCAGCATTCCGCGGCTCGAGCTCAAATGTGCCTACTACTTCACCGATCTCAGCGAGCCCAATACGGGCGCAACGATGGTTGTTCCCGGCAGCAATCACCTAAAAGAAGCGATAACAATTCCCGAGGGGCAAAGCGATCCGTTGGGTGCAGTGGAACCACTCCTCAATCCAGGTGACTGTCTGCTCTTTGAGAATCGCACCTATCACGCTGGCGCGGCCAGTTTAGCCTCCTGGACCCGCAAAGGCATCATGATTGGGTATGGCTATCGTTGGGTAATGCCGATGGATTTCCGCCGACAAGATCCCGCCTTTATCGAGAAGCTAACGCCGTTGGAGCGGTATCTTATGGGGGAAGCCTATGAAGCGGTCGATGGCTTTCAACCGGATGGGGGTGCCAATCCGCTCAAGCAGTGGTGCGAGGAGCACGGGGCTCCCCCTTTCCGTCGGCTCAATCCAGAAGGGCACTATGTTGGCTATGGAGGCCGGTAGGTAAGCTTCCTGTCAACAATTGACAATTGTTAATCGATTTGGTGCCTGATAGTAGATCCGAGAGGATTGACAAAAGAGTTAAGTAAACGTAGGCTGAGCTTGTCGAAGCTGGCACCGCTTCGGCTTCGACAAGCTCAGCCTACGCTCTTCGCCGTGTGTAATTTCTTAAATCGCTTAGAGAGTTAACGTATCGATCTGTTCGCGCACTTTGAAGATTGCACGCGCGATATCATCCATCGCTGCTGGTTCCGCCAACAGAACGCTGTGGTGCATCCATGTGCCTTCGCTGTGGCAGGCGCGCTCAGTTGCCGGGCAAGGCAGGTGGCGGCTGTAGGGTTCGGCGAGGGGTGGCTGCTCATAGAGGGGCACCGTGTAGCCAACGGAGAGGGGCACCCCTTCGGCTTGTAGCGCTTTGACAAAGCTCTGACGAGGCACACCTTGCCATGCTGCTTCGTCATAACGCATGATAAAGAGGTGATGGGCATGGAACTCGCAACGCTCATCCCACTGCTGCGGGGTCAGGCCATCGACTTCCTCCAAAATGGCATGAAGGCGGCGCGCATTCTCTTGACGATGCTGGAGTTGGGTCTCAAAACGACTCATCTGTGCCAACAAAATCGCCGCCTGCCAGCCGGTCATGCGCAGGTTATTGCCAAGAATTCCATGTTCATACCAGGCCCCTTCGGGTTTACGGCCCTGATTGATGTAGCTCCAAAGCTTGTCGGCCAGCGCTTTATGATTGGTCAGGAGGATTCCCCCTTCGCCCGCGGTGAGATTTTTACTCGCCTGCAAGCTAAAGGAGCCAATGTGCCCGATGGTGCCCACTGGCTTGCCATGCCAGGTGCTGCCGTGGGCATGGGCGGCATCTTCGATCACATAGATGCCATATTTTTTCGCCAGCGGCATGAGCGCGTCCATATCCGCCGGCAGCCCGGCAAAGTGCACCGGGATGATCGCTTTGGTCTTCGGGGTGATCGCCGCTTCAACCAGGGCAATGTCGAGGTTGTAGGTCGCCGGATCAATGTCAACAAAAACGGGCGTTGCCCCAGCCAGACGCGCGGCGTTGGCAGTCGCGATAAAGGTGTAGGGGGGCACGATCACTTCATCACCGTGGCCGACGCCGACAACCCGCAGCGCGGCTTCCAGCGTTTGCGTGCCATTGGTCGCCGTATAACAGTAGGCAGCCTGATGACGCTCGGCAAAGAGTGTCTCGAACTCACGGACAGCTTCGTTAAAGCCGCCCCACTCGCCCGATTCCAAAACCGTCAATAGTGCTTTCTGTTCGGTACCATCCCATTGGGGCCACTGGGGCCAAGGGGTACTTCGGATTGGTTCGCCCCCATGAATTGCCAACTTGCTCATTGCGATTACTCCTCGTGCTTGTGTTGCGTTTTGCGTGTACCAGAACTGGACGCTACCGCCTGAATGGCTCATGCTTGAGGTCAGTAACCCAGTCATTGAATAATTGGCTCATCTGTAAAAATTGTAAAAAACGATGAGTTTGCCACTGAAACTGATTGTATTTTCACACTTTCGGCTGATGAACGGAATGATCATAGTGTAGACGATTTTGAGCAGAGAGCAAAACGACTTTGTAAAATGGCCATGTGCAAAAGCAGATTTGGTTGCCACCTGACGTTCAGGTACAATAACGGGCACAAGTTCATATTGGCCAATAGCCCATGACGAGAGAGCATTACAATAATCAATAATCAATGGTTAATTATCAATGCACAATGAATCCTGGCGGTGCTGCCATTCATTGAAAATTATGAATTAACAATTGATTATTGATTATTCGTATCGCCGAAGGTGTAAGCGGTCCGTGTCGCCAATGCGGGTCGTGACTCTCTCAGGCACAACGGATCGTCGTGGGCTGGCATCTCTGGAAAGTGTGTCTACTTCTACTTAGACAAGTAGACACCACCGACGGGGCAACGCAGCGGCATTGCAGTTTACACTGTGCAACCACTGTTAAATCTCTCAGGTCTCCGACAGGGCAAACGGGCATTCATTGCGAATGCCCGTTTTTTGTTGTAATTTGCATACTCAATTCGTAGAAAGGTATTTTGCATGACTGTAAGCAAACAATCTCTATCCCGCTTGGATCAATTTGTCCACCGCCACTTGGGGCCGCGTGACCTGGATATTGCGCGCATGGTCGAAGTGATCGGCGTCGATTCACTCGATGCGCTGATCGACGAGACAGTCCCTAAAGCGATCCGCATGGACGGCGAACTCAAGCTGGCCGGTCCCCGCAGCGAGTCCGATGTCCTCGACGAGATGCGCGCCCTGGCCAACGCAAACAAACTCTATCGCTCGTTTATCGGCATGGGCTATTATGGCACCCTCACCCCCGGCGTGATCCTGCGTAACATTCTGGAAAACCCCGGTTGGTACACCCAGTATACCCCTTATCAGGCCGAGATCGCGCAGGGGCGTCTCGAAGCGTTGCTCAACTTCCAGACGATGATCATCGATCTCACGGGGCTAGATATTGCCAATGCCTCGATGCTCGACGAAGGCACCGCCGCTGCCGAAGCGATGACACTCTGCCATCGGGCCCAATCCCGTTCGTCCGATGCCAATCTTTTCTTTGTCGATCAGCGCTGCCATCCACAAACGATTGATATTGTGCGCACAAGGGCCGAACCGCTGGGTCTTGAAATTGTCGTTGGCGATTATGCCAGCTATGACTTTAGTCAACCGACCTTCGGCGCTTTACTCCAATATCCAACCAGCGACGGCTCGATCCTCGATTACACCGCCTTCTGCGCCGAGGCGCACGCGGCCGGTGCGCTCGTCGTCGTCGCAACCGATCTGTTGGCGCTAACGCTGTTGCGCGCACCGGGCGAATTTGGGGCCGATATTGCCGTGGGCAACAGTCAGCGCTTCGGTGTACCAATGGGCTATGGCGGCCCCCATGCCGCGTTTATGGCGACCAAAGATGCTCTCAAGCGCATGATGCCTGGCCGTCTCGTCGGCGTGTCGCAAGATAGCACCGGCGCACCAGCCCTGCGCCTCTCGTTACAGACACGTGAGCAGCACATCCGTCGCGAAAAGGCGACGAGTAACATCTGTACGGCACAGGTGCTGCTAGCGATCATGGCCTCGATGTATGCGGTCTACCACGGCCCCAAAGGGTTGCGTCAGATCGCGCAACGGGTGCAACTGCTCACGGGCATCCTCGCTGATGGGCTGCGCGAATTGGGCTATACCGTTAACGATGCCCCCGTCTTTGACACGCTGAAAGTTAGCGGCGGCCAGCACGATCAGGCTGCGTTGCGTAAAGAGGCCGTTGCCCACGACATCAACCTGCGGATCTACGACGATGGTGCAGTCGGCATTTCACTCGATGAGGCGACTACGGTTGCTGAGTTGCAAAGCCTCTTTACCGTCTTTGGGGCGGCGGATCTGCTTGGTGTGGAAGCGATGGCAGAGCGTGCTAGCCTCGACTTGGGCTCGTTCGCCCGTACCAGTGACTACCTGACCCATCCGGTCTTTAACAGCTATCACTCCGAGACCGAAATGTTGCGCTACATCACCAAATTGCAGACGCGCGACCTTTCGCTCGCCCACTCGATGATCCCGCTCGGCTCGTGCACGATGAAGCTCAACGCCACCACGGAGATGATCCCGGTGACCTGGCCCGAGTTTGCCAACTTGCACCCCTTTGCGCCGCTCGATCAGAGCGCCGGCTACCAAGCAATGTTCCGGCGGCTGGAGGCGTGGCTGGCCGAGATCACCGGCTTTGCCGCCACCTCGCTGCAACCAAACGCCGGTTCGCAAGGCGAATATGCGGGGCTGCTCACCATCCGCGCCTATCACCTAGCCAATGGCGATGCCCATCGCACCGTCTGCCTGATCCCCTCTTCAGCCCATGGCACCAACCCGGCCAGCGCGGTCATGGCGGGCATGGAGGTTGTTGTCACCAAGTGTGACGACGACGGCAATGTCGATCTCGATGATCTGCGTGCCAAGGCCGCGCAGCATAGAGAGAAGTTGGCCGCGCTCATGGTCACCTACCCCTCGACGCACGGCGTCTTTGAAGAAGAGATCCGCGACATCTGTGCGATTATTCACGAGCAGGGTGGCCAGGTCTACATGGATGGGGCCAACATGAACGCCCAGGTCGGCCTGACCCGGCCTGGCGATTTTGGGGCCGATGTCTGCCATCTCAACCTGCATAAGACCTTTTGCATTCCCCACGGCGGTGGTGGCCCTGGCATGGGGCCGATCTGTGTGGCCACCCACCTCATGCCCTATCTGCCCAACCATGTCGTCGTTGCGGATGTTGGGGGGGAAGATGCACACGGTGCCGTCTCGGCCGCGCCTTGGGGCAGTGCCGCGATCCTGCCCATCTCCTATGCCTATATCGCGATGATGGGCGGCAGCGGTCTGACGCAGGCGACCAAAGTCGCGATCCTCAACGCCAACTATGTAGCCGCTCGGCTTGAGCCCTATTACCCGGTGCTCTACCGTGGCAAGCATGGCCGCGTCGCGCATGAGTGCATCATCGACACCCGTCCCCTCAAGCAGTGGGCTGAAGCCGAAGATATTGCCAAGCGGCTGATGGACTATGGCTTCCATGCGCCGACGATGTCCTTCCCCGTCGCCGGCACGCTGATGATTGAGCCGACCGAAAGTGAGTCGCTGGCCGAGTTGGATCGCTTCTGTGAGGCGATGATTGCGATCCGCGGCGAGATTGCCGCGATTGAACGGGGCGAAGTCGACGCGCAGGACAACGCGCTCAAGAATGCCCCGCACCCGGCCCGCGTCGTCATGGCCAGTGAATGGAACCACCCCTACTCGCGCGAAGAAGCGGCTTATCCGGCACCGTGGGTAGAGGAGCACAAATTCTGGCCCTACGTCGCGCGGATTGATAATGTCTATGGCGACCGTCATCTGGTTTGCGCTTGTTTGCCAGTTGAGGCGTATGCGTAAAATCCATTTGCATTCTGCACACAATATAGTATAGTTCAGTACGCTGTCGTAAACGATAGAGATTCATCACATTTGTAGGGGCACGGCATGCCGTGCCCCTACAAATGTGATGAATGAACAAGACTTTGTGGAATCCCCTCAACTTGTGCCGATTCTCCTGGACGAAGCACGAACTCGACCACAATTGTGAAGCAATAGGGCTACTTTCGGTAAGAAGCCCTGTCCCCTAAATTCCCAAAGAACTACATTTCCCGAACAATGAGCGAGGAAGAGAAACCGATGAGCCAACGCACCTACGAATTTGGTGTTATCACCGACGAAATCGATATGGATTTTGCACGCGCCTGCCGCGTCGCGGCCGAATTGGGTATGAGTTATGTCGAACTCCATCAACTCTGGGAGAAGGGCATCCATGAACTGACCGATACCGAGTTGACCGAAGCCAAAGCGATCCTTGCCGACCACGGTCTGCGCACCCATCTTGTCTGTGGCATGTTCTTCCGCCCCTTTTCCTTGGCTGATGTGGAACTCGCAACAATGGAACACCATCCCCGCTTTCACGAGCACATGGCGCGGTTGGAACGCTTTATCGAAATTGCGCATAAGTTTGATGCCCCCCACATCCGCACCTTTGGCTTTACGCGCGATGTCGGCGGCACCAATCCTTCCCCCCGCGCTGCCGATGGCGGCGGCATGGATGAGTCAACCCTGGCGCGCATTGCCAAAGGGATCCAGATCGCCTGTGATCGATTGCAATTGGAAGGATTGACACTGGCGCTCGAAAATGCGCGCTCGCTTTACGCCAATACCGGCGGCAACATGCGCCGTGTGCTTGATGCGGTCGACCGCCCCAACTTTAAAATCATTTGGGATCCCGCCAACGCCTATGTCGCCGGCGAAGATCCGGCAGCGGGCTTTCACCAAGTACAAGGGCAGATTGTCGATGTCCACTGCAAAGATGCCAGCGTGGCCGATGAAACGACCGGGCTCACCGCCTGGGCACGCATTGGTGATGGCGGCACCGATTGGGTGAAACAGTTGTCGCTCTTGGAGAACGAACCAGTTCAACAATTTACGATTGAAACCCACTGGCGCGGTGACGGCATTGACAAAGCGGAGAGCACACGGCAGACCTTTGCCGCACTCAAACAAATTATCGCACGATAAAGGTTGGGTTTAACCCGTTTGAACGGGTTTTGCGTCTCAGCCACCAAATTCATTTGGTGGACCCATGCCACAATCGCACAACGGTAAACCAACAAGGAAACGAAACCTCATGAACACTCGTGTCGCCTTTATCGGTGCCGGCCAACGTTCCGTCAGCCACATGGCCGCGCTCACCCATATCCCTGATGTCGAAGTTGTCGCCCTGGCCGATCTCGATACAGATCGCGCCGCGGCTGCACAGGCAAAATCTAATGAACGGCGTGCGGCGGACAGCGCGCCCATCAATGCCACGGTTTTTGCTGATTACCGGGCCATGTTAGAGCAGAGCACGCCGGATTGTGTCTATCTCTGTCTCCCCCCCTTTGTCCACGGCCAGATCGATCACGACCTGATCGACTATGGCAAACCGATCTTCTTTGAGAAACCGGTGGCACTCGACATGACGCTGGCCAATGAGATCGCCGACCGGTTGCGCGAAAAAGGGATCGTCAACGCGGCCGGTTACCAGAAGCGCTATAGCTCTGCCGTGCGCACGCCCAAAGCGATGCTGGCCGGCCAACCGATTGGCATGGCGATTGCGATCCGCCTCAGCGGCCTCCCCGGTACGCCCTGGTGGCGCGTCCAAGAAAAATCGGGCGGCATGTTAACCGAGCAGCATACCCACGCCGTCGACCTCATGCGCTTTCTCTGTGGCGAGATCGAGTCGGTCTACGCCGTGGGCAGCAACCAACTTTCGCAGGATGTACCTAATCTCGACATCTTTGACATGAACGCCTGCACCGTGCGCTTTGCCAACGGCGCGCCGGGGATCATCGGCAACTCGTGTGCGGCGCCTGCCGGGGCCATGCTCTATCCACCCCATCGCGTCCAAGTCGTAACCGCCGGCATGGTGTTCAACGTCAACGAAAGCCGCAGTGAGATCCACCGCGCGGGCCAACCGATCGAAGAGATCCTGCCCGATGCCGATGACGGCGACTTAATGAATCGTGCCTTTATCGAAGGCGTACGCAGCGGCAAACAGGAGGCGATCCTCTGTGATTTTGCCGACGCTGCCCGTACACTGGCGGTTACCTTGGCCTGTCAACGTTCTGCGGAGACGGGGCAACCGGTACTTTTAAAGTAGATCAGGAAATCGCTCATCTCCGACCGATCTACCGATTTCCTAATCTACCGATTTACCACCACCAAAGGAGCAACCCTTGCAACAGATCACCATCTACCGCGAACCGGGCCGCTACGCTGGCTGGCCCGCTAATTACGGCATCTGGGCGTGGGGTGACGAGATCGTCGTCGGCTTTACGCTGGGCCATTTTGAAGGGGGCGAGCAATTTCACACACGCGACAAAAGCCGCCCTTTCCTGCCGATGCAAGCGCGTTCGCTCGACGGCGGCCTAACGTGGGATGTCATCCCGACCCCTTGCCACACCCCTGGCAACCGTGGCCTCTCTGCCGATGAGCACATGAACCCCGAACTGTGGGCGCTCAACGCTATCGCCGATGATCCGCTTTTGCCACCACCCGGCAATATCAATTTTACCCACCCCGATTTTGCGCTGATGTGTGGGCGCACCGGCTTGCGCGCCGGTTCACGCTCGTGGTTCTACATCTCCTATGACCGTTGTCACTCGTGGCAAGGGCCTTATGAACTGCCGATGTTTGGCCAGACCGGCATCGCCGCGCGTACCGACTATCTCGTTGATGGGCCGGATAGCTGTACCCTTTTGCTCACCGCCGCCAAACCGAATGGCGAAGAGGGGCGCGTCTTCTGTGCCCGCACCACCGATGGCGGCAAGAGTTTTCACTTTGTCAGTTGGGTGACATCGGATCCCAATGGCTTTACGATTATGCCCGCTAGCGTGCGGCTGCCAGGTAGACGCATTCTCACCGCAGTGCGCTGTGCCGAACGCGACACGACAACCAACGAACGCAGTTGCTGGATCGACCTCTATGCCTCCGATGACGATGGTGCAACGTGGCAAGAACTCGACCGTCCTGTCCCCGATGCCGGGAACGGTGGCAATCCGCCAACCCTGACAGTCCTACAAGATGGCCGTCTCGCCATGACCTATGGCTACCGCAACGCACCTTTTGGCATGCGCGCCATCCTCAGCAGTGACAACGGTCAAAGCTGGAGCGAACCCATTCACCTCAGCGATGGCGCCGGCAACCACGACCTCGGCTATCCACGCACCGTTCAACGCCCCGATGGGACAATGGTCACCGTTTACTACACGAATGACGATCCCCAAGGTGAGCGATATATTGCCGCAGTGCTGTGGACAGTAGGACAGTAAGACGGTTGGACAGTAAGACAGTGAAGGGGATGCTGAATCTCTCGACTGGATACTGGCACGCCAAAGTCACAGCCACGACCATTCACAATTGAAAATTCACCGTTTACCAATTACAATTCGCTATGACCAAACCAAACATCCTCTGGATCTGCACCGACCAACAACGCTTCGACACCATCGGCGCGCTTGGCAATCCGCATGTTTCTACCCCCAACATTGACCGCCTCGTCGCTGAAGGGGTGGCCTTTACCCATGCCTACTGCCAGAGCCCGATCTGCACCCCAAGCCGCGCCAGTTTTCTGACGGGTCAATATCCGAGCACGGTGCACATCAACGGCAATGGGCTGGCGTCTTTTCCCGACTACCCGCCGTTGGTCACCAAACTATTGGCGGATCAGGGCTACGACTGTGGCCTCATCGGCAAACTTCATCTCGCCAGCGCCTACCAACGCATCGAGCCGCGGGTCAACGATGGCTATCGCTACTGGCAATATAGCCATGCCCCGCGCGATGATTGGCCCACCGGTCATGACTATGCCGATTGGGTACGCGACCAGGGCTATTCTCTGAAAGAGCTCTCCAACAGCCTCGAAGGGGTGCCGGCAGAGCTGCATCAAACGACTTGGTGCATTGAGAAAACAATCGACTTTATTCGCGAACATCCAGAGGGCCATGAGCAGCCTTGGCTAGCCAGTGTCAACCTCTATGACCCCCATCCCCCCTTCAACCCGCCCCAAGCATATCGCGATCTTTTTGATCCGGCACAAATGCCAGGTCCACACTTTGCGCCAGGGGATCTGCACCAGCAAGCCAAATTGGCGGCGGTTGACTTTCAGTCCAAAGCGCAAGATCCCCGCGAACTCGACATCAAAAGCCCGATTGTGCCCCGCTCGCCGCTCAATGCCGACTGGCTCGATGCGCAGGGCGGCGGCGCACGGGATGCCAAGACGTTACAGGCCGCCTACTACGCGATGATCAAGCTGATCGATGACCAGCTTGGGCGGCTGCTCGATCTACTCGATGAAACCGGCCAACGGGAAAATACGGTCATCATCTTTATGAGCGATCACGGCGAAACCCTTGGCGATCATGGGTTGATCCAAAAAGGTTGCCGCTTTTACGAAGGGCTGGTCCGTGTACCGCTCATCTGCTCATGGCCGGGACACTTCTCTGCCGGTTTACGCAGCGATGCCTTGGTCGAATTGACCGATATTGCGCCCACGCTCATGGAATTGGCCGGCCAACCAGTGCCCGATCAGATGCAGGGCCACTCCCTCTTGTCGATCCTTACAGGCACCCAAGATCCCGCACAGCACCGTAACTTTGTACGCTGTGAATATTATGATGCGCTCGGTCTAGCGGATGGAACCTATGCCACGATGTATCGCAATAAACGGTACAAACTGATCGTCTATCATGGCCATGGTCTTGGTGAACTCTACGACCTGATTGCTGATCCAGCGGAATTTCATGATCTGTGGGATAATAAGGCGTATCGTGCAGTCAAACTTGACTTACTACAACGCAGCTTTGATGCATCAATGTTAGCAATGGATAAAGGCCCACGGCGGATTGGGCCGATGTAAGGGGTTCTGACAGGGGTCGTAACAATACGCAAGCTTATTTGCCACGATGCATAAACCTATGGTATCAGGACAGCAAAAACCTCATCCTGTTCCAGCCAAGCGAGATCAAGTCGCCAAGCGCGACCCGAACAGGCCCATTTGAAAAGGCCGGATCGTTGAGATAAACAAAATCATTTTCGAGGCCAATGACAACGACGGCATGTTGAACATTCACCCCTTGCCAATAGGACAGTTCGCCTGTTTTTACGCCAACGATGCAAGGCAACCCTTGGGTAAGGTAAACATGCAAGTCGGGGAGCGTTCCCTGTTGATAGACTACCGAAATGCCTAACTTGCTTAGTTCACGGATTTGATAGAAGGGTGTGCCGATTTGCGCACGGATGCGCAAAAGGCGCATACCCCGTTGGTAGTCAAACGGCAAGCCCAGATAGTCAAAGACCATTGCGGTACAGGCAACTAAACATTCACCGTCAGCGCGTTGCTGAATGTGAGGGACTGGTAATCGTATCTGAGAAAAATGAAAAGCCATCTGTAGAGGAAGAATAAAATATTGTACTTGCTACAGAGCAGCAAGAGCGGTAGCTATTTTTTCAACCAGCGTCTTGTCTGGCGTCGGCTTGGGACGCGTTGGCGAAAAATCCTTCGCTAAATACGCCGGCGGAACCGATCCGCGCGCGGTATATGGCGGCACTTTTTTCCCAAGTTCAATGGCGAGCGCCTGAAGTTCAGCAATATGCCCTACTGTGATGTCCATTGTGCCCGTCTGCACATCGACATCAATTTCGCCAACGACCCCCACTTCTCCAACATGTGAGGCGGTCAGGATAGCAGGCACACGCCAGACGATGCGTTCGCCGACAACCAGCTTCGGCGTCCGTGCGCCCATCATACAACTCACCTCCGTGAACAACCACTGATTGACTTGACGGTGCGCCTGCTCTGCCGTCACGTTGATCTCAAATGTGCGGTGAATATCCAGTTCGACCATCCCTTGTTCGGGTAACACGTACTGCTCTAGAAGAATTGTCATTGCTTGTCATCCTCGAACTCTGTGTTTTTGCCGACCAGTTCAGTGCAGTCTAGCCTATCCCCATAAAAAATTCAAGCTTTTTGTATTTCGTGGGTGCGTCCCATTTTGGGGATTACACAGAAGGACAAAATTGATCGTCCGGCGTAATCCCCCAAATGTGGTACGCACCCGTATTTCGCTGCTTACCTAATAAAATTGTTACGACCTTATCATCGATCAAGGAGAATTCAACGATCTGTGAGATAATACATTTATACCGCGTATGTAGACTCAAAGTTACAGGTTCATCTGGGACAAAGAAAACAAAGAGTAATTATGACTAATCAAGTAACCGGCGTGTTACAACTGCTACGCCAAGGGGGTGGCTTTTTACGTGATCCCGAAGTCTCCTTTCAACCCCTCTCCGACGATCCATGGGTCTCCAACAAACTGATTGGCGACTATAAATTGGCCGAAGGTGCCACCATCGTTGGGCAGGCGCGCTATGGCAAACAGGGCAATCAGTTGACAAGCATCGAAAGTATTTGCGGCCTTGCGCCCGATCTCTTCAAAGCGCGTACCCGCTTTGAACGGCTGACGGCCATCAACCCCACCGAGCGTTTTCAGGTGGGCAAGAGCGGCAACGTCTCGATGCGTGTCATCGAGTTGCTTGCGCCGATTGGCAAAGGCACGCGCGGCCTGATTGTCGCGCCCCCCAAGGCCGGTAAGACACAAATATTAGAGTCCCTCGCCGCCGCCATCCACGGGGAAAATCCTGAAGCGCGCATCATTGCCGTCCTGGTCGATGAGCGGCCCGAAGAAGTCACCCACTTCAAGCGCCACGTGCAGGCAGAAGTATTGGCTAGCTCCAACGATCAGGGGATCGATGCCCATGTCAATTTGGCGGAGATGACCATGGCCTTCGTCTGCTGCGAGTTGGAGTGTGGCCGCGATGTGGTGGTACTCATCGATAGCCTGACCCGTTTGGGGCGCGCCTACAATCTACATGGGGCCGGTGCACGGCGGACGATGTCTGGCGGGATCGACGCCAAGGCGCTGGAGATCCCCCGGCGCTTTTTCGGGCTGGCACGTAATATTGAAAATGGCGGCTCCGTCACGGTGATTGCCACTGCGCTCATCGAGACCGGCTCGCGTATGGATGATTACATCTACGAAGAGTTCAAGAGTACCGGCAACAGCGAGATTGTACTCGATCGGGAACTGGCCGAAGCACGCATCTACCCAGCGATCAACATTCCAGCCAGCGGCACACGCAAAGAAGAACTACTCTACAGCGCCGATGAAACTGCACGCTTAGCCACCTTGCGCCGCTGGCTGGCCGGTGGCAATACACAGGCGGCGATGCGTGGCTTGATCAAATTGATCGACAGTACGCCGGATAATGCAACCTTGCTACAAGGGCTCAATCCAGTGAATACGACAGCCGTACCAGCGAAACGAACGGACGGCAAAGCTGGTTCGATAAAAGCATCCGCTAAAGATTCGGCGAACGCATCGACTGCAGGCTCAACCTCTAGCTTAAAGTCTACAGAGGCCGGTTCAACCAAGGCACCACGCACATTGACTGCCGGCCCGCAACGGGCGCGCAGAGCAAAACCGAAGAAACAGAAGGATTAAGATCACCGATGAAAGCAATTGTGGTTGACGAAACAAGTGCTGAGCGTACGTTGCGTTGGCAAGAGGGCGGCGCATTGACACCGATGGGGCCGACAGATGTGCTGGTCGATATTCACGCCACGGCGCTCAACCGGGCGGATCTGATGCAGCGCCAGGGCAATTATCCAGTGCCGCCAGGGGCCTCGCAGATTTTAGGGCTAGAGATGGCGGGAACGGTGGCCAAGGTGGATGCGGAGGTTACCGATTGGCTCATTGGTGATCGTGTTTGCGCCTTGCTCTCTGGTGGTGGTTACGCCGAACAGGTAGTCGTGCCGGCGGCCATGTTGATGCCCATTCCCGACGGTTGGGACTTTACCCTGGCCGCGGGTCTACCCGAGGTCTACCTCACCGCCTTTGTCAACCTCTATATGGAAGCAGCGATCCAACCGGGGGAGATTGCGTTGGTTCATGGCGGGGCCAGTGGGGTGGGGACGGCGGCGATTCAGCTGTTAAAGGCGAGCGGCAATCAAGTCATTGTGACGGCGGGTACGGCAGAGAAGGTCGCGGCCTGTCGTGAACTCGGCGCGGATCTGGCGATCAACTATCGCGAGCAGGAGTTTGTCGAAGCGGTCAAAGCCTTTACCGATGGCAAAGGGGTCGATGTTGTCATGGATATGGTGGGGGCGGAGTATTTGGCCCAAAATCTGGGGCTGCTCAAGCTTAAAGGGCGGCTGGTCTTTATCTCGACGCTCAGTGGTGCGCAGACGCAAATTGATCTGCGTCAAGTCATGGGCAAACGGCTGCGGCTGATTGGCTCGGTCTTGCGCAGCCGTTCGCTCGAAGAGAAAGTGGCAATTAAGACAAATTTTATGAATCGCTTCTGGCCGCAAGTTGAAGCCGGCATGGTCAAACCGGTGATCGAGACGGTTTATCCCATTGCGCAAGCGAACGAGGCCCAAGCGCAGATGGCCGAGAATCGCAACATTGGTAAAATTATTCTACAGGTCCGATAGAGGGAGAAGGCTATGACAAATCCGACCATTGCGGTGATCGGCGGCACGGGTGACGAGGGATCCGGATTGGCGGTGCGATGGGCTGCGGCGGGCTATTCCGTCACCATTGGCAGCCGCAGTGCCGAGAAAGCAACGACGGCGGCCGCAGCGTTAAGCGAACTCTTACCGACTGGCGGTACCCCGATCAGCGGCGCCACCAATGGTGAGGCCGCCATGCAGAGCGATCTCATTGTGCTCAGCGTCCCATACGATGCGCAAGAAGGGACGATTGCGCAGATCATTGATGGTGCCCAAGGCAAGGTTGTTATTACCGTTGGCGTGCCACTAAAACCGCCAAAGGTCTCTACCGTCTGGCATCCCTCGGGCGGCTCAGCAGCCGAAGAAGCCCAGGCTCAATTGGGGGAAGGGGTGCAAGTGGTGGCGGCGTTTCAGAATATCTCCGCCGGTCACCTCAGAGACCTGAGTTGGGAACCTGACTGCGACGTACTGATTGCCGGCGATAAAAAAGCGGCCAAAGAACAAGCAATGGAACTGGCGAAAGCCGCCGGCTTTGTTGGCATTGATGCAGGACCGCTAGCCAATGCGTCGGTGATCGAGGGATTAACGGCCGTCCTCATTGGTATTAACATCCGTCACAAGGTAAAAGGCAGTGGCATTCGGATTACGGGATTGAGTAACGGTTAATGGAGAACGGAGAACGGAGAACGGAGAACGGAGAACGGAGAACGGATAATTATTAATATTTCGTCCAGTTGGGCAAGCATAACGCATTATCCGTTCTCGATTTGAAACTATCCAGGCACCCCCTCCCAACCTCCCCCGACATCAAGGGAGGAGCAGTGACTCCCCTCCTTGATGTCGGGGAGGAGCCGGGGGTGGGGTGAATCGTTACCTCGATTTTCGATTAATTATTAACTAGGCATTGAGCAGATCTTGCAACGCTTCGATCGCTTCTTGCAAAAAATCAATCGCCTCTTGCATACGTTCGCCACGGGCCGATTCTTGAGCTGCTTCCGGCAGGCTCTCCATTGCCTCAATCTCCTCCTCTATAATTCGTTCCAATTCTTGAAGAATGCGGGCAATGCGGCGCCGACGATCCTGATTCATCGTGAATATCCAATCTTTGGCGTGAACGGGTTGATGGTCGGGCTTGCCACGTTGCCGTGCCATCGACCCTTCATCCTTACCAGTTTATTGTAAGGTTATTCACTATATCATGACGTCGGGAGCGGAATTTTGTAACGCCGGATCATCCCTTCAACGGCTTGTTGTGCCATTTGGTCATATGGTCAAGATGACTTTGCAGATAAGAGCCCGGCGTAAAATACTGGTCATAAAAGCCCAAGTCCAGATGATGTGCCTGGAGGTAGGGACCGGCAAAGATCGTTGGTACGGTCGCCGGGAATTTGCCAAAGCGGTCATAGACAAATTGCGCCATATGGGCCACGCAGGCCTTAAACTCCTCATCGTGGGGGGTAACTGAGCTGCGAATTCGTGCGTTCTCCTGCCAGGGACCGGGTGTTTCCGGATGGAATGGGCCGCCGGACCCAAATTTGCGCTCGACAAAGGCATCCACAGCAGCGCGCATATCTGGGAAGTGTGGTGGGCAAAAGCCTTCATAGACTCCCGCCAAGCCAGTGACATTGGGTACCGGCCACCGTGGATCGGCCACGCTGTGAAAGCCCAGGCCAGGTACCGTTGGATCAGCACTGGCACCAAGCACGGCGTACATATCGAGACCGGTAAAGAGCCAGCCGCCAAGCCCCAGCGCTTGCAGCAACAACATGCCATTTTGGCTCGCCGTGGTCAATTCGGCGGTCACCATCACAAGGGAATTCTGTTCCAGTTGGGTGAGGGGCGCGGGGTTGTCTATATCGACAAGGTGACGGAATCGTTCGATGCCGGGGATACGTTCGTTGTGAACATTATCGTAGAGACAACCACCATTCTGGACCATAAAACAGAGCACACCGAGCAGATGTTGCGCCAGATCGGCCACTGGAATCAAGAGCGTGCTGCCCGGCACATTGGCACACCAGGTGTTGTGGGCATCCATCGCGTTGGGCGGCAGATGGAGCCGTTGGTTACCGAGTTTGTGAAGGCAAGAACGATGTGCCGCGAGCCATTGTTCAACCGAAACGGAGCCATCGGCGGCCGGTTCAACGAGCGCCGGGGCATCACGGGTGGCAAAGAGATAGGTACCGTTGTCATCGGTGTAGAAGAGTTCGCTGGTGTGAATGCCTGCCGCCGAAGCATGGGCCCGACCACCAGCTGACGCTGGGTAGGCGGGCATGTGGGCGGGGATGGTGGTGTGGTGGGGGATGAGATAATTCCAGCCGGTGTTGCCGGTCATAGCCGAGAGCAGGAGCAGTTGTTCCAGCTCATTTAAGGGCAATGGTTCCTGCGTAGAATGGTAGGCAAAGGGGCCATCAGGCAACGTCGCGCCTAGGGCAAAGCGCCGGGAACGACGGCCGGTTAGGGCGTCGAGCAAGGGAAATTGGGCAAGAGATTGCAGCGTATCATTGACAGGTTGTTGGTTTTGATCGGTCACGGCATCACTCCTGGCGGATTTGCAAATTTGCAGAACAAATGTGCGGAGGGTAAAATGGCAATCATTCTTTACGCACTAGCGTACCATCGCCCAAGCCGATCGCGAGTAATCTCCCATGCCGTCATTGACATTCTTGAAACACGGTTCGTGACAGTTCCAACGACACTAATTGCGCATATTCAACACTTTGAGGATCACGATAAATTGCGGCACCTACTGAAACAAGCGGTTCTCTTGGATTCGTTGGAAACATTTTCGCAGCTCGTCATGGTTGGAATAACGGGCGAAGGGTAGGTATAGAGTTGATGCCGTTGGATGGTCTGATACAGGATTGTTTTGGCCTTATTGGTTTTGCGCAAATAATCAATGGATATGGAAGTGCCCACTAAAAGCGTAGTGGTTGCCATTGATTGATGGCCTCCTGTGCATTGAGTACCGCCTGCTCTGCTTCTTCATCCCAAACAGATACTTGCAGTAGCGCGTTCAGCGTTGCTGGAGAGGGTTTTTGAGATGTTGCTGTTGCCTCTTTGCTCAACAGAAACGCAATAAAATCATCTACACTCTGTTTCTGGGCGGCAGTCAAGAATTTGTATTTTTGAAAAAGCTATATATCCGCAACAGCCATTAGTATGATCCTCATAATCACATTCTTGTATCGGTATTGTATCATGCGTGTATGATGGGCCAAAATGGAAACCGTCTCTCAACATTGACAAGCCGCGCCACCTCGCTTACACAGGCCGTAATCCCCCCGCGCAACGTCTGTCAAGAAAGTTAGCAGCCCATGACCCCACAGGAATTTGTCGCCAAGAGAAGGAATTAAAGAAACGTACGTTGACCAGTCTCTACAACGCCCGCCCAATCTGGCTTGACCTGGCGCACAAGAAGTTGGATCGCGCGGTGCTCGCTGCGTATGGCTGGCCGGATTTGATGACCGATGAGGGAATTGTGGAGGAAGAGGAATTGTTGGCGCGGCGGTTGGCGCTGAAGTGGTGTATACGATGAATAGAATGGAGCATAGGGCGGAGCAATTTGAAACTGATCTTTATGATTTTGTTGATAAGCAAAACGCAATTATTGCCACTACTGCCGCGCGGGAATCGAACTGCCTATCCCAGCCCCGCAGATTGTATCTCGCCCGCCCATAGTAGACCATCCGTTACGGGTGCAATTTGCGCCGGGTAGTTCTGGAGCCGTTGTTTCTGTCGAACGATCTACGCGTTATCTGTTGTGGGCAAAGGCTGGACAGCTTATGACATTAACAACTGTTGAGGATGTAACGGGTAAGGTATCCGCTAGTATCTACGATCCTAACGGGGGGGTGCTTCATTTGGATAGAGGGGCGGTTCTGTTGCCGGTAGATGGGGATTATGCTGTTGATGTCTACACACAAGCGCCTTTTTCATTGGCGATTAAGATTCAATAGCCCAACGGGGGCTATCCTGGTAAAGTAAGATGCATAAAGAAGGCTGGCTACCAATAGAACCATGACCCACCCTCAAACACTGGCCAGGGCTTAGCCTACATTACCAAAACACTGAAGGTATCAATGTCGGCTTCGATCGCTGTTGCGCTAATGTTGCTTTGACTGTTCTTTGCTTTACAGGCTTTGCCGGATGTGCCAACTATAGACATCAAGATAAAGATTTTCCGGCGCTCCCTGAGCCTGTCGAAGGGCAAGCCGAAAAATCTTTATCTCAAAACTAAAGCAAAGCCAATCACTCCCGAAACAACCGGATATACGGCGCAAACGCATACAACCGATTGCGTTGATGGCCAGTCAATTCCGCCAAAATCCCTTGTGCCATAAAATCTTGCACGAGCGCGGTCGCCGTGTTGTGACGGATAGCCAACAAGGTACTGACCTGGTTGATATCCATGATCGGCCGCTGATAGAGTGTGCGCATGAGTTGCTGGGCGTTGGCCTGTTTGCGGACGTGGAGGCGGGGCAACTTTTCGTGTTCGATCGCTTCTTTCAAGATCAGAATGGATTTGAAGGTCTGGATCGATTTCTCAGCACTTTCTTCAACGCCAACCAGAAAAAAGCGCAACCATGCCCCCAATTTGTGGTTGGTTCGCACGGCCATCAGATGATCATAATAGTCGCCCTTATTCCGCTCAAAAAAATCGGAGAGATAGAGTGCCGGTTTGGTCAAAACGTTGGCGTGGGCGAGATAGAGCGGAATCAGCAAGCGCCCCAAGCGCCCATTGCCATCCAAAAAGGGATGAATTGTCTCGAATTGATAGTGGATCAGCGCAATGCGGACCAAATGGGGCACATGAATTGCTTCATTATGGATGAACTGTTCTAGATCGCCCATTAGCTCCGGCACGCGTGAATGGTGGGGTGGCACAAAGATGGCATGTTTTAGACTGGGTCCGATCCAATTTTGACTGCTCCGGAATTCCCCAGGCAGTTTGTGTTTGCCACGGACGCTTTGCAACAGGATCTGGTGCGTGCTTCTGAGCAAGCGATTGGAGAGCGGCATCGTTTCCAATTGGTCAATGGCATCGTTGACAGCTTCGATGTAATTGTGGACATCTTGCCAATCATCGCGCCGCTCCGGATCAATATCCTCTTCACTGATTAACGCCTCCTCCATATTGGTCTGCGTACCTTCGATGCGGCTGGATGTCGTCGCTTCTTTGGTGATATGCATCTGAATAAAGAAATCGACATCCGGAATCAGTTGTGCAAACGCATTGAGTTCGCCCAATAAGCGGCTGGCGTTGGTCAAGAGGGTCAGCACTTCGGGATCGGTTACGGTCCATTCTTGGTTGATCGGTTCCGGGACAAAGCTCTTGTATTGATATTGCGGCTCGAAGTACCCGGCATTAAATTGCGAAATATCCACAGTTAGTACCTTTACAGTTTGATTGTCACCCATTGCTTTAATTATATCGGATAGTACCATCAAATTCGACACAAGAAAACTCTTATATCGAATTGAGGGGCTTATTTCGATATAAGGAAACTCTTATATCGAATTCCTACCATCAATTCGACATAAGGCAATGAAACACAAACAAAAATCTGCGATCATCCGCCCAATCCGCGTCATCCGCGTCCAAAGTTACCAGCCGTCACTCACAATTTGGCACCTGGTAACTCAATGCTACAATGGACCCATGAATCGCGTCGACCGCCTCCTCGGGTATCTGCTCATTTTCCAGGGCCGCGACCTTGTCCGCGCCCAGGATCTGGCTGCCCGTTTTGAAATCAGCGAGCGCACTGTCTATCGCGACATTGAGGCGCTCTACGAAGTGGGGGTACCGCTGGTAGGGTTGCCGGGCGAAGGGTATCAGTTGATGCCTGGCTATTATCTGCCGCCGATTATGTTTGGCGAGGCAGAGGCCAAAGCGCTTTTTCTGGCCATCGCGATGCTTACGGGGTTGACTGAACCTGGGCCAACGCACAACGCAGCCAAAACCGCGTTGGAAAAGATCCGCGCCGTCCTCCCCAAGGCAACGCTTGCCCAAGTCGAAGCGCTCCAAGCAATCCTCGGCTTTTATACCATTGGGCGACCATCGCTCAATCTTGATGATCCCACCTTTTTACAACTTCAACGGGCGATTCAGCAACGGCGGGTCGTCGTGCTGCACTATCACGCGCAACATGATAATCAAATGACCGAACGGGCGGTCGAGCCATTGCGACTGGCTTATCTTGACAATGTGTGGGTGCTCACTGGCTACTGTCGCCTACGCCAGGACCAGCGAGTCTTTCGCCTGGACCGGATCGATCAGCTCCAACTGACTAAAGAGACCTTTACGGCGCGCCCCCTTCAGCCGCGCCGCTCGTCCGAAGAGGGTGAGATGGTGACCATCCAAGTCGATACGGCGATTGAGCGTTGGGTACGCGAGGCCCAACATTTTACGTTTGTCAATGAAGAAGTGACAGAGAGAAGCGCTACGCTCATGCACTACCAGGTGCGCGATGTAGACAAATTTATTAGCTGGTTATTACAGTGGGGAGAGCAGGTGGAGTTGATCGCACCGGCGGCGTTGCGGAGGAAAGTATCTCAACAGGTGTTGGCAATGCTAGAGCGGCATCAGTAATATTAAGCACTATTTGCATCTTTCGTTTACATCAAAGTCCCAAAAAACTGCAAGCTGCTTACCACAGGATAAGCTAATTTTCTACGATTAATAATGTACACAATCGTGACATATACATTATTACCATAGAAAATCGGAGATCCTCCCGTGAAACGCATCTACGGCGTGTTGATTCTGGCCACGCTGCTCCTCTCTACCTTCACCGTACTTCCCCACTCCAGCCTGCATGCACAACCGAAGTTCCCTACCAATGGCACGGTCCTCAATGCGGCGAACCTGCGCAGTGGTCCTGGCACAAACTTTGCCGTGGTAAGTAGCGCTGCAACAGGTGACACAGTAACCGCAATCGATTGTAACAGCGCTTGCGATTGGTATGAGCTATCCACCGGCTCATGGGTTGCAGCCTTTCTGGTGAATTTGTCAACCCCGCTAACCGTGCAGAGGGATAGTGCTATCACAGTGGTTGGCTGGAATACGGAACTCAATGACGCCGCGATCGACGTGCTAGCCGAACGCATTGCCGCGTTTCAGGATGTGGATTTATGGGGTCTGGTCGAAGTGAACCAGCCAATTGCCCAAACAACACTGGCCCAAGCGGCCGGTGTTGGTGAAAATGCCACCTTTGCCACTGTCCTCGGAACATCGGGTGGTGGGGATCGGCTGCTGGCACTCTACGATACAACCCGTTTTACATTGCTCGACTCTTGGGAAGAAACCGCCATTAATACAACAGGGAACGCGCGAGCGCCCCTCGTCTTGCAGCTGCGTGAGAAAACAACTGATCGGGAATTTCTTTTCATGATCAATCATCTTTATCGGAGCCGTGATGATGAACGACACAAGCAGGCGGAGTTACTCAACGCTTGGGCGGCGCGCCAAGTATTGCCGGTGATTGCAGTGGGCGATTACAACTTTGACTGGGACATCGCCAATGGCCGTCAGAAACATGACGCTGGCTACGACCTGATGACCCAAAATAACCACTTTCAATGGGTACAGCCGACGGCTTTGGTGACAACTCAGTGCAGCGGTTGGCCATGCGAATTCAACAGCGTGCTCGATTTTGTCTTTACGGCAGGAACAGCACAGGCATGGCGCGCCGAATCCGCGATTGTGGTTGCGCCGGGCGACTTCCCCGACGATGCCACAACAAGCGACCACCGACCCGTCTTGGCACGCTTCTGGCCGGACGAAAAAGTTGCGCCATCAGCAACCCCAATCGTCGTGCTGACTGCTACATCAGCCCCTAGTGGCCCGTTTGCCACCACCAATGCCAACTTGCGCAGCGGTCCCGGCACCAACTATGCAATCGCGGGCAATGTTCAGCAGGGCGAGGCGCTGCGCATCACGGGCCGTAATCAAGCGGGGGATTGGTATCACCTGGAAAGAGATGCCTGGCTCGCTGCGATATTGGTGACCGGCGCTCCGCCATTGACCGCTCTGCCGATTGTCGATTCACCTGCAATATCGCCCACAGCGACAGCGATTCCCGCGCAACCTCCTGCAACACCGGTACCAACCGAGCCGTTTGCGCCAAGTGGCACCGCGAAAATAGTGATTCAATCGGTCAACTATGATGGCCAGGTCTATCGCGTCGAAAGTGACGAATATGCGATCATTGCAAACACTGGCACAGCCGCCATCAATATTGGGGGTTGGCGCTTAAATGCCGGGGATAACGGCCAGGATTTTCGCTTTCCCGCGGTGGAGCTCGCACCTGGACAAAGTGTGCGGGTGTATACCAACGAAGTACATCCGGAAACCGGTGGCTTCAGTTTTGGCAAAGGCCAGGCGATCTGGAATAACAAGGGAGACTGTGGCTATTTGTTTGATAATAGTGGAGCAGTTATATCGCAGTGGTGCTATTGATCATAGAGGAAGTAGGTCGCGAATCGCGATCTACTTCCTCTATGATCAATATACTGCAATACGCCCATAGGCTGCCAACATTCGCAGTTGGTTCACCGCAATAAACCCTTTCCAATCGCGCTCAGCCTGCGCCCACGCCGCCTCATCAACAAAAGACCAAGACCAAGGCACAGGCCAGGAACCATCGGGCAATTGCGTTTCGATTAGATAGTCAAGGTGGGCGTCGACCGCTTTGCGATCAACGGTAGCGGCCAGCAAGGCATCGGGGGTGGGGGCGACATCCAATGGCAAAAGCTGGTAGCCGGCAAAGTCAGCGGGATCGGTAGCGACCGTGCCCCGAACGGCCTGCACCAACGTCGATTCCAGTTGTTGCCGTTGGTCTTGCGACAGATTCGGCGAATTCGCCAACGTGACATAGCAGGGCAAGGCATGCATGTCGATGCCTTGATCAGTGGGTTGATCAACCAAGTGCGCCAATTGTGTTTCGATCAGTTGGCTGAGTAGTGCTGGCGGCACCAGCGCTTGATGCTCACAGAGAAAGCCGATCAGCGCGGCCCGTGGATTCGACTGAAAATCATCGCCACTGCCGGCGCTTTCGCCGTAGGTCCACCAGGGCGCATGGGGCGCATCTTCCACGGCAGACGGCACGATCTCCCAACGCAGCATCGTTTTGTCGAGCATGGCAAGAAGATAGGCCACCGCTCGCTGTATCATTGGCGCGCTGCTGTCGGCCCCCACTTCGCGCAGGATGTTCAGACCTTGCTGTGTGGCAACCGCCGACGAGGCGGCGGTACGCAGATCCGGCTCCAGCCCATGACCAAAGCCGCCGTCATCATTTTGATAGGGTTCCAGCGCGCGTACGACGGCATTCGCCTTGTCCCCTTCAAAATAAAAGGCAAAGCGGGCTTGATCGACAGCCCGACCGTACATCGTTAGATAAATTTTTGCGTGTTGCATCGCTACCTGCGATAGTTGCTTCATTGTATTTTCCCTCAGTCCACTCCTAATAACGCCACCGCCATCGCGTCGGCGATAGTACGAAAATCCTCGGCTGGAATGGCAAACAGCCCCATACGAAAGGGATAGCCCCACCGTCGTTTATCTTGAATAAATGTGAGTCGCTCGATCAACGGGCGGATGGGTGTCTCTGTGCAAGGCACCGCTTCGATCCGCCGCCGCCACGGGTGAAAGTCAGGGGTCATCATCGTTTGATAGGGCTCATCATCGGTGACGCGGGCCATTGCGGTAAACAACTGAAGCGGCTCGCCGCTATTCAAACTTGTGCGTGAGGAGTAAAAGACGATCAGATCGCCTTTGGCCAAACGCTTTAGATTGGTCGATTTGCCATGATTGGCTTGGGTAAAACCGCCGTCCATGCCGAGTTGCACATGATCGCGTGAAACAGTATTGATCCAGTAGTTCAACGGGAGCGCTCCTTCCGCTGCAATTCTTATATTTACGTCCTGTCTGGCACAGGCATGTACGCCTCCTTTCAAAGAGGTAAATCTAAAAAGAGGCGTATGGAGCAGCGTTTATGCCTGGGCAGCGTAGGCACGCAACAGATGGCCTTCCGGCGTGCGGAAGAGGAAGGTACGCCCAAAAGGTTTGTCATTGGGCTCTTCAAGCATTGTTACGCCTTGCGCTTGCCAAGCAGCAAAGGTCGCATCCGCATCTTCTACCTTGATGCCAACTTCAACACCTTGATTGGCCAATCCTTCGTTCTGTGCCAGCAAAGAGACGATGGTATCACCCTCCAGCGCAAACTGGGTATAAACACCAGGAATGCACTCCGCTTCGTTAACCTGCCACCCCAGTTGATCGCGATAGAATGCGGTGGCCGCAGCCAAATCTTTGACGATCATGCCGATGAAATCTGCTTGCATCTTCATTTGCTATGCTCCTTTTGTGTTAGGAGTTACACACATCTCTGGTTTCGATACAACAAAACAGTCTACTCAACCAGCGAACTACGAAACCTTTGTGTGTATACTCTATTCTGCTAAAACAGTCACTCACTTGCTATCATCATATGACAATAGCAGCATAGCATGGGCCTACTGACACCGTTATGTCAGTAGTGGTTTCACCAGCAACAAATTGAGAAGGGATCGTCTTATAAACCCATTATTTAAACATGGCACAATCTACTAGAGAACGCCACACCGAGAGATTGCGCTGAGTTTAAGTGTCATCTCTATTAGAGTTTCGGATCAACTGCGAGTATGGCACTATCTTTCAGTACCACTCGGCGATGCAATTTAAAGATTAAAATGAAGCCCAATGCAATCGTTTCCAGGGCTGAAGAGCTGATAAAGGCCACGGGAATGGCATAGAGTCCCAGCGGTTCAATCGCCAGCCACATAATGGTGGCGCGGCTAATTAATTGACCAATATTGGTAAAGAGCGGTGTACGCGTATCACGCATGGAGATGAGGCCGCGCGAAAGGATCTCGGTGCCAATGTGAATCGGCAGACCAATCGCATAGATGAGGAGCACGTTAAAGGTTATCTCTCCCGCAGTGGCATTAAATTGACCATGTTCAAAGAGCAGGCGAATTACAGTACGCCCAAAGATGTAGATCGTTGCCATCGCCAAGAGTGAAAGTGAACAGGCAAGCCCCAGCACAATCAAGATCAACCGTCGCATCGCACGCCACTCGCCCCCTTCGGCGCGTTCGGCAAAGCGGGGAAACGCAGCCAAACCCACGGCATAGCCAAGCAACGTCACCGGCAGATTAGCCAGCAACATGGCATTGTAGACTGCCGGCAATGCCATGTTGCTGGTAAACGAAGCAAAGGCGGTATCCACAATTGCCCCGCCATAGTTCACCACCGCCGAGAGTCCATTGGGAATCAGCAGAGCGACCACCTCGCGTAGACGCTGATTGGTTGGATCCCAAGTAAACCAGCGGTGGCCACGCAAGCCAGCCAGGCCGGGCCACAGGATGATGGCCTGCAGCACCGCACCAACGACAGTCCCAAACGTCGGGCCATAGATCCCGATCGGTGGATAGACGCGCGCCAGTAAAATACCGCCGATCAGCGTCATGTTGTAGATTGCAATGGAGATGGCAGGCAGCAAAAAGCGGTTGCGACTATTCAAGACCGCCGTCGCCACACTACCAACGGAGAGAATAAAGGGCTGCAGCAACTTGATGCGCGTTAGCGTGATGGTAAGTTGGGTAGTTTCGGCATCAAAACCGGGGGCGAGCAGATAACGAACAAAGGCTGGGGTGAAGATCGCCAGCAGAGTGACGATAACAGCCATGACCACCATCATGCCGGTAAAGACCAGACTGACCAGACGATAGCCGGCCTCTTCGCCATCTTTACGGACAGTACCGATCAGCACCGGGATCATGGCATTAGAGAGTGTCCCGCCGGCGATCAAGCTAAAGAGCGTATCTGGCAGGCGAAATGCCGCGTAATAAGCATTCGCCTCAATCCCCACGCCAAACTGCGCATTAAAGAGCACTTGCCGCAGCGCGCCCAGCACGGCAGAGATAAAGAAACTGACGATCAGAATGGCGCTGGCTTCGGTAATCGTAAATTCGCGTCGCCATAGGCCTGCCACTGCAAAGTGCCGATTGCGCTCCGTGCGATTGCGTTTGATCACCGAAATTCCATTCTGATCATCGATCAATTTGTCATCGAATCAAGTGCTGTATCATGAGTTTACCCCACGAAAGCTGAATTCAAAAGTCGGAGAGTGCAGATGGGTGCGTCCAATTTGGGGGATTACACTGAAGGACAAAATTGATCGTCCGGCGTAATCCCCCAATGTGGTACGCACCCAGTGCAGCCCGGCGTAGCACAAACGTAGGCTGTACAATGGATGGCGCGCAACGAACAGCGGGAAATCATCGAAATTCTACGTATAAACAGTAGCAAAGTAATGGCCCAACTGTTGCCGGCGCGCACAGCGCAGCGGAGTAGAAGCAGCTATACTCGCAAGCGCGAGCATATGGTTTGTGAACGCAAGGTCACTACCGTTGTGGCCATTTATTTTTGTGACACGCTCCGTTGTCTTTGCCCAATGAGCAGAGAGCTTCAAGCAAACAATTTCCGATAAGTGGTGCGCTTCAAGATCATCAAATATCGTACCAAGTTGATTGGACAATTGCCCCAATCACAAATCCATACAAATTGCGTAGATGACTGTCAAATGCCACAACACGCCTACCCAACTTACGTAAAGCCTCAATGGGCGGCCAATATATATACAGTGATAAACAGAATTTCCTGCTGAAGCTGCAACGAAATTGTAATCTGGTCTCATTCGCCTTTGTAGTAAAGTTGCACGCTACAGAGAGCGGTAGTACTAGAGCAGCACCTTACGCTCAACCGAAATCCCCCACGTGGCGAAATCGCCGCAGATTTTCTCCGCTACCCATTGGGTACGGAGCCGAAAAGAGGAGCTAGAATGCAACGCAGATTTATCGGACGTCGTTCCCCCTTTGTACTCACGACAATTTTTATACTCTTCAGTAGTTGGCTACTGCCGGCTAAGGTATATGCCGAACCCACGGTAGGCGATCATCTGATCTTTCTGCCTGTGGTTGCTGGCCAACCAGGCGCGCCAGCCGGTTGCGAATTGAATGCACAGGAACAACGCGTTGAGGAACTTCTGCTAAGCCACCCCAATCAGGGGCGCATTACGCTGGTTTGCAATCCGACCCTCTCTGCCGTCGCTCGGGCGCGCGCCGAAGATATGGGGCAACGGGGCTATTTTGGTCATGTCAATCCAGATGGACAGGGGCCCAATTATCTAGTCCGACAGGCTGGCTATACGCTCCCCGCTGAATATAGTACAGAGGTAAATAGCAATAATATTGAATCGATTGGTGCCGGTCCAGCCGATGCCGATGGTATGTGGAACGGTTGGATGAAGTCAAGCAAACATGTGACCCATATTCTGGGGGAGAATGACTTTTTTGCGCAACAGATCGAGTATGGCATTGGCTTCGCCCAAGTACCGGGTAGTCCTTACCAGTTTTATTGGGTCTTTATTAGCTCAAAGCCGGTCTAGGCAAAACTGCTTAATTTATGAACCCGCAGTGTTGTATAATGTCTGCAAAAGTCACACGAACTCCCATATAAAAATATTGCCTATCGAGGCCAATTTTCAGGAACTATACTGCGGTTGAAATGGGAACCGGAGTTTTGCTGGGATAGAAACTCCGGTTCCCATTCAGAGCTGAGTATAGTGAACATATTCCCCAACGCGCAATCCACGCTACGCTTTGCTATAACTTGACAACCTTTACCTCTTCATATACTCTACTTGTGTGCAAACGGTTGCATGAGTAAGATAGCACGAAACCTAATGGTACTCTTGCGCCATTGATACTCATCCCAACCGAGTCAGCCAACGCAAGTTCCAGCTCAATAACTGAATTATGTCAACAATTCGTGATGTCGCCGCCAAAGCCGGGGTCAACGCTAGCACTGTGAGTCGCGTTTTTTCCGGTAAGGCTACGATCAGCCCGGAGACGCGCGAGCGAGTGTTGGCAGCGGCCACAGCGCTAGATTTTCAACCGAATGCGATTGCGCGTTCGCTGAGTGTTCGTCGTACCAACACCATTGCCATCGTGGTGCCCCACATCTTTGATGGCTACTTTGAAGATAGCTTCTTCCCGCAGGTTATGCGTGGGCTGCTCAATACGGCCTATGCACAGGGCTTTCGTGTCCTTGTTTCAGGCAGCAACAGCCACGCCGATGTGATCAATCAGACCTTTCAAATCTTGGGATCACGGCAGGCGGATGGCATTGTTGTGCTGAGCAACCGTCTTGATGTTGACACCGTCGGAGCGCTGCGCAACCAATCTACCCCTTTTGTACTGGTCGGCCATCCGCCGGTTGATTATCAGGATATCAGTTGGGTTGACGCCGACAATGTGCGTTGGACTGACGTGGTCATTAGCCATCTTATCGCGTTGGGCCATCGCCGGATTGCCTTTGTCGGTGGTGATCCCGAAGTATCGGTGACGCGCGAACGGCTGGAGGGCTATCAGCAAGCGATGCAGACAGCACAACTTACTGTGCATGACCGTTGGATTGACTTTGGTTATTTTGCCGAAGCAGGTGGATACCAAGCCGTTGACCGTATGTTGCCTCTAGGCGACACTGCACCAACAGCCTACTATGCGGCCAACGATCTCATGGCAGTAGGGATCCTTCGGGCCTTGCGCGAACGGGGCATCGCCGTACCAGAACAGGTCTCTGTCATTGGGACGAACGATTCCGCCGAGGCCACCCATGTGGTGCCAGCGCTAACCACACTTTGTGTTCCTTACGCCCAAATGGCAGCCAGGGCCGCAGAAATTCTGATTACCCAGATTATGGCGGATGAACCGATGGAGCCAGTGCAATCTTATGTTGCTTGCCAACTGATTGAACGAGCGTCGAGTGCCGTTGTCAATCCTGGAGAATCATCTGCCAATTTTGATTCGCTCCCCAATGATACGCAACAAAAATAGAGTACGGGTCTAACCCAAATTTCTGTTCCCGCTGAGCTAGCATCGAATCAGAATGAAACCCCCAGTTTCGGCCAGCGTGCGTCGCACTGACGGAAGCATCTAGCGGACTGGAAGCAGTTGGCGGTCAGTGCGACGCACGCGATCCCGTTGGTCCGCAAAACTCCGGTTCTCATTCTAAACGCAGTATAGCATCGAATTTGGGTTAGGTTCTAAATCTTGGCATCAAATCTTGGCGTCAGGCGCTAACATCGCCAGTAAGCTTTGTGTATAATTGCGGAAAGTCCGCAGTTTGTATCATACTTGTACAACCATAGACGATCACCCTCAAAACTTTATATTTTACTCTGTGCATAAAGGAGACAACGATGCGCAACAAAGGATGGTTGCTGATAGCAACGCTGCTGATTAGTGCTCTGATCCTCACCGCTTGTCCGGCTGCAAGCCCTGCCACCGGCGGAACGACCGCTGATGACGCCGCCACAGCCGATGAGCCAGTCACAATCACGATCTGGCATGGCTGGGCCGGCGAATATGCCACCAATATTGAAGGTGTCTTCCAAGAGTATATGGATGCGCACCCGAATGTGACAATCGAATTGTCCAAACCCGACAACATTGGCGAAGCAGCCAAAGTTGCTATCCCTGCCGGCGAGGGGCCAGATATCTTTGCTTGGGTCAACGACAGCATCGGCGACCAAGCGCTCAGTGGTAATATTGTAGCACTCAACGATCTGGGCATCGACCAGGAGTTTCTGGAGAGCACCTATGAGCCGGCGGCCGTCAATGGCGTCGTCTGGCAGGGGCAGATTTGGGGTCTACCCGAAACCCAGGAAGGGATTGCGCTTGTCTATAACAAGGATCTGGTAAGCGAAGAGTATCTGCCCACCGATCCAATGGATTTCGCCGATCTGTTAGCCAAGGCGACCAAATTCAAGGAAGATACAGGAATGCCGCTCTTCTGCAACCAAGGGTTCCCTGGCGGCGATGCCTATCACGTTGCACCAGTCTACTTTGGTTTTGGTGTACCATCCTATGTTGATGATGAAGGCAATGTGCACATCGACACACCAGAAGGGCTAGCGGCAGCCGAATGGCTGACCCAAATTAAACCTGTGCTTGATGCCGAAGCTTCCCACGAGATTTGCAAATCTGCCATTACCGAAGGACAAGTCGGGGCTTGGTGGACTGGACCGTGGGCGATTGCCGATCTCGAAGCGGCCAACATTGACTACGGCATTGTCCCAATGGGGCGCCCTTTTGTCGGGATCAAAACCTTGATGCTCACCGCCAATGCCGCTGACCGAGGTCATGCCGATATCGCGCTCGACGTGATGAAGTACTTTACCAGCGCCGAAGTGCAGGCGAAATTGGCGCTCGTCAACAAGACGATCCCAGCGGCCACCGCTGCGCTACAAGATCCCGAAGTGCAAGCTTTGTCGACCATCAGCGGCTTTGCTGCTTCGCTCAATCTAGGCATCCCATCGGCCAACACGCCCTTTGCGTCTGCACAGTGGGGGCCAATGGGTGATGCCACGGCGGCCATTTGGAATGGAGCACAGACCCCCGCCGAAGCGATTGCTGCTGCGCAAACCGCCATCGAAGATGCGATTGCACAGATGAAATAGTCTGGCCACTACGCTTACTCCTCATCTTACGCTTCCTCGTCCTCTTCTCATCCCTTTCGTTTTCTTTTGAATTTTGAAAGGAAGAGGACGAGGAAGCGGACGCGTGGGCTATTTGATCGCTACCCAAAGGAGAAACCCATGATTGGCTGGTCGGGTCGCCGCAAAGTTTTTACCCTGCTCCTCTTTATTGGCCCCACATTGCTCGGTGTCCTCCTGCTCAATGTCTTCCCCATTGTGCTGAGCATTTATACTTCCTTTACCAACCGTAACAAATTTCATCCCAACCCCGACTGCACACTCTTTTTAAACACCCTCCTCGATCCGATCTGTTGGCCGGTTTTTCGCGCAAACGCGCCTCGTGGGCTGGCCGAACCTTATAGTATGGTTACGCCTCTTTATCAAAATTATATAGATCTGGTCGGTCGGCTCTTTACCCCTTCGGCACTGCAAGCACTCTTGCTAATTCTGATCTGCTTTGTACCTCTGCTGGTTGCTGGTTATGCCGACCGCTATTATGAGCGACAGATGACCCGCCGCTTTGGCTCATCGGCACTCTGGCTGGTGGGGCTAGGGGCAGCATTGGTATTGGCCTTTGCCCTCAACATCGGGGAAGCATATAATCAGCTGATGAGCACCGGAGACTTCTTTGTGGTCGTCTTCCGCACGATTCTCTTTGTCGTGCTCCGTGTGCCGCTAAGTTTTGGCCTGGGGCTCGTTCTGGCGCTGATCCTCAACATGGATCCCTTGCCAGGGCGTACATTCTTCCGCCTTCTGCTCTTTTTGCCCTGGGCGACCTCTTCGCTGGCAATCCTCATGGCGCTGGTCTGGCAATTCTTCTTCCGCGAAAAAGGGGTGATCAATCAGCTTCTCCAGATGATTGGCTTTGATGGGTATGCCTGGCTTAGCGACCCTGCCACAGCCTTTGCCGCGATTGTGATCACCGATGTCTGGTTCTCCTATCCCTTCTTTATGATTGTCATTCTCGGTGCACTTCAATCGGTCCCCAAAGATGTCTACGAAGCAGCCGATGTGGAGGGGGCCAATTGGTGGACGCAATTGACCAAGATCACCTTGCCGCTGATTCGCCCAGCGATCTTGCCCGCCACAGTGCTGACTTCGATCACCGCGTTTCAGATGTTTGGCACCGCTTGGGCCATGACCCAAGGCGGCCCCACCCGCGGCGCTGGACAACCCGGTGCGACAGAATTTGTCATCGTCTATGCCTACAAACAGATCTTCCAGTCGCAGAATTATGGGCGTGCCACAGCCTTCGCAGTGATCCTCTTTCTCTTTCTCTTCGCCGCCACACTTTATAGCCTACGCTATACCCGGATCACAAAAGGAGCCTTTGAATGAACCGTTCACCGAGCAAACGGGCGCGCATCGTCGCGTACACCATTCTCATCTTTGCCACAATCTTTGCCTTCTATCCGGTTTGGTTTGCTATCCTCGCCTCTGGCCGGATTGGCGATCGACTCTATACACTTAACTTGGCCGGCATGTTTGTCCCCACCGAATGGAGTTGGGAAAATTACCGGGTGATGCTCTTCGAAAAGCCGCTACTCGATTGGATCCGAAACAGCCTCTATGTGGCCGTTGTCACCAGCATTGCGTCAGTCTTGATCAGCACCTCGGCAGCCTTTGCCGTCTCACGCTTTCGCTTCTATGGCCGTGAACTATTGCTCGTTTTTCTGCTGGCGATCCAGACCTTTCCTGGCGTGCTGGCACTGGTGGCCGTCGCCCAAATTTTGACGGCGCTGGGCCTCTACCGCAGCCACGAAGGGTTGATCCTCGCCTACACGATTGGCACCCTGGTCTTTAGTACCTGGAATATGAAAGGCTATTTTGACACGATCCCCATCGATCTGGAAGAAGCGGCGATGATCGATGGCTGCGGACCAATCGATTCCTTTATTCGGGTTGGCTTGCCGTTGGCCTTGCCGGCTGTTGCCGTGACCGCGCTCTTTGGCTTTATGGCCGGCTGGGGCGATTTCATCTTTGCCAGCGTGCTCATCCCCGCGCCGGATAGCATGAAGCTCGCTGTGCCTGGCCTCTTTAGTCTCGCCAACGACCAAAGCGTGCCTTGGGGCTACTTTGCTGCTGGCGGCATGGTCATCGTCCTACCAACGCTGATCGTCTTCCTGTGGCTACAACGCTTTCTCGTCGGTGGCCTCACCGTTGGCGGCGTTAAAGGATAGAGTCAACGTAGTAAAGACTTCAGTCTTTTTGGGTAGTAAAGACTTCAGTCTTTTAGCCATTTATCGCTTGACGAATACGCCACACTCGGTAAAAATCGTAGTAAGGTTCTCATCCTAGAAACGTATCCACGGCTCCACATCGCGCGAATGGAATATCCAGGATAGTTTGACCGGCAAACGACGTGTATGGTATCAATATAGTGATCGGTTAATTCGTGATGATCATCATTTTTATAAGGCACTGAACCATATTCGCTACAACCCCGTAAAACATGGCTATGTAGCGAGTCCTTATGACTGGCCATAGTCAGGTGTTCACAAATACCGAGAATCGTTCGGACAAGCTTGGTTGCCTACAACGTGGCAATCGCATCATCCTGGCAATTTCGACAATGGGTGGGACGATGGCCTAAGCAACATCAACTTATAGACGAATCATTTAAAAGTCATACATAACAAGAGTACTTTTACACGAGAGAAGCTGTATGACTTTTAAGGATTTTATCTATTACAATACCTTCGCCAATTTCAGAAATTAGAGCCGTCATTCCTGCGCAGGCAGGAATCCATCTTCATGTTAC
>DAOUCA010000213.1:0-56235 GCA_034432375.1 Caldilineaceae bacterium
GAAACCCCTAGTTTCGGCCAGCGTGCGTCGCACTGACGGAAGCATCTAGCGGACTGGAAGCAGTTGGCGGTCAGTGCGACGCACGCGATCCCGTTGGTCCGCAAAACTCCGCTTCTCATTCTGAACGCAGTATAGCAAGGGGTTTCAACCCCATTGCACCAGGTTCACCAAAAGAACTTTCTTTGCCCAAGTGGGACTATCTTATAGAGGCCTTTTGATAAGAACCATGAGATAACTCCGGGGCAGATGATGGGTGATCTAACGTTGTTGATTCTGCAAGCGAAGCAGGGAGATGTGGCGGCCTATAGCGCGATCGTGCGCCGCTTTCAGGATACCGCGGTCGGCTATGCGTATGGGATCTTGGGCAATCATGAGAACGCCAAGGATGCCGCGCAAGAAGCCTTTCTGGAAGCGTATGGCTGTTTGGGCGAGTTGCGCGAGCCAAGAGCCTTTGCGGCCTGGTTGCGGCGCATCCTCTTCAAACAGTGTGACCGCATCACGCGCCGCCGTGCGCTGACCCAAGTGCCGTTGGCGGTCGCCGAGGGGGTGCCAACCAATTCGCCGGGACCAGTCGAAATCTATGAACAGCGCGAATTGCAAAGCTTTGTCGCCCATGCCCTGCAACAGTTGCCAGAAGAAGAACGACTCGCCATCACCCTTTTCTATCTCAGCGGATACTCTCATCAAGAGGTGGCCGACTTCCTGCAACTCACGAAGTCACAGGTCAACAATCGCCTCTATCATGCCCGTAACACGCTGAAAGAAAGGCTCTTTACCATGACCAAAACAACGCTAAGCGAACAACGTCCATCCAACGACGAGCGCTTTACCAGGCAAGTGATCGACCGCATTCGCCTGGCCAACCCAATGGAGGACTTTTCGCGCATCGCCCAACTGCTCTCTACGGATGCAGCGGAGACGACCACGGCCCAGGATCTACTCGATGAACACAATGTCGATATGCCAGAGCGCATTCTACGCCATGCAGTGGCGATCAACGCCCAAGGCGCGGTGGTTGGCTTTACCTTTGCTGGCCACTATCCCAGCATGAAACCGGGTCAATATTTCGTCAACGTCGTTGTGGACCCGGCCCAGCGGAATCAGGGCATTGGCACGCAACTGTGGAATGACCTGACCACTTATCTACACGCCCAAGCCGCGGATGCCCTGCTTGCTGAAGTGCAGGAAGGGGATCCGGTCCCCTACCGCTTTGCCGAAACGCGTGGTTTCACGCCGCGCACCCATCAGCTACGCGCGATCCTCGAGCTGAAAGGCTTTGACGGGCATGCGTTCGCTGGAATTGTAGAGCAGGTCGAAGCAATGGGTATCCGTCTTACTTCCTTTGCGGAGTTGGCGCAAACCGAAGAAAATATCCGCAAACTCTACGATATCAACGGCGTGGCCGCGCTCGATGACCCCGCCTCGGATGGGGCGTATATCAACTATGAAAATTGGCAGAAAGTGGTCTTTAGGGCTTCGTGGTTTCAGCCAGCGGGACAGAGCATCGCGCTAGACGGCGACAAATTTGTGGGGCTGTCGGCCATCAGTTACAGCCACGAGGAGCAGATTGGGTATCTCATGATCTCCGGCGTAGACGCTGCGTATCGCAACCGGAAGATCATGCAGGCGCTCAAGCTGCGCGCGATCGACTATGCCCGGACACAGGGTGCCACCAAAGTCGTAACCCATGTCGAGACGCTCAACGCCCCCATGCGCGCGAGCAATCAAAAATTTGGGTTTGTAGAAGAACCCGGGAAATATGAGATGGAGAAAAATTTATGACATTTGGCAGCGGGAACTATACCTATACCTTGGTTGAAGGCTGGGGCAAGGTGCCGGCCGATTGGCAATGGGGCTGGATCGTTGGGGTGGCGGTCGATTCACAGGATCGGGTCTTTATCGCCTCGCGCAGCCAACATCCGCTGGCGATCTTTGATACAGCGGGCAACCTGCTCGAAACGTGGGGCGACGATGTGCTCTTTGCCAATCAGGCACACGGCCTCTTTATCGACAAAGAGGACAACGTCTACTTCACCGACGCGGTCAACCACTGTCTCTTCAAATTTGATCGCGCGGGAAAATTGGTCATGACCCTGGGCACCCCTGGACAAGCAGCCGCGGTCGAGGGTGAACCCTTTAGCCGCCCGACCGATGCCGCGGTGGCCTCCCCCGGGGAATTCTACGTCTCCGATGGTTATGGCAATTCCCGGGTCCACAAGTATAGCGCCGACGGCAAATTACTCCTTTCCTGGGGCGAACCGGGCAGCGGCCCCGGCCAATTTGCGATCTCGCACAGTGTTCGGCTCGATGCCCAGGACCGCGTCTGGATCTGCGACCGCGAGAACAACCGTGTCCAAATCTTCGACGGCAACGGCAACTTTTTGCGCGCCTGGGATGGGCTGTTGCGCCCCAATACAATCCACTTCGATCCGCATGAGCCGGTGGTCTACGTCGCAGAATTGGGCCGCCGTTTCAGCATCTTTGCCCTGGATGACGACGGCTTTCCCGGTGCATCGCTCACCCAATGGGCCGATCCACAGCCGAGCGAAACGCCCGGCTTCTGGCGCGGCGGCCCCCACGGCCTCTGCACCGACGCCGCGGGCGATCTCTATGTGGGGGAAGTCGAGTTGGGCGTCGAGGGGCGGATGTGGAAGTATGCGCGGGAACGGTAGGCGGGTGGTACGGTTGGCGAATTCATTAAGCGGAGGCTGAGCTTGTCGAAGCCAGAGCGGCTCTGGCTTCGACAAGCTCAGCCTCCGCTCAATTACCGAATTCGCCAACCGTACGCTCATTGCCCAAAGGAACACCACCATGAGTCAACCAACCGACACCATCGTCTCTGACGAACTTGCGCTGCACTACCACCTGATGCACCCCGGCGGCGACAGCGCGCCGGGCGACCCCAATGCGGCCTTTTATCTGGATGGGATCTATCATCTGCACTATATCCTGCGTCACGAGTGGCAGGAAGACACCTCGTTTTCCTTTGTCCATGTGACGAGCCCCGACCTGTTGCATTGGACGTGGCAGAGGACCAAACTCCAGCCCGCGTTTACCGGCCACGGCATGTTTAGCGGCACCGGTTTTCTGACCAAGGAGGGGCGACCGGCGGTGATTTACCACGGTCAGGCCTCAGGACGCAACCAGGTTGCGTTGGCCAAAGACAACCAACTCTCAGCCTGGGAAAAACCCTATCCGGTTGAACCGAAAAATCGGGATGGCAGCGTGCCTGAGATGTATCACTGGGACCCCGACTGTTTTCTGATCGGCGATATTTACTATGCCATCTCCGGTGGTCCCAATCCGCCGCTGATCAAGTCAGACGATCTCGTTAACTGGACTTATGTTGGCGACTTTCTCAGTCACGAGATGCCCGACGCTGCCATTGGCGAAGATATCTCCTGCCCCAACTTCTTCCCGCTTGGCAATAAGTGGATGTTGCTCTGCATCAGCCACCCCTTTGGCTGTCGCTACTACATTGGTGATTGGGATAAGGAAGCCGAGCAATTTATGCCGGAGAGGCACGGGCGCATGAACTGGCGGCGGCCCGACCAGTCGATCTATGAGACCAACTATCGGGACTTCTTTGCGCCGGAGAGTGTGCTGACGCCGGACGGTCGGCGTGTCATGTGGGCGTGGCTGACGACGTTGCATGAAGCGATCAACCTGAAATCGATCCAGTCGCTACCGCGTGAATTGCGTCTGGCGGACGATGGCAGCCTGCGCATTCGCCCCTTACGCGAGTTGGAAAGCCTACGCCACGATCCGGTCACGCTGACCAACATCACCGCCACACCGCCGGATCAACCCCACAGCAGCATGGCCATTCAGCCGATTGCGGATCTCAATGGTGATGCCTTCGAGATCAGAATCACGGTTGATAATCCTGAGGTCCAACGCAAACGTTTTGGTTTTCAACTCTTTGCGGCTACCGACCAGGAGCAGGCGACAGATCCCAGCAGAGCGAACGGGGGTTTGCTGATTATGTTCCACCCGGAATATGGCACCTTGCGCCTGGGCAATAGCGAAGCACCCTTTGCCGTCACCGCTCTTGCCGCTGGGGAAGATTTGGAGGTGCGCATATTCATCGACAAATATCTGGTCGAACTCTTTGTCAACGACCGCCAGGCACTGGTTACGGCCTACATGGACTACCAAGCCGCCCATCATCTCAATCTCTATACCTACGGCGGCCCAACAACGGTTAAGCAAGTGACAATCTGGCAACTCAAATCGACCAATCAGGCTTTCTACGCCGCAAGGGAAAGTCGAATCTGGGAGCCGCAGACCCACTAGTGATCTATTCCGCAGAACTCGTGCTTCTAGCAAGCTGTCGGAGAGAGAGTAACCGGACGCGGATAAACGCTGAAAAACGCGGATTGCTTACCCTATTCGGCGAAAATCCGCGTGTATCCGCGAAAATCCGCGTCCAAAAATGCTTTTTGTGCTTCTCTCCGACAAGCTGCTAGAATGCGGTCAACCCCTAAAAAATTGACTTGTCGGGTGCTGGCACATCCCCTATAATAGAGTCTATAGGGGGTGGGATAACTCGTTCCCACAAAACAGTACTGTACAAAGCGGTCTATCAGGCCAAAGGAATTGTATCTATGGAATCCAACACACAACAACGCCAGCGGCTGCTCTATTTGCATGCGCGCACACCAAGCGTCTTTTCGACAATCCTGGGCTACACACCGATTGAACCGGTGCCGGGATATGCGGTCGAGATCAGTGCCGGCGACTTTGAGTGGCCTTACAAGACGGTGCATGAGGCGATTGTAGACGGCTGGCAAGTCATTCAATTTCCCCATCTGCAAGCACCCTTTGACGACAAGGATTTGGATGTCGTCGGCTATGAATTCATCCTACAGAAACTGCAAGCTTTTCCAGCGGCAAGCTAAATCGGCAAACGTTATAGTGGTAAATTAGAGACGAGGATTGAGGATCCACCATGCTTAACACAATGACAAACAACGGCGTTCACGATCAGACAGTTGACAGGGAGTATCTGCTGAGCGATGTTGAAGTCGCCAAATTCGTTACCTATGGGTATCACATGGTCGAACTTGATGACCTGCCCGCCAGCTTTCACGAAGGGATCGCGCAGCAGCTTGATGTGCTGCAATCCAATCCCGGCGATGCGATCACAGAAACTATTCCCGAACTGTGGCAAGTGCTGGAGCACCCGGCGGTCGTCGGTGCACTGACGAGTTTGCTGGGGCGCAACTATCGTATCAACAGCCACCGCCATTGGCACTGTAAGGAGCCCGGTTCAGGGTACATGCACTGGCATCAGGATAGCACCAACAATCGCAATATCCAGATCAACCGATTCTTGGGGCTCTACTATCCACGCGATATTACGCCAGACATGGGGCCAACGATCATTGTCCCCGGCACCCAATTTCGCAACGCACCGACCGACCGTATGGCGACTTATACCAATATTCGCGGTCAGCTTCCACTGAATGTCAAAGCGGGCACGATGGCCTTTACACATTATGATCTCTGGCATGGCACTGGAGCCAATCGCTCGAGCGTGCGCCGCCACATGATCAAATTTCTCTTCAACCGCACCGCGGAGAATAGCGAGCCGACCTGGAACCACGATCCCGATGCGCTCAATAAGGCGCGCGACTGGAATCTGCGTGACAAGGCCGAAGATGTCAACAACATTCTCACCTTTGTCAACCCCCTGGGCGTCTCGCAAAGTGACCACTACAAGGAGACCGCGATCCGTCGGCAATGTTGGGCGGAGTTGATGGGCACGCAACAATAGTCGCGTCGACTATCGCCAAGTTGATCAGTCGTGTTACGCACGGGGCGACAACCCCTCTTCCCCCCCAACAACGGGGGAGAAGGCGAGAAAAAATACTTTGTCTGCGTGCTTTTGGCGGTGAAGCCGCAAAAGCACGCAGACAAGACCCCTAGCCCCGCCCTTGGGGGCGGGGCTAGGGGTCACTGCCATTAAGGTAAGCGTCGCCAGGTCATTCCTGCGCGCCCCAGGGCAGTAGACTCCTGCCTACGCAGGGGTGACAATCCCACCTCATGTGCTTACCTTAATGGCAGTGGGGCTAGGGGAGACACCGTTCCCTGTGTAACATGAGGTTCTCATTCTGATTTGAGTATAGCAGTTTGGTTTAAGGCTGCTGCTACCCAAGCCGCACCCGCGCCCCATCCTGCGCCGCCGATTCGCGAATCGCATCCCAGAGTTTGGCCATGCGCAGCCCTACTTCCGGCGGACAGGGGTTTGCGATCTCACCACTGCGCACGGCGAGAAATTGTTGCCAAACACCCATCGATGCCGGCACTTCGACCGTTTCGGGCTGCGCCTGGCCAGGACGTTGGATCTGCAAAAAATGCCCCCAGATATTGGTGAAGATGACTCCCTGTGTACAGAAGACGCGCACATCGGAGGTGGAGCGGGTGCAGGTGTCGCCGCAGGCGTTCATCGTCACCAGTACACCGGAGCGCAACCGCGCAATCACCGCGCCCAAGATCTCGACCGGCGTCTCGCGTTGATCAAGCCACGCCGCCACATCGACAAAATCCTCGCCGGCCAAATCGGTAATTGTGTTTAACATGTGGGCACCGGTATCAAAGAAGAAACCGCCGCCGGCAATCTCGGGAATCTGCCGCCAGGTGCCAATATTGGGCGTACGCCAATTCTCCCAGGAAAGGCCGGAGATCGTGAGGATCTCGCCCAGTTCGCCGGAACGCAGCAACTGCTCGGCATAACGGATCTGCGGCGAGAGGCTGCCCGGGAAGGCAACGACCAGCAGTTGCCCAGTCGCGTCACGCGTCGCCATTAACCCTTCGGCCTCTTCGCCAGTGATGACCATTGGCTTTTCCAGGAGTACATCCAATCCCGCTTCCATACAAGCTTTAGTCTGAGCGTAGTGATAGGCGTGGGGGGTGATGATAAAGGTTGCGTCCAACGCTGCGCCATATTGGTCGAGCAGTTGGGTGATGTCGGGCTCGTTCGGTGGTGGGGTCAGGCCACGCTCTAGAAAGAGGGCGCAGGTCTGGCTGTAAGCCGCCTCCGAGGGTTCGCAGACAACTGAAATGTTGGTTGTATCGGATTGGGCTAACATACTGCGGATGTGGCCTTGGGCCATGCGACCACAGCCGATCATCGCCGTGCGGATAGGGTATTGATTGTTCATAAATGGTTAATGCTTCTTCTTTACTCAGGAAATATTGTTGGTAAAAAATGATTTTGAAGGATCTTCGGGGGTAACAAGCGGTTAGCGGCGGTTGAGTAGCGCAAGCGTATCGAAATCAAAGCGGGTCATCCCTGAGATCCGGTTGAACCTGAAAATTTAGTTGATCTCTTGCCACACTACCCGTTCAAAGCCAATCGCAACGACAGCATAGGTGCGCAGCCGTAGTTGTGCACCTATGCTGTCGCCAACTTAGCGCGGTATGCTTGCACTTGTATCTTTGCTTCTGCGAGCTTTTCTTGAACCGGTGTGAGTGCTTGTAATACGTCAACGGCTTGTGTCTTGATCGCTGCCCCACTCATGCCCGTCTTGCTGAGTACCACATATTTAAACTCGACGAGAATATCGAGCAGTTGAAAGCGGCGCATCTCTGGGCGAATGATCATCGTTAGATCGGCATAGGTGCGTTCAAGTGCGGTTTCGGAATCCATAATGTAAAGAATATCGTTGTAGAGCAGCGTTAAAAAGGCGGTTTTAATTGTTAGTTCATTGGCGTGGAGATAATCGCGATTGTCCAATACTTGAAAATAGGTTGCTTCGATAAAATCACAAATGGGCTGCATTGCGCCCCGGGTATAAAGCGCTTCCGCCGCGTCGCGACCAGCTTGTTGTTCATGCGGGGGTAACATCATCTCTAATAGGCGGTCGACATAGAGACGGCGACTCACGAGATTCGGAATGTTCAAGATAAATTTTCCGTTAATATCGCGCCCACCCAACGTCAGCACGCCAAGATAACAGAGCAAAGAGGCCATGCGATCCTGGCGTTTGTCACCAGATAACATCTCTACCATGCCAAAGCGATCCCCGACTTCGGTCACGCTGAGCACTTCCTCCTCGTTGATGGCGTCAAGCAATAGTTCTTTGCCCTCCAAGTGTTCGGAGATATAGACCAGTTTGTTGTAATCCGGTGCAAAATTGCCATCCAACATCTTATCGGGGTAGTGACAGCTCACGGCAAACTCATCTATAAAATAAAAGACGAGCGTGGGGTTGTAGATGAGTGGCGCCTCATCAAAGGTAAAGCGCGAGCCCTTGTAGAAGAGTCGCATGAGTTCCAACGCTTCCACGCCTTTGGCCGCCGGCAGTCCACATTCGTCCATCACCTGTTCGACCAAAGGGCGCACTTCCGCCTCTGTAAAGCCACATAAGTCGTTGAAGTGGCGGCGCCAGGTCAGATTTTTGGCAATGTTATAGCCGCTGGTGACATCACTCAGCACAATTGGTGAAACGCCGGTGATAAAGACACGATCCAATCCTGCACCGCGCATGACGCTTTTGACATTTTTGAAAAAGGTCTTGAAGATCTCTTCACCGGTGACCAATTCTTCATACCGTTCGCGGCTTTCGCGATGGGTTGCCATCATGACTTCATTGGCAAAGTTATCATATTCATCAATGAAGAGATAGACCTGATACCCTGACTGGCGGACTGTTGTCAACAGCGCACGAAGGGTGATGATGGCATTGGTCGCATCGACCTGAAAATTGGCCACAAGAAACTGGGCGTAGCGGATGGCGAAATCTTGAAAGACAATATTGAGGTAATTCTGCAGTGCCTGATCGATCTCTTCTATACTGCCGTAGGTCCTGACCACGGAAAAATCGAGCGACAGGATCAGATATTGATTATGCAGTGGCGTGGGCGAGTCTCCAATTGCCAAAGTACCAAAGAGTCGCGCAAATTCGTCGGCTTTGGCGATATCGTAATAGTTCTCTAACATGGAGACCAGTCTGCTCTTTCCAAAGCGGCGCGGGCGTAGAAAGAGCAGACTATCCCCTAACTCTTCAAGCAGTGGAATCCGATCAGTGCGATCAAAATAAAATTCATTGCGTGTAATGATCTTATGAAAATCGCTATTGCCGTATGGTAGTTTCATAGGGTGCGCCCTTTTGTGCAGCATCGAAGTTTATGGCTCTTAGTATACCATACAGCGCTTAACCATACGGATAGAGATAGCCACTCTCCACCCCCAAGAGGCCATCAAAGTTGTTGGCATTCATCTGTGCGATATCCCACGTCGTCCAGCGCTGTGGCGTTAGGGCGATCACCACATCATCGAAGGTGGCATAGGTGGCACCCACATTCGATTCTTCGCGCGCTTTGGCGGTCAAGTAGCGCCGTTGGGCCTGCGCAACCAGCTCACGCCCGCGTTGCCCATCGATAATTGTCGCCATGCCAGAGACCGAAACCCCTTGCTCTTGCCCTGGCACCCTGGTGTCAATCATTGCCGACGCTGTGGGCGTGCGCATGACATTGCGCGCCTTTTGGCTGGCTGAATTGGTAGGAAAGTAAAGAAGGCCCTCTTGGTAGAGAAACCAGATCGCGGCCAGGTGGATCGAGCTGTCGGCGCGGTAGGTGGCTAGGGTGGCGATGTGGCGACCGTTGAGCAAGGATAGAGCAAAGGGCGGCGGCGTGATTGGTGCGTTCTTGTCCTTCATCGTCGTCGCCACCAATGGGCCAATACTCGCGCAATGATCTGTGGTCGTAAGAAGGTCGTTGGCGGTTGCAGTAGATTTTGCACATTGGAAAACGTTTGGTGAACAGTTCGATCACTGGGCATGGCATCCAACAGACGAGAAAGATACCATTGCCGCACTCTGGTCGCGAGCGGCTGATGGGACGGATAGCCAATCCACTCCAGGTCGGCACCGGTGGCCAAGAGCAAGGCTGGTTCGACAATTTGAGGTAATTGCTTTTGAAAGCGTTGTGCCACGCCATCCAAGCTTTGTGCTGCGGCCAGCAATTTGCCCAATGCCACCGCGCTCATCGCTGCAACGGTCATGCCTTGACCGTAAATCGGGTTAAAGGCATAGGCGGCGTCACCCAGCACAATAAAGCGATCGGGCCAACGCGCCAATTGATCGTAGTGCCGCAGACAATTCTCTGTGCGGCGGTAGCCAAAGATTTCGGTTAACGGCTCGGCTTGGCTGATAGCGGCATGAAAGGCCGGCTCGACGGAATGGGCAAATTCTAGAAACGCGGCATCTCCCTGCGTTGGTGGATAATCCTCCATGAGGCCCGCTAGCATAACCATCCAAACGCCACCTTCTTCTTCGTAGATCACCCCTTGGCGGCTCTTGGTGGGTGGTTCGGCCCCCACCAACATAAAGCGCCAATCCTCGGCAAAATTTGCGGGCTTGCGATAGCGCCGACCCGCATAGCCAACATGGGCATCGATCACCGTTTCCGTCGGCGCGTCATAGCCGATCTCGGGTAACCAACTGGGTGTTTTCGAGGTACGGCCACTGGCATCCACAATCAAATCGGCGGCGAGCGTCTGCAGTTGCTCCGCTGTTTTGGAACGTGTTTGTACGCCTGTGACCCGTTGGCCATCACGCACCAGGCCGATGACGTGGGTCTCGTCGCAAAAGTGCAGATTCGGCAGCTGCTGCAAGCGGCCGCGCACGATGCTCTCAAAGAGGATACGGCTACAGGCGTACGTTTCGCTCGGGCCGGTAAAGCGCTGTAACCATTGACCGCGCATTTTGGTACGGCTGTCGCGATTGAGATTGACATGAACGGCCCCGGCTGTTGCCAACTCATTGGCAATGCCAGGGAAGAGTTGCTCGGCAATGCGCATCCCGCGGGCCAATAAGATATGGACATGGCGATCCTGTGGCACCCCTGCCCTCGCGTGAGCGCCCTCCGGTAGCCGATCGCGTTCGACGATGGTAACCTGGTCAAAGTGATCCGTTAGTACGCGCGCTGTCCAAAGACCGGCAATGCTACCACCAATCACCAGCGCGTGGGAAGCAGGTTGCATGCGTTGTGGCTCCTGATATCCTGCACGACAGCACAGAAAGTAACCTGTTTACAGCTGAAAACGTGTTACTTTATGGCACCGTTGCGTACAAATGAATGACGCCCAAAGAGAAAACTATAGCACAGCCTACGATTCACGCCAAAGCACCCTGTGCCGCCAAATGTCGATAGCTGGCATGTAAATTGAGTAGCGATGGATAAGTAGGCCAGCGCAGTATCCGGCTGTATCGAAACCAAAGCGGGGCAACTTTTCATCGTTATCGGTGCCGGGGGCCCCTAGGCGCGGCATGTTCGCTGTCTGTCTAGTGGTTACTGCCCCGCCATTGCGCCGGCCATCGTCCCTTTGATCAGATATTGCCGGGCAAAGATAAAGATCAAGAACGAAGGCAACAGATAGATCAGCCCCATTGCATTCAACATCCCATAATCTAAATTGGTGTAGGCGATCAACGCACGGAAGAGTCCCAGCGGCATAATAAATTTATCGGCGTCGGAGAGCAGAATCAGCGGCAGAAAAAAGGAACTCCACGCCCCATTAAAGGCCAAGATTGCGGCGGCCCCCACCCCCGGCAATGCCAATGGAAAGACCACGCGGTAAAGCGTCTGAAATTGGCTGGCACCGTCGAGAAAGGCAGCTTCCTCCAACTCAATCGGCACGGTGTCAATAAAACCCTTCATCACCCATAACATAAAGGGAATTGCGCCAGCGGTCATGCCCAGCGCGACACCGACGAGGCTATTGAGCAGATGCAGTTCGCGCATAATGAGATAGAGGGGCAACACGGTTGCCGTGCCGGGGATGATCTGCACGAGCAGAATGCCAAACATGAGCACACGTTTGAAACGAAAGCGTGCGCGCGAAAGGGCATAGCCGCCCATCGAACAGAGGAGGAGCGCAAAGAGCACCGCGCCCACCACGGTTACCAGGCTGTTGCGGAGCAAGGTGAGCGCCTGTCCACGCCCATAAATGGCATCCCAAAAGTGTTGCCAAGTAAAGCCGATGGGCCAATAGAGATAGAGGCTCGAGACATTCTCTGGTTTGTCGGTAAAGGCACTGAGAAAGGGCCAGATGAAAGGAATGAGAATAAAGATCGAGAAGATTAGTAGGAAGAGATAGACAGCACCCACGTCCCACTGCCGTGCTTTGGGCGCAGGGTTTACCCCTGTTAGTCGCCGTTGGGGGCTCTTTGTTAAGTCATTCTGCATGGTGCTCGTCTTTCACTCCAATTATATAGTTGTTGACATTGGTCTGCAAGGTTACGGTGGTTCCGTTGCAGGGGCGGATTCTCTATAGCTCAACCCGCATCAGCCGTACATAGACCAGTGCGAAGAAGAGGCTGATCACCAACATCACCATCGCCGCGGCGCTACCATACCCCAGTTCAAAGTATTGAAAGCCCTGATTGTAGATATAGATGCCGACCAACTCGGTGGCATTGCCAGGGCCACCCCGGGTCAATCCAAAGACAAGGTCGAACATACCGAAGAGACCAATTGTGTTAAGCAGCAGCCAGAGTAGGACAACATAGCGGATCAACGGCAGCCGAATGCGGATCAACGTCTGCCAGCCAGTGGCCCCGTCAATGTGTGCCGCTTCGAGCAGCTCTTTGGGAATGCTCTCCAGACCGGCTAGAAATAAGATCATGGCAAAACCCGAGTTGTTCCAAAAGTTGACCAGTACAATCGAAAGCATCGGATAGGTGCGCGTCCAGATGATCGGATCGACGCCAAAAACGCCAACCATGCGATTCAGCGTGCCAAATTCCTTGGCCCCCAACATAGAGGACCAGATCAGCGCCTGCATAATGCCAGGAATAACCATCGGCAACACAATGACCGCCAGCAAAAAGCCCTGTCCCCATAGCTTGCGTCGGTTCAAAATCAGTGCGGCAATCATGCCCAGCGTAAATTGGCCAATGTTTGTGTAGAGTGTGTATTGGATCGACAGGGAAAGCGAATGGTGAAAATCGCGGTCGGAAAAGAGCTTGACATAGTTCTTCAGCCCAACAAAGGTATAATCCAACGCCTTCGGGCCAGCCAATGCTAGATCGGTGAAGCTGACATAGATTGCCCAAACCGAGGGAATCACCGTGAAGATAAAGATCATCAACAAGGCAGGGGTGAGAAAGAGCCAGAGCGTGCGGTTTTGTGTATGTGTCATAGCGTATATTTGTGCTTGGACCGGTGGGACAGTGGGACGGTGGGACAGTGGGACGGTGGGACAGTGGGACAGTGGGACAGTGGGACTAGTCACCGTCCACTGTCTTACTGTCCCACTGATTTACCCCCTACTGCTTGACTAAACCCGCATCACCATATCTTCGCCCAGGGCATCGGTCATGGCGGTGGCAAAGGCTTCCATCGCCTCTTCGGCGGTTACTGTGCCGGTGATAATATCTTCGGTGGCGCGGCCGACACCATCGGAGATCTTGGCGGCACCAAGTTGGTTGAAGTTAAAGGTGCGACCTGTTTCAAAGAACTTACTCGCCTGTGCCATCTTGCCGTTGACAATGTCAAGGTAGTCCGGACACGCTTCGGCAAAATCTTTGCGCGCAATCGGTCCGCCAATGTGAATCTTCATGATCTCACATTGCACATCTGTGCGGGCACCATACTTGAGGAACTCGGCGGCCCCTTCAATCGAGATCGCATTGGCGGCAACCACGGCACCGACGCCACCATCGACAAAAGTGAAGGGGTTGCCATCTTCGGCGGGGAAGGCCCAACGTTCAACCTTTTCAAAGAGCCCTTCGATCGGCGTCGCACCGTCGGGACCCCAGTCAAAGGTCCATTGCCAATCACCACCGGTGACGACTGCGACATCACCAGCCGGGAAGCCTTCGTACTTGATCGGCTCCCACGGATTCGGGCTGAGTAACTCATCAACGGTGAGCCAGCCGTTTTGCGAGATGGTCTCATAAACCTTGAAGGCGTTGAGCAGATTCGGGCTGTGGACAACCCATTTGCCATCTTCAAAAATTGGGCCATTGAAGCTGAGCCAAATCATCTGGAAGGCTTCGCCCCAGGTGCCACCGCCCCATGGCGTCGCGGCCGGAATGCCGGTAGGTGTTGCTGCGGTCTTATCGGCGATTTGGCCGCAGATGCCGTAGAAATCATCCCAAGTGGCTGGTTGATCAATCGGAATACCAGCCCCTTCGAGCACATCTTTGCGATAGTAGAAGGAGAAGGTGCTGCCACCGGGCAGGCCGATTAGCTTGTCGTCAAAGTAGGCAAAGCCCTTGAGCACGTCGGGGTATTGATCCCAATCAGCCCAATCTTCCAGATAGGGCTTTAGATCAGCCAGATAACCGGCGGCTACAAAGTCGGCCAGGAGTTCGGGGCGCGAACCAAAGACATCCGGCAGCGTCCCGGCGGCGGCGTCGAGGGTCAACTTGGTCTTGATATCGTTATCGGTGGCTGGCCCAACAATGCCTTTGACGCGGTAGGGTTCACCCGCTTCTTCCATAGCACTGTTAAAACCGGAAACGAGCACCTCTTTTGTGCGATTTTCCAGTTCGCGGTCGGGCGTCAGATAGGTCATCTCAATCAATTCGCCGGCAGGTGCCGCGGCACTGTCGCCACCACTGGAGGCGGCGGGGGCTGCGCCAGGTGCCACACAAGCTGCCAGCGCACCACCGACACCGGTGATGGCCGTCAGTTGCAGGAAACGACGGCGTGATACATTCTGTTGCATAGACATGCGGGTTCTCCTTGAAAAGTTACATAAAGGAATCATTATGGGAAGTGAATCGTGAATGCTGCTAAATTTATGGGGTCAACCTCGGCAGGAAAGGCCACGAAGTATTCGGCTTACCGCAAAGAACTCTTGCATACCGAGATTAACAAACTGTGAACTGCTGGTAATCTTTGTCTCTGCTCTCTTTGCCCCGCTCTCTTTTGCCCCACTCCTAGTCGCGCTTGATGAGAGAAGTTCGACTCAGAGTTCATCGTTGAAACATTGAAGACGCGCGCACAATTAATGTAGTCTCTAGCACCACATGGCACGCCGTCGGTTGGCCGGCAATGCGCTCCATTAAAAGGTCACCGGATCGCCGCCCCATCTCGGTGGCAGGCATCTGTACCGTGGTCAGTGGTGGGGTGCAGTAGTTTGCTAAGGGCACATCATCAAAGCCGACCACGGCAATATCCTCGGGAATGCGTAGCCCGTGGGCATGGATAGCTTGCACAGCGCCAAACGCTACCACATCACTGGCGACGAAAAGAGCCGTGGGCTTCTGTGGACGTTCGAGTAACGTGCGCATGGCGATTAATCCACTTTCGGGGCTATAATTGCCATCGGCAATTAATGCTGGCTCGACGGGCAGACCTGCCCCAGTTAGCGCGGCTTTATAGCCTTCCAATCGTTTGTTCACGCGTGTAGGTCGCGTCGGGTAATCAGTGATACAGCCAATCGACCGGTGGCCCTGCGCCAACAGATGATTGGTCGCCATCGCTGCGCTGGCATGATTATCAACATCGACGGAACAGAACTCGGCGTAGGTATGTCCCAAGGTAACAACGGGGAAGTTATCTTTGCTCAGACGGATTATGGCGGGATCATCTGCGGGGACATCGATTAACACCAGCCCATCGATCCGCTTGGCACGCGCCAAATCTGTATAAGCATTTTCCATCGAACCATCGACCGCATCGATTAAGAGCCGAATGCCATGTTGCTCAACGGTCGTCATTAGCCCATCCATCACCTGTAGCAGAAAGAGATGGGTGGCCGTGTGACGCTCCGTGCGCGGAAAAACCAAGCCGACGACTCGCGAGCGTTGCCCCGCCAGCATCTGCGCCGCCGCGTTGGGCACGTAACCTAATTGCTCGGCTGCCTCTAGGACGCGCTGTCGTGTCAAGTCGCTGATATTGGCCGTTTCGACATTATTCAGTACATAGGAGACGGTTGTACGCGAAACGCCAGCTTGCTGGGCGACATCGTGGCTGGTCACCTTGGGATGCTGGGCCAATCACGGTTTCCTTCCGTATATTGTTTGCTGAGTGGGCAAAGTTACAGCGCTTGGTGACACGCGTCACTAACACGTGTCACTAACACGTGTCACCAAGTATAGCATTATTCTCGTTTCGCTGTCAATCTATGAAATTAAAATGGGGTGCGTCCCATTTTGGGGGATTACACAGAAGGACAAAATTGATCGTCCGATGTAATCCCCCAAATGTGGTACGCACCCAATTAAAATGGGGTTCGTCCCATTTTGGGGGATTACACAGAAGGACAAAATAGATCGTCCGGCGTAATCCCCCAATGAGGTACGCACCCCATTAAAATGAGCCAGGAGTATGCTTGTTGATGCTCAATGCGACTGCTTCCGCCGCCTGAATCCCATCCACCCCAGCCGAGAAGATGCCGCCCGCATAGCCCGCCCCTTCGCCGGCGGGGAAGAGCCCTTTGGTGTTCAAGCTCTGGAAGCCCTCATCGCGCGTAATGCGAATGGGTGATGAGGTGCGGGTCTCGACAGCGGTCAACAGGCCGTCCGCCCGTGCAAAGCCGCGGATGTTGCGCTCAAAAGCTGGCAGCGCTTCGCGCAGCGCGGCTGTCGCATAGTCAGGTAGTAGATCACTTAAGTCAGTCAGGTGAACACCCGGCGTGTAGGAGGGCTTGATCTCGCCAAAGTCGGTAGAAGGGCGGCCGGCCAAGAAGTCGCCAATCAGTTGCCCCGGCGCGTCATAGCTTTCGCCGCCAAGCAGATAGGCCTTTTGCTCTAGCGCCCGCTGCATCGAAACTCCCGCCAATGGATGGTCGTTGGGGTAATCCTCGACGGTCAGCCCGACCACAATGGCACTGTTGGCATTGCGTTCGCGTCGCGAATATTGGCTCATGCCGTTGGTGACAACGCCCCCCGTTTCCGAGGCAGCGGCGACGACGGTGCCGCCGGGGCACATACAGAAGGAATAGACCGAGCGCCCATTTTTACAGTGGTGGACCAACCGATAGTCGGCCGCGCCAAGCAGCGGGTTGCCGGCATTCTCGCCAAAGCGACAGGCATCGATCTGCGACTGTGGATGCTCAACACGGAAGCCAATCGAGATTGGTTTAGCTTCAATATAGACGCCTTTGGCATGGAGCATCTCAAAAGTATCGCGCGCGCTGTGGCCAATCGCCAGCACCACATGATCCGCCTCGATCATTTCGCCACTGGCCAGCGTCACCCCGCAGACTTGGCCGGCTTCGATGTTAAGCGCCTCCACCTTCTGCTCAAAGCGCACTTCGCCACCCAACTCGATAATCGTGTTGCGGATATTCTCGACGATCTTGACGAGGCGCAGGGTGCCGATATGAGGCTTGTTGACATAGAGGATCTCCTCTGTCGCCCCCGCTTTGACAAACTCGGTCAGCACTTTGTGACCATATTGTTTTGGGTCACGAATTTGGCTGTAGAGTTTACCGTCCGAGAAGGTGCCGGCACCGCCTTCGCCAAATTGTACATTCGATTCGGTGTGCAGGACCCGTTGGCGCCAGAAGCCAAAGGTGTCGACGGTACGCGCTTTGACTGCTTTGCCCCGCTCCAAAAGGATCGGGCGGTAGCCCATTTGGGCCAATGTCAGGCCGGCAAAGTAGCCGCAGGGACCGGTGCCAATCACGATGGGGCGCTTGATTGTCCCGTTGCCCAATCCAGCTGGTGCCTGGGCGACATAGTCATAAGACATATCGGGCGTCGGCGACACATGGCTATCCCTTGCCAACCGCTTGAGCAGCGCTTCATCCTTGGTGGTCGCCACATCGACCACATAGACGAGCAAGATGCGTTCCCGTTTGCGGGCATCATAACTGCGCTTCTGCACGGTTAACTCAAGCAGCTCGGCATCGTTAATGGCAAGCTTCTTCAACACCGCTTTACGCAGAGCGGCGTCATCATGGTTCAGTGGTAGTTTGATTTCACGAATTCGTATCATGACAGAAATTATACCATTAGTCGTTTCTGAGCCAACAAACAGTAACACCTACCTTGTCACGAAATAGTCGCCTCTCCATCTACGCTCATCTATGGTACACTTAACGCCATTGCGCTCTTAATCCAGCAGAGTTACGTGGAGCGCCGGTTACGTAGGTGGCTTTTTGCTATATCGAACCCAGAGAACTGCGTAACCCTTCTTGCTCAACATAGAGCGTTCGCTGCAAATACATAGTATGTCACAGCGTTCTCTGTGTTCTCTGTGGCAAATCGTCCGTGCAGTGAATAACTCAAGCAAATCAACCATAACCAAGGAGAAGATGATGTCCCAATCGAAAACCCTCAGACAGCGCATTCACGACGGTGAAGTGCTGGTTGCCCTGCGTGGCTCATTGAGCACCACCAAAAGCGAATTGGCCGATATCTGGGCCACTGGTCGTTACGATTATATTTGGATCGACGGCCAGCACACGCCCTTTACCGAGGAGCAGTTGGTGACCTATTGCGCCGCTGCCGAGGATCTGGGGATCGATGTACAACTGCGCATTCCCCACACGCGCGATGCGCACAAAGTGGGGCGCTATCTGGACTTTGGCCCAAGTGCTGTCCTCGTGCCGGAAGTGATGGGGCACGCCGAAGTTGACGACGCGATTGCTTACGCCTACTATGGTCCGATTGGGCGGCGCAGTTGGGGTGGCGGCGCGCGGCGCGGCCTGCGCAGCGTGGCCAAAGGCATGGATCGGCTCGCCTATGCCAAGTGGTGGAACGACTATGTGATCCTCGGCATCCAGGTCGAGTCCGTCGAGGCGGTGACGAATATTGGCCATCTGGCCAAACCAGGCGTCAGCGTTGTTACCTTTGGGCCAAATGATCTTTCCTTTAACCTGGAGATGCATCCCGAATTCCCGTTGCGCACCGTTGATGAGTGCATGCGCAATGTCGCCGCGCAGCTCAAGGGGACCAATATCCGGCTGGCAATGGGGACGGGGAACGAGCCGGAAGAGCGCGAGAAATTGCTAGAGATTGGAATCACGCTCTTTCAGGAAGGTGCGCCGAGTTAAATATACCTTTCATCCTGTAGGGACGGCTGAGTTTAGGAACATGATGAATTTTGTCCTAATCGTAACCACCCTACGGGATGAATCTCGTCTGTGGAGAGAATAACCGCTGAAATTCCTTGCCTCTGCCTAATTTCTGTTGCAGTAATTGACGCTTTTTGTTATAATACTCCCATGTATTTTCAACAAGTAGCAAAACAACTGACTGACCTACCCCTCTTTGAAAGTAGCCTACTTTATGCGGGGGCAGATAACCCCCAAAAGGTGCAGCGTCAACTCGCCGACTGGGTGCGTGCCGGCAAAGTGATACAACTCCGGCGCGGCCTCTATACACTTGCCGCGCCGCATCGTTCAAACCCACCTCATAGCTATCTCATTGCCAATCAACTGGTGCAAGGCTCGTATGTAAGTCTCCATATGGCCCTATCACACTATGATCTGATCCCAGAACATGTGGCTGTTGTTACAAGCGTAACGACGGGGCGCCCTGGTGAATGGCAAAATCCCTATGGGCGTTTCAGCTATCAGCACATTCAACCGGCTTTCTTTTTTGGCTTTCACTATCGGCAAGTCACTGCGACCCAATGGGCCTATATGGCAACACCGGAAAAGGCCTTGCTTGATCTCATCTATCTCACACCCAAGGCAGAGAGTGCCGGTTATATTCAGGCGTTACGGCTGCAAAATTTAGATCAACTGGACCTAGAACGGTTGACAACCTATGTTGACCGAGCCGATGACGCAAAACTGAAACGTGCCCTCCCCCATATTCTACAGATGGTTGAGGAGGAACTTATCGAATATGAGCCACTATGATCCCTTACCTAGAAGCACAACTTGTAGGTGTTTTGCCAGAAGCACAACGCTCCCTTGTCCGCGAATATCTCCAAATACGGATTTTGCAAAGCCTACAACGGGCCGGTGCCATGATTCCACTGGCGTTTCATGGCGGCACGGCTTTACGCTTTCTCTATCAGTTGCCGCGCTACTCAGAAGATCTAGATTTTGCGCTGGAACGACAGCGCAAGCAGTATGATTTTCGTGGTTACCTAGAAGCCATCCGGCGTGACCTGACTACGGATACTTATGCTGTCGAGATCAAAGTGAATGACCGTAAAGTTGTAAACAGTGCCTTCGTTCGCTTCCGGGGACTGTTGTATCAACTTGGTATTACCCCACATCACGATGAAATCATGGCGATCAAGTTGGAAGTTGATACAAATCCACCCCCAGGCGCGCTGCTTGATGTAACCCTGGTACAACATCATGTGGATGTGCAGTTGCAGCACTATGATCAAGCATCTTTGCTGGCTGGAAAGCTTCATGCCATCTTGCAGCGCGACTATGTCAAAGGGCGTGATTGGTATGATCTCTATTGGTACTTACGCCAATCCCACTGGCCATCACCCAATTTCGATATGTTAAACCGGTCGCTTGTTCAATCGGGCTGGGAGAAAGGTTTCGTCGCCGAAGCTAACTGGCGCGAGCATGTACAACGACGGTTGGAAACATTGTCCTGGCAACGTGTCGTCGATGATGTGCAGCATTTTGTAATCGATCAACAGTCGCTGCCGGAATTCAACCAAGCGACGATCAACCACTTGTTGACCGATGCGGCAATTTTTTAGATTCGCTTCTACACGCGAATGCGGTATACTACTGTTTTGCTGTCGATCGACAGCATGATCAAATAACCCACATGTTGCAATCCTTCATGATTGCATGACTGATTGCAGGAAAAAGACAGGAACCATAGTGATGCAAACGCGTACTGGCGGATATGCCATCGGCTTCCGTATGAGAGGCTGGACCAACAATGTATCCTTCGAGGAAGTTTTAAGCTGGACCAAAGAAAATGGCCTCGGCGGCGTTGATATCGGCAATACGGCCGATACGATTGGCCAACAGGTATTGGATGCCGGGCTGTGGATCGGTACTGCAGATCTGCGCAACGGCAGGCAACTGCTTTCCCCCAATGCGGAGACACGTGCCGCGGCTGTTGCCGAAAATAGCGCCTACATTGAGGCCTGCGCCAAATTGGGGCCAATGACTTATTTTGGCGTGATGATGCCCGAAGATGCCACTCTGCCGCGGTCGGAAAACTTTGGCTATATGGTGGAGAGCTACAAGGAATTGGCCAAGGTGATGGAGGCCAACAATGCCCGCTATGTGATCGAAGGATGGCCCGGCCCTGGTGCCCTTTGTTGTACGCCGGAGACCTACCGCGCCTTCTTCGAGGCAGTGCCCTCCCCGGCAATGGGGGTGAACTACGACCCTTCGCATCTGCTGCGTATGGGCATCAACCCAATCCGCTTCCTCAAGGAATTTGTAGGCCGCGTCTACCACGTCCACGGCAAAGATACCGAGATCCTGGCCGACAACGTCTACGAATATGGCACCGAGCAGCCGGCCACCTTTGTCAAGGCCAAGCCCTTTGGCGGCTTTGCCTGGCGCTATACCATCCCCGGCCACGGCCTGACGCCCTGGTGCGAGGTTTTCCATATCTTACAAGAAAATGGTTACAGCGGCCGCGTCTGCATTGAGTTGGAGGATATGAACTTCAACGATGGCGGCGCCGAGGAACAGGCGGGAACACTGCACGCAGCCCGATATTTGACGAGCGCGTAGTATATCAGTGGGACAGTAAGCCAGTGACTGTCCCACTGTCCACTGCTCGCCTAACGCCATTAGCCACCCATATACCACAGCGCCTCCTGCGCCGTGCTCAGATACTCAACCCCGGCCTCTGTTACCACCACATCTTCCTCCAGGCTCATCATGCCCCGCCCGTCGACGATGACGTGCAACTCCAGCGTGAAGATATTGCCGACTTCGATCGGCAGTTCGCAGATGCCGCTATACTTTTCCCAGCGCGGCCCCAAGACAGTCGCGCCATCGTGGGCGACGCGACCCATCATGTGGCCAAAGGCGTGCATAAACTCAGGATAGTCGTGGTCGATAATAAAGTCGTGCGCCACTTCGTCCACTTGCCAGCCGGCCACGCCGGGTTGCAGTGCCTCGCCGCCCGCCTTGAGCGCACCGGCCACCACCATGAACGCCCGTTGCACTTCTGGTGGGGCCTCCGTCTCGCCATCGTCGAGCACATACCACATGCGTTGTAGATCCGATGAATAGTCCTGCTCGCGCACACCCAGATCCATGTGCAGCAGATGCCCCTTTTCCAATACCACATCCCCCGGCGCGGCGTGGCCTAACGCCGACGCCTGCCCACAGGTGACGATTGGGTTAAATGCTTTGGGCCAGGCATAATTGATTAGTCGTCTTCGTTTCTTGAGTGAGGTCGTTGTTAGGATTTCTATTTCGGTGTCGTGGCGTTGCGCAGAAAGCGGACAAAGCGCCCAACGGCGCGCCCCGTCCGTTGCGCCCCCTCATCGATCCCCTTAATTGTGGCATCGGAGACGACATTCATGGTGCGCGCCATCGTGTAGCCCGCCGCCATAGCGGCTGATTCCAACGTCCACTCACTGAGCTGTAGCTCCGTGCCCCCGAGCGCGGCCTGTAGCGAACTTTGGATATCGGCCACACTCTCCGGCCCGGATTGGATGTAGGCACGGGCGCGCTGGGCCACGGTATAGGTCATCAGCACATTGGAGCCGGCCGCCGAAGCCACGCCAATCACCGGAATGGCCCGCCCCGCCGACTTGCGGATAAGGCTCTGTTTTGCCCGGTTAGCTAACTGCTGCCCTCCTTTGACCAGCAACTGTTCCGTTGTACTGGTCTCAGTCGCGAGGGTCGCGGCGGTTTTGTCTCGTCCGTCAGTGACGCCCAAGACGAGCCCAAGGTACGTTTGGTACTCCCCGGACCGAAAGGCATAGTTATACACCGTGGCAATGTCCAATACCAGTTCCACTTGCAAGCGCTGCGTCGAATTTAATTGGGCCAAGGCTCCACCGGCTACCATCGAAAGGGTACGCACACTTGGTAGAATAGCGAGGCCAGCTGTCGCCGCGCCGACACTGGCCACCTGTAGACAGGCGTTGCGCACCAGCAAGTCGACAAGCGCATTGGCTGCGAGATGCGGATTGCCCTGGCGCAGTGCTGCTACCCGTTGGGTAGAGGCAATCGCCGCGGCATTGGCTTCGGTTGCAATGGTATTGGAAGGTACTTTATTGATAGATGTAGACATAGTTTCGCCAGTCTAGCCCAATCTGTTGGGGATGGCAACTGTTTCATCCCAATGGGATTGCGAAACGCAGTCGATTCGAGTCGATCGCGAATCGATAGTGCTAATCCATCTCCATCTTTACACAAAATTTGCTATCGTTGACAAGCACAATTGTGGTATAATTGAAATTCAATCTCCCCCAATCTTGGAGGGTTTGTCTGGATACGGATGTGCTATCGTTACTGGCCAAAGCAGACAGACCTGCTCTTCTTAAACGTGCAACAGTGCCCCTGTATGTGACACCCACGATCAAAGCTGAGATCGAGATTGGCGCTCATGACACAAGTATGAAAAGTCTACGATTGCAGGTACAATAATCCATCACCATCTACCATTAAAACGCAGAACAATGGTGATAACCTAGGGCTTATGCAGCGACGCTCTGGCTTCGACAAACCCTTCGACCGGCTCAGGACGCAGCTCAGCCGCCGGTCCCTACCTAAGCCCTGAACTCAAAAAATAAGGAACCAAAATATGCGAACTTTAGTCCTCTGTGACGATGCCGCCCACCCAGCTTCCCTCACCCGCGATGGGTTGATGGGGTTGGGTGATTGTGGCTATGAATTTGACTATCTTGAAAACCCCGACGATTGGTCGGCGGAGCGGATGGCCGCGTATGGCTTGGTCATCTTCTCCAAGGCGAACAACCGGTCACGCAGCGAGTCGGCACCGTGGGCAACGGAGGAGACCGGCGCAGCCTTTGTCGACTATGTGCGGCAGGGCAATAGTATCCTCTTTCTCCATTCAGGCACCGCGCTCTACAACAATGCGCCGTCACTCTGCAACCTGATGGGCGGCATCTTTGTGGGGCATCCCGCCCAATGCCCCGTAACCGTCGCGCCACGGGCCGACCATCCGCTGACCACGGGCAGCGACACATTTACGCTGAAAGATGAGCACTACCAGATGGCGATGAATGATCCCAACGTGGATCTCTTTCTGCACACCACCTCGGAGCATGGTACGCAGCCCGCCGGTTGGACGCGCGCCGAAGGCAAAGGGCGCGTCGCCGTCATGACCCCGGGCCACCATCTCGAAATCTGGCACCACCCTGCCTATCAAGCCCTGCTGCGCAACACGTTGGCGTGGTGCAGCGCAACAACCAAACAAGGAAGCACATCATGAACCAAGTCACACCAACAAACCCACTCCCTCGCCGGCGTCTCGGCAAGACCGGCCTAGAAATTCCCGTGATCCCCTTTGGCACCCAAGGCTTTGGCAACAACTTTGGCTTTGTCTCTGACGAAGAGGCGGTTGCTCTCATCAAACATGCCATTTCCCTGGGCGTCAACCATTTTGACTGTGCGCGCTGTTACGGCGATTCGCTGCGCAAACTTGGTCTGGCGCTACGTCAGATTCCGCGTGAAAGTGTCATTATCACCGGACGGCTCTGCTGTCACTCCGCCGCGCAGTGGGGCTTCTATGGCGAAGGCGATCCCGACTATTCGGCGGAACGGGTTGTGCGCGATGTTGAGGACCAACTAGAAATTCTTGGGACCGACTATTTCGATGGCATGTTGATCCACGACCCAAAAGAGATCGAGCCAACATTGGCGAAGGGGGGCACCTTGGATGGTATGCTGCGGCTCAAAGGCCGTGGCCTGGTGCGTAATGTCGGCTATGGGATGCGCCAACATGACTTTCATCTCCAGGCGATTGAGACGGGCGAGGTCGACTTTTTGCTCTGTTTCAACAATTACAACTTGATCCGGCAGAGCGCTGCGGACGAACTTTTGCCCGCGGCCACGGCCGCCGGCATCGGCGTGATGAATGGCTGGTCGATTCTACGCGGGCTGCTCACGGGCATCGACATTGACGAAGCCCGTGAAAAGGGGCGCTACAAAAATGATGCCGACATCGATGCGGCCCGGCGGATCTGGCAATGGTGCAGAGACGAAGAGGTGAATCTGCTGCAAATGGCGCTGCAATTTTGCCTGGCCGAAGGGCGCATTCATGGCAACCCAACCGGCAACCTCAATGTCGAACAGCTTGAGGCAAATATTTGGGCCGCAAGTACCCCGCTCGACGAAGCGGTGTGGACCAAGTTGCAGGCTGACCTTGGGATCGCCCGCGCCCAACCGTAGCTTGGGGTACCGTAGCTTGGGGCTTTGGGTGGATGATACTGTTTGCCTAGGGGGGATGATACTGTTTGCCTAGCTTAGGGAGTGGGATTGAAATCCCCTCCTAACAGCGAGAAGCGCCCGCAGGCGCTAAGAAAGTTTTTTTCAGCGCTACAAGGTAGCCACGCGTTGCTTCTCAAAATATGCCCAATCCCACTCGGCGCCCCAACCGGGGCCGTCGGGTGGGCGGATCAGCCCTTGGTGGGGCAGCGGTGGATTGAGAAGGCCGATCTCCCGCCCCAACTCGTCGCGCGTGCCGCCGGGGAAATATTCATAGTAGCTGGTGTTTTGTAGGGCGCAGACCATGTGCGCGTGGACCAGCCCAAAGAGGCCGCCGGGGCCATTGAGTTCGATGCGGGCGTTGTACATTTCTGCCAGATGGGCCAATTTGAGCAAGCCGGTGACACCAACCCGCGCGTTGCCGCGCAGCCAATCGGTCGCCCCGCTGATCAGCCACTGCGCGCTCAGCTCCACATCGTTCATGAGGGTTTCGGGGGCGAGGATGGGAATATCCAGCGCCGCGCAAAGCGTTTGTAGCCCGCGCTGATTGCGATCGACGAGAGGCTCTTCCAGCCAGAGAAAGCGCAATTCTTCCAACGCCCGCCCCACGCGCAGCGCCTCTTCATAGTTGTAATGGCTCAGCACGGCATCATGTAGCAACGTAATTTCTGGCCCCACCGCATCACGGATGGCGGCAAACCAGGCGATGTTCTCGTCGGCACCATTGGTCAGATGGTCCTTGACCGCAGAAAAGCCCATCGCGACCGCTTTCAGCGAATCCTCGACAACGGCTTCCTTTGATTTGCCGCCGCTATTGTAGTAGGCGGGGCAGGCCTCGCGTGCCCGCCCCAGCAGCGCATAGACGGGCAACCCCGCGGCTTTGCCCGCAATATCCCAGAGACAATTGTCAAACGCCCCAAACCAGCCCGGCCGCGTAAACATGCTGCGCGTGGCGGCATGGAGCTTGGCAAAAAGCCGCTCACGGTCAATCGGATTGGCACCGAGCGCCAGGGTCCGTAACTGTTCCAATTCATCAATTTGCATGACCGTATAGCGCGCATCGCCGACGGTGCAGACCCCTTCGATGCCCTCATCGGTGCGGACGTGTAGCAGGTGCAGCGGCTCCAGCGCCGTGTTGCCGGCCCGCTGCATGAGCGAGCGTGTAGCGCTCCAGCGCTGCTTCCCCGGCGTAACTTGCTCGATCAGATCAAAACGCGCGGTGTTGGCGGGAACTTCAAAGATGGAGAGGGTGATTTCGGTGATTTTCATACGGTTGCCTTTCCTTTGCTGATTGCCGTGCTAGCGGATGCCGCTTCGGCGCGCACGCCATCGATTAGGATCCGCACGCCCATGTTGAAAAGCATATCATTCTCCTCATTCCGCCACGCGTCCATAACGGCTGCCAACGCGGGAAAGCGGGTGTCATTGGCGGGAAATTCCTCCGCCAGGTTCATGTGGGTCAGCGGGGGCGAGGCTTGTTCCTCAATGACCGAGCCAAAGGTAAAATTGACCACGGTAACGGTGATTGCACCAGCCTTGCTATAGCTGAACCCATTACGGTAGAGTACACGAATCGTCAGATCCCACAGCTTCATAAGCATCACGGCAATATCGGGATGCGCGCCGGCGACGACGCGCGCGCCTTCGCGGTGGGCCAACATCGCCGCGCGCAGTTCGTGCGCCAGCGTATCGAGCCATTCTACCCAGTCTCGCTGATCGTTCTCCAAATCCCAATGTCCAAAGTGTTCTGTCAAAATCGCGTGCGCCATTTCATCGAGCAGTGCTTCCTTATGCGGGATATGCCAGTAGATTGACGCCGCTTTGATCCCTAGTTCGGTCGCCAAACGGCGCAGCGTAACTCCCTCAAGCCCATCGCGGTCGAGCAGTTTGATCGCCGTTTGAATGATCTCTTCTTTTTGCATTAGAAATTTGTTTGTGCCTCTTGACAAATGAAAACATTGGCAGTAATCTAACAGTGTTAGACTAACGCCGTTAGATTGAGAGTTTATATAATAACACAAATGATGCAGATTGAATAGTTGACAATGCAATGCGCACGCCCGCCGCGGTGCTGGACGAAGAGGCACATATCCGCATTCGTCAAGCGTTGTATGATGTTTTATTGGAGAAGAAAAACATGTTAATCAAGAACAAACGAATTGCAATTGTCGGGGGTGGTCCGGGTGGATTGACCTTGGCTAGACTGCTGCAAATGCGCGGCGCTGAGGTCAAGATCTATGAACGCGACAGCAATCGAACGGCAAGGGTACAGGGCACAACGCTGGACTTACACCAGGAATCGGGCTTGGCAGCTTTAAAAAAAGCAGACTTGCTTGCAGCATTCAAAGCCAACTATCGTCCAGAGGCCGGCATCTTACGGATCATTGATCAGTCCGCAACCATTCGACTGGATGGGCATGCAGAAGGCCAGATTGACAATTTTGGAGATGAACATGCGCGCCCCGAAATTGATCGTGGGCCATTACGCGATATTCTCTTGTCGTCGCTACAACCTGATACTATGCTCTGGGATCGTCAATACGTATCGATGACGTTGGTGGATGACATTTGGCAGCTTGCCTTCAAAAATGGTACTTGGGCCAGCGCCGATCTTGTGATCGCAGCCGACGGCGCACATTCCAAAATCCGTCCACTGATCACGCCGATCAAACCCGTTTATGTGGGTATTACTGCTGTTGAAGGGGCGGTTTACAACGCCGAAATTGCCGCACCGCGCATCCATAAGCTGCTCAAGGGTGGGAAAATCTTTGCCTTTGGCGACAATCAATCATTGTTTGTCAGTTCCAAAGGCGATGGCAGTTTCTCGTTCTTCACCGGCTCTCATACGGATGAAGATTGGGTTGCTACGAGTGGCATTGATTTCCATAACAAGGCGCAGGTTGTCGCTTGGTTCAAACAAGAATTCGCCGGTTGGGCTAGCGTTTGGATGGAGATGTTTGAAAATGCTGAGCCGCATTTCATCCCGCGACCACAATATTGCATGCCGCTTGACCAAAGCTGGACAGCGCTCCCCAACCTAACGATGTTGGGGGATGCCGCCCATTGGATGCCGCCGTACGCGGGCGAAGGGGTCAATATGGCCATGTTGGATGCATTGGCGTTGAGTGAATGTCTCACAAGCGAAGCCTTCCCAGACTTACAAACCGCCATCGCATTCTATGAGAGCGCAATGCGTAAACGTGCATCCGCGGCGGCACAAATGACGCTAGACTCAATGGCCATGTTGCATGCGCCGAACGCTGTTGCAAATCTCATCGCGGCGTTCCGCAATTTTGAGTTGTCTACAGAAAATGGTGTAGCGCATTGATGCAATATGGCCACTCTAAAGAAATACCGAGCCACGAAGACTCACTGCCCAGTACGCTATTGCCAGAAACTTAATCGCCTTTACGTACGTAAAGGCGATTAAGTTTCTGAAAAGCGGAGGCTGAGCGCAAACGGATAAACCGACAATGATGCAACCACAAGTTATCTTTCTCAACGGCCCTTCCAGCAGCGGCAAATCTTCGCTGGCTCTTACGTTGCAAAAGTATCTGGAAAAGCCCTATCTCTACATAGCCGAAGATATGTTGTTCCGTACGTTGCCGGCAAGGAACTATGCCAGAGCGGACTATTTGCGCTACGGTGGACGCCTATACAATGGCTTCACCCAATGCGTTCGCACCTTGGTCGAGTGTGAAAATCGTGTGATTGTTGACACCGTTGCCTGGGTGCCTGGCAGCTTAGTTGGCTTTGTCGAGGCGCTGTGGGAGACACAGGTGTTTGCGGTAAAGTCACCCCACGCGTTTGCCCTGATGAAGCAGCGTTTGGATGCGGATCAATACCTCGCCAAACTGATATTGACTAACGAAAGTGTGCATGATGAAAATCGCAGTGATTGGAGTGGGTGGCATTGGCAGTACCTTTGCCTTTCAACTGGCGCAAGCCGGCCACGATCTGACGGTGGTGGTGCGTGGCAAGCGGCTGGAACAGTTGCAGCGGGTTGGGGCCATTGAGAAGAGCACGGGGGAACAGGTTGTTGTGCGAGTAAGTCCGGCTCTAGACACGACGATTGCGTGGGATTTAGTCCTCGTCACGGTGTTGGCCCACCAAGTCGATCCGCTGCTGCCGATCCTTGCCGCCAGTGCGGCGCAGCGGGTGATGTTTATGTTCAACACCTTTGAACCGCTTGACCGACTGCGCGAGGCTGTGGGCGCGCCGCGCTTCGCCTTTGGCTTTCCCGCGATTCTAGCAACCGTCACAGAGGGCAAACTAACCGCGCAGATCGTCACCCGCGGCATGGTCACCCCGGTGTCGGACGCGGCGTGGGCGCAGCACTTCACCGCCGCCGGTATTCCCACTGTCGTTGAACCTGAGATGCACAACTGGCTCCGCACTCATGCCGCGCTGGTGGTACCGGTCATGACCGTCGCTAACATCGCCTACGCCCGCCAAGCCGGGGTGTCGTGGCGAGAAGCAGGGCAAGCCGCCGCGGCCCTGGCCGAAGGCTTTGCGCTGGTACGGCAACTTGGCAATCGGATCACGCCGGCCGCGATTGGCCTGTTACATGGGTTACCCACACCACTGTTGACCGCGCTCCTGTGGCTGTTGAGTCGCGTCCCCACGATCCGCCAATCAGGGGTCGCAGGGACGCGCGAGCCACGGGCGTTGATCGACATGATGCGCGGCGCGGCCCCCGGTCAAACACCCGCCCTGTTGGCCATCCGCCCGGTAGACTAAGGCCATTCCGCAGAAATAATTATCCACGAAATTTCGTGGATAATTTAAATTTTGGATTGGCCCCAACCGGCTATATGCCCGTACGGCGGCGCAAATTGAAATGGCAATAGACCCTAGAAGTGCGCAATCTGCAACGTTTCGGTCAGATAGCGGCAGTTAATCCCGATTTTGTCATCGACCGATCCTTCACCCTCGTTTGGCCGCGGTGGATCGAGATCGAGGGTGATCCAGCCGTTATAACCGCGCTCCTGCAACATGGCCCAAATCGCCTCGTGGTCGACGCCGCCGGCCCCGAGATCCTTGTAGAGAATTTCTTCTGCGTGCATTGCCTTGGTCGGGGTCGGGCCGGTATAGCCGCGGTACGACGCCTGCGAATCCTTCCAGTGGATGGCGGCCAGGCGGTCGTAATAATCATCGATTAGCTGCACGGGATCGCCGCCGCCGAGGTTGAGCTGCGCGGTATCGGGAATCCAGGAAACAATCGCAGGATCGGTTTGATCGAGCAGGGCGCGCACCTCCTCCGGGCGCTCGATTGGTCCCCAGATATGCGGGTGGGGCGCGATGGTGATCCCCATCTCTAGCGTGCGCTTACCGATTTCGGTCACGGTTTCCGCAATCGCTTTAATCTCCTCGGTGGTCGTGGCGTGCTGTGGGCGGCCCCCCATATTGATCTTAAAGTGGGTGCAGCCGAAGACGGTCAGAAAGTCGCGGCAAAAGGCGACGTGGTCGGCGACCGTTTCCTGCCGCTTTGACCGGTCGATAAACTCCGTCGACTGCCCAGCTCCACCGTTCGACGCGGTAATGAGCCGGATCCCATGCTCGTCGAGCAGCTCCTTCAGCGCTTGCGGTTTGTCGAGCCAGGCGCTCAGATGGCCGCGGTATGGCTCCACGCCCGGCAGCCCGTACTTGGCGATCAGCTCGACGGATGCTTTGGTGAAGTCGCCGAAGATGGCACCACCCATGGCAAAGTGAATGTTTGCTGACATGATCTTCTCCTGTATAGTGATGGTGTGGAATTGACGCGCGGCGTCTGTCGCTGCCGGCGGTTGTGGCCCCCAAAACGGCCCACCTCCAGTATACCATTTCTGTTTTGATCGACTAACAACCTTGTAGTTTTGGATCTACAAACCTTACGGGTAAAATAGCAGACGCGAATTCTTTTGCCATCAACCTAATATCAATAGACTGTAAACGCGCACAGGGTAAGCATCACTGCCATTCAGGTAAGGGTTGCTACGCATGGGCTGCACCAATCACCAGGGATGGCGCGGCTAAATACAACGCGTGGCAGTCTACTGATTACGCAAACCCGCAAGGAACCCCATATGCCGGATATCTATTCCCGCTTTACCTCTGAAGCGCTCTATACAATGCGCCGCGCCCGCAACATGTTAGAGGAGGACAAGAGTCGCCAGATCTTCCCGGAGCATTTGCTGTTGGCTATTTTGGAGCTGAACCGCAGCGATTGCCGTCGCGTGCTAAACAATCTAGAAGTGAATCTACTCAAGCTCAAGCAAGAGCTAGTGGCGAACAAGCAGAAGTGGCTGGCTGCCGTTGATGATCCTGGCGAATCGACGGTGCGCTCCTACATGTCACGCACCGTGCGCAGCGTGATCGACGAAGCAACGCTCGAAGCAGCACGCGATGGCGTCTTTGGCATCACCACTTATCATCTGCTGGTTGGTCTTTTGGCGACGACGTGTGGGACGGCCCAACAGTTGTTGACAACCCAAGGTATTACGTTGGAGAAGGTGCGTGGGCAAGTTGAGAAATCAGGTGAGCGAGCGGGGGACAAACCGGATCAGATTGTCACCGGTAATCCCTTTCGGATCAGCCCAATCTTCCTGTTGGCGCTGGCGATTACCGCGGCAGCAGGTTATGCCATGTACCAAGAGGTTACTGAAAGTGGCATCTTTGTCTTTCTTTTTGTGTTAGGGGGATGGCTGCTCTCGGTAGCGCTACATGAATTTGGCCATGCGTTGGTCGCCTATTACGCGGGCGACCGCAGCGTGGCGAACAAAGGCTACCTGACCCTCAATCCACTCAAATATACCCATTGGCTGTTGAGCATTGCCATGCCGCTATTCTTTCTGATTATCGGCGGTATTGGGTTGCCCGGTGGTGCGGTCTACATCGACCGCAGCGCCATTCGCAACGAGCGACTGCATAGTCTTGTTTCAGCTGCCGGTCCCATTGCAACGCTGCTCTGTGCGCTGTTGCTCGCCTTCCCGTTTCTCTTTAATCTCATTCCACTGGAACATCTCTACACACATAGCCAATTCTGGTCAGGGATCGCCGTGCTCTGCATGTTGGAGATCACAGCATTGCTGCTCAATCTACTGCCCATCCCAGGGTTGGATGGCTATGGCATGCTGGAGCCCTTTCTCAGCGAGCAGACACGCATGACGCTACGCCCCTTTGCTGGCATCGGCATCTTCATTCTCTTTTTCGTTCTCTTTCGCATCCCCCTGCTGAGCGACAGCTTCTGGGGCGCAGTGCGATTTTTGGTTGAGCTGCTACGCGTTGACGGCCAGTTCGTCTCCTATGGCTATTGGCTCTTTCGCTTCTGGGAGAATTAATTGGGACGGTGAAACGGTGGGGCGGTGGGACAGACACTGATTTACTGATTTACAGTCCTACAGTCCTACTGTCCTACCGTCTTACCTAGCCGCCGCATTGTCCTAGGCTATTCGGCTTCGACCCAACGCATGGTTGCCAGCGAAATCAGCGCGAAGAGCGCAAAACCGATCACCAACGGCAAGACGGTACCATTGTAGCTCTGCCCAATTGCCGCGCCAAGAATCGCCGAGATCAGCGTTGAGAAGGCACCCACCACCGCCGACCCGACGCCGGCAATGTGGCCGAGGGGTTCCATGGCCTGCGCGTTCAGATTGCCAAAGAGGATGCCCACTGCAAAGAAGGCCGCCAGCAGGTAACTCATCAAAAGCCACAGAGGCGGATTGCCAGCCATGCTAAAGGCCGTGAGCAGAAAGAGGAGCGAAAGGGCGCTCAGGCCCAAGAGCGCCCAACGGCTCAAACTGCGCATGCCAAAGCGCATGACCAGCCGTGCATTGGAAAAAGAGGCCGCACCCAATGCCAACGCTAACGCCGCAAAATAGAAGGGGAACGCTGCGCCCAAGCCATACTGATCCTGGAAGATCTGCTGCGCCGAATTCAGATAGCCGACAAAACCACCGGAGATCAACCCCGCCATGACGGTGTAGCCGAGCGCCATACGATTGGCAAAGACTTCGCGAAAGGCCGCCAAAATCCGCCGCACTTGAAAAGGTCTGCGCTGTTCGACGGTAAGGGTCTCTGGCTGGCGCAGGAAAAACCAACCACCGATGAGCACCACTAAACCCAGATAGAGCGCAAAGATCGCCCGCCAATGGGCGATTAACACAAGCGCCTGCCCCAGCATCGGTGCCACAATCGGCACGAGGATAAAGACGGTCATCACGAAGGACATGACCCGCGCCATCGCCCGCCCCTGATATTGGTCGCGCACAAGCGCAATAGAGACGCCACGCGGCCCTGCCACTCCAAAGCCCTGCAAAAAGCGACCGATCAACATCATCCGAAAATCAATCGCGAAGAGGCCGAGCAAACAGCCCACGCTAAAGAGCACAAAGCCAAGGTAGATCGCTGGCTTGCGCCCAATGCTGTCCGAGAGGGGACCATAGAGCAGTTGACCAAGTGATAAACCCACAAAGATTAGTGAGATCACCAATTGACTGTCATTAGCCCGTTGCGCGCCCAGATCCTGGGCAATCGAAGACAACGCAGGCAGCATCGTATCGATCGAAAGTGCGGTCAGGGCTGTCATGGCAGCCATCAGCGCCACAAATTCTGTAAAAGAGAGCGGTAGTTTTGCGCGGCCGACAGAGTTGATGGTCGCGACTGTGTTTGTTTGTGTCATTGTTCCATTATACAGAGAAAGGTGATGGATAAATAATTAGTCAAGGTGTCGGTGCTTTCACATCCAATAGCTCCTCAGCTTTCAACGCCCTCCATAACTCTGCCGGGATCGATTGCTGCACAAGCGCAATATTCTGCTGCACATGGGCCGGGGCCAACGCACCGGGAATAATCGCCGCAACCACGGGGTGGGCCAGCAGAAATTGCAACGCGGCGGCCGGCAACGGTGTATTAAACTGTTTGCAGATGAGTTCAATGCGCTCGGTCTTGTCCATGATCTCTTCTGAGGCCGGCGCGTAAAAGTAGCGAGCGCCCGGCACCGCACCTGTCGCCAGAATGCCCGACGCAAAGACCGCGCCGATGATCACGCTGACATTGCGTTCGGCACAGAGCGCAAACTCCTCCGCCAACATCGCCTGCGTCAACAGGTTGTAGCCATAGGCGACCAGAAAAAAGTCGAGATCGACCAGATCGAGAAAGCGCGGGATCATGCCCAATTCGTTGATCCCTGCGCCGACGCCTTTGATCACCCCTTGCCGGCGCAAGGAATCGAGCGCACGCCAGCCACTGGTAAAGAGTTGATCGAGATAGGCACTCACCCGCGCTTCGTTCTGGTGAAAGTAGTAGTCGAGGTCGTGGATCACCAACAGGTCTACGTAGGGCAGACCGAGTCGTTGCAGGCTATCCTCGAACGAACGCATAATGCCATCGTAGCTAAAGTCGACGGTGAATTCAAAGGGCAGTGGTGCGGCCCACGAACCTTTGTCAAAAGTGGCAAGGTTGCGGGTGGCATGGAGCACACGGCCAACTTTGGTCGAGATCACAAACTGATCGCGCGGCTGTTGGCGCAGAAAATGGCCAACACGGTGCTCACTCTTGCCGTAACCATAGAAGGGTGCCGTGTCATAGTAGCGCACACCGGCATCCCACGCCGCCTGCAAGGTCGCCTGAGCCGCCGCTTCGCTGACCGGCTCAAAAAGATCACCGAAAGGGGCCGTGCCAAGGCCGAATTGGGTGACATGGGCGGCAGTCTTGCCGACTTGACGAGTAGGAATGGTGGTCATAGAATTGGGCTCCTTTGGATTGGTGATGAGGTTTGATATGATTGTACCGTAGGTTGGCGCTCATTGGAAAGTCATTTTTTGCATCCCGTTAGCCATTAAGCTCAGGCGACGGCTAGTGCTGCGAACATTTAATTTTTAGAAATCCCCGTGCGAGTATGATCAGCCAGGGATTTCTAAAAATTAAGCAGACAGACAACTAGGTAGTGCGACAACGTTAAATTAGACAAGATTAACAGAATTAACCGGATTGACACAGCAGAACAAAAATCTTGTGAATCGTGTGAATCCGGTCTATGAAATGTAATTTAACGTTGTCGTAGTAGTTACCTTAGTCCTTATAGGGGTGCTTGACTTTAGAAGCCCCTTCCCAAAGGGCTATTTTCACCGATAGTCAAAGCACAATCAAGTCTATTCTAACGCCAGACACCCAGGAGATGAGAATGCAAATCAACGAATCAGCAACCGCGCTACAAAGTAGTCCCACCGGTCCGATAAAAATCACCGCCATCAAGGCGATGCAACTCCAAGATAGTCGCACCTTGATCAAAGTCGAAACCGATGCCGGCGTTGATGGCTATGGCGAATGTCATGGCAGCGGCCCTTTCGCACGCGAGGCGATCGCCGCGCTTGAAGGGCCACGCCTGCCCCATCTGGGGTTAATTGGCAAGGATCCACTGGCAATTGATGTGCACTTTCACAACATGTTCTACGCTTATCCACAGCGTGGTAGAGTGGTGCGTGTCTGGAGCGGCATTGATATTGCGCTCTGGGATCTGGCGGGCAAGTTGCTGGGGCAACCGGTCTCCAAATTGCTCGGCGGCAACTTTCGGGATGAGATCCGCCTCTACTCGCATTGCCCCAACAGCGGCGATTTTCTGAGCAAGAGCGAATGGCACGACCGTGCCCAAGCCATGAAGGCCGGCCCCCACGGCTTCACTGCCTTCAAGGTGGACATTCACTCTGTGCTCCAGATTCCCATGCAACAGTGGCACCCAAGCATCGGCCCCGACGAGGCGCGCAAGATCCACAAAGCGTATACCCTCGCCCGTGAAGCACTGGGCGACGAGATCGACATCATCGTCCACTGTCACAATGAACTCGACGTACCGGGCGCGATTCGTGTGGCGCAGGCGGTTGAACATATCCAGCCGCTCTTCTACGAAGATCCGCTGCAACCCGAATTTTCCGAAGCATGGATGGCCCTCCGCCGCGCCACCCGCCTGCCGATCATGACTGGCGAAAACATCGAGCTGGCCGAAAACGCGCTGCCTTTCCTACAAAATCAGGCGGTCGACCAACTCCAGCCCGACATTATCAACTCGGGGGGCATCACCGGCGTCAAGCGGATGGCCGACCTCGCCGCGCTCTATCGCATTCCGGTCTCAATGCACAACGTCAGTGGGTTGCTCCTAAATATGGCGTCGCAACAATTAACCGCCGCGCTCTTCAACAGCCCGCTCATGGAGTGCTCGGGGCGAGCCGATCAGTATCAGTGGGCCACCCCCAATCCAATTGTGATTAAGAATGGCAAGATGCAGGTTTCGACAGCGCCGGGCTTGGGTGTCGACCTTGATCAGGAATACCTGAAAGCGCATCGGGCGGAAGGGGAGCCTTGGTGGGGATGAAGGATAAGACTTACGCAGGACACCACGCCTAGAAGTCAACTGGTAGGCAGCTTTTTGCCGAATCGAAACCAGAGGGCTGCGTAAGTCCTAAAGGAGTGAAGGAGTGAAGGAGTGAAGGAGTGAAGGAGTAGCAATTGAGCAAAAAGTGAGCATGAATTGGTCTGGCAATGGATCTGAGTTCTCCGCGATACTAGTGACAACAACCGCTAGCGCCGAATACAAATTATATCTGCGCTAGCGGTCGGCAGTTATCCTACAGGGATCACACCCTATTCACGCAGATCAGGAGATCGAATCATGCAAAACTCTTTGTTCACAGGTATACGCTCGAAGTTGCGGCTGCTCTTCATCTTGCCACTGCTCCTGGCAGCCTGTCAGATGAGCGGTGCCCCCCTTGCCCCAGTCAGTTGCACAAGTCCATTTGAAGCAACGGTCCGCCAAGGGCCTGATCTAGGGCTTACCCTAACTGGCCAGTTAGGCATGACCATTGATTCGTTGGGGCAACTCCGCGGGGCACTCACCACAGAAGGGGGCGACGCCATCGCCGTCAGTGGGCAAGTCAATCAGCAAGCGATCAACCTGGTCTTCACGGTGGGCGAGGAGCAGTATGTCTTTGGCACAGGAACGGGCACAGCACCAATTTACAGCTGCACAGGCACGATGGGTGGCCCCTTTGCTGGCCCTCAGCCCGGCGATCTAGGGGACTGGGTCACCTGTTTCTTCTGTCCCCAACCGACGCCCAACCCCAATCAACCACCAGTCATCCGTAACCCGATGTGGAACAATGGCAAAATTTTCATCGATGCTGCGGCATCCTTTATCCAAAATGGCGCCAGTATTCAGGTCTCACGTCCAGGCATGGTGCCGCAACGGTATAGTTTGCAATTTGACCAATCGGGTACACGCTTGGTAGCAGGCGGGAATCAGGTCAGTTCGCCCAATGGCATGCTCATGCCGGCAGCTATTCCCGCCGGTACTGCCGTGACGCTCATGGCAATTAACCCCAATGGAGTACAATCGGCACCCGTTACATTTTTGCGGTAGCGGGGCTTCCCTCCCAACCCTTGCGCTGCTATGCAAACAAGCGCGTGCATAGCAGCGCCACGGATCAGCCGTATGCCCCTCGATCCAAGAAGCCAAGCAACCGCTTTAGCCGCGGATTTGCATCGGCATAGCAATGCTCGGGCATCTGGTAGTTCATAAAGGGATAGTACTTGTGGCCAATGATCCGCCGCGCGTAAGTAACCTGGGTGATATAGCGCGTGCGCTCACTTTTATTGGGACCGCCCCGATGCCACACCTGATTGTTAAAAAGGACCACACTTCCTCCCCCCCCGCAGTTATAACGCACCTGATCCGCCCACTTCGTCCCTTCGATCACCGGCGGGCAAGGGGCGCCGAAGAGGTGGGAGCCGGGGATTACTTCGGTGCCGCCATTTTCTGGCGTGGTGACATCGGTCAGGTAGTAGTTGGCGGTGAAGAAGAGGACGGGCAGGCGCACATTTTTGGGTGGTTCGCCATCGGTTACGAGATAGTGCGGTGCGTCGTCCTGGTGCCAAGTATCGATGCCATAGCTGGTCGGCGTTTTGAAGGAGTTGTTGTGGATCACGTGGCAGCTGGGTGAAATCAGCGCTTCGGCCAGGCTGACAATTGGTTCGACATCAAAGAGCCGCAGGTTGGCCGCGCTGCTCTCAAAGAGACGATGGGCGAGGATCAGCTTCGAGTTCTGCGCGTTGAGCCCATTCGGATTGTGTTCGAGTGCCCAATCGAGATCGGCACGCAATTCGGTACACCAGTCGGGGGGCAGGACATTCTGCAGAAAGAGATAGCCATCTTGATGAAAGGTGTCGACCCAGCTTTGGATCTGTTCCGGGCTCGCCGTCTGGCCGGCGAGGTAGGTGGGGGAGGCGGTTGTGGTGGTCATGTGATTGGTTCCTTAAAGATAAGCGTTACGTGTTACGTGTTACGTGTTGCGTGTTGCGTGTTGCATGTTGCGTGTACTGTGATTGATCCTGATCTAGTTACACAGTGAATGGCGACAGTGTAAGAAGGAAGGCGGGGATTCCTATCTCTACTGAATTACTCGGTAAAGGGTGTGAAGAAGGTCAGGTCGGCCCCGAAATTGTCCATCGCGAGCACTTCGTCGCCACGTAGGCGCACACGAATGTCACGCGTACGGTGGCTGAGCGTAAGTGTCCCCTCGACCAGGGGAAACCCAATGCGCAGCCAGCGGTTGAGCGGCGGCTGCGGGAAGCAGAGATAGTTATTGGTGACGTGGTACGGACCGGCCACTTCATCGCATGTCACGGCATGGATCGGTAGCCAGGATGGCAGACGCACAAAGAGCGGTGCCGGCGCTTTGACACGGATACGCAGCGCCTCGTGCGTATAGGGCGATTCAACGGCGATCTGTGCGGTTTCGTGGTCAAAGAGTAGGTTGACCCAATGGCCGGCCTCATCAAAGGCGCTCACCGCCCGGTAAACCTCACAGAGCGAAGCGACCGCACCGCCGACAATATCCATATTAAAGCTGACATGAGTCGCGTCGACTGGCTCGTGGCCATAGGGTGCGGGGAAGCCAAAGGCACCAAGGTGGCGGTCGGCGACGGCGCGCTTACCATCTTCGTGCTGCGGATTAGGTGGGTCAATAATAAAGCTTGTGTCGCGTAGCTGAGACGGCAAAAGGTGGCTGCGCACAATCCGCTCGGCATCCCCATAATATGCGTGGAAGCCCCAGCGCCCCAAGATCAGCGCGGTCTCGACGATGTCACCGGTGTTGTTGCACTCGCCCTTGTCTGGGTCGGCGTCGTCGCCGCTCATTTCGATCACCCATCCCAGCGCATCGCGGATCTGCCAGAGGCCGTTATCATAAAAGGCACGCACCCGCGCCATCAATTCGGCATCATGCAGCAGATCGGCCAACTGCGCCAGCGATGACATGACACAGGTGGTTGAGTGGGTGTGAGTGCCAAAGGTTTCTCGATCATAGCCGCCATCGGGCAGGAAAAACTCGCTGACCAGCTTTTCCTTGAGCAGCAGCGCCAGATGCAACGCCGGTGCATGGCCGGTGGCGCGATAAAATTTGACCAGCGGCCCCAATGCCCGCGCCAGCCCGACGATAAAGGTCGAGTCGATCAACCGCAAGCCTAACTCATCCTCCAGCTTTGCTCGATGCCACCCTGTTACTGGATCCCACAGTTGCAGAATCGCTTCAATACTCGCTTCGGCAAGCGCCCGTGCTGCTGCCGAGTGGCGAAAACGGGTCAACGTGTAGAGCGCATGAAAGCCCTCGCGCACGTTGTGGCTCATGAAATTGACGAGCGGCCCGTCCATTGTCTGGCGGTTGAGCGGCAAGGGCAGCGCACCGCTGTAGGCATACAACGCCGCCGCGCTCTGCTTGGCCACCGCATCCTCATCGAGTTCGACGCCCAGCGCCGCTTCGGCGTTGAGCAGCGCGTTGAGATGACGCCCCGGTACGTGGCTTTCCGAATGCGCCCAGCTAAAGCTCAGCGCTGCCGCCGGCCGTACACGCGAACCAAAGAAAGGAATGTCGTTGTCATCCCGATTAAAGACATTCTGCATCGTCCGGCAACCGAGACGAATCGCGGCGGCGATGTCGGTACTGTTGACGTTGGTCAGTTGGGTCATCTGAATATCAGGCCTCATTGTAGATCAGAGCAGGGGCAGGCGGACGAATGGAGGAATTGTATACGAACTGTTGGTTGGCCGCAACTCGATTTTTTGTGCACCAGTGGCCTTGTCAAGCAGCAGGAGTGACAAAAGCGCTAACAAATTCACCGCGCAAATTCACATTGCGCCCCTTTTCAAGGTCGTGTATAATAGCGCACAATCCCCGCCGCGCCTAGACGATTCCACAACCATCAGCAGTAGCGCATTGCAAAAAATAAAATCAATACTTTGGAGAGCAGATAAACGGTGAACCTCGGTTATGTTCTCAGACGGATTGGCGTATTTCTGATCATTGTCTGGTTGGCGGCAACGTTGAGCTTTCTCTTGCCGCGTCTGGCACCTGTCAACCCCATCAGAGAAAAATTGCTGCAAGCGGTCTCATTTGGTGGAGCCGGTAAGACCGATATGGAAAAGGTTGTCAAGAACTACGAAGCTAAGTTCGGGCTCGATCAGCCACTCTGGCGCCAATATGTCAACTACCTCTCTGACATGGCACGCTTCGATTTTGGGATTTCGATCTCGAACTTTCCCAGCCGGGTCATTGATATCATCATGCGGGCACTGCCGTGGACCATTGGCCTGCTGATGGTCTCAACCCTGTTGTCTTTTGTGGTCGGCACGATCTTGGGCGCACTGGCGGCTTGGCCACAGACACCGATCATTGTCAACCTGTTGCTAAGCCCTTTGATCACGCTTTCATCAATTCCTTTTTATATTTTGGGGCTGATCCTCGTCTACCTGCTCGCCTTTACCCTAAAATGGTTTCCCCTAAGTGGCGGCTATAACCAATTTACAATTCCCAGCTTAAATCTGGCCTTTGTGATGGATGTCCTACACCATTCGATCCTGCCGGCGCTCTCGATTGTGCTGGCGTCAATCGGCTCGTGGGCGATTGGGATGCGCGGTATGATCATCTCCGGATTGGGTGAAGATTACATCACCTTCGCCGAAGCCAAAGGGCTGAAGGAACGCGAAATCTTTTACCGCTACGCACTGCGCAATGCTCTGCTGCCGCAGACTACCTCGCTGGCGCTTTCATTGGGCTATATCGTCTCTGGCGCGGTGCTGGTTGAGGTGGTCTTTGGCTACCCCGGCGTTGGCACCGTGCTCTACCAAGCGATTCGCCTCTTTGACTATTTTGTGATCTATGGCGTTGTCATGATTTTGATCCTCGCCATTGGGCTGGCAACATTAGTAATCGACCTGCTCTATCCATTGCTCGACCCACGTATTACCTATCAGGGGCGCTCATGAGACTGGTAAGAACATTACGCCAACATCCACTGCTGGTCTGGGGATTGACGATCATGCTTCTGTTGATCCTCTTTGGCCCGGTGATGGCTAACTTTGTCGATGTGAAAGGGATCAAGCTCGGTTCCGGCATGCCAGAGGTGCCGCCGTCGGCGGAATATCCACTGGGCACCGACACCTATGGTCGCCAGATCCTGCCAGTAATGGTGGTAGGTACGCCGTTGACACTGCGCATCGGCCTGATCGCCGGTGCCATCGGCTTGAGTATCGGCATTCTGCTCGGCTTTGTGGCCGGCTACTTTGGAGGCTGGGTTGATACACTGATCAAAGGGGCCGCGGATGTGCTGCTCACCGTGCCAGGGCTGCTCTTTCTGGTGGTCATCGCGACCACGCTGCGCGGTGCCGTAAGCGTTAACATGATGGCGCTGGTGGTGGCATCGTTGGCCTGGATGTGGCCAACACGCACTATCCGCGCCCAGGTGTTGACGCTGCGTGAGCGACAATTTGTGCTCGTTGCTCGCCTCAATGGCATGGGCGGCTTTGAAATTATTCTGCGCGAGCTGATCCCCAACCTGCTGCCCTACTTGGCTGCGAGCTTTGTCAGTGCCGTTGGTTCGGCGATTCTGGCCTCGATTGGGCTGGAAGCGCTCGGACTTGGCCCCCAAAATGACCCGACACTGGGCATGACAATCTACTGGGCACTCTACTCCACAGCTATCCTGCGCGGCCTCTGGTGGTGGTGGGGCCCGCCGATCGTCGTGATTATCCTGACCTTTGTCGGGCTCTTTTTAGTTACGTTGGGGTTGGATCAGATTGCAAATCCAAAGTTAAGACGTGTTGCATAAAGGTGGTACGTGATGCCTATTACGCTGCTACTCTGGAAATTTATCGCGTAGCCCGGCAAACGAGGTGCGCTGAACAACGGCGATTCAGTAGGACAGTTCACGAAACACGGACCACGCACCACATTTCATGCCACCCCGATCAATCAGCAAAGCGAAGAAGCTCTGGTAAAGGGACCTTATGACGGAAGCAGTATTGCGGGTAAAGGATTTGCGGGTCTATTATCATACGGCGCGCGGGCCAGTGAAGGCGGTCGACGGCGTGAGCTTTGCGCTAACGGCGGGCGAGCGATTGGGTCTGGTCGGCGAATCGGGCTCGGGCAAGTCGACGATGGCGCTGGCCTTAATGCGCATGATCAAGCCGCCGGGACGGATCGAGGGGGGCGAGATGTGGCTGGGTCAGCAAGAATTGGCGCAGCTACCCGCCGAGGCGATGCGTCAGGCGCGGCTCAGTGAGATTAGCATGGTGCCCCAGGGTGCCATGAATTCACTCAACCCCGTTGTGGGTATTCGCCGGCAGATGGTCGACGCGATGCGTGCGCATAATGTGCGCTTAACCACCAAAGAAACGGATCTGCGCATTGCCGAGGTGCTAGACTGGGTCGATCTGGAGCCGACGGTGGCGGGCATGTACCCACACGAATTGAGCGGTGGGATGAAACAGCGTGTCTGCATTGCGATCGCGATCCTGTTGCGCCCCAAAGTGATCATTGCCGACGAGCCAACCAGTGCGCTCGATGTGGTGGTGCAGCGCCAGGTAATGGAGACGCTGCGTCGCGTGCAAGAAGAGTTGGGCGCCGCGGTGATTCTGATTGGTCACGACATGGGCTTGATGGTGCAATTTGTCACGCGTATGGTGGTACTCTATGCCGGTAAGGTCGCCGAGATGGGCACAATGCGCGAGTTATTTACACATCCGCACCATCCTTATTCGCAGATGTTGATCAGCAGCTTACCCCAATTAGAGAACAAAGGCGAGTTGCAGGGCATTCCTGGTGTTGCCCCATCGCTCCTGAACCCACCAACCGGTTGCGTTTTTCACCCGCGCTGCCCTCAGGTTTTTGCCCCCTGTACAGAACGAAGCCCTACGCTGATCGGGGTTAATGGTGAGCAGCGTGTGGCCTGTCATCTGTATGAGAGTGAGTCGGTAGGACGGTAGGATAGTAGAGGTGTTTGAATGTTGCGCTGTTGGAGCGACTGTCTCACTGTCCCACTGTCCCACTGTCCCACTGTCCCACTGTGAAACGATAACGAGAAAGATCCATGGCCCCTTTCCTCGAATTACGGAATGTATCGAAACTCTTTGGCGGCGGACTACTGCACAAAAAGCGCACGGTAGCGCTTGATGATTTTTCGCTGACGGTTGACACAGACCAGCCGACGGTGCGTGCAATTGCCGGCGAGAGTGGCAGCGGCAAGTCGACGCTGGCAATGATCTTGCTGGGCTTTTTGGCACCAACCACGGGTGAAGTACGCTATCAGGGCAAGCTCATGCCGAATCTAACACGCGCCGAGCAGCTACAATTTCGGCGCGAGGTGCAGGCAGTCTTTCAAGATCCCTTTGCCGTCTATAATCCCTTCTACCCAATTGACCATGTATTGACGGTGCCGATTGCCAAATTCAAGCTCACGAAATCCAAAGCGGCCGCGCATGATCTGATTGAGGAGGCGTTGGCCGGCGTGGGACTACGATCTGAGGAGACATTGGGCCGGTTTCCGCATCAATTAAGTGGTGGCCAACGGCAACGCATTATGGTGGCGCGGGCGCTGCTCACCAAGCCCAAGTTGATCATCGCCGACGAGCCGGTCTCGATGGTCGATGCCTCTTTACGCGCCACGATTTTGGAGAGCCTGCGCCGACTTAACCGCGACTTTGGCATCACGATTCTCTATATCACCCACGACTTAACCACCGCCTACCACATTAGCAATGACATTATGGTGCTTTACAAAGGCAGCGTGGCCGAGCGCGGAGATGTCGACCTGGTGATCAAAGACCCCAAGCATCCCTACACCCAGCTCTTGGTCAACTCGATCCCCTGGCCCGACCTCGACCGACAGTGGCAGGATCTGTCTCACAGAAACAGCCCAACAACGGGTAGAGGAAACGGTATCGGCAAGGGCAGGGGGCCAAACAGCAGAGCCACCGGCTGCAAATTCGCCGACCGCTGTCCCGATGTGATGTCGGTTTGTCACACGCAACCACCGCCACTCTATGCAACTGAGGCCAAACGGGAAGCTGCGTGTTATTTATATGAACCCGAATCAGTTCCGTAGGGACACCATGCGTTTAGGGAGCAAGAAAACCCAATAAAAACTTCTTGAGATACTGTTCCTAAATTCAAACGTTCCCACGGAACAAAACAAATCCGTATCATTCAATCTCATTCATCTGGAGGAAACGTTATGACCGCAAAGAAGTTTTCCCGTAGATGGCGCAAGATGTTGGTCAGTCTCTTTGCGCTCGTGTTGCTGGCCGCCTGTCAACCCGCGGCACCGGCAGCGACCGAGGGTGGCGAAGCGGCTGGTGCCGAGAGCGTGGCGGCCCCTGCTGCAGCGGACGCGCCCGATCTCGCCGAGGTGCCACGCGACCGCACATTGGTGGTAATGGCCGGCGGCCCCAACCAATATGCCCAGTTTGACAATCAGAATCCCTTTATCCCCGGCTCGGATCAGGCCTTTCATACCGGTACGCTGCCGGCCATGTACGAGCCGCTGATCATGTTCAACGTGCTCACCGGTGATTACGAGAATTGGCTGGCCGAAAGCTGGGAATACAACGATGACTTCACCGAAATCACGCTAAAGCTGCGCCAGGGCATCAAGTGGGACGACGGCGAAGCGCTCGATGCCGACGATGTTGTCTTCTCCTTTAACATGAACCGCGACCATGCCGACCAGATGGTCCACCTGGCCGACCTGCCGACCTTTTTGCAGGAAGCGGTCAAGGTCGATGATCTCACGGTCAAGCTGATCCTCAAGAGCCCTAGCCCCTCTTTCTGGGCCACAACGTTGACAACCAACCACGGCCCCATAGTCGTACCAGAACATATCTGGAAGGACAAGGATCCGCTGGAGTTCACCAACTTTGATCTAGCCAACGGGCTGCCCGTCGGCTCCGGCCCCTTTAAGCTGGTCTTTGCCTCACCGCAACAGAAGATCTATGACCGGCGCGACGATTGGTGGGCCGTGGAGTCTGGTTTCAAGCCGTTGCCCAATGTCGAGCGCATTATCTACATCCCGCAGCAGGATGAGAGCCAGGCCGCCCAGTTGATGATCAACGGCGACCTCGATATGGGGCCGATCATGCAGGTCTCGACGCTCAAGAGTGTCTTGGCGCAGAATTCCAAGGTGACGATGTTCACCGGTCAAGAGCCGCCCTACGGTTATCTCGACTGGTGTCCCATCGACCTCAACCTCAACGACAGTGCCGCGCCCTATGATGACAAAGAGATCCGCTGGGCAGTCAGCTATGCGATTGACCGCGAGAAGCTGGTGGCGATTGCCGAATCAGGCGCTGGTGTAGCCGCGCTCCATCAATTCACCCCTTACGCCTGGTTTGCACCCTTTGAAAAGCGGCTCAAAGAGGAGGTCTTCTCGAAGTATACCTATGATACTGCGGCCCATCTCGACAAGGTCGACGAGATCATGACGGGCAAGGGTTGGGCCAAAAATGGCGATGAGAAGTGGGAAAAAGAGGGCAAGACCTTTGCCATGAACATCTACATCCCCGATTGGCTCAAGGCCTACGGTCCACCGTTGGCACAGCAGTTACAGGACGCCGGCTTTGACGCCTCCTTTGACAACTCCCCCGGCCTCGGTACGGCGGTGCAGACAGGGGAACAGCTTGAGTCCTTTGGCTGCAAGGGCCCCAGTGGCGTGCTTGGCATGGACCCCTACTTCATGCTCTCGATCTACGGCGCACAATACTTCCGCCCCACCGGCGAGCCGGCCCCGATCTGGTGGGCGACCTCGCGCTGGCAGAACGACGACTACGACGCCCTCGTTGAGCAGATCGCGCCGCTCAAGGTCGATTCACCCGAAGCGATGGAGATCTTCCTCAAAGCGATGGACATTTGGGTCAGCGAAATGCCCGATATCTACGTCGGCCAGCTGATCATCCGCTACCCCATGAACACCCAATACTGGACCAACTGGCCAGTCGAGGGCAATGTCTACGGCTTCCCGCACTCGTGGCAGCATGACTTCATGTTGACCTTTATTAATCTGAAGCCGGCGGAGTAAGGCCCTTCCGCAGAAATAGCGCTCCAGCTTGTGCAACAAAAAAGCGTCCTCCGCCAGCACTTCGACGGAAGGACGCTTTTTTGTTTGTGGGAAGAGTTAGTGCGTGACCTTACACAGGAATGGGATCAGAGACCGCGGCCTGCCATTTTGCATCAGAGGCGTTCGGATAGCCAATCGCCGCGGCAGGAATACCGGTGGCAATCAACTCCTGTACAATATCTTGGTCTGTGTTGTTACACTGAATCACCACCTGGTCACCCACGACGTCGATATGCAACACAATCGTATTGACCCGCTTGCGCCCCTACCCACCGACGGTAACGAGCATGAAGCGACTGGCAGCGCGGTCAAAGATGGTTTCGTCGTGGAGATTTTCTTGGAGGTAGGGGATTTGGGAATAGGTTGTTAGCAGATTTTGGATAATCTCGTGATATGTGTCTATGTTTCTAGCCATTGGATGATCTTCTTGTAAATTCACGAAACGCTGCTTTTGTGATATTCTACGATAGATTGTGATTCAAAATTCTTGTAGAGTAAAGTCGTGGCAACAAAGGAGTGGAGTTATGACGCTCAGTGAAATAATCCAAGATCTACATGCATTGGAAACGCGCATTCGCGCCTACGAACGAAAATATGGCATCACATCTGCCGACTTTTATGCGTTGTATCAACAAGGGCTACTCGACGATGAGGGCTTTGAACAGTCGACAGAATTCACACGATGGGCCAGCGCCTATACGATGAAACAAAAGCGGAAAGTGTCTCACCCCCATCATCCGGAGTTGGCGAGCACACATCCTCATCATAAACATGTGCCACCCAATATCAAACGACATCGCATCCCTGCGCCAGGCTTGAGTTTTACAGAAGCGAATTTGCCATTTCTGATTGATGAAGTGCTGCAAACGGTGCTGCGGTGAGCAGGTGGGACCACACCAGCCCGGCCAGTTTACCTGGATTCGGGTAGGGTGTGGCCCCGTTTTATATTTGCCCGGCCCCTGACAGACCGTCGATCCTGCGTTCTATCTTGCCTAAAAGGAGTAACACCAATGGCCCACGTAGCGGTGGTCGAGTAGGCTGTGGCAGTTTGCAGACGTATTGAAGCCAAACAGATGGACTCATTCACTCTGGTCTCGATACGCTTCGCTATGTTCAGTCAGCAAACTTTCAAGCAAATTGTTTTATTTTGCAGAATCGTATACTATGCTCTTATATCAAACCCACAGCCGCCATTAGATAGCAGTGCCTATCACATCATATCATTCTGCTAAATGTAACTGCACAGGCACAATTAAGCAGGCACAATTGAGGATGGACGACGTGCGATGAGTACCCGACTAAGTGGCCCACAAGAACAGCAACTACACGAAGCACTGATCGATGCTTTTCCAACCACGCCCGAGCTGGCGCAAATGGTGCGCTTTGGCGGTGTGACGCGCAATCTGGCTGCGATTGCCGGTGGCAGCAACTTGAGTGAGATCGTCTTCAACCTGCTTGTATGGGTGGGATCGAGGGATCAAGTTGATGCATTACTCATTGCCGCACGCAATGCCAACCCGACCAATGCCCCGCTGCGCTCCTTTGCCGAAACGATTGGGCTGGCTGCGCAAACACCGGCGCAGGGTGAATTGGAAGCGCTTGTGCTCCAATCGGTCGGTTTTCAGCATGTGGAGCAGTGGCGTGAGACGATGAGCAAGCGCGAATTAGCCGTTTGCCGCGTGGAGATTCCGGAGATCTGCTATGGCACCGGCTTTTTGGTAGGGCCTGACCTGTTGATGACCAATTATCATGTGCTCGCAGCTGCGATCAACCAACCAGCTTTGGCAGATTCGGTGGGCTTTCGTTTCGATTTCAAAATGGCGGCGGATGGCACCACGCTACAGATGGGTGAACTTTACCGGCTGGCAACCGCGACAGCCTGGCTGATCGATAGTAGCCCACTGGGACAACTGGACTATGCGTTAGTTCGAGTGGCTGGTGCGCCGGGCAACCAAGCCGTCGCCGGCCAACAGGGGGCACCAGAGCGTGGCTGGCTCATACCGCACGCTCATCCATTTGCGCAAGGGGAACCGCTGTTGATTCTGCAACATCCACAGTTGCGACCGCTTGCATTAGCATTGGGCGCAGTGACGACGATTGCCGCCGATGGACGCACCGTTGCCTACAGCGCCAACACCCTGCCCGGTTCGTCGGGCTCCCCCTGTTTTAACACCGATTGGGCGCTCGTGGCGCTCCACCATACCGGCAATGTCAGCGGCAATCTGGGCAGTCGCTTTTCGGCGATCTTGGAGCAGCCGTTGGTGCAAGCGGCGCTCAACGGCAACTGAGTGAATAGGTACTGAATTCCATGAAACTCACCGGCAGTCAAGTTCAGCAACTCCATGATGCACTCCTCAGCGCCTATCCGACACATGGTGCGCTAGCCCAGATGGTCCGCTTTGTGTTGGACGAAAATCTCAATGTGATCGCCGGCAGCGGCAACCTGAGTGAAACAACCTTCAACTTGATTACTTGGGCAGAAGCGCATGGCTGTTTGCCTGGACTGCTCGCCGGCGCACAGGCACAAAACCCTGACAACGCCGAGCTTACCCAAGTGGTGATGGCGATCAATGCTGCCCAATCTGTGGTGAAGCAAGAGAATGCGGCAAATGAAATCGACACGCAGGCAGAAGAGACAATCAGCAGAAGGCGTGGCGCTCTCATCGATCCGGCAACGCGACTCACGCAGGTATCGCGTGCAAAACGGAGCGGATCAACAAAGACAAGCAGCCACCGTGATCACTTCGACTACGATGTTTTCCTCGCCTACAGCGATGCCGATATAGCTACAATCCGTCTGCTGGCCGAACGGCTGCAAGCAGATGGACTAAAAGTCTGGTTTCGAGAGTGGATGATTCAAGCTGGTGATCTAAAAGAGCTAAAGATTGATGAAGGCATAGAAGCCTCGCGTACCCAAATCTTTTGCATGTCAGTCCATGCCTTTGATGCCGATTGGGCGATCCCCGCCCGCCAAACCTTGCCTTTTCGCACCGCCACCAATCAGCGCCGGTTTGTTCCGTTGCGGCTGGATGAGTGCGCCATTCCTGAGATGATCGCTCAGTACGAATATATCGACTGGCGCACACCCAACGAAGAGAGCTACACCAAGCTCCATCGTGTCTGCCGTCCAGCCGCACACAACACGGCCCAGGCTTCGGCAGGCTCAGCCTCCGATGATGCAGACCAAATGCTTGTCGAAGTAGCGCACCCGGTTCTTGAGCCTGTCCAAGAGGGAGCGGATCTACGTTCGATACCTGCGCAGAAGAAAGCGACCCCGGCTTCGACAAGCTCAGCCTTCGCTCAGCCGGGCGCGGCACAGATGCTTCTCGACGACCCTCTCGTCATGGGCTTTGGCCCGATCAATGCCCTTGCGATTACCCCCGACGGCTGCTACATTGTTGGCGGCTCAGACGACAGCACGGTGAAGGTGTGGGAGCAGGCGAGCGGGCGCTGTCTCGCCACCTATGAGGGCCATGGCGCTAGTGTCTTGAGCGTGGCGGTGACCCCCGATGGCAGCCAGATCATCTCCGGCTCCGAAGACAGCACGGTGAAGGTCTGGGAGCGGGCGAGCGGCCGCTGTCTCGCCACCTATGAGGGCCATGGCGCTAGTGTCTGGAGCGTGGCGGTGACCCCCGATGGCAGCCAGATCATCTCCGGCTCCGAAGACCGCACGGTGCGGTTGCGGCGCTTGGCGCGCTTGTTGCAACAAAGTAGTAAGCAAGTGTTCCTTGGTGCGAGCAGTCGCTACACCAACGCCAAAGTCGTCCTCGTCGGCGAATCGGGCGTCGGCAAGAGTGGGTTGGCACTGCGGCTGGCCGCGGATCGGTGGGCGGAGACGGGATCGACGCATGGCATGGAGGTGTGGCCGTTACGGTTAGCCCTTCGACAAGCTCAGGGACCGACCCTTGAGCCTATCGAAGGGGAGATCGAGCGGGAGGTGTGGCTGTGGGACTTTGCGGGGCAACCCGATTATCGGTTGATCCATCAGCTCTACATGGATGAGACGGCGCTGGCGCTGTTGGTGATCGATCCACAGAAGGAGGATCCCTTTGCGCCGTTGGCCCACTGGGAGCGGGCGCTGGAGATGGCGTTGGGCAAGCAGCCGGGGCGCTCACCGGTCAAGCTGCTGGTGGCAGCGCGCTGTGACCGCGGTGGGGTCACGGTGAGTGATCGCTATATCGAGGAATACTGCCGCAACCGCAACTACCTACACTTCTGCCGTACCGCGGCGGCGCTGGATGAGGGCCACGGCTGTGATGATCTCAAGGCCGCGATTGCCCGCTTCATCCCCTGGGATCAGTTGCCCTTGACCGCAACCACAAAGCTCTTCCGCATCCTCAAAGAGACGATCCTGCGCATCAAAGAAGAGGAGATGGCGCTGGTGCGGGTTGCCGAGTTGCGGCAGCGGCTCCAGTTGTTGCTGCCCGATGAGCCTTTTACCGAGCAAGATCTGCGCACGGTGATTGGGCTGTTGGCCGGGCAGGGGCTGATTCGCATGTTGGACTTTGGCGATTTTGTGCTGCTGCAGCCGGAGCAACTCAACAACTATGCCTCCGCCGTGGTGCGCATGGCGCGTGAACAGAGTAATGAGATCGGCTGTTTGCCCGAGCGGGCTGTGCTCGATGGCAACATCGATTCTCGGGGCATGGCGCGGCTGCCCTTGGGTGACGAATTGATCTTGTTGCGGGCGATGGTGCAGACCTTTGTCGAGCGCTCGCTCTGTCTGCAAGAGGAGACTGCCCAGGGCACGCTGCTCGTCTTCCCCGCCTATTTTCGGCTCGACCGCCCCACCATCGCTGAGTATCCCGGCATCTTTGTCACCTACCGCTTTGCCGGCCCGCTCGATGAGATCTATACGACGTTGATCGTGCGGCTGCACTATACAAATGACTTCGCAATGGATCGGCTCTGGCACTACGCCGCTGATTTTCAGACCCATGCTGGTCGGCGTGTCGGCTTGATCATGCAGAAGAGTGCCGATGACCAGGCCGAGATCCAGGTCTACTTTGAGGCTGGCATCCCCATCGATACCAAGGTTTCTTTCATCAAGTATATTCACGAACACCTGCGCAAGCGCGGCCAAGAGGTCATCCGCATCCGCACCTATACCTGCCCCGAGTGCAGCACCATTATTTCCCATGAACGGGTGCGGCAACGATTGGAACGTGGGCGCACGACCATCAGTTGCGATCTCTGTGACGAAACCTTCTCCCTTAGAGATCTCATTGAAGAGAAGTTTGAATCTGACGAATTTGTCCGCACCGTGCGTCAGATGGATGAACAGGCGCAAATCAGGATTGACCGAAAGAGTCTAGAGTTGATTCTGATCGGCCACGCATCTGCAACCGCGAATGAAGCAGGGCAACGGTTTGTGTTGGAGCGGGATGCGGAGTTAGAGACGGATGGCTATATTGAATTACGTGATGAGGCGGGCGAGTGGAGTGAGCAGCGGATTTATTTGAAGCTGATCCTTGATGGACCGGAATGGAATGACCAAATCAAATGGTTCGAAAAGCTTGATATCATACAATTTCCATCGACCCAAGAGCAGTGGGATGTCTATGGACATCCTATTTTCATAGTCACCCGTGGATCACAAGGGCACATCAATTGGTGCCACCTCACTGTTGTTGATAAACAATCTGACTTTGATGTTGCCATCAACAGCACAGAGCGTTTCACAGCCCTTAATTTGGAACAAGCACGCAAGCGAATTTTCTCATCCCCTGGAGATGAGTCACGTTTGCTAAGATTGGAGAAGATGCTAGGGTTGAGGCGTCAGCAGTAGTTATCACTAGCTGCTGCCATCAGTGAATGGCACTTCTGATCGGTTAGTGACGGTAACCGTGAATCCAAACGTGCCGGGGACGGCCCGTTAAGATCGAATTAACAAACCGATCAGCGGGCCGTCCCCGGCACGCGCCGGTTACCCATTCACACTCACCCCACGCATCACCAAGCCACCCGGCCAGACCGTCGACTCATCGCGCACGCCGGCGTCGCGATAGGTCGCGATGGCGGACCAGCGATCCTGGCCGTTGATGTTGGGGCAGGAGCTGTGGAGCGCGAGGTCGTGGAAGATGACGGCGCTGCCGCGGGCGACGGGGACGGTCACCGCTGTCCGGCCGGCGAGATCTTCGTCGGCGATGCGCAGGCCAAAGCCGTGGCCGTCATCGATGTTGCGCGGGGTGAAGTGTTCGCGGTGGCTGCCGGGCACCAGGCGCAGACAGCCATTCTCGGGCGTGGCGTCATCGAGCGCCAGCCAGATCGAGAGCTTCGGCGCGCCTTGCCAGTAGAACCAATCCTGGTGCCACGGCGAGTTGAAGGTGGTGGTCGCATTTTTAAAGACAGCCTTGACGCTGAGAAATTCGACGTTGGGGCTGATCAGCTGCTGTAAGATCGCCGCGATTTTCTCGCTCGTCACCTGCGCGCGGGTAAAGGGATCCATACCATCGGCCATCCAGACGCGCACGCCAGAGGATTCGCCGAGCTTGCCTTCAGCGGTCAAGCGGGTTTTGAGGATCTCCTTCCACTCTCGCGCGGTGGCATCGTCAATCAGGTTGTCGACAACGACGTAGCCTGCCTCGTGATATTGGGCGACTTGTGTCGCGCTTAGCCATTGGGTTGAGTCGGTCATCTTTGCTCCTTGTGCGGTTGGTGCATTCCACAAATGGTTGTGGACCCGCCTCTATCGTTGGGCGGGATTCGGAATAATCATATCATGGCAGCCGCCGAAGCTCAACCGTCTCGACAGGACGGGGAGGATCTCGTTGGGACCATTCCAGGAAAATAAGTATACGCGGAGGCCGCATTCTCTAAGGCTATTCCAAAATTTAAATTAGCCACGAAGAAGCACGAAGTTTCACGAAGAATTGCTTTTTCTTCGTGTGTCTTCGTGTGACTTCGTGGATAATTATTTATTTGGTTTGGCCTTACTCAACGAGCCAGAGCAACGGCTGCTCGACATAGCCGCGCACCGTATCGAGGAAGCGCGCAGCCGGGGCACCATCAACCACGCGGTGGTCAAAGGTGAGGCTGAGTGCCACCCGCTGGCGCGGGACGACCTGGCCGTTGTGGATCGCCGGCTTTTCGACAATCCGCCCCACGCCGAGGATCGCGCATTGGGGCAGGTTGATGATCGGGGTAAAGGCGTCGATGTTGTAGATCCCCAGGTTGGTGATCGTAAAGTTGCCCCCTTGCAAGGCGTCGGGGCTGAGTTGCCGCCGTTGCGCTTGGTCGATCAAGGTGCGCGTCGCCGCGGCAACTTGGCGGATGCTTTGCGTCTGCACATCGCGCACCACCGGCACCAGCAAGCCTTCTGCTGTATCAACCGCCAACCCAATGTGGATGCCCTGGTCGATCAGCAACTCGTCGTCACCCCAGACGGCGCGCAGGAGCGGGTGGTCGGCCAAGGCGACGGCGGTCAGCTTGATCAGCAGATCGTTGTAGGTGGGGACCGGCTGTTCGCGCCCGGCAAAGGTCGCCTTGAGTTGGCTGCGCAGCGCAACCAGGTCGGTGGCATCGGCCTCGGTTGTCAAGGTGACGGCGGCGGCAGTCTGCGTGCTCTCACTCATCCGTTGGGCGATCAGGCGACGGACACGGCTGACGGGAAGGCGCTCCACCGCTTGGGGTGCCGCTTGCGGCTGGGCGGCAAGGGGCGCGGTCGCTTGGGCCGCCACCGCCGCTTCGACATCTTCGCGGCCAATGCGTTGGCCCGGCTTCTGTGCGGCCAAGGCGGCGAGATCAACGCCCACTTCCTGCGCCATGCGAATCGCCACGGGGGTGGCGCGGATGGCGGTGACCGGTTCCACTTGGGCGACAGCGGCGCGAATATCGCGCTCGACGATACGGCCCGTACGGCCACTGCCGGTCAGTTGCGACCAGTCGACACCCAGTTCGCCGGCGACGCGACGAGCGCGCGGGCTGATGGCTGGCGCTTTGGAGAGAGGAGAGGGGGAGATAGGAGTTGGGGAGAGAGGAGACACGAGAGACGAGTCAGAAGATGGCGAGACGGGCGATGGCGGCTGAAGCGGGCTTGCGGTTGTATTGGCGGCGGGCGCGGGCGGGGCAAAGGGGACGGCTTCACCGGGTTTGGTGAGGTAGGCGAGAAGGGTGCCAACGGTCACCATGTCGCCGCCGTGTGGGCCGGCCGGATCGATGCGCAGGATGCCGGCGTCGAGCGCTTCGACCTCCTGCGTTGCCTTGTCGCCTTCAACGGTGTAGAGCAGATCGCCCGGCTGGATGGCGTCACCGTCGGCCTTGAGCCATTCGCCAAAGGCCCCCTCTTCCATCGTCCAGCCCAATCTGGGCATACGAATTTCAATGGTCATGATGCTCACTCCGCCAATAGGTCGCGCATGGCCGCTTCAATCATCTCGGCGGTAGGCACAATCGCCTTCTCCAGCGTGGGGCTGTAGGGCGTCGGCACGTGGAGACCGTTGAGCCGCTTAATCGGGGCGTCGAGATCGTCAAAGCCTTTATCGATCACCTGGGCCGCGATTTCGGCACCGACGCCACAGGGGGCGAAGGTCTCGTCGACAATCAGCAGCCGCCCAGTCTTGTGGACCGAGGCCAGAATTGTGTCGATGTCGAGGGGGGCCACCGTTCGCGGGTCGACCACTTCGATCGAAATGCCTTCTGTGGCCAATTTTTCACCAATCGCTACGCACTTATCCACCATCACGCTCAACGCCACGACCGTGGCATCTTTGCCTTCGCGGGCGATGCGCGCCTGACCAAAGGGGATCGTGTACTCTTCTTCAGGGACGTGGGTTTTGTTAAAGATGATCGATTTGTGCTCGAGAAAGATCACCGGGTCGTCACTTTGCAGGGCGCTGGCGAAGAGCCCTTTGGCATCGTAGGCATTGGAGGGCAGCACGACACGGAAGCCGGGGATGTTGACAAAGGTGGGGTAGTAACTGCCCGAATGGTGGGTGGCGGCGGCGTGGCCAATGCCCATGCAACCGCGTAGGATGATCGGCATCTTGAGGCGACCGGCGCTCATGTACTGCATCTTGGAGGTCTGGTTGATCAGCTCGCCCATGGCGTCGAGGATAAAGTCGACAAACATAAAATCAACGATCGGCCGCGCACCGGTCATCGCCGCGCCGGTACACATGCCGACAAAGCCACGCTCACAGATCGGCGTATCGCGCAGCCGCTCCGGGCCATACTTGTCATAGAGACCCACGGTGGTGTTGAAGTTGCCACCCCGCTTGCCGATGCCTTCGCCCACGACAAAGATCGTGGGGTCGGCGGCCATGGCGACATCCAACGCCTCGCGGGTGGCCTCGATAAAGGTAATTTCACGCATGATTTTCTTCCTATTAGATCCTCTTGTGATTTAACACTCTTAGACAGGATGACACTGTTGCACAATCTTACGCAATGGGCACCCAGAGGGTTCCCGAACCCCTTGCTATACTGCGTTCAGAATGAGAACCGGAGTTTTGCGGACCAACGGGATCGCGTGCGTCGCACTGACCGCCAACTGCTTCCAGTCCGCTAGATGCTTCCGTCAGTGCGACGCACGCTGGCCGAAACTAGGGCTTTCA
>DAOUCA010000214.1:0-10898 GCA_034432375.1 Caldilineaceae bacterium
GTTCCAGACCACCACGCGCGTCGTGGTGACGACGGCCACATCGGTACCGTTTGGTGACCAGGTGACGGTGGTGACGCTCGTGCCCGGCTCAAGCGGAATCGTGGTGACCACTGTCTCCGTTGCGATGTTCCAGATCACCACGCGCGTCGTGGTGACGACGGCTACATCGGTACCGTTTGGTGACCAGGTGACGGTGGTGACGCTCGTGCCCGGTTCAAGCGGAATCGTGGTGACAATCGTCTCCGTTGCGATGTTCCAGATCACCACGCGCGTCGTGGTGACGACGGCCACATTGGTGCCGTCTGGCGACCAGGTGACGCTCGTGCCCGGCTCAAGCGGAATCGTGGTGACCACTGTCTCCGTTGCGATGTTCCAGACCGTCACGCTCGTTGTGGTGACGACAGCCACATCGGTGCCGTTCGGTGACCAGCTTACATTAGTCACACTTGCATCTAGCTCAACAAAAATGGTGGTGATTTGTTCCGCTGTCTCAACATTCCAGAACACAACGCTGCGTGTTGTTGTTGCGGCGGCTAAGCGGCTACCATTGGGGGACCAGATAACGCTAGTCACACTGCCGGCATTACCCAATTCAAATGTGGATACGACTACCGCCGTCTCGACATCCCAGACTACGACACTGCTTGTGGTCACAGTGGCCAGGCGACTACCATTGGGGGACCAAGTGACACTGGTGATTGTGGCTGCGTCCACCGATTCAAGTGTCGACACAACTTCTGTAGTCTCAACATCCCAGACGATGACACTGCTCTCGGTGACCGCGGCCAGTCGGCTACCATTGGGTGACCAAGTGACAGTGGTAATCGCACCCGCCGCGCTTGGTTCAAATGTCGTGACGATGGCGGCAGGGTTTACCTTCCAAACGACCACGGTACCATCTGCAGAGAGAATGGCGACGCGTGCACTGTTTGGTGACCAGACCACGTTTGTTGCGTTGCTGATTTGGTCGGCAAGCACTTCCTCGGGATCAGGCTCCTCAACAGCAAGGGTGCCATTCACATAGAGTTGGGCATTTCTGAGATTGTTCTCATCGGGACAATCGTCGGCTTGGACGATTACCACGCGATTGGTTTCACCGATGGCAACCAGGCTCGATAGATCGGCGGTTACTGGAGAGCCATTAAAAACGATATCGCCGCCGGAGATATAGGCACCATCGGGGTACCGTGAGTTAAAGATATAGGCACGGGCACCATCGTCGACCTGTTGAAAATTAACCTGAAAGGTGGCAATGGAAGCGCCCGCTGGAATGGTTACCAGTGTTTGAAAATAGGTAAAATCAGCCCAGCCCTGACAAGTCTTGCCCGCCAAGGCTGATGGTTCAGAAAAGAAGATGTTACCATTGAGATCAAGCGGTGGTGTTGTCCAGCCGGCGTCATTGACTGCCGGAATCCTCATATACCCGTATAGATCCGGGTGACCGTGCGTTGGTAGCACCGTCCCCAAATCGATAATGCCACCGCCGCGATTGATCTGCCAGGGGGTCCGCGAAAAGTTTGTTTCCTGGGCAAACGCCGGCATAGGGTGCCAGATAAGAGAGATCAGCATTAGTACGAGCAGCGCTAGCAGCGCGCGCCACTTGTTCTTCTGCTGCATGCACAGTTGCAAAAGAGAGTGGAAATTAAATTGCACGAGATACTCCTCACATGAGAGCTTTTTATACGCCTAAGAATCAGATTGCACGAGACATTTTTCAAGAGTAGCTAATTTAACGATTGGTAACTATCCAGCCGTAGCCTGCGCTTATCGAAGGCGCAGGCGGGCTTCGACAAGCTCAGCCCTCGAAGAGCTAGATAGTTACAACGATTGCTAATTTACCGTTGTAGATCGCCAAAATGATGGGTTGTCGTTTACCTCCTTTACATTGGGTTTAGTGTATGAGGTCGAGGGCATGAATCGCAGTTCCAATGACACGAATCGATGCGGTGAGTGCGAGGAGTTACGCGCTGTGCTCCTCGCACTCGTCTCGTGCATCCAAACGGCTACCTGGAAGAAGCTAAAGCTTCTCCACTGTAGACTCTCATTGGGGCTGCGTGATCAGCATAGCAGTGCGAACGCTTCCAAAGCGCTTCCACCCGGCTACACCTACCCTGGCACTAGTGCCAGGGTAGGTGTAGCCGGTAATTAATAGATAGGACTACAGAATATTGTGGGGTATACTTTGGCAATGTCAGACGAGCAGTAGCCGATAATAAAAGGAAGGGGCGATACCTTTGTGAAAGGGAGACATTATGGCGACAGCAGAAGAGCGTAATAAGCAACCTGAAATTCAATACGATTTTTTTGACCCCGCGCTCTGGACTGCCCGTATTGGCAGCATCGACAATGCCCTGGATGCGACGGTACACGTGTTAAGAGATGTGTTGGTCACGCTTGATGGGTTTAGCCTTGCGAAGCTCACGCAACTCATGCAGGCGGCCGGTGGGGAAGATTACACACAGCTTGTCGCTGATCTCATTGCTACGCCTGGCGCGCAAAATCGGCAACGCTTGATCGATCAGGTCACAAAGGATATTGGGAAAGAGGGCACAAAGCCCTTTTGGTTTCTGAACAACATGCTATTGCGTTATCTAGAGGCGGATAGTTTAGCGTTAACCGGAAACCAACCGACGCCCGGAATCGCCGATTTTGAAATCAAACAGTTGCTCAACCTCTATATGTTGTGGAATGCGCTGAATAACTTTTTCTGGACCCCCGTGGTCAACTTAATGCAAAGGTCTCTCGCCGAGCACAAAACGGCGCAAACGCTTGCCCCACTGCACTTGATTCGCGAGGCTTTTCGCTATGTAGCGCTTGATATCGAAATTATCCAAAGAGCGCTTGTCCAGCGGCGGCGCGATTTACCGGGTGCCGGCGATTATGCAACGCCACTCCTCGTGATGGATAAGCTTGCCCTCAAAGCCGTGGCACCGATTGCGCACCGGCTAACCGATCACACGCAGGTAAATGTTATCACCTTTCTCTGCGAAAGAACCCATATTCACCACTTGCCCTACACGGACCAATTCATTCTGATCGGTCTCAGCTACGACCGCATCTCGCAAGATACGTACTATCCTGGGTTGAGCCCGGCGCAAAAAGAGCCGCTACCTTCCTTTGAATTGATGGCAATTCCGCATGAAGTGGGGCACTATGTCTATCACAACGCGCACTTGAAAAGCAAGGAAACGTTTGCAGACCGGAGTGAAAGTTTCAAGGATAACCGCTACTATCGGTGGTGTGAAGAAATTTTTGCCGATACCTATGGCTGTATGGTCGCTGGGGCGCTTTCTGGGTTGGGGTTGCAGGCGTTACTCGTGAGTAGTGACACCGCCAACGTGTGGAAAGATGACGAGGAACACCCGACTCCCGCCGTGCGACCCTACATTCTATCGCAAATTTTGCGGGTATTGAGTGAGAAACAGGCGGACCGCTACCAGTTTGCCAAGGTGGCAGATCGTCTCGATGAAAACTGGTCGGCTATTCTGCAACAAAAGGGGTATACCCTGCTGGACATGGAAGCCTGCCGTCCGCTACGCATCAAACTCCCTGGCCAATCCGACGACTATCTGGAGCAGATCGTCAATATCGATACACTTTTAACGGCGATTCAGCCGATCATCAACGAATTTGTCCGCCTGCTCATCAGTAACGTCAACTTTATCCCTTGGGCAACCGCCGAAGAGACCAATTTGGCGGCTGATATTCCCTGGAGCCGCGGCGATGTTACCTCCTTGAAAGCGTATGATCGGGTCATGGCCGCGTTGACAAGTGGCGGCTTCGCCGCGAAGAATGTGCCAAGCCATACGATCATTGACGCACACTACAGCACGGCAAAGATCGCCGCGCCGACCACCGATGAACAGTTACAGCGCTGCATCCAATATTGGGGCGACAGCGGTCCCCACGGCTGGGGCGAACATTGACTATGTTCGGCCTTACGCCAGCCGCGCCGCTAGCTGCTGATCGTTCAACGCTTGGTTCAGTCTAAGCGCCTGCGCTTTGGCATTTGCGCTTTGTGCCGCCTCCCCCGTTTCTCCATAGAGTTTATACAAATAATAGTAGGAATAGGCTTGTTCATATTGGTCGCCCAGTTCGTCGAAAATTTGCAATCCATCTGTGATCAACCCCAATGCCTGCGTAAATTGCCCTTTGGCTTGCTGCAACAGGCCAAGTTGGGTTTTGAGCAACGCTTCCCAGCGCAGACTACCCAACTGCCGAAAACTTTCTAACGCTTCCTGGCCATGGGCCAACGCGAGGTCAACTTGGCCCCGCTTTTTGCAGAAGAGCAGTTGTTCAAAGCGCACGGCCGCGTATTCGCCCCGATCTTGCTGTTGACGACTGACGGTCAACGCTTCGTCCAGCGTGCGTTCGGCGGCGGCATACGCGCCCGCCCGAACCTCAACCCGGGCCAGGTTGCGTAGCGTCTCTACAAAGGTAGCGGTCAACGGCAAGCGCCGCTGCAAGGCAATGGACTCCTCCAATAACGTCTGCGCCGTCTGCAATTCGCGGTAGGTTTTCAGATGGCAAACCGCCATCAGGTTCAGAGTTTTGGCGACGCCCAGCTCATCGGCTTCTTCTTCAAAAATGCGCCGTGACTCAGCAAAGAGCGCCAATGCTTCGTCATCCTGCGCCCGTTCATTCTTAATGCGCCCCAAGAAATAGTTAGCATGAGCGATCCCCGCGCCTTCTTCCAAGCGTATGAACCTATCCATCGCAGCGCGCAGATGTGCCTCTGCCGCCTCATAGTCATTTAACTCAAGCGTAACTTCACCCAACCGCAACTGCACCTTTGCCAGGACCCTTTCATCGCCCAATGCACTCGCCGCATCCAATGCTAGCCGCAGTCCTTCGCGCATCTCGCCAAAGCGAATCTGTCGGAACCACGGCTCGTCGAGCACCGCAACCAAGTCGAGTACCGTCTGCCACGCTGCTTGCGCGTGTGCTTTGGTGATGGCTGTCACAAAGTTGCGCCACTCGGGCTGAAGCGCCGCGTATTCGTCCCGATGGTCACGGGCGAAGCCATAAAAGTACTGAAACAAAGCCCGCTCAACCGCCGGTGTGCGAGTTGACAATTTTTCCACGGCAAATTGGCGCACCAAACTGTGCAAGCTATACCGCTCCGGTTCGATTTGCTGTTGCAGCAGCGACTTTTCACAGAGCAGGTCGAGATCAAAGAGCGTTGCGTCGGCCACCGCCGCGGCGGCTTCTGCCGAAAACGTTGCCGGGAAGATAGCCAGCGCCGCCAATACGGCCTGTACCTCAACGTCAAGTAATTGCCACGATGTCTCAAAAACTGCGCGCATGCTACGGTGGCGCGGGTCGATATCGCGCAGCCCCGTGCTGAGGAAATCGAGCGATCCGTTGATGGCGTCAATAATCTGCGCCAGCGAACGACGACGCACCCATGCTGCGGCCAGCGCTATGCCCAATGGCAGCCCATCGACCAACTGGCAGATCCGGCGCACCTGCGGTAGATTTTCGGCGGTCACCACAAAGTCCGCACGCGCCATCTGTCCCCGTTCGGCAAAGAGCAATTCGCCCTCATCCATGTTCGCATGACCAGTTGGTAGACCATCGAGCAGCACCACCGCTTCGCTGCCAAAGTTGAGCGGCTCGCGCGAAGTTGCCAAGATGACCACTCCCGGCGCACGATTGAGCCAGTTGGACAGAAAACCGAGTTCATCCAACACCACCTCGCAATTGTCGAGGATCAGCAGCAGCTGTTTGTTGCGTAACAGCGCCATCACCTGTTCGCCGCTGCGCTGCTTGTTCCCTTGTCCCAACTGCGCAGCCTCGCCAATCGCAATCTTGATCGCTTCCGCTTCCCCCTTGACCTCATTTAGCGCCACAAACCAAACGCCATCGGGAAAGTTGGCTTTGATCGCCAGGCTAACCTCAAGTGCCAACCGCGTCTTGCCAACGCCGCCAGTGCCAACAAGCGTGATCAGCCGCACGGTGGGGTCGGCAAGGCGTTGCAGCAAGCGCGCCTGTTCCACTGAGCGACCAACAAAGCGACCGATTGGTCGCGGCAAATTATCGGGAATCGGTGTGGTGGGCATTGCAGCAAGCCCCGCCCCCAACAGCTGCTGTTGTAATGCCTGGGTCGCTTCCTCCGGCTCAACACCAAGTTCCGCCCAAAGCAGCGCTTCACACTGCTCATATTGGGCAAGCGCCGCGTTGCGGTTGCCCAGTTGGGTATGCGCCTGCATTGCGGCACGGTGCGCCGCTTCGAGCCAAGGTTCCAGGCTGAGTTGCCGTTGGGCCACCGCCAACACGGCGGGCCAATCACCCTGCTCGATCCGAGCATCGCGCAAGAGAGTCATGGCGTGTAGTGCCTGCTGTTGCAGCGCTTCACGTTGGCCCAACAACCACGCCTCCCAGATTTCGCTGGGAAAGTTCAGGCCGGCCAACAATTCACCGCGCACCAGCGATGCGGCAGCGTCCAGATGAGCCAGACAAGTGGGGCAGGCTGCCAGGTGGCGATGGGCATGGCTCTGCACCGCGGCCAAATTCTGTGCGAAGCGCGTCACATCGATCACGATATCGTCGCCGGTGCGCAACGCAATTTGTTTGCGGTCGATGAGCAGCCAGGAGGGCGCGGCGTTCTCATCGTCGATGGCGCTGCGTAGACGGGTGAGGCGATTGCGCAGATAGGTGAGCGCGTCGCTGTCGTTGCGGTCGGGCGAGAGGAGGGTGGCTAGTGTGTCGCGGCGGTGGGGAATGCCCTGCTGCGCGGCGAGATAGGCGAGGAGCGCGCGTTCGGCGTTGGTGCGAAAGACGACCGGGTGGTTATCGATGGTAACAGTAAAGGGGCCGAGTAAGGCGATATGTAGGGTGGTCATGGAAAAATTATAAATGGTAAATGGTGAATGGTGAATTATAAATTGTGAATGAGGTCACGCCGCGCGCGGATCATTTACCATTTACAATTCACCGTTCACCATTTATAATTTTTCCCTTCTTCTCTCCAATCGCACCCAACCCCGCTTCCCCTTGGGTGCGCTATGGGTGTGCCGCCGCCGTAGGTTGTGACTGTCAATGTGGCTCAAGCGAGACACAAAATCACACTTCACACCGACGGAGGATTCTCATGAAACACTTCACAAACTGGAAGACCATTGCCATTGTCGCCCTCTTCTCACTGCTGTTCGCATTGCAGCCGGCGATCACCTATGCATGCAGCGGAGCAGGGGGTCACGGCGGCTGCTAAAAGGGTTACCGATAGGCAGGTAACTTATCACTCAAGTTTGATTGATCGCAGTGGCGCGCTCAAGGAGCACGGGATTTTGGAGTGTCTCTGCCAGCATAACGGCGCGCGCGCTGTATTGGCTTATTTCGCTTTCGTTGTTCTGGCGCAAAAATCCGGCCATTGCGATCAAGACCTCGCACTCAATCAGTTTTAGATGAGCTTGCCGGGCAATTTCCAACACTTGCCGATAGAATGCCTCCGCGCGTTTGGATTCACCTTGCTTGTCTGTGATCTCTGCTAAGCTTAGCAATGTACTTGCTAAGAGCGCGCGGTTCCCGATCGATTCAGAGATCTGCACCCCTTGCGCCAGACTTTTGAGCGCGAGCTCTGTTTTGCCCAGCAGGCTATAATTTTTCCCGAGATTGCTATAAATCTCGCCTTGTGACGTGAGATTGCCACTTGTGATTGCCAACGCAAGAGCCGCCTGTAAATAATACTGTGCGCTGTTGTAGTCGCCTTGCTCGGTCGCAACGATGCCAAGATTGTTGAGCAGGATGGACTGGAGATGGCGGTTGTCTAGCTGGTTACAAAGCGTCAACGCTTCTTCCATCGCCTGTTGGGCCGCCGGTAAATTACCTTGATGCAAACAGACAAGGCCAATACTGTTGAGACTGTTGCTCAACGTACGTGCATTGTCGAGTGTACGCCACGCAGCACACGCCTGTTGCAAATGATCATGTGCAGCAGCATAGCGGCTTTGGATATCGTCGATAACGCCCAAATGGTGATGACACCAGCCTACCAGTAAGGTGCTATCAATGGCGCGGGCGATGGTGAGCGCATGTTTGAGCTTGCCTTGGGCCTCATCGTACTCCCCCATCCGCCACAATGCTTCGCCCCACAACACATGACCCATGCCCTCGGCCCAGCGATCCGCGCCCCTTTGGGCAGAGCGCAGGGCGGCCTCCACCGTCTCAATCGCAAGTCGATAGCGCCCCAGCCGATTTCGAAAGCGCGCCTGCTCCAGCCCGGCACGGGTGGCCAATGCTAGGCCGGTTCTCTCCCAAGTCGTGGCTGTCTTTGCGGTTGTCTGCATAACGGCTTCACCCTCACGTGCCAACCCACGCAGCTGATAGTAGATCGAGAGCGACGGGAGCGCGTCCAGCAGAAGGTCGGCGTAAGACCCATCCCTAACCCTCCCCAAACTGGGGAGGGGACTGTTATCTCGTCTACGAGAATTGTGCTCCTCCCCCAGATTGGGGGAGGCTGGGTGGGGGTGCTGCGCTGCCAGTGCCGTCTGCCACGCCAAGCGCACATTGTCGATATCCGGTTGGAGTAGGGTCACTGCGACTTGGGGGGCACCTTTCTGTAGTACTTCGCGCTGCTCGGCGAGCATGGTGAGGTAGTAGTGGGCATGGTTTTGCAGAGTAGCTTCGCCCCCTGAGTTTGTCGAAGGGTGCGAAGATCGTTTTGTAGCCGCATAAGCTTGAATCACGGCATGGAGCGTGTAGCGATCGGCGGCCGGGGTGTAGGTCAAGAGCGACTTGGCGCTGAGCGCGGCGAGGTGTGTGGCGTCGACGTCGGCGATTTGGGCCGCTGCTGCGCGGGTAAAGCCACTGCGAAAAACTGCCAGGTGCGCCAGCCGCTGTTGGAGTGCCGGAGTGAGTGTGCGCCAGGAGATCTCAAAGACAATAGGCAGCCCGCGGTGGCGTTGGGGTATATCGCGCAGGGGCGTTGTGAGCGCGTCAAAGCCATCGTGCAACGTGGCGGCAATCGCCCGTGGCGCAGTGTGGCTTGTCAGCCCGGCGGCCAGTTCGATCGCCAGCGGCAACCCTTCTACCAGACGGCAGATGGTGCGGATAGCGGTCGCGTCATCCGCATCGGCAGCGGCATGCTCAGTGGTTGAGGCACTCCTGCCCCGCTGCAGTTGACGCGCCATGAATAGTTTGACCGCGTCGGTCGGTCTTTCATCGTCATCGCTGGCGGGGTAGCTCAACCCGCCGAGCGCAACCATCCACTCGGCGCGGATCTGCAACGCCTCGCGCGAAGTGACGATGAGTTGTGTTTTCTCGCAGCGCTGGAGCAGATCCAGCACAATCTGTACCCCCGCCAGCAAATGTTCAAAGTTGTCGAGCACCAGCAGCGTCTCTTTGTGCTGCAAGTGGCTGAGCAGTTGTTCGGTTGGCGTCTGCGCGCCGCTCAAGCGCAGGTCTACGGCCGTGGCGATTTCAATGACGATCGCTTCAGCAACATTATCATCGTTGGGGTCGACTTCAGCCAATTCGACAAACCAAACCCCATCCGCATATCGGTTGAGGCGACTGCGGGCGATGGCGGTGGCGAGGCGAGTTTTGCCTACCCCCCCCAGCCCAACAATCGTAACCAGCCGGCACCACGGCTGATCCAGGCGCGTATGCAACTCCTGTTGAATGGCTTCACGGTCAATAAACTGATCATAAAAGGGCGGAATGTTGTGCCGAAGGGCCATTCCGGTATGGTGTTCCGTCGCCGCGATTGCCACATGGGGTACAGCCGTCTGATCAATAGCGCTCGTACGTTGTAGCCATCCATCCTGGATCAGCGCTTTTAATTCGTCGGAGGGGGCAATGCCCAATTCGGTTCGCAGCAGGTCGGCGCAACGATCATAGTGGATGACCGCCTCGCGAACCTCCCCCGCAGCAAGCAACAGTTGAATCAGTAACATGTGCGCCGCTTCATCAAGCAGATCGACCTGAAGCCAGCGATGCGCTACCGTGATCCCCCATTCCCCATCTTTGGTGGCAAGTGCATATTGGCCTAACTTGCTGTAGGCGGCGACGACTTGACGGCGGATCTGTTCGCGAGTCACCGTCACCCATTCATCAAAATGAGGGGCATCGGCCAAAGTAAAGTCAGCAAGGAAGTCGCCTTGGTAGGCGTCGAGGGCGGTTTGAAGGGCTTTGGCACTTGCGCTCGAGTTAATTTCTTTGACAGTGCTTATGGCCTGAAGCAAAAGGAGCGCGTCGACCTGTTGCCGACTTGCTGGTGCGAGGGCGAGCGATTTTCGGGTAATCACCAATGCGTCGCCAACTTGATTGCGCAAGCGCGCAAGTACGGTGCGCAAATTGCTGAACGCCTGTTGGGAAGATCGATCTTCCCACAGCAGAGCAGCAATAAACGCACGCGTATGTGTTTGTCCCGTTTGGGCAAGATAGATGAGGAGCGCAGCTTCTTTCTGACTGCGAAATTGGCTCAGGGGTTGCCCATTTTTGAATAATGAAACTGAGCCAAGTAATTGAAACGATAGCATCAATCCTTACGATTCTCTCAGTCGTAACCACGCCAAACGTCGTTTAGGTGGATTGCCGAACCATATCTACAGGGCAGCGCAAATCGAATCCACTCAACGGACCGATGTGTACTAACAACCTGTCCGTAAATTTGGTTGTGTCCTAGCGAGAATAGAGAATTTACGGACAGATATTAAATAGGACTTTATTATAACTTGCCAATGTCATTACCCAAAACACGCGGCAGTAACCGCCACGTATTGCAATCATTACTACAGCTTAATCAAGCTTACTTCATAAAATTAATACCTTCGCCAAACCTTGTTTTGGCGGAAATTTCCAGATGTCATTCCTGCGCAGGCAGGAATCTACTCGTGTAACATGAAGATGGATTCCTGCCTGCGCAGGAATGACGGCTCTAATTTCTGAAATTGGCG
>DAOUCA010000215.1:0-13628 GCA_034432375.1 Caldilineaceae bacterium
CGCCAATTTCAGAAATTAGAGCCGTCATTCCTGCGCAGGCAGGAATCCATCTTCATGTTACACGAGTAGATTCCTGCCTGCGCAGGAATGACATCTGGAAATTTCCGCCAAAACAAGGTTTGGCGAAGGTATTAATCTCTGTGACTAAGATAAAATCTGTCAGTCAATCAGGTTCTCTGGCCAACACTTGCCGAATTCTGGGCACAATCTCGCGGACTTTGGCTTTGTCAATATACGCCAACACATTGACGGCCTGTGCCTGACCACTGTAGACCGATTCCACATGGCCAGAGATAATAATGCTGCGCAACCGTGGCCACTGGTTTTTCACTTGTTGTAAGAGGGTAAAGCCATCCATTCCGGGCATAGAAATGTCAACTAAGAGCAGATCAGGAGCCGCAAGTGCCAACTGTTCGAGCGCTTCTTCTCCCGAACCGGCTTCGCCGCAAATCATGAAATCGGTTTCCCGATTGAGGAGGGTTATCAGCATTTTGCGGAAAACCTTGTGATCTTCCACCACAAACAGTTTTACCACAGTTACCTTCCTTCATCCTGAAGATCCTGATAGCCGACCCGGCCAGGTAGGCTGATGGTGATTCTGCTCCCCGACATCGGTGTACTGTCAATCGTCAATGTACCCCCAAAAAGCCCTAGCCGCTCGCGGATGCTATGGAGCCCATAGCCGACCTTTTGTGTACCTTGTTGCTTTCCCTTTTCAGGATCAAATCCGCGCCCATTGTCGGCAACTGTAATCAGATATTGACCATCGTGCTGTTGCAGTGTCAGTTGTGCTTCATCGGTGTCGGCATGTTTTACGACATTAAAGAGCAACTCCCGCACAACCTGAAACGCCAAATCGCGTACGTCGTTGCTTGCTGGCTCTGCTTTGCTGTCACCACTAATTGCGACACGAAGCCCATAGCTGACCTCCATGTGGGCAGCGAGCCATTCCAATGCTTCTCGAAATTCTTCACTCAGAATCGGTGGACTCAATTCAACCGTCAATGATCGGACAATCGCGATTGCTTGATCATAGAGCTGACTTACCTCACCCAATCCTTCCCTTAGGCTTTGCATTTCGGGTGTATCAACCAACTCTGATTCTAAGAGCAGCACGCGCATTTGCGTAGCATAAATCAACTGTTGCAGATCATCGTGCAGAATCTGTGAAATTCTGTCCCGTTCCCGTTGTTCAGCTACGGTAAGCGCAGAGGCCATGATACTGAGTTGTTGGCTGCGCCTGTTCAGCTCTTCGGTTCGCCGTTCTACGCGTCTCTCTAATGTCTCGGTTAACTCTCGCAGCTCCTGTACCAGCCGGTCGCGCTCGCCCTCAATCCGTTTGCGTTGTGTCACATCTTGAAAGATCACTACCCCAGCCACAATCTTACCTGCGCTATCTACAATCGGCGCTGCGCTATTAGCGATCACACCACGCGTTCCATCGCCGCGTTCGATGATGATCTCTTCGCCCGTAATGACCTCACCGGTGCGAATCGTGCGCGCTAACGGCCATTCATCCGGCGATAATCGGTTGCCATCCGGATAGAAACCGGGATAGTGAGTGTACTGTTCAATCGATTGGGCCTCTATGTATGGCCGCCGCCAGATCGTCTCCACCTGGTCATTGCCCATAATCAGCCGGCCACTTGGTGCATCGGCAATAATGACGCCGGCGGGCATCTGTCGTAGAATGGTGGCAAGACGACCCTGCTCTGCCTGTACAGTGGCCAAGAGTTCTGTTCTTTGCTCTTCTGCCTGTTGTCGCTCAATGGCTGCACCCAGTACATTGGCAATCCCTTGGAGAAAGTCTGTGTCCTGTGGGGTAAAGCGCCCGGGCTGATCACTATGTGCACCCAAGACGCCAAATGGACCATTGATCTGCTGGATTACGACGCTGATGCCACTACGGATCTGATGGTCGATCAGCAAAAGGGGACCATGAAATCGTTTTTCCGATGGCAGATCGGCAACGATGATCGGTTTGTCGCTGTGTAATGTGAACCCTGCCTGTGAGTCGCTACCGCTATCGACGATTGCCGTACCGACAAGTCCATCTTGCCACCCAACCCCCGCAACGAGTTGTAGCTGACTTTTCTCCGGCAGAAGTTGTAACACTTTGGCAAACTTTATATCGAGGGTTGCCGCCACTCGATGAACCGCCATCTGCATGAGCTCAGTAAGGGAGAGACCGCGCAGCGCAATCATGCCGAGCTCTGCCACAACCGATTGCTGTTTCGCCCAGCTATCCGCTTGCTTTTCCGCTTGCAACTGCACGGTAATATCGACCAACGTAACAACCACCCCGTCAATCCGGTCTTGCATGGTGCGATACGGGCGGATTTGTAACAGGAGCCAGCGTTCATCTTCCGTGGCAACTTCCTCTTCAACCGCCTCCAATGTTTTCAGCACCTGCTCTGCCAACGTGGGTAAAGTGCCGTGGTCGATCTTATGCGCGATATGCCGAAACGGACGCCCGATATCTGATGGGATAAGATGAAACAGATCGGTTGCCGCCGGTGTATAGCGCTGTAGGCACAACTCGCGGTCGAGGAAGAGCGTCGCAATATTGGTCGCCTTGATGAGGTTTTCCAAATCGCTGTTTGCTCGGTTCAGATCTTCAACCTTGTATTTGAGTTCCTGATTCATCGAGTGCAATTCTTCACCCGTTGCGCGTAGCTCTTCCCGGCTTGTCTCTAATTCTTCAGTTGTTGAGCGCAACTCTTCGTTCATCGATTGCAACTCTTCATTTGACGAGCGCAACTCCTCATTCGAGGTTTCGTACTCCTCACCGGTTGTCTGCATTCGGTGGCGCATCTCCTGCAGTTCGTTCTCTAGTTGCTTGGCCACCGTCGGATCCGTGCCAATTTCTTGATTGTCTCGATGGACAGTGCTCTCCTGCTGTGGTAACGCTTCAAAGATCACCAGTGCCAGATCTTCTGGAGGATTAGTAGCTGCCGGCACAGCTTCGATGTGTAAAAGCAGCGTTTCGAGCTGGCCGTCGATTTCCAAGTGAACGCGGCGTGGCGGCATCTGGCCTTGCCGCCGAAACGCGGTGAAGAGGCCAGTCCGCAATTCGACACGAATTTGGCTGCTAATATTTTCCAGCAGGTTGAGGGTTGGTTCCCCTTCTTGATGGCGCAAATACCGCCCGATGTTGCCGAATTTGTAGCGGATCTCATAGTCGCGATCGACAAGCACGCTGGGTGGAGCATAGCGCTGCAACATCAACTGCTGATGGAATGCACCAAGGGACGGCTTCTCCACCGGTTGTACATCGCTGTCGCGCAAAGGGATCTGCAGCGGATCATACTTTTCAGTCGTAGCGGTGAGCGGCAGTGATGGCATCATTGATCTACCCGACTTCGCTTGATAAATGCGCTGCCGTTTGTCGAGTTCGCCAAACAATCCCTGCGCCTGTTCCGCACTTTCACTGCCGCCAAGGAAGAGATAGCCTTCTTCAATAAGCGCAAAGTGGAAGATCTGAAAGATTCCTTGCTGGACCGTACGCTCTAGATAGATAAGCAGATTGCGACAACTGATCAGGTCGAGGTGCGCAAACGGTGCATCTTTGATCAGATTGTGCGGCGCAAAGAGGACCATCTCTTGAAGCCTGGGTTGGATCCGATAACCGCTAACGTCACGCGCAAAGAAGCGTTGCAATCGCTCAGGCGATACATCAGCTGCAATCACCTCTGGATAGTGGCCGCGCCGGGCAAAAGCGAGCGCATCTTCATTGAGGTCGGTTGCAAATACTTGCAGATCCAACTGAAGATTGCGTTTCTCCGCTTCTTCAAGCAGGAGCATCGTCAGCGAGTAAGCTTCTTCCCCCGTTGCGCAGCCGGGCACCCACGCGCGAAGCTCGGTGCGGTTGCCTAACCGATCAAAGAGCGCGGGAATAGCCGTTTGTGCCAGTATCTGCCATGCCTCTTCGTCGCGGAAAAAGTTCGTCACAGAGATCAGCAGATCCTTAAAGAGTGCACGTCCCTCTTCGCCATTGGTATGTAGTAAGGCCAGGTAAGCTGGTAAATCCTCAATCTGGCTGACCTGCATACGTCGCTGCAACCGACGGAGCACGGTCGAGCGTTTGTACTGGGAGAAATCCACGCCGCTTTGGCTATTGAGTTGGGTAAAGATCCGTTGCAGGATATTGGTCTCTATTTTTGGTAGATCGTCGCTCCGTTGCGGAAAGCGAATTCGTCCGGCACTCTGTTGATACTCAACCAGCTTCTGTGCCAGCTCGTCTACCGGGGCAATTAAATCTGCCAGCCCCGTGTTGACCGCACTTTGCGGCATTCCTGCATATTCAGCGGTTGGCGGCGCCTGTACCAGGACGACACCATTTTTCTCTTTGATGCGTTTTAAGCCCAGCGTACCGTCATCGCCCGTACCGGAAAAAATAATGCACACCGCATTTTCGCCCTGATCGTCTGCCAAACTGCGAAAGAAAAGGTCAATCGGTGCACGCTGCCTGCGCGGCTCAGTTGTTTCGGAGAGATGCAAGACACCGTTATGGATGGAGAGGCTCTGGCCGGGTGGAATAATATACACCGCATTGATCGAAACGCTTTGCCGATCATGCACTTGGGCGACTGCCATCTTGGTATGATTCTGTAAAATTTCGGCCAATTCACTCTCGTGGTATGGATCGAGATGTTGGACCAGCACAAAGGCCATCCCAGGGTCATCGGGCAGCGCTTTGAAAAATGTTTCAAAGGCTTTCAGACCACCGGCTGAGGCCCCCACACCCACAATGAAAAATGCCCTGTTGGCTGGAATGGGTCTATTTTCACTCTTGGCAACCAGACTCTCGCTGATTCGTTCGTTTTTAGGAGAATCCTCGTGCGATGCACCGCCATGCATTTGGGCGCTATCTGGCATAATGTTTCCTTTGGTCCGTCGGCTTGGTAGGCAAAACAGAGCGGGTAACGATAAGCGGTAAAAAGGAGATCGTCCCGCAAAAATGCAAAGTATTGTCCGATTGGAGCCGAGAGAAACAACCCTGTTAGCCTATCAACAATACTCGTCTATTCAGTTATCAGTTAGGGTTGAAAACGATGTTGAAGAAAAAGCTTAACCGCACACATGGACAGTATGACCAATCTCTAAACTAAACCAAGGAGCGTAGTATAGCATAATCTAAATTTTAGAAATAGTAGAGAATTGAGGAATTGGGGAACGTATCGTGCCCACGTCGTGTCGGTGGGAGAATTGACCCTCCGCAAAGAGGGGAACTGAGATTGCCTCTCTTTGCGGGTTATTATGGTCTCGGCCTGACCTTGCGCCTTAGGTTGCCAGCGGCGTGCGTGGGCCCACTCATTGCTCGGTCGCGCAACTGTTGAGCAACGTATAAACTGCCTGTTCGATATGTGCCAACGCCTCGGTTGCGCTCATGGCGTGGAGATCCGCTACCTCCCAATAGGCAATTTTATCGCGCCACGCCGGTAGTCGTTCGTTGACATAGGGCGTATGCTCGGTGCGATCGAGCGCAATGATCTGCGTGGCCGTGGCCAGATCGGTCTCGCTCACCTGCTGCGGCATGCGCAGACCACCCGCCACGGAAATTGACAGCTCACCAAGGCGCGCCACCGTGTGTGAGGAGATCGGGCCGATATTGTTAACCCCCAACTCCACCGCCAGCCCTCGCGAATCGGCGACCCAGGGCAATCCTTGTTGCGTGGCCAGGTGATTGAATAGTTCCTCGGCAAAGCGGCTGCGGTAGTAGTTGCCGGTGCAGAGAAAGAGAATTTTGTTGGTCATGGTTGATGCTTTCTTTGATGCGTGTTGCGTGTTGCGTGGACTGTGACTGCGTCTACGCGCCTGTGGATGGTTGATGGAGCGCAGTATAGCGGCTGGTGGGGTGGCTTGCCAATTTGGGGTGGCTGCCGTATACTTCGCCCATTATCTGGCCGTTGGTGTTGTAGCCGGTGATGGTCTCATTTTGCCAGCCAGCGACGGTCACCTCCACCTTGCAAACCCAGGAGCATTCACCATGAGCACCTTCACCCAGGGCTACGCCCTACTGATCGGCATTGACGAGCACAGTATTTCGCACTGGTCCTTGCCCGCTGTTGCCAAAGATATTGTCGCGTTGCAGGAAGTCCTCGTACATCCCACGCGCTGTGGCTATGTCGAAGACCATGTGCGCGTGGTCCAAGGCAAAGACGCAACGCGATCCGGTATCCTCGCCGGCCTAACCTGGCTCAAGCAGCAGCTACAGGCCGACACAACCGATAACGCCACCGCGCTGATCTACTACAGTGGCCACGGTTGGTGTAATGCAACCGGCACGACCTATTGCCTCGTGCCGTATGATACCGAGGCAATATCAGCGCAGCCGATCTTGGCGACTGCGCTGCGCGCTGATGAATTTGCCGAACTGATCGCCGCCTTGCCGGCCAAGCGCTTGTTGGTCGCACTCGATTGCTGCCACGCGGCCGGTCTCGCTGTCAAAGATCTGGATGCCTTCGCATCGGCCACGCTGCCGGTCGATCTCTTCCTCACGCCAAGCGACAAATCCGTCACGGCCCCGACCGCGGGCAGCAAGGGGCTGGAACAGTTGGCTGTGGGCGCGGGGCGGGCGATCCTCAATTCCGCACAGGCTGAACAGAAATCGTATATCCGCAAAGATCACAAGATGAGCATCTTCACCTACCACCTGATCGAGGCGCTCACCGGTCACGCCCAACCGCAGAGCGGTGCTAGCGAGGTGTTGGTCAGTGACATCCTGAGCTATCTGCACCGCACGGTAGCCGCGAGCGCGCAGGCGCAGTACCACCTGCCCCAGCAGCCCGACTACCGGCTGACCGGCAACTTCCCGGTTGCGCTGTTGTTGGGGGGCAAGGGCTTAGACGGTGGGGTAATGGCACCCGATCCGTTGGCGGCGCTGCCAGAAGTCGCCGCAACCTATCAGGCGACCAACAGTGGTTCCGGCGCGGTTGCGCAGGGCGGCGGTGTCGCCGCGGGGGAACGGGGGGTGGCGATTGGGGGCAATGCCCGCGACAACCAAATCGTCACCGGCGACGGCAATACCGTCAACCAGCGACGCACAACCTTTAACCAGCGGGGGCAACTGGTAAAGAATCAAAACAACTTCGGTGGGGAGATCAACACGGAGGGTGGCGGCTTCAACGCCGGCACGGTCAACACGGGTGGTGGGGCCTACATCGGCGGCAGCGTCACTGCTGGCGGCGACTTTGTCGGACGCGACAAGATGGTGGGCGCGCCATCCGGCCAACCAGATTTGGTGGTCGAGTTGCAGAAGCTGCGCGCCGCGCTGACCCGCGCTGGTACACAAGGGCTCCTCGACGAGGATGACGTCATCGATGCTGAGGCCGCGCTGCGTAAAGCGCTGCGCCAGGCTGAACAGCCGACGCCGGATCCCCAGGCGATTCGCCGGCATCTGGCAACGGTGCAGGAAATGGTTGTGCGCTCCTCCACTGTGGATGAGCTGGCTGCCCAAGTTGCGACAGTGGCGCGGTTGGTGGGGTGACGGTTGTCCCTATGCCGCACTGCGATCTGACTCTCTATCGGTCTGATTGCCTTGGAACGAGTGGGGCGTAGCGTGCCAGGAAAAGGCGGTGCATTTCACTGTGCAGGATCTTCAGCGTGCCTTTTCCCGCCACGCCACGCCCTGCTCACACCGTAGTCCGCGCATCCGCAAAAAATTTCGCGGCGCCTTCGGCGCTAATCGATGCTGGGGAGACCCCAGACCCCCTAGAGGCAGAGACCAGAGTCTTTCAGAGGCCAGAGGCTACCAGAGATCAGAGGTCAACGGCCGGGGGCACGCACAATCCGAAAACCGAGAGAGTAGTCGCGGTCGACGGGAAGGTTCCTGAGGCGACAGGCCGCGCGCGCTCGCTGAGCTGAAGGTCGCCAAACGCACCGCCGCGCACCACACGACGGGTCTCGCCTGCTAGGCCATCATCAACTTGGGCTGCATAATCCTGATAATTCTCTCGCCACTGCGTGCTGCACCACTGCACTACATTGCCCACCATATCCGCCGCGCCACACATCGCTGCTCCGGTAGGAAATGCGCCGACTGCCGAGGTGCTGTTGATACCCGTATCAACCATGTTACAGCGTTCCGCGACATTGCCCTGCTTGCCCCACGGGTAGATGCGCCCATCGGTATGGCGCGCTGCCCGTTCCCATTCCGCTTCGGTCGGCAGCCGCACTTCTATACCGGTCTTCGCGGAAAGCCAGGAACAGAAGGCCAACGCCTCGTACCAGCTCACGCCCACCTGGGGATGGTTGTCAATCGTAAAACGGGATCCATAGTCAGCCGGTCCGGTTGCCCATGCTTCTTCGTACCCGCTCCGCTCGACAGACCAGGTTCGACAACGAATCTGGCCATCCCGCCACAACCCTTGCGCCGCTGCTTCCGGCCAATAGGCTGCTTCGTTGTAGCCGCCCGCCTGGACAAAGGCTCCGTACTGTGCCACCGTAATCGGATAGCGGCTGATCTGATAGGGCTGTTGGATCAGGTCACAGGCGAATTGGGGCAGTTCATTATCTTGTGCGTAACGATCCTGGCTTTTGTCGCTGCCCATCAGGAACGGGCCGGCTTCGACCGTCGCCCACTCGATATCGGGCAGGCCATTTTTGACGCCGACGCCGCGTCGTGGATCGCCTAAACGGCCAAGGGTTGCGCCAGCCGCTGCCCGTTCAATGGGGGTTAGCGCGCCTTTATCCACCAAAGCTGCCAACCGTTGCTGTGTTCGCGCTAGCAGATCCTGTCCCTGTTTGCTGTCTGTGGCGCGTTTTGGGCCAATCTCTTCCAGCACCGCGCCCGCCAGCCAGACTGGTTGCCAGGCCACTTGGCTGCGTGGCATGTGCCGTGGATAGAGTTCGTCCACCAGCGCCAACGGCTTCGCCAAGTCGCCGCTAAGATAGACGAGCCGCCCCACTGCCAACAGGATTACCTCACGCCAGTATGCCCCATCAGCCCCTAATGCGGCCGCCTGTTGTGCAAAATCGGCCAGGCTGGCAAGATGCGCACCCGCCAGATATTCCTGAAAGGTGCGATGGCGAAAGCTATAACTTTCGGGTGCGCGCTCAAGCAAGAGTCCGGCGCGTATCTTCATCGCTTCAATCAATTGGCCGGCCCAATCCCTGCTCTTTTCCGGATGCAACCCAGCCAGGGCTTTCTCCAACTGCAATTCCCCTATATCAGCCGGCGGTGCCTCCTCTGTCTGATCGCCAGCGTTCCACTCTCGTTGGCCTGCTTGCGCGCCACCTGCCTGTGCGTGGGCATCAAAAGCGAGTTGCCAGAGCACCCGTTTCAGATCTAGTTCGTTGCGCCCCGTTTGGGCCAACAAGTGGCGCAAACCAAATCCATCGGCTGGCGGCGCGGCTTTCCCATCTGTTATAGAGTCCGTGTCGCCGCGTTTACTCTCTTCCCACCGCAAAAGCAACAGATCAACGGTATCTTCATAGAGTAACGCGCGCGCATCTGGTAGCCGTCCACGGTGAGTGTGCACCAGCGCCATCACCGTGAGGAGCAGCGGATTTGGCGCTAACCGTCGCAGATCCGGTCGCTGTACCGCATCCTGCAAACGGCTTGCCAAACCAGCGGCATCGGCGCGACGAATGGCGCCCAAGCGGCTCAACTCGCTGTACCACGCGGTGATAAAGCGGTTGATCTTGACCGTGTCCAACTCGGCAACTTCGACATCGTAAAAACTGAGCAACTGCCAATCGGCGTCCTGATAGGAGAGGGTGCGACAGGTGACAATCATGCGGCAGTTCGGGTAGCGCACACCAAAGGCTGCCACTACATCGCGCACAAAGGTACGCTGTGTGCCGGTGGGAATTTCATCCATACCATCCAACAGCACAAGCACATGGCCGGCCTCGAGTTGTTCGTGGAGCGGCTGCACCGCAAAGGCAAGATTCTGCGCCGTCAGCCCTTCGACGATAAAATTCCAGAGCAGATCCGGTGTGGCGCGTTTGGGGATATGGGGAAAGCTACGGGCAAAATCGCGCATGATCACCCCAATTGGGGCCAGGTCGGCATCATCGGTCGGCCACTCTGGCAGGCGGGTTAACCATTCTCCCTCCAGTTCCAAACCATACAGTGCCAAACAAAGCCCCAAATGGTTAAGAAAGGTCGACTTGCCGCAGCCCGGCGCCCCCAGGATCACCAACCGCGGCTGACGGATGGCCGCGCCAAGGAGCGAAAGTGGTTTAGGTCGTTCGCGTTCAATCAAGACACGAAACTGGTCGGGTTCTGTAGCACTGTCGCCTTTGTCTGTTTCATCTGCTTCATCTGCTGTGAAAAGGGTCTGTGTTGTATCCAACGCCACGTAGAGTTGATCGAGATCCATCTCTTTGCGGTTACCCTGGGCATCGGCGGCGTTGACATCAATGGCGCGCAGTGGCAGTTGGCGACAACCCGCCACGAAGAGCCGTCGATAAATGTTCAATGCTATGGCGGGATCGGTCATTGGCGGCCCCATATATGTATTGCCGACAATGTAGGTATTGCCATCACCCGTAATCACTGCCAGCGTATCGGCATTGCCCCCAATCGCCACCCCGCGCGCCGCTGCTGCGATCGCTGCCGCGGAGCTTGTTGCCTTCAGTTCATCATCTGTGGTGTCTGCCGGCGGTGAGTGAGCCACTAAGGCCGAGACCGCTGCGCGGTAGGTATCCTCATCCAGGTGACCGTTTTCGTATGCCTGCTGTAATTGCGCCAATCGCCGCACCCAATCTCCGGCCATGTGACATCTCCCTTAACGATGATCAGGTTGGGACTGCGCCGGCCCGGCCAATCGTGGATCCGGGTGGGGCGCAGCCCCGTTTACTATTTGCCCGGTATCGGTAACCGCTAGCGTGCGTCGCACTGGTCGGCTGCGATCTGGTTGACGAAGAAACGTTTGACCAGTGCGACGCACGCGGACCTACGACCGATCTACCCTCAACACTGCGTCATTTGTCGTTTGCCACCTGTTCCGCCCCGTCCTATACTTGAAAAATCGAAATCGCTGTAGCCTTCAGCATATGTTGGGGCGTGTTGGAATATAACCCGCGTGCGTCGCACTGGCCGGACAAACTCGGGCTGATGCGATCTGCATTGGCCAGTGCGACGCACGCTTATGACAAAGGGACTCATCATGGCAGCAAGAGATACGCAATTTGTGCAGGGGCAATACTACCACATCTATAACCGTGGCGCACAGCGCACGTCAATTTGTCTGAATGACAGGGATTTTTGTGATATCCTGCGGCGTGTTCAGGAGTACGTTGCCAAATACTCGATTGCGATCATTGCCTATTGCTTGATGCCCAACCACTATCACTGGCTGGTGCGCCAGGATGGAATCGTCGAAGCGCGGGTGCTGCCACAGCGGGTTTTCAACGGCTATGTGAAAGCGTTTAACCGGCGCCATCACGGTTCCGGTACCCTCTTTGAAGGCCCGTTCAAAGCGAAGCTAGTCGACAAAGAAGAGTACCTACGCCACCTGCCGCGCTATATCCACGCCAATCCCGTCAAAGATGGCTTTGCCACTGCACCAGAGCTCTGGCCCTACTCAAATTTTGCCGAATGGATCGGGAGCCGCAGTGGCCCATTGGTGGACCACAAATTTATTGACACTATGTACCCTTCCAGAGCAGAGTACAAACAATCGGTTATCGATTATCTTACCGGCATGAAGAGCCTGCCGTCTAGCTTAGTGCGCTATTTAGAAACGTTGTACGAGGCTGGTGGAGAGTAACCTGCTTAGGGTCACGCAGGGTGCGACGCACTGGCCATAAGTAGTGCCGGTATATAGAGTGGTCACGGCCAGTGCGTCGCACCCTGACCGGCTCCTCCAGATCCCTAGAGGACAGAGTGCCAGAGCTTTTCAGGAACAGAGGCTACTAGCGATCTTAGTGTCGCGCAGGGTTTGAGGCGCTGACACACAACCAGTCCGCACAACTGCCGGCTAGCTTAGCGCGCTATTTAGAAACGTTGTACGAGGCTGGTGGGGAATAGACCGTGCCTTGGTCACACAGGGTGCGACGCACTGGCCATAAGTAGTGCCGGTATATAGAGTGGTCACGGCCAGTGCGTCGCACCCTGACCGGCTCCTCCAGATCCCTAGAGGACAGAGGCGTTTGATGGCGCACACAATCCGAAAAGCGAGATTGTCATAGCGGTCGCATGGATAAAACCCGTTGCGAATCAACATTGGCGAACCTCAACCCCGGCCATCCCCCTCAAATCACCCCCCCCTCCCGCAACGCCGCAATCTCACGCTCCGTCAACCCCAGCAGCCCATACAAAACGCTCGCCGTCTGCTCGCCCAAGAGCGGCGGTGCGCTGCGGATCGTGGCGGGGGTCGCGCCGAGTTTAGGGACGGGGCCGACCAGGGGAATCGGGCCGGTGACGGGATGCTCGATGGCCTGCACCATGCCGCGGGCCTGACTTTGCGGGCTGGCGAGGGCGGTAGGAATATCGTGGATGAGGCTGTGGGGCACGTCGGCCTGGCTGAGCAGGGCGGCCCAAGTGGCGGCGGGCTGCGTGCGAAAGATCGATTCTAGCAGGGGTATGAGCTGATCGCGGTGCGCCACGCGGGCGGGGTTGGTGGCGAAACGTTTGTCGCCGGCCAAAGGCGCTTGGCCGAGCGCTTGACAGAGACGGGCAAATTGGCCATCGTTGCCAACCGCCAGCATGATCCAGCCGTCGCTGGTCGGCATCGTCTGGTAGGGCACAATCGAGGCGTGGGCGTTGCCATAGCGTTGGGGCGCTTCGTTGGCGATCAGATAGTTGCTGGCGACATTCGCCAGCCAGCCGAGTTGGCTGTCATAGAGCGCGATGTCAATCGCCTGCCCTTGGCCCGTTACCGTGCGGTGGTGCAGCGCGGCTAGGATCGCGATGGTGGCGTTCATGCCGGCGGTGATGTCGACAATGGCGACGCCGACCTTGTACGGTTCGCCGTTGGGGCCGGCTGGGCCAGTAATGCTCATGATGCCACCACCAGCTTGGATCGCGGTATCATAGCCGGGGTGGTGGGCCAGGGGGCCGGTTTGGCCATAGCCGGTAATCGAGCAGTAGATGAGGCCGGGGTTTGATTCGTGTAGCGATACGTAGTCGAGGCCAATTTTGGCCAACGCACCCACTTTGAAATTTTCGACGAGCACATCGGCCTTGGCGGCCAGATCGCGCAGGATCTGTTGCCCTTGCGGGTGCTTCAGATTGACGGTGAGGCTCTCTTTGTTGCGGTTGACGCAGAGGAAGTAGGCGCTCTCGCCGTTGGCGGTAAAGGGTGGCCCCCAGCGTCGCGTGTCGTCGCCGAGGGTGGGCTGCTCGACCTTGATGACGCGGGCACCAAGGTCGCCGAGCATCATGGTACAGTAGGGGCCGGCGAGGATGCGCGAGAGGTCTAGAACGGTGATGTCAGATAAGGCGCTGGTCATGAGAATCGCTTCTGGTCTGTTGCAGGGGTGGATTGACTGGGAGACAACGGGTTTTGCAGTCTTGCAGGGTTAAAACCCTGCGCTAACAGTCAATACCTTCGCCAAACCTTGTTTTGGCGGAAATTTCCAGATGTCATTCCTGCGCAGGCAGGAATCTACTCGTGTAACATGAAGATGGATTCCTGCCTGCGCAGGAATGACGGCTCTAATTTCTGAAATTGGCG
>DAOUCA010000216.1:0-96397 GCA_034432375.1 Caldilineaceae bacterium
CGCCAATTTCAGAAATTAGAGCCGTCATTCCTGCGCAGGCAGGAATCCATCTTCATGTTACACGAGTAGATTCCTGCCTGCGCAGGAATGACATCTGGAAATTTCCGCCAAAACAAGGTTTGGCGAAGGTATTGACTATGATACAATTATAGCAGATACAGCGCTGTTGTAGTTACAATCAAAGATCGAAAACATCAACCAGTAGAAAGAGATAGATGTGACGCAACTGACAAGATGGCAGGGCAGTTACCCACCCGTCAGCCCCAAGGCCCCGTTCATCTGGCATGGCGGCGATTACAACCCGGAACAGTGGCCGCCAGCCGTCTGGGATGAGGACATGGCGTTGATGCAGCAGTGCCACTTCCAGGTTGCCACGATTGGGGTCTTTAGTTGGGTGTCACTGCAGCCGGCGGAAGATCGCTTTACCTTTGACTGGCTGGATCAGGTCATTGAACGGTTAACCGCGGCCAACCGCTACTTCTGTCTGGCGACGCCCTCGGCCGCGCAACCGGCGTGGATGGCGCAAGCCTATCCCGATGTACTGCACGCCGATGCGCGTGGCCAGCGGGTGCATCACGGCAACCGCACCAACTATTGTCCCAATTCCCCCAATTACCGGCGGTTGGCGGTCCAGATGGCCACCAAACTTGCGGAACGCTATGGCATGCAACCCAATCTGTTGCTCTGGCACATTTCCAACGAGTACGCCACGCCCTGCTACTGTGAGACTTGTGCCGCGGCTTTCCGCGAATGGCTGCAAGCGCGCTATGGCACAGTGGCAGAGGTCAACGCCCGCTGGTGGACCGCCTTCTGGAGCCACACCTACACCGACTGGTCACAGATCGAGCCACCCTATGCCGATGGCGAAAGTGTGACCCACGGCCTGACGATTGATTACCGCCGTTTCCAAAGCGACGCCATGTTGCGCTGCTATCAACTCGAGCGTGACGCCATTCGGGCCATCACGCCGGAGATCCGCTGTACCACAAACATGATGGGCACCTTCCCTCATCTGGATTACCGCAAATGGGCAGGGGAGATCGATGTCATCTCGTGGGATTGCTATCCACGTCCTGCCCAGCCGATCAGCGACACGGCCTTTGCCCATGATCTACACCGCGGGCTCAAAGATGGGCAACCTTTCCTACTCTTGGAACAGACCCCCAGCAGCCAGAATTGGCAACGGGTCAACGCGCTCAAACGACCGGGGGTGCTGCGCCTGTGGAGCTATCTAGCCGTGGCCCATGGTGCGGATTCGGTGATGTACTTTCAGTGGCGGCGGAGCCGTGGTGGTGGTGAAAAATTTCATGGGGCTGTCGTTGACCACGTGGGCCACGCCAACACGCGTGTCTTTCGAGAGGTCACCGAGATTGGCAAAGAATTAGCCGCCTTGGAGGACAAACTGATTGGCGCGGCTACCGGGGCCCGCGTTGCCCTACTCTTTGATTGGGACAACTGGTGGGCGATTGACGCCGCGATTGGCCCGATCAACCCGAAAGATTATCCGGCCTTTGTGCGCAAGCAGTACGCGGCGCTCTGGGCGCAGAATGTTGACATCGATGTCGTCTTCCCCGATTCGGATTTCAGCCAGTATGCTATCGTGATTGCCCCGATGCTGCACATGGTCAAGCCGGGCTTTGCCGAACGGATCGAAGCATTTGTGGCCGCGGGCGGCACCTTTGTGGCCACGGTCTTTAGTGGCGTAGTCGATGAAACGGATCTGGCCTTTGCCGGCTATCCGGGACCGCTGCGCAAGGTGCTCGGCATTTGGGTCGAGGAGATCGACGCGCTCTACGATGAGCAGACCAACCGTATCGTGCTTACCGATGAAACTCGCGCCGCAGCGACCGCCCGCTACCGCCAAGAAGAGTATCCTTGTACTCGGCTCTGTGATATCGTGCACAGCGAAGGCGCAACGGTCTTGGCCCACTATGGCGATGACTTCTACGCCGGCTCCCCTGCACTCACCCGCAACCCATGGGGCACCGGTCACGCCTATTACATCGCTACCGATGCCGACAGCACCTTTTTGGAAGATTTTTATGGGGGACTATTGGCCGCACACGCAATTGCGCCCGCGCTTGCTGTCCCCGAAGGTGTTGAGGGTAAGTCGCGCCAGAAAGGGGCGCAGACATTTCTGTTTCTGCTCAACCACAACGCCATTGCCACCGCTGTCGACCTACCGGCGGCACAAGCTTACCACGACTTGTTGACCCCAGAGACCGTGTCGGCCAGCATCACGTTGCCACCGCATGGCGTCATGATACTCCAGACATCCTCCCATCGGGACGGCTGAATTTAGAACAATGAAGATGAAATCTCTCCTAAATTCAACCATCCCGATGGGATGGAGACTCGTCAGAAAGGAGACCCAATGAGCGAATATCAATATTATGAATTCCGCACCATCAACCGCCAGTTACCCGCTGCCGAACGCACGGCCGCCGACAAGCTCTCCAGTCACGGCCATAGGGAGTCTACAACGTTTACCCGCCGACTGGAAAGCATTCGTACCAAGTATAGTCGGCGCTCAGCGTTAATCCAGGCGTTGCGGCATCTGTAACAAACGCTTTCGTTCCACCAAGTATACGTTGTCAACGATCGGTGGACATCAGGTGAATGGCAGCGTACCCTTGAAGGGCATAAGCCCAAGCAACGATTGCTGCATCGCTTTTGTTCGCTCACGGTTTATGCAAAATCCGACGACAGCGCACCAACAAACGACTTCCCAGCCGCTGGATCACGATACTGCCGCATCCGGTAGAGGGCAATACGAAAGCCTTGGGCTTCCCAAAAAGCTAGGGCCTGTGGCGTATCCCGGCGCACGTTTAACTCGACTAATTCAACACCCGCACTGTCGAGCTGTTGATAAAGTGCGTGGATGATCGCTGCACCATAGCCACGCCGTCGTTCTGTTGGTAGAACATAGAAGTCTTCAATCATCGCTGCTTTACGCGCGGCTGTTAGGGTAACAGCCACAAACCCAACCGGCTCTTTTTGGGTGAGTGCCCACTGGATCCAATGCTCGTCTCGATCCAGCGGAAACTCTTCTTGAAAGTAAGCAAGGCGTCGCTCCTCTGTCTGGATGACAGCGGCACCGGGCATGATCTCTTGCCAATAGGCTTCGACCATTTGTTGGAACCGTGCGCGATCGGTTGGTTGAATCCGTTGTAATTGCACCATTGCCATTGTCATCACCATTGCTGACTATAGTTGCTGATGCTCATCAGCCGAAAGTGTGAAAACACAATAATTCTTCAGCGACAGAATCATCGGCTTTCACACTTTTCACAGATGAGCCAGCTGCTGAAAGAGGGCTGCCAGCGCCTCACTGAGCTGGATCGAGTCTGGGCGCTCTTCGTAGCGCATCTCGGCGTAGTACCGTCCAGATTCTGGGTCAAGCATCAGCGAGCTGAGCGGTGCACCGGGAATCTGGATGGCGCAGGGCTGATCGGTAAAGATCGTATCAATGGTATACTCTTCGCGCTGAATTTGCCCCGTGGCGGAGACAAGCGCCAGCGCAATCTGCCATTGGCCTGGCGTAGTGCCGCCACACGCTTTGAGTGCCGTCTGATAATGCGCGATGACCGTTTCATCGGTCACATACACATCTTCCCGGTGGATGCGGCGCACGTAAACGCCCGGTTGCTCTTCCGGCGGGAAGCGCTCAATGGTTAATGCTGCATCGATGGCAAAGGCCGGCAGGTTGGCCGCGGCGGCGTAGGCCTCTGCCTTTTTGATGGCGTTTTCGGCGGCAGTACGACCATCCTCGGCCACATCGAGTTCCAGACCAAGCTCCTGCGGGCTGAGGATCTGGACTGACCAGCCGGTGGTCATGATGCGGATATGGTCGATCTTGGCCTGGTTGGTGGTACCGAAGAGGATCTGTTGTTGATTCATTTGGCTGTAACTTGGGTATGGTTGAGGCATGTGTATTTCTTTTGGTGATATAAAATACGCTTGACGTAACGCGTAATTTATGTCATAATCATCTCATGGTTGAAGATGAGCAATCCAATCTTGACCGTCGCAAATATCGCGACAAGCGTACACGCGAATTTGCGGAAGGGCAAAGAGTAAAAGAGTTTCAATCGTTTGAACGACAAGCATACAAACGATTGGAGATCCTAGAAGCTGCTCGTCATAAAGAGGCTTTACAACAATTACCCAGCAACCGATTTGAAGCATTGGGTGGTGATCGACAAGGTCAGTTTAGCATTCGGATTAACCGGCAGTGGCGCATCTGCTTTGAGTGGCCAGAGAATGAAACTGAACCATACAATATTGAGATCACCGATTATCACTAAAGGAACTTAGCCATCATGGCAAGACCACCAATCCACCCCGGCGAAATCCTCGCTGATGAACTAACGGAATTAGAGATGAGCGCGGCCGAACTTGCTCGGCTGATCCATGTGCCAACCAATCGGATTACGCAGATTCTGGCGGGTCGTCGCGCAATTACTGCCGATACGGCGCTACGGTTGGGCCAGTGGTTTGGCACCGGGCCAGAGCTTTGGCTAAATCTGCAAAAGGCGTATGAACTGCGTCTTGCAGAGCAGACAAATGGTGCCGAAATTCGACAGACGATTGCGACACGTCATGCTGCACATCACCCGTCTCCGGTGGAACCGGCAATGACTGCCTAAGCTGACTCAATGTTCCGCTTTATACCAGAAAATGTAACTCACATGGCGAAATCCTTTCATGATTTGGTGAAACAATTTTCTCCAGAACGACGTGCGCACGTTGATTCACTAACCAACGCGCTGCTTTCCGAGATGGCTCTGAACTCGTCTAACGTGCAGCTTCCACCACCAACCGCTGAATCTCCCGCATCGGCTCCCACACCCCATCTGCCCTATTCGACAGCAGCACCACCGTCAATTCCTGCGCCGGGTAGTGGCGCAAATAGGCACTCACGCCGGTGTTGATCCCTTCCTTGCCGTAGTGCAGCACCGTGCCATCCGGCTCCACCCGAAACCAGAGGCCATAGCCATAAAATTGTGCCCAACCGTCACGGTCGCTGTGTTTGACTTGCGGTGTCAAAAGGGCGGTGGTCAGTTCCGGTCCGAGCAACATACCCGTTTGGACCGCCCGCAAAAATAGCGCGAGATCCGCCGCCGTCACATGCGCGCCCCCATCGGGCGAACCGACGGGTGGATAGGCATAAATATTGCGTTTCCAGCCGACAATTTGCCCCGCTTCATCCTCGATTGGATCCGTGCCCTCGGCCACATTGGGCTGGACATAACGCTTGTCAAAAAAGTCGGAGTCGACCATACTGGCTTTGGCAAAGATGTTCTGGCGTACGTAGTCCCGATACCCCATTCCACTGATCTTTTCGATGAGCAGCCCCAGCAGGATAAAACCACAGTTACAGTAGCGACAGCCTTGCCCCGGCGCAAAGTTGGCCGGTTTGTAGGCAAACTGGGGCAGAAACTCAACCGTTTCGGTGACGGAGTAATTTGGCTTCGTGTGCCAGATCTCCTCATAACTCTCCCCCGCCTCCTCGTCCGCATCGTCGGCTATCCCAGAAGTGTGAGTGAGCAGGTGGTAAACGTTGACATCATGCGAAATCGCTGTGCCTTCCAACGCCAAGAAATCAATCACGCCTGTGTCGAAGTTGAGGTGACCCTGTTCGATCAGTTGCAGCGTTGCCACCGCAGTGAAGAGTTTGGTGATCGAGGCCGTGTCGAAGCGAGTTTCTAGCGTGTTCGGCACCCGCCACTCCCGGCTGGCATAGCCGTAGGCACCTGAAAAGAGTTCGCTGTCGCCTTGGGTGATTCGGACAACGCCGGAGAACTTCTCCGCTGTCGTGGATTCCTGAAAGTACGTTGTCAGGTCGGTAACCATTGTGATTCCTCTTGTTCACACAACTTTAATTACCACCCTCGCACACGGGAAGCTGCGAGGGTGGAGTTTCGCTCCCCGCCTTGATGTTGGGGAGAGGCCGGGGGGTGAGTTATCCACCACACACAATTAATTCCACATCATCCACATACAAACTGCTCGGCTGATTTCCGTCGGTGGTCGCCTTGAAACTGATCCAGATCGGCTGACCGCGATAGTTGGCCGCATTGGGTAACTCCAGCGTCTGCTGTACCCACGTGCCGCGCCCGCTACTTGTATTGTCGATCTGCTGTGGTGTCCCAATCTGGACCCCTTTCTCCGTCTCCAGCCCCACGGTGAAGCGATCGTATACGCGGGTACGGTCGGTCTCGGCGGTCTCTAGATAGCGCCAGTAGCGGAGTTGCACACTCTGCACATTGGCCGGTAATGGTACCGTCTGCACCAACTCATTCCACACATAGTTGAGATTACTCGCTCCGAGCCAGGCACCATAGCTGCCGCTATGCGGCCGGCGCGTGTAGATTGCGGGATCGGCGTAGACCTTGGCGGATGTGTTGGCAATGGCGGCCCATCCGACACCGAGTCGACCCGACTCAAAGCCACCATCGATACTTAGATTGGTACAGCTTGTTGTGGCTGCGCTGCGGGTCGCGACGTCCGCTGGCGCAGCGTCACTCGCTGTATCGGTGGTGGACCTTGCACCAAACGCTGCGGCGATGCCTTGCGCACCAGTGCCACATGGCATGGTCAGTGAAACATCGTCGACGTAAAAGCTGCTGACGAGTGTGGCATTATTCATGCCGCGGAAGGCAAGCGTTGTTGATGTGCCACTTACGGCGGCCAAGTCTAGCGGCACCGTCTCTACTACCCACTGATTGCGCGCCACCGCCGTTGTGATTGTCTTCACCACTTGCTCACTGCCATTTGCGCTAATCAGTACCACTTGCAACGTATCCTGCGCAGAAGTGGTAGCTTCGCTGCTGCGGACATAGCGCCAGAAGCGCAAGGTTGCGCCACGGCGGTCGGTTGGTAACGTGATAATCTGTTTGAGGGTGTCGGTGTAGTTGAGCACGTTGCCAAACCAGCCACCATAGAGGCTAGCGCGCGCCGACGTACGATAGATGAGCGGGTCGATACGATTGCTGGAATTAGTCGCTGTCCAACTGGCGGTGTTGGGGCCCGCTTCAAAGTCACCGTTGCGGAGGTACTCACAGCTCTGTGGCACGGGGGTCGGTGAAGTTGTTGGCAATTTTGTTGGTGTGGCGGTCGGCGCTGGCGGTGTTACCGTCGGTTTGGCTGTCACCGTTGGGGGAGGTGTGCCTGTCGGTGTCCGCGTCGGCGCAGGGGTCGGGATGGCCGTGGTTGGCGTGGCCGTAGGCCCGCTGCCACCATGCTCGCGAATAAAGGCACTCGGCTCGACATAGCCTTTACCGGGGTAGGGGTAGTTGTCTGGGTGAATGATATAGGTGTAGCCGCGACCGGGATAAGCGTAGGTGCAGCCAGGGTAATTGTAGTTGTAGGCATTGGTACCCGGCACATAGATGTTCGTGCCGTCGAGAAACCAGCGCATCTCAAAGTGCAGGTGCGCATCGACGACGGTATGCTGGCTGGGGGTGCGCCCGGTATAACCCTGGTAGAGCACGGTGGCGATCTGCTGGCCAATGGTGACGGTCTGCCCTTCAACGACGCGCACATTGGTGATGTGACCATACATCGAATAGAGATCGCGGCCATCCGCCAAACGGTGGCGGATCATTACGACGTTACCGGGATAGCTGATGCCTGGATTATGTTTGGCGACGACGCCGTTGGCCACCGCGTAGACCGGTGTGCCAGCGGTTGACGCGCCGTCGAGGCGATACCAATCTTCGCCGGTGTGCAACATGCGCGACCAGTCAACGCCATAGCACTTGACCCCCCACTGATCGAGGTTGCGAATCGCATAGCCCAAGTGCTCGATATGGGTGCCGGCGACGGTTAGCCCTTCGGGGATCCCGTAGTTAACCCCCTGTCCCGATTGGAGCGGCCAAGTGAAGCGGTCGGCAACGGCGAGGGTGGCGGGCGGAGCCACATTGCGCGGTGCTTCCGGCTTGGGCTGGCGTGGGATGTCGAGGACGCGAAACGAGCTGACGCTTCGTGCATAGTCGGCCACAGCTTGCGCGGTCGGTTCACTAAAACCACCTTTGCCACCGCCGAAAAGATTAATGCGGTAGAGCACCCCATCACCCGCAATCAGGGTCGTATACCTGGCCTCATCGCCGACAAGAGTATCGCGTTCGAGCCGCAGGGCCGCACGGCCGTTGATCGTCAACGGCGTGCCGACCGGTGGCGCTATGCCGTTCTCCTCAACATAGATGCGGTCAATATAGGCGGTCGGATTGAGGTCACTCTCTAGCACAAGAATGGAAAGACCCTGATAGAGTGGCGAAGTGGCGTCCGGCAACTGCACGAAGAGCACTTTGTAACGCAGGGCAGCGTCATCGCTCTCGGTGATTTCGGCATTGGGCGGTAAGTCGAGGGTGTAGCCGGCGTCGGGGCTGCTGTAGGGTTGCCAGGCGTCGTCCGTGGCTGTTTGTAAGGTATCGGCGACAGCTAGCGTGGTGCTCGGTCTGCCCAAGCCCCAAGCGATTAGGGCGATCATAATGAAGAAAAATACACGCGCGAAACGGAAAGTTGTGGCATGCATAACGGCTCCTTGCATTGGGATTGCTTGTGGGGCCGTTTTCGTAGGGTCACGATATATCGTGACCCTACGAAAACGAATGGTGTAAACATTGTTTACCTAGAGCAGCGTAAAAACCTTAAACTTTGTTCCGTTAATGCGAGCGGGGATCGACTTCTAATTTTTTGCCGCTTGATAGTCGCTATAGTTGCCGACATATTCGGTCAGCGCGCCATCCTCTAGCTCGACAATGCGATCCACCACGCGGTCGAGAAAGTAGCGGTCGTGCGAGATCACGAGTAGCGTTCCTTCAAAGTCCGCCAAGGCATCTTCAAGCACCTCGGCAGAGGCGATATCGAGGTTGTTGGTCGGCTCGTCGAGCAGCAGAAAGTTGGCGTTGGTCAGGGTGAGGAGCGCCATCTGCAAGCGGCTGCGTTCGCCGCCCGAGAGTGCCGAGACGGGACCGCGCGCTTGCTCGTAATTGAAGAGAAATTGTCCGAGAAAGCTAACGGCCGTACTCTCGGTGAAGTGGACGGCATTGCGCACCGTCTCGATGAGCGTATCGCTGTAGTTGAGACTCTCGTGTTCCTGCGCGTAGTAACCAATTTGAACACTCGGCCCAATATTGATGGTGCCGCCGGTCGGTTGATCTTGCCCCAGTAGCAGGCGAAAGAGCACCGACTTGCCCGCGCCATTCGGCCCCACCAGCCCAACCCGGTCGCCATGCCAGAGCAGTAGCTTTAACCCAGCCAAGACAAGATTCTCTGCCTGAATCAGTTCGCCATTCTCATATTGGGCGGGGAACTGTTTGTCAAGATCGCTGATCTCCACCACCTTATTGCTGCCGCGCCAGCCGGCTAGTTCGAGCCCCATGCGCCGCTGCTCCATGATCGGCTTCTCGATCTTCTCCATCTTTTCGAGCCGGGTTAGGATTGACTTGCCGCGGCGGATCAGCTTTTCGTTGTCGTAGGTGCGCCCCCAGATCAGCAACCGTTTGGCCGCCTGCTCCAGCCGAGTGATCTCTTTGTGTTGTGCCTTGAACATCTGCTGTTGGCGCAATAAGCCCGCCTGCTTCTCAAAAGCGTATTCGGAATAATCGCCTTTATAGCTAGTCAGTCGGCCCAATGACAATTCAGCAATTTCATCAACGACCAGATCGAGCAGGTAGCGATCGTGGGAGATAATGACAACACCCCCTTCATAGGAGCGAATTAACTGTTCCAATAGCTGCTTCCCGCGCAGGTCGAGATGGTTATCGGGCTCATCAAGCAGCAGGATCTTTGGTTGGGTGATGAGTAATTTCGCCAACCCGACAAGCTTTTTTTGCCCTCCACTCAGTGTGCTAACCGGCAGATTGCGTGTCAACTCGCTGTCAAAGCCAAGCCTGATCAGCGTTGCGCGCACGCGCCCTTCGTAGGCCGCGCCCCCCAAGTCAGCATATTGCGCCAGCAACCGCTCTTGTTCGGTCAGCACCTGGGCGAGTTTCGCCTCGTCGCTATAGACCGCCGGATCGCCAAGCCGCGCCTCGACTCGATTGAGCATGCTGTTGACCGTGGCCAATTGAGCCGAGGCCGTCAGTGCCTCTTGCCAGACCGTTTTCTCGGGATCTAAGTTTGGCTCTTGGGGTAGATAGCCGACTGTCAATCCTTTCTGGCGGTTGACATAGCCGGTGTCGCTGGTTAGCTGGCTCTGCACCAGCCGCAACAATGTGCTCTTGCCCGCGCCATTGGGGCCGACCAAGCCAACACAGCGATCGTCATGGATCTCCCAGGAGAGCTGCTGGAAGATCGGTTGCGCAATATAGGTGACAGAGACTTGATCAAGATGGATGGCAATCATAATTCACAATTTAATGTCTCCACTACTTTGGGATTATGGGGGGAGTCCTGTGGATGTAAGTGTAAGACGATGGCGAGAGATTAATCGACCAATGCTTGATAAACCAAATTTCGAAAATCGGCTATGACAGGAAAGGTACCGCTTGGCATGAATTGCAACATGATGATCCCGAGCAATGCTTCTTTGGGATCGATCCAGAAGTTGGTGTTGGCTGCACCGCCCCAACCGTAGTTGCCGACTGAACCAAGCGTCTGTCCCTTCCCTAGATCGAGCAGTAGACTCACGCCCAGGCCAAAGCCCAATCCACTTTTGGGATCATTGTCAACAAAGATGCCGTCGGGCAGATGATTGGTTGTCATCAGTTCAACGCTCTTGCGCCCCAACAAGCGTACGCCATCAAATTCGCCGCCGTTGAGCAACATCTGGGCGAAGCGCAGATAGTCGGGCGTGGTTGACAAGAGGCCGCCACCGCCGGAGGGCCGTGGGGTCGAACGGGCATATTGACTCTCGCGCGGTGTATCGATCACCTTGAGACCGCCCCCCTCTTGCGGACCATAGTTGGCGGCAAAGCGATCGAGTTTTTCTGCTGGCACCGCAAAAAATGTGTCGACCATGCCCAACGGCGCAAAGATGCGTTGCTGGAGGAAATCGGCGAACCCCATGCCGGAGACAACTTCAACGAGATAGCCCAACACATCGGTGGCAACACTATAGCGATAGCGTGTCCCTGGGTGATAGGCAAGGGGCATCTGTGCAATAGCCCCAATCCAAGCGGCCAATGTCATCTCTGGGTTGCTCCTGATCGCTCCCCAAACTTGTTGTTGGTAGTGGCGATCGATGAGGAAATTCTCGTCAAAGCCATAGCTGAGCCCCGCGGTGTGCGTGAATAGATGGCGGATGGTCATTGGTTGGGCCGGTGTAACGAGCATACCGGTCGTATCTAACACACGATTCTCTTTGAATTCTGGTAAATACTCTTTCACCGGATCATTGAGGCGAAAACGGCCTTCTTCCATAAGCATGAGCGCGGCGACGCTGGTAATCGGCTTGGTCATCGAATAAATGCGGAAGATCGTCTCTGCCGAGATCGATGTGCCTGCATTGATATCGGCCATTCCGACATGTTCAAAATGGACAACCTTACCGCGCCGCGCGACTAGCGTACTAATGCCAGCCAACTTTTTTTCATCAACATAGGCGTGCATCTTTGGATTGATTTGGGCTAGCCGTTGGCTGGCAAAGCCTACTTCTTCCGGTTGGGTGGTGTGCATAAGGTTTCTGTTAACTTTCTATGGATAACAAGTTAGGGTTGAGTGGGGCAAAAGTGCTTTTCTCTGCGCTCTCTGTGTTCTCACGGACTTGCGCAGCATAGTCCGGCTGTGGCAGAAAAATGAGATCTGCCGGTCAATCAGTATAGAGCCTTTGTTTGAGGCGACTCATCTAGCCAGTGAAAGCTGACCAGTGAAAGCTGACCAGTGAAAGCTGACCACTGACATCGCTACAAAAAGTCGATCTTGCGATGGCGCATAGTCACGCTTTGTGCCAGCCCGACGGCAAACATCATCGAAAGCAGACTACTGCCGCCGGCGGAGATAAAGGGCAGCGTCAAGCCAGTAACGGGCATAATCCCAATATTCATCCCAATGTTAATAAAGGTTTGAAAAAAGATGATCGCCGCCACACCGGTGGCAATTAAGCGCCCGAATTGATCCTGCGCTCGATCGGCAATGTTGAGCAGACGCCAAACGACAAAGAGCAACATTAACAAGATTAGGGCTGACCCAACGAGTCCAAGCTCTTCTGCAATCACGCTAAAGATAAAGTCCGTATGGCGTACGCGCAGAAAGTGTAATTGGTTTTGACTGCCATGTGCCCAGCCTTGCCCCATCCAATCGCCGGATCCGACTGCAATCAATGCCTGTTTCACATTGTAGACATTGTCTTCGATTACCTCAAGGTTGGTGCAGCCGGCAGGTAATTGACCAATCCAATTGCCCAATGCAATACGTCCGTCTGAGCTCAAAAACATACAGAGCCGCTCCAACATATACCCTTTGAGGGATGTGCCAAGGATGGGAATCGCAATCGCGACACCACCGCTTAGCAACCCCAATTGCCAATAGCGAATGCCGCCCACCAGAATCAATGTACCACCCAAAAAGGCATAGGTAATGGTCATCCCCAAATCGGGCTGAAGATAGACAAGGACGAGCGGTGCCAATAGAATAATTAGCGCAATGATCAGGTAAGGCAGGCGATCCATATATTCGCGATACCAGCTCAAATACCAGGCCATAAAGATGATCAGGAGAAACTTGCCTGCTTCGGTAGGCTGGATCAGCGTAAAGCCGACATCGAGCCACCGCTTGGATCCATTTTGTGCTACCCCAAAGAGCGAGACTGCGATGAGGGAAGCCACAAAGAGCAGAAAGGAGGGCAATGCAAACATTTCCAGGTTGCGATAGTCAATCGCGGCCATAATAAAGAGCAGGATGACCCCGACGACAATCCAGATCGCCTGGCGCAACCAATAATCAGTTAAATCTTCGGTGGTGTAGGTGGCGCTGTAGATCATGCCGACGCCAACGCCGCAGAGGACAAGGACTACTAGAAAAAGTGGCCAATCGAAATTGCGCCACGAACTTTGTCGATCAAGCATAATCTCTCATCTATCGGTCAAATAAACGAGCCCAGAGCTTGGTAAAGGGCCCTGGACGAAAATTCATCAAGGGGACATTGTTGCCCATTAACCGCTGCGCAATGTTGCGGTAGGCCTTGCGCACATAGAGGCTGCGGTTAAATACAGCCGGCATCCCACGGTCTGTACTCAACAGAATCCGGCTATCCTCGGGAACGACACCCAGCAGGTCGATGGCAAGAATATCAAGCACATCATCAATATTGCGCATCTCCCCTTTTCGTACAAGATCCAAATTATAGCGATTGAGTATTAGCCCTGGCGCGCGCTGCCAATCCCGTTCGAGCAGGTAGATCACCTTATCCGCATCGCGCAGTGCGCTGACATCTGATGTCGTCACAATGAGGACCAGATCGGCGGGTGCAACGGCCGTCTGAAAGCCATGCTCAATGCCAGCAGGGGAATCGATCAGGACATAATCTGCACCCTGGCGCAATGTCTCACAGAGCATCATCATCTGATCAATGCTGACCTCTGATTTGTCACGCGTCTGTGCGGCCGGCAGCAGATAGAGAAATTTGGCGCGCGTATCGCGCACGAGCGCTTCATGGAGCTGACAGCGACCTTCAACCACATCCACCAAATCATAGATGATTCGGTTCTCCAGCCCCATCACCAAATCAAGGTTGCGCAGCCCGATATCTGCATCCACCGCGACTACACGTTTCCCGCTCTGGGCCAGAGCTGCCGCCAGATTTGATGTTGTTGTCGTTTTGCCCACACCCCCTTTACCGGAGGTAACGGTCACAATTTTTCCACACATGCTTGGGTATCATCATTCTGGCTGTTATGAGCATTGATTTCGGGTAGACCAAACTTTAAATTATCCACGAAGTCACACGAAGTTTTACGAAGGAAAATCATTTTCTTCGTGAAACTTCGTGCCTCTACGTGGATAATTATGTTTTGGACTTACGCAGCCCTCTGGTTTCGATACGGCGAAAAGCTGCCTACTCAACCGGCACGCTGCGTACGTCCTCCTATTTTAGGAATAGCTTTACTGCCGGAGCGCCGCAATGCCACCGAATTTGGTGGCATCCCACGGTTCGACTACAATGCGATCCTGATTTAAGTAAGCCACTTCCGGTTGTTTTACCGGGGACCGTTGGTACCCCCAACCCCGCTTAAATTTTGGTTCGGGGGCAATCGCAATAAAGTCGCTGATCCGTAGTTGCACCGGAATAAGATTGAGTGCCGCAACCACGGCTTTGGCATCACCACTGGCCCCGGCTTGCGCCATGCCCCGGAGATTACCCCACACCAAGATGTCCCCATCACTAATGACGGTGGCACCTGGGTTAACATCGCCAATGACCAAGATATGTTCTCGCCGTTGTAATACTTGGCCAGCGCGCAAATGACCTGCATAGACAAAATGGTGTTCATCGGCTAGATTTGCCACCGCTGGTTGGGCAGCGGTGGTGGTTTGCCCTTCCGGCGTCTCTAACTGGGCGGCCAGCCCCATATCGAGCGCCACTTGAAAGGTCTCTGGTGAAGCCGTGCGCACCAGCACCAACTCTAGCGTCTGTTCGGTAAACATCTCATGGACTTGGCGTAACTCTGGCTCACTTAGCGAACGCTCTGCCAGGTCCAGCGCCACTGCACCATTGCGGAAGAAGTTGCCGGCGCCAGCTAGCCGTTCGGCCAGCGCAACCAACAGATCCGGCCAGTGACCTTTGCCAATTTCTACTAAGATGCCACCGGCGCGACCTTTGATGTTAATTGTGCTGATCGCTGGCGGCTGCCCGCGACTGGCGGCCGCGGTCGCGACATTGCCGGTCGCCCCTTCTCGCCGTACACTGCTCTGACCATTGGTTGCCGTGTTTGCTTGATGGGCGATTGGCTCTGCATGATCGATGGCCCGGGGCCGTTCTGCATCAAAGAGTGGCGGTAATGACCAAGATCGCTGTTTAGGTTGGGCAGCTGCGCCAGTGATGTCTGTAGGGGTATCGTTTTCCGGCGTATGGCTCTCTGCTGAATTGTTGGGGCGGCGGGGCCATTGCACAGGGTCACTCTCGTTATCCTGTAAGCTACCCATTCGCACCTTGTCAGCCTGTAGATCTTCTGTCTGTGTTGGGCCCAAGCTTGGCTTCTGCTCATTAGTAGCGGCGTGCGGTGATAATGACGTAGATTGTTCCGCCTCTTGATCCTGCCAGAGCCACGCTTTGCGGCTGGGTTCCCGATTGTTACTACGCTCATCACTATTGACCGCTGCTGGTAGCGTCTCATCCATTTTCAGAGAAGTATCGCTCTGTGGCGCGTGGGGTGGTTGGGCGGTTTCTGCTGCCGCCACGGCATGGGCTGCTGCTCGCTTTTCGGTTACACCATCCATCAGTGAGGCGATTTTGGAACGGACAGCATCGACTTGTTCGCCATTCTGTTCGGCGAGATCAAAAGGTTTGCGTTGCTGTCCCAATTGTGGTTTCCCAAACAGCGGCATCAACATACCTGCTTTCTTTACTGGCTACTTGCCAACTGGCGTGGGCGAATTTCATTGAAATAGGCCTCAAGGATTGTCTTCACAACAGGTAGGGCCGTCCCCGAGCCTTCGCCACCATTGTAGATGAAGGTCACAATTGCAATTTCAGGATTCTCATAAGGTGCATAGGCGACATACCAGGCATGGGTGGGCAAGTTGTCTTTCTCGTCGCGGCGACAATCCTTTTCCTCTGGATTATCTTCTTTTTCGACAATTTCACAAAACTCAGCGGTGCCTGTCTTGCCAGCTACGGTGACGCCTTCAATGCGTGAGGCGGCACCTGTGCCCCGGGGACCATTGACAACCGACCACATCCCTTCTTGTACGGTATGGATATCTTCGGCGCTAGCGGGTAGTTGGCGAACAACCTGTGGGGTGAAATCGCGCTGCAATCCCCCCTCTGCATCGCGGATCTGATAGACAATTTGCGGGGCATAGACAGTCCCACCATTGGCAATTGCAGCGGCGCTGACCAAAACTTGCAAGGGCGTTGCCAACATAAAGCCCTGCCCAATCGACATGTTATAGCTATCCCCTGTTGTCCAGCTTTCGGCATAGAGCTGTCGTTTCCACTGATCATCGGGAATAATAGCCCCAACTTCGCCCGGAATATCGATGCCGGTTGGTGCCCCATAGCCCATTAACTCGGCCCATTTTACCATCCCTTTATTGCCCAAGCCGCGAAACTCTGCCCGCGCGTAGCCGCCACCGATCCAGTAGAAGAAGATATCATTGGAGAGTGCCAACCCATCGACAACGGTCATGGAGCCGTGAACAATGCCCAAGGCATGGTTCCAACTGACAAAAGGTTGCGCCTGAGAGAGATCGTCGGGGAAAAATTGATTGGGCAATAAAAGCGGTCCCGTGTCGACGACCGTTGTATTTTTGTCGATAACCCCTTCGGCTAATGCACCCAACGCTGGCACCATCTTAAAGGTGGAGCCGGGAGGATAAAGGCCGCCAATGGCGTAGTTGATCAACGGTAGCCGTTTGTCGTCAACCAATGTTTGATAGGCATCGAGATCGACCCGTTCGGCAAAGATATTATCGTCGAACGAGGGCAGACTAACCAATCCCAAGATGGCCCCCGTTTGCGGATTCATGGCAATGGTGACGCCCCAATCAGACTTCACTTCATCCATCTTGGCTTGCAACGTATCGCGGATAACAGTCTGTAGGCGACGGTCAACATTTAAGATCAGATTGGAGCCAGGCACTGGATCCAGAACTTGACCGACCGTGCGCATCTCTCGGCCAAGAATATCCTTTTCTACATATTTATAGCCCGGTACACCGCGTAGCTCAGTCTGATAGGTGTACTCCAACCCACTGTACCCCACCCGTTCACTGAGGTCGGTATAGCCCTTCCGTTGATAAGCCTCGCTATCCTCCCGTGGAATGACGCCCATAAAGCCAATGATGTGGCTCATCAGGTCCTGATAAATGTAACGCCGGGCCGGAAAGGGTTGCACGCGTACGCTGGGTAGACGGTAGCTCTCTTCTGTCATCTGTAACGCTTTGATCCGATCCACTAGCCCGAGGATCGGGATCGGTTGCGAGGCATTGCCCAACTTTTGTGAGGAGACTAGCGACTGCACCAGCGCAACTAGCGCTGCCAGTGGCAACGGTTCACTGATATCGGGAATTTCAATAAACTGAGGCTCGCCCTCGTTTGGCTGCTCCGGCGCAACATCCAGCACACTGCTGGCCAAGATTTTGTTATAGTTGAGCGCAATCCCTGCTTCTTCCACTGCCTTGGCAAAGTCGGCACGGCCAAGCCGGCGCAACATGAGCTCTGCAATACCGAGTGCTACATCGCGGTCTTTGTCGGCCCCAAGCGCCATCAGTACCTTGGTAATTTCGACTGTCTCTTCGTTCTCTGCGGTGCCGGGATCATCAAAGGGCAGATCATCCGGCACAATCGCAATTTCAAAGCTGGGCTGATTGCGTACTAGGATTTGGCCATTGTTATCATAGATTACCCCGCGTGGGGCCGCAACTTCAATCAATTTGTAACGATTGTAGGCTGCATCGCCCCGAAATGTATCCCCCTGGACAATCTGTAGTTGAAAGAGGCGGCCAACAATCAGAAAAAATACGCCAATGAGGACAATGCGAAAGAGAATCATGGCCAATGGCGATGTGTCGCGTGTTGTTTCTTGTTCGTACATGTTAGTAGCGCTCTACTTCCTGTTGTTCCGGCACACGGTTGAGCAGCGGCGTAATAAAGAGCACCAAGGTCGTGTTGTAAAAGATCTCTGGGATGATAATCTGTTGCAGCGTTGGCCACAACGGCAACTGATGTTGTGGAATCGCATACGCTGCGAGTAGAGGTAACTGCGCAGCTGTGCGCAGTGCATTCAGTACACCAAGATAGACAAGGCTGTAGATCAACGTGCCTAATGCAGCCGCACCCAGTGGCACGAGTAGGTGATACCGAGAAAGGATCCGATAGCCAAGCGCCGCCACCAAGGTTGCCATCATCAAGGCCAGGCTGGATGCCCCAAATGGACCTCCGCTAAACAAGTCAATGCCGATGCCACCGATAAAGGCCCACAACAGCCCCCCTTGGCCTCCATAGATCAATGTGGCAACGATGACGACAATTAACACAAGATCTGGTTTGACCCCGCGCACGATAAGTTGCGTAGCCACCGTTGATTGCAGGAGCGCCATGAAGAGGACAATGAGTGGCATGGCATAATAGATAAATTGACTACGGGTCATGGGTGGCGCTCAGGGTGTAACCGTCGGTGTCGGGACAAGCAGCGGTCCCCCTGTCTCTGGCACAAGTGGTTCCGCCTCATCGGGTATGATATCCGGCACACTGTCCAGTGGATTGAAGTTGGTGACGATTGCCACCAATTCCAGTTGGTTAAAGTCAATAATGGGACGGACAACGGCCTGTTGGAAAATGTCAATATCCCGTTGGCGTCGTTCGACCACGCGCCCAATGGGAATGCCGCGCGGAAAACTAAATCCCACGTCTGAGACGAGGCCCGATGTCAGCACCACTTCGCCCACGCTAAAGACGGGGCCTTGTTGGATGAAATCCATTAGCAGATCGCCACCGGGCAGCCCTTGCAGCACACCATTGAGGCGACTGCTCTGCAAAATTGCGCTGACATTGCTGCTGGGATCGCTGATCAAAAGTACTTTCGAGGTGACATCGTTGACTTCGCTGATCCGGCCGACCAACCCCTGTTCCGTCAGCACTGGCATGCCAACTTCAATGCCATCTTCGGCTCCGAGATCAACCTCGATATACTCCAGAAAATTGGTGCTTTCCTGCCCAATTACGCGAGAGACAATCTGTGCCCCACGCAATTGGAGACCCGGCCGCGTCTCGGAAAAGGCGAGCAGGCGGCGCATCTGCTCATTTTCGCGCTCCACTTCGTTCAGCCGAAATAGCTCGCCACGCAAACTGGCGTTGATCTCTTCCAATTCCGATGCGCGCTGTCGCAAGGTACGCAATTCCCAGAGAAAAGCGATGCCATCGGTGACATTCTTGCCGACACCCGTCGTCGCCAATTGGGCGGGTGATGTAACAAAGCTAATGGCGCTGCGTAACATCTGAAGCTGGCCGGTTAACTGCAAGGCCATGAGCAACAACGCTGCAAGCATGAGGATAATGAGACGCAGCCAAAGCTCACCGACGGGCCGCGGTTGTCGATCGGTACTACGCATTAACGGACCGTGCTCTTGCGCTGCATACTTGTCAACGTTTCACGATAAAATTCGGGTTTTTCCAGGATCATTCCAGTCCCCATCACTACCGCCGTCAAAGGATTGTCAGCCACATAAACATGCATACGCGTCTCATCCTGCAACCGTTGGGCGAGCCCGTGTAGCAGCGCCCCACCACCGGCCAGAACAATCCCGTACTCCATCAAATCTGCGACCAGCTCCGGTGGCGTCTCATCGAGCGTTGCCTTGACAGCATCAACGATCACGTCGACAGAGATCGAAAGCGCTTCGCGTACCTCGACTGAGCTTACCTCTACCGCTTCCGGTAGCCCCGTCACGAGATTGCGCCCACGCAGAATCATCGTGCGCTCCTGCTCCATCGGATAGGCCGAACCAATCTCGATCTTGCAGCGTTCAGCCATGCGCTCCCCGATCAGCAAGCTATATTTCTGACGAGCATAGCCCATAATATCTTCATTCATCTCATCGCCGGCTACCCGAATTGAGCGCGAGACAACAATCCCGCCCAGCGAGATCACCGCCACTTCAGTGGTACCACCACCAATGTCAACGATCATCGAGCCGACTGACTCCGTCACCGGCAGCCCCGCCCCAATCGCCGCTGCCATCGGCTCTTCGACCAAGCCAGCTTCGCGCGCGCCGGCGCTAATCGCGGCATCGCGCACAGCGCGCTTTTCCACTTCGGTAACACCGGAGGGAATGCCGATCACCACGCGCGGCCGCGCCGCACCAAAGGCGCGGTTGCCATGCACCTTACCAATAAAGTGATGGATCATCCGCTCTGTGACATCAAAGTCGGAAATCACACCATCCTGTAGCGGGCGGATCGCCACAATGTGCGCTGGGGTGCGGCCAACCATCTCTTTGGCTTCATTGCCAATGGCCTTCACCAGCGGGCGCCGTCGCGATGACCGATCGATCGCAACGATGGATGGTTCGTTAATCACGATACCCCGGTTCTTTACATGAACCAACGTATTTGCGGTGCCGAGATCGATGCCAATGTCAAGGGAAAAGAGGCCAAGTAGCCAATCAAAAGGATTATTCACGCGTTCTGCGTCTCCCGTTCTGCGTCTCTTGACAGATAAAATCCTTAAAAGGTATACAGCTTTTCTTGTGTAAAAGCCGTCGCAATCTGGATGCCTTTTAAATGATTCGTCTACAAGAAGCGAATACACTACTAGCGATCACAGATGGTTGGTGCGGTCAGCGATGAAAGCGATGGTCTCACTAGCCATCCAGTGATAGTTCATTATACCATAAGCATTGAGCGGACAAAAAAGAGTGCTGCAATCAATAATGTGGTATACTGATCGGATTGTGTGCTTGTCAGTTCAGCAAACTGCTAAACAGGCAAGTACTGGATCGACAAGGAATAGCAGACAAACGCTTGGCCAGGATAAGTGCAGTGCAACCAAACGATCGACCCGCCGATTCTCTTGATACGCTGCAAGAGCAGCAGGATCAAGAGCAATTCCAGATCTCTGGATCAGCAGCCCTGCCTTTGGGTGCTACGACGCTTACCGAGGCGCTCCAGGCAATCCAGACGCGCTATGGGCTTTTTCCAGCCGCAACAGCCAGCCACGCACAAACAGTCATTGTCGGGGTCAGCGGCGGTGCCGATAGCGTTTGCCTGTTGCATTTGCTCCATCAACTGGCGTCATCGTGGCATCTCGAACTCCATGTCGCGCATCTCGATCATGCGCTGCGGGCCGATTCAGCCAGTGACGCCGATTTTGTCCAGGCGTTAGCCGCTACCTTGCATCTCCCGATCCATCGCAAGCGGCTTGCACCCGAAGCGCTCACCGCAGCCGGCGGGAGTGTAGAAACAGTGGCTCGCCAGGAGCGCCACCAATTTCTGGCCCAGTTGGCGCTATCGTTGACGCCGCCCGAGCAACAGCCGATAATTGCACTGGCCCATCATGCCGACGATCAGGCGGAGACCGTGCTCCACCATCTCGTCCGTGGTAGTGGTCTTCAAGGGCTGGGTGGGATGCGACCGAAAATTGCTCACACAATAGCGATTACACCAGAGAACAATTCGCCGGGCCGTACGGTTGGACAGACCACTCAACGTTCTACAGTAACAGAAAAGAGAGAAGTTGTCATCCAATTTGTGCGTCCGTTGCTCTACGTTCGCCGCGCAACCATCCTACAGTACTTACGGCAACAGAAGCTTGATTGGCGTGAGGATGAGACCAATCTAGACCAGCGGTATACACGCAATTATCTGCGTCACACTGTGCTGCCGGTGCTCGGTCTGATCAATCCCGCTGTGGTGGAAGCGTTGGGGCGCACCGCAACCATTGCCACAGAGGAGATGGCGCGGCTGACCATGTATGATCGGCAACAACTGGCTGCCTTACAGTGGCCTAATGTAGATCCGACCGTTGCATCGCTTGCATCAGTGGGAGCGAACGCGCCGGGGACCAATGTTGGTGATCAGATCGTCCTTGACCTCACCCAGTTGCGCGCCTTACCGATTGCCACCCAACGCGCCCTGTTGCGCCAGGCTGTAACAGTGGTCGCACGCGCTTCGCTCGAACTGAGCTTTGCGCAAGTAACGGCACTCTGCCGCGCGATTGCCCAGGCGGACGCCGGTGGTCCCCATCCACTCTTGGCGGATCTCGTGTGGAGTGTTGCCGGCGCAACCGCGACCCGACCGGATCTCTTGAGCATCCACCGGTGCAATGTGCTGCCATTTGTCATGGGGCAGCCACTCCTAACGGAAGGGGCGATCTTTCTCTTGCCCGCCCTATCTTTGGGCGAAACCGCCCGATTGCAGTTGGGGAACGATTGGCAACTCACGGTGACTCACGTTGCGCGTAGTGAATTGGGGGGAGAGTGGAAACGCCGCGATCGACCCTGGCAGGCTTTTCTTGATAGTGCCCATGTGGGCAGAGCGATGCTGACAACGCCTGACAAAGCGCAACGCTTTGCGCCATTGGGGTTGCATGGACAACATAAGATGCTGGGTGATTTTTTTACTGATCAGAAGATTCCCGTCGCATGGCGTCCGAAGTGGCCACTATTGGTCGATGTTGTCACCCAAGAGATCCTCTGGGTCTGTGGGCTACGGCCTGGAGATAGAGCGCGCATTACAGAGGCGACTAGTGCCGTGCTCACCGTGACCTTTGACTATTTGTCTTCAGCGTAATTACAGTGGAATCAGCGGAGAACGTTTATGCGAGCCAATGTGAAACCTTTGACCCATTGGATTATTTATAAAAAATATACAGTGCGGTTTGCAGAGCGCACGCCACAAGCTGTCACGGGAATTCTTACGACCCCAGCGGGCGAACTCCCATTTACCTATGATCCTCAACAAAAAACGGTCCAGCTACCCGATGGCACAGTTGCCATTAACGACTATGGCTGGGAAGTCCACCAGGAAGCATCATCATTATGAGCAGAGCAGCACGGCAGGCACCGAACAGTAGTACAACCGGACAACGGCATGGGATCCCCACAGAGGCTGTCATCCTTAAAACAGGGCGAGAAAAGCCGGTGCGCCAACGGCACCCGTGGATCTTTAGTGGAGCCATTCAGCGCCTGCCCAAGGAGATTGCTAATGGCGAAATTGTGGATGTTTATGGGGCGGATGGCAGTTGGCTAGCGCGTGGCTACCTCAACCGGGCCAGCCAAATCCAAGTGCGTATTCTCACGTGGGATGTGGACGAAGCGATCGATCGAGCGTTTTGGCAGTCGCGTATTATCCAGGCGATTACCAATCGCGCCGCATTGGCCGCTGATTCCGATACAACGGTCTATCGGTTAATCAATGCCGAAAGTGACTATTTGCCCGGCTTGATCGTCGACCATTATGGTGACTATCTGGTGATGCAGGTTGGCACCTTGGGGATTGAGCAGCGCAAGGCGGAATTGGCAGCGATCTTGTTGGCAGAAACCGGTGTACGCGGGATCATTGAACGCAGCGAAGCGAGTGTACGCCGCCAGGAAGAGTTGCCCGACGCCGAAGGGTTGCTATTGGGAGAAGCACCCCCTGATCGGCTCGAAGTACGCGAAGATGGCTTACATTTTCTTGTTGATCTCCACGGCGGGCAAAAGGGTGGTTTCTATGCCGATCAGCGCGAAAATCGCCGACGCGTCGCCACCTATTGCAATGGCAAGCGCATCCTCAATGGCTTTAGCTATACGGGTGCCTTTGCCATTCACGCTTTGGCTGCCGGTGCGACCCATGTGATCAATGTCGATTCTAGCATTGATGCGTTGACGCTGGGCGAAGAGATCCTGCAACACAATGGCTTTGACGCCGATCAGGATGTGGAAAGTCTTGCCGGCGATCTCTTCGAAGTGCTACGTGATTGGCGGGATGAGGGGATCGAACCCTTTGATCTGATTATCCTTGATCCCCCAAAATTTGCGCAATCCCGTGGCAATATTGACCGGGCGCTACGTGGTTACAAAGATATCAACTTGCTGGCGCTCCAACTGCTCAAGCCAGGGGGTATCTTGGCAACCTTTAGCTGTAGTGGTCTGGTCAGTGCCGATCTCTTTCAAAAGGTCGTCTTTGGCGCGGCGGTCGATGCTGGGCGTTCGGTGCAAATTCTTGAGTGGCTGCGCCAGGGCAGCGACCATCCCGTGGCGATTACCTTTCCCGAAGGTGAGTACTTGAAAGGGTTGATCTGTCGAGTGTTGTAGTTTGACAATGGCACATTGTATCCAATAGGCAGGATTGACAGAATCTGTAAGGTGAATTTCTGTGTTTTTTCATCCTGTGCATCTTGTAAATCCTGTCGAATATGCCATTGTCAAAGTAGAAGTAAGCTAGAATTTTTAGAAGATGTAGCTATGTCCATGCAACAATTTGTCAACGCAATACAACAGGATCTGCTTGCCCCCTTGCCCGGTCGCGCTGCACAATATCAAATGGCACCCCGACCGCGCGCCGGGAGTCTGCCCTATGATCAGGCACCGGAAAATGCACGGCGCAGTGGTGTACTGATTCTTTTTTATCCAGGGCAGAATGAATTGGGCGAAGAAAAGATCTATCTACCGCTCATTTTGCGCCCCACCTATGAAGGTGTTCACAGTGGACAGATCGCCTTCCCCGGCGGCGGCTGGGAGGAGGGGGATCAGGATTTGATTGCCACGGCGTTGCGTGAAACGGATGAAGAGATCGGCGTGGTGGCCACAGCAATCCAAGTGCTTGGGCAGTTGAGCCCGCTCTATGTCTTTGCTAGCAATCACCTCGTCTATCCAACCGTGGCATGGATGGACCACAAACCAACCTTTCGGCCCGATCCACATGAGGTTGCGATGGTGATTGAAATGCCACTGCACGAACTGCTCAACCCCGCCAATCTGCGGTTGGAACAGTGGCAACTGCGCGATCGTACCGCCGAGGTGCCCTTTTACTATATTCAACAGCAGACGATCTGGGGGGCGACGGCAATGATGCTCAGCGAATTGCTAACGCTACCGACCATTGCCCAAGTGGCGCAGGCCACAGCGTAAGGAGTGCCCCGTGCGTGCCGAAGAACTCATCGCGACCCTTGGTTTACAACCGCTCAACATGGAATCCGGCCATTTTAGCGTGGTCTATCTTTCTGCCCACGAAGTCGTTGCTGCCGATGGCACATCGCGCGCCAGCAATTGTATCTACTACATGTTGACACGAGAAATGCCGCAAAATAACTTACATTGGGTTTGGTCGGACGACTACCAGATTTTGATTGAAGGGGGGCCGGCTGATTTCTTTCTCTTTCATACCAATGGGCGTGCCGAGCGGATTACAATGGGTCGTAATATCATTGCTGGTCAACAGTTAATTGTGCCCTGTCCCGGTGACACCTACAAAGCGATCATACTACACGAGAGCGCCGACTATCTGCTCACCGGTTCCGTGGTGACGCCGGCCTGGAACCCACAGCGGGCACGTGTTGGCGGTGACGCTGCCTTTATTGAGCGCTATGCGGGGGCAGCACCGTGGGCAACGCCCGAATTTTTACGCCAACTGATTGGGCCGAATTTTGGCTTACTTGAAGGTGCCGATGGCCTGCCCTTTGCCCTCACGATTGACGCAAGCGGTCAAGTACTCTGGAAGAATATGCAACTGACGGCGGAGCAGCTACAGATTGAAATGCACAGCGCTGCTGTTAATGCTCCTGGCGAATCGGTTGTTGTCACATGTCTACCTGGTGCACCGATGAGTGCTGTCTCACTGCTGCAACAAGCAGCTGCGCTCGCCGGTTTAACGCTTACGGTTGAAACAAGTTCCTAACCGTGTGGGTTGCGCAGTGCCAAGGAAATTCTGATAGAGTATGTCCACTAGAATAGCGGATTCCAAAGAAGGGACAGGCCAATCGCCAGAGAGGCAAAGAGCGCACCCAACGCCGCAAAAATATAACTAATCTCGGTTGTCTCGTGACGCATAATCAGAGAGGTCGGCAGACTCTCAAAGACCTCTTGCAACTCGTCGGCACTCTCCGGCGCGTAGTAGGTCGCGCCGGTCATGTCGGCAACCTGCTGTAACGTCTCTTCATCAATACCCCGACGGAAACGCCCACCTCCACCACCGCCGCCCCCACCACCAAAGCCAAAATTGTTGCCAAAGGGATCGTTCATGCTGTCGCGCCCCCCGCAGAGCATTGGTCCACCCTGCGCCGTACCAAAGCCAATCGTGTAGACGCGAATGCCCCGGTCGACGGCCTGTTGCGCGGCGACCAAGGGTTCTGGTCCTGAGTTGCTGGCACCATCGGTCAGCAAAACAATGATACTCGGCGCATAGGCTCCCTTGGCAACGGGGACAAAGTCAACCGGTTCGTTGCCATAGCGTTCGCTCGGCGCAATCGTCTCATCGATCTCGGCGATGGCATCAATCGCTTCCAAGATGCCACTGCCAATGGCTGTGCGGCGGCCTGTGAGCAAGCTGGTAATCGCATCTTCCAAGGTGGCTTGATCGGCCGTCGGGATCTGTACAAGCTCTGCAAAGCCGGCAAAGGCAACAATGCCAATCTGTGTCCCACGGGGCTGCTCTTTGATAAAGGAGAGCGCTGCTTCTTCGGCAGCCAGCAAGCGATTGGGCGGAATATCCGTAGAACACATGCTGCGCGATACATCGATCGATAGCATAATTGTCACATCGGCCGCGGGTACCGCCACCACGGCAACGGGACGCGTCAAGGCGAGCAATAAGCTGGTAAGCGCCAACAGAAAGAGCGCAAAGGGCAGATGCCGTCGCCACCGTGAACGTTCTGGCTGTGCCGCGCGTACCAAGGAGAGACTGGAATAGCGAACTGCAAAGCGCCGCTTGCGTCGTCGTAAGATCCAAATGTAAAGCGCAATCAATGCTGGAATGATCACCAGCAAGAGTAAAAACCAAGGCCAGAGTAAATCCATCTGTATCTCCCTTAGGGTAACCGGCTAAACCAGACCAATGAAAATGCCCCACCAATCAGCAAGAGCAGCGTGCCAACACCTGCCAAGAGCGCCGTGATCTCCATCGTCTCTGTGCGGATCACAAATTGCGGGTCGAGTTCGTCATAGATTGCACGCAGATCCTCTTCGTTTGCTGCATTGAAATAGCGCCCTTCGGTTACTTGGGCGATCTGCTGTAGCGTTGGCTCATCGAGGCGGGTGTGCACCATAAACCCTTCGACTTCGAGATCTGCCCCGCCGGGGCTGCCAATCCCAATCGGATAGATCCGCACCCCACGATCTGCCGCCAATTGTGCCGCCTCGAAGGGCTCCGGCGGTGCCGTGTTTTCGCCGTCTGTAATCAGCACAATGGCTGCGCCGCGGTTACTCCCAGGGGGCACTGGGGCGGGTGTTGGGGTGGGGGTGGGGGTAAGATCGCTGTAGACGCGCGTCGCTTCGGGGCGTACGAGGAGCGTATCGATTGCCGTAAGGATGCCATAGGCGAGAGAGGTCCCACGCTCGGGAGCCAACCGCTCAATCGCAGCAAGGATCAGCGCTTGATCATTGGTCGGCTGTTGAATGGCAAACCCGCTATCGCTAAAAGCTACCACGCCAATTCTGACCGTCGCCGGTTGCCGTTGGACAAACTCAATCGCCGCCGCCTTAGCCGCTTCCATCCGCGTCGGCTCCAGATCTGTGGCGGCCATACTACCGGATACATCAAAGGCCAGTAACAGGGTTCCCTCCCACAGTGGAATACCGACCTCGGTTATAGGTCGCGCCAATGCCACACAGAGTACTGTCAACCCCAGCAAAAAGCAGAGCGGTGGTAGATGCCGGCGTCTTCCCAAAGGTCGCCGACCAGCCCTCTCGCGCACAACGCCCAGGGTACCGTAGGCGGCTGTCAACCGTTGTCGACGCAGTTGTGCCCGCCAGTAAAGCCAGATAAAGAGGGGGATCACCAGCAGTGAAAAGAGCATAAGGGGCCAGATGAAGGTCATGACGGGTTAGTCTTTCATCATAAGGCAGACGGGATGACAAGAAGGACAGGATGACAAGATGATAGATGTCATCCCTTCATCCTGTCATCCTGTCATCCTATCTCAGGCTACCGTCTGCGCCGTGCGCGTAAGGTGGCGAAGCGCACAATCGCACGTACCAGATCTTCTTCGGTCGAAAGGGTCAAGGCATCGACGCCAGCGCGGCGAAAGGTCGTCGTCATCTCCACTTCGCGTTGGGCCGCGGCAGCGGCAAAGCGGCGACGAAAGGCTGGGTCACCGGTATCAACGTAGAGCTGCTCGCCCGTCTCGGCATCTTCCATGACAATCGGCCCAATATCGGGTAGCTCCGTTTCGCGTGGATCCGACAGACGAATGGTGAGCACTTCGTGACGCTGGTTGAGCAATTTGAGCGGACGATCCCAGCCCGGCGCGCTAATAAAGTCCGAGATAATAAAAACCAGCGACCGCTGCTTCAAGGTATACAGTCCGGCGTTGAGTAATGCTGTCAATTCTGTAAAGGGTGCTTGGGCAAGTTGTGGCTGCTTGAGCAGATCGTTGATCAGCTGCAACACTTGAATGCGACCCCCGCGTGCTGGGATTGTGCGCTCTACGTTGCCGCTGTAGAGAATTGCCCCAATGCGATTACCGTGGCGAGTAAGTAGCCGCGCCAGTGTGGCCACAAAGTTGATTAACACCGTCCGCTTGAGATTGTCGACGGCCCCAAAATCCATCGAGGGGCTCAGATCAAGCAGAAACCACGCCGAGATCTCCCGATCCTCAACATATTGGCGGATGTGCGGTGTGTCCATGCGCGCCGTAACATTCCAGTCGATGTAGCGAATATCATCGCCTGGCTGATATTCGCGCAGATCGGCAAAGTCGACGCCATAGCCATAGAAGAGGCTGCGATAATCGCCCTGCAACAGCCCGTCGAGTCGCCGGATCACTTGCCAATCGAGACGGTGGAGCAGCCGTTCAGGGGTTTCGGCGGAATTTGTCATGCTCATGCAGTGGCACCTCTGGCATTGGGATCCGGCTCAAAATTTTATTTAGTAGTTCATCCGGCATTACATTGTCCGAGAGCGCTTCGTAGGAGAGCACCAGGCGGTGGCGGATCACATCGAGCGCCATGTCACGCACATCCTGTGGCAGCGCATAGCTCCGGCCCCGCACAAAGGCGAGCGCACGGGCCGCCAGGATCAAGTTGATCGAGGCACGCGGGCTCGCACCAAAGGTGATGTACTGATCCAATTCGGCCAGACCATGTTTCTGCGGTTCGCGTGTCGCCGTCACCATCTTCACGGCATACTCGATCAGCGCGGGGTCGACATAGACGCTGTCGACCTCCTTTTGCAACGTGATCAAGCGCTCGGTATCAAGCACCCGTTGCACTGTCTGTAAGGCCCCGGTCATGCGCTCGACGATGACAAACTCTTCAGTCGTCGTTGGATAGCCGACGAGCACCTTGAGCATAAAACGATCGACTTGCGCTTCTGGCAGCGGGTAGGTACCTTCGGATTCAATCGGATTTTGGGTGGCCAAGACGAGGAAGGGGCGGGGCACAAGATGGGTTTCGCGCCCAATGGTCACCTGGCGCTCTTGCATCACCTCCAGCAGTGCACTTTGTACCTTGGCCGGAGCGCGGTTAATTTCGTCGGCAAGCAGTAAGTTGGTAAAGACCGGCCCCAAGGAAGTATTGAATTCGCCACTCTTCTGATTATAGATGCGGGTACCGATCAGGTCTGCTGGTACCAGATCAGGGGTGAATTGAATGCGCTTAAAATCACCACCAATCGATTCGGCCAGCGTCTTGATCGCCATGGTCTTGGCCAGCCCCGGCACCCCTTCGACGAGGATATGCCCGCGCGCCAACAGCGCCACAATCAGCCGCTCCAGCAGATGATCCTGGCCGACGATAACCTTCTTGACTTCGTAGAGCACCCGTTCCATCAGGGTACCCTGTCCGGGATTAAAGCGTTGATCCATCGGCATTCTCCTTATAGGTTCTTATGCCATTGCAAGAAAATAATAGTCGGCGTCTCGTGTTGCGTATTGCGTGTACTGTGACCGAATCTTGACGCGCGAATGGGTAATGAGTGATTTAGCATCGCGTTAATAGGGCGGCAAGCCGGCAGCACCACCGGCCACATCGATTGGCACCGCAAAGCCGATACCAATAAAGACGCTCTGCTCGGTTGGGTTCGCCAGCCCGGCAACAATCCCAATGACTTGGCCATAGCGATTGAGCAGTGGCCCCCCCGAATTACCAGGGTTGACGGCGGCGTCAATTTGAATTAGCCCTTCTAAGCGCTCATCACTATTCTGTGGGCGAAAGGATCGATCAAAACCAGAGATTACGCCGCTGCTCATTGAGCCATAGAGACCCAATGGATGGCCCACAACAAAGGCCTCGTCGCCGACATGCATGGCATTGGGGTTCCCCAGCGTGGCAGGCACCAGCAGTTCCGGTAATTTGCTGGCGCTGAGCACGGCAATATCTTTTTCGGGCAGGGTGCTGACAATTTGGGCCGGTGACTCGGTCCCGTCGGCGAAGATGACATCAATCGTGATGGCATCATCAACTACATGGAGGCTGGTGAGAATCGCGCCATCGGTATTGACCACCACGCCACTACCGAGGCCATTCCCTTCCTTGTCTTCCCCTTCTTTGGCGGGGGTGTGTACTTGAATATAGACAAGCGACGGGCGGATATATTGATAAACTAAGGAGGAATAAGCTGGGGCCGGCGTCGCCGAGGCCATCGCTTGCACGATGGCGTCATTGACTTCGGGCAATGTGAGTTGATCAGGCGGCGGGGTAAAGTTGCTGTAAATCCACAGCAGAAGAAGCGTTGCCACCGCTGTGGCAACAAAAGGCAAGGCGCGACGGGCCGGGGGGCGCAAGCGCTGCAGCCACCGTTGCCACAGCTGCACTCTTTTAGTTATCCAATCAGGCATAGCAATTCCCCGCAAAGTAAACAGCGTCTTGCGTAGCTATTATAGCAGCTTTTCTACAAAAGTATATGAGAGAATGCTGAGAGAAGAGAGTAAGGTCTGTTTTCGCCCAAAATAAGTCATCTGCTTATAGACATCATAGACCCTCGCCGTTATGCTAGCATGTGAATGGCTCCCCAGCCTTCGTACCCTTAATCACAAACGCACTAACTGAATAGCAAAAAAGGAAGGTACCTATGCAGAACGCCAAAAGTCGTTTGGCCGGTATTCTGGGCATCCTGGTGATCCTCGCCCTGGTGCTCACTGCCTGTCCCGCCGCGACCCCCGCCACCGATAGTGGTGCCGCGCCCGCCGACACCACGGCAACGGAAGTACCGGCTGAAGAAGCGCCAGCCGCAGAAGCCCCTGCCAATGACGCATCCGCCGGTGATGTCACGTTGACAATTGCCACTGTCAACAATCCAGATATGAAGGTGATGGAAACCCTTTCGCCCAAATTCACTGAAGAGACAGGGATCAAGCTCGAGTGGGTTGTTTTGCCGGAGAATGAATTGCGCGCCAAAGTGACAACCGACGTCGCGACCGGCTCGGCTTCCTTTGATGTTGTCACCGTTGGCACCTATGAAGTGCCGATCTGGGGTGGCAACGGCTGGCTCAACTCGGTTGACCAGATGGCTGCCGACCATCCCGATATGGTGCAGGCCGACTATGATTTTGATGACCTGTTGCCGGCAATCAAATCTGGCCTCTCGGTTGATGATGAACTCTTCGCCGTGCCCTTCTACGGTGAATCCAGCTTTATGATGTATAACAAGAAGATGTTTGACGCCGCCGGCCTGGAGATGCCCGAACAGCCAACCTGGGAGCAAGTACGCGATTTCGCTTGCCAACTACACGACCCAGACAATGGTGTCTATGGCATTGCCCTGCGCGGTCTGCCCGGCTGGGGTGAAGTGATGGCCCCCTTGACCACCGTCGTCAATACCTATGGCGGGCGCTGGTTTGATGAAGAGTGGATGCCGCAACTCGACTCGCCCGAATGGAATGAAGCGGTCTCCTTCTACGCCGACCTCGTGCAGCGTTGTGGCCCTCCCGGTGTCACTGGCAACGGTTTTACTGAGTCACTCACCTTGATGTCCCAAGGGCAGGCAGCCATGTGGGTCGATGCGACCGTTGCAGCCGGTTTCTTGGCGAACTCGGATGCCGGCCCCGATATGGCCTATGCACTGGCACCAGTTGGGCCGGTCGCCAAGGGCAATGCGTGGCTCTGGTCCTGGTCGCTGGCCGTGCCCAGCACCAGTGAACATGCCGATGCGGCCTTGCGCTTTATTACCTGGGCCACGAGCAAGGATTACATTGAATTGGTCGCCGCCGAAAATGGCTGGGCCGCTATCCCGCCCGGCACCCGTGTCTCCACCTACGAACGCCCTGAATATCTGGAAGCGGCTCCCTTTGCCGAGTTGGTGCTAAAGTCGATTCTTTCGGCTGATCCGACCGATTCGACGCGCGATCCCGTGCCGTACACCGGTGTGCAATTCGTCGCCATCCCCGAATTCCAGGGCATCGGCACCGACGTGTCGCAATTCATTGCCGATGCACTGGCTGGGAATACGACCGTTGAAGACGCGTTGGCCAAGGCGCAGGCGGCCACGCTGACAGCCATCGAGGATGCCGGTTACCGCTAGAGATTTATTTATTCGTCGGTCCAGAATGCATCCTGGACCGACGAATAAGACAGAATAATCACCTGAGAGGAAACCGCCATGACGACAACCGCTCCGGACATTTCCCAGCAAGCTCAGCCGTTACCTCCCGCCATCCCAGCAAAAAAACGGCAGGATCGTCGGAAATTCTTCTCGGCCCCTACCCTGCTTTTTTTGATCATCGTCACCCAAGTCCCTTTTGTCCTGACCCTCTACTATAGCTTTCGCAGTTGGAATCTGCTCCGGCCAGGCAACATCAACTGGGTTGGCTTGCGCAACTATGCGCGTGCCTTTGAAAATCCCGATTTCCTCGAAATTCTCTGGAACACCCTTGTGCTTTCGCTCAGTGTGGTGATCATCACCTTTGTATTGGGCATGATCTTTGCGCTGTTGCTCAACCGTCCCTTTTGGGGCCGCGGGCTGGCGCGCACCTTGCTGATTTCACCGTTCCTGGTGATGCCGGTGGTGACCGCCGTGCTTTGGAAGAATGTGCTCCTCAACCCGACGATTGGGCTGGTCAGCTATCTGCTTAGCCTCTTTGGGCTGCCACCAATTGATTGGCTGGCACACTACGCCATGCCATCGGTGATCGCAACGATCTCCTGGCAATGGACGCCCTTTGTCATGTTGATCTTGTTGGCCGGGTTGCAGTCCCTGCCGGATTCTACGTTGGAGGCGGCCAGCCTTGATGGGGCCAGTGGCTTCAAGCTCTTTCGCTACATCATCCTGCCCCACCTGACCACCTTTATCGAGATCGCACTGCTGATGGAAGTGCTTTTCATTCTGAATATTTTTGGCGAAATCTTTGTGATGACAACCGGTGGGCCAGGGATAGCAACGACCAATCTCCCTTTTGAGATCTACAAAGAAGCCTTCCTGCGTTGGAATGTCAGCCGAGCCGCCGCGTTTGGCGTGTTGGCCGTCATTTTGGCCAATATTGTCGTGTTGTTATTTCTCCGGGTGCTCCGCCGACAGGGGAGCGCCGGGGCAGAAGGGTAATGGGGAGCGAATTCAGATGATTCAACGCGAAACTCGCGAGCGGCTACTCACCGCGCTGACATTGTTCTTATCCTTTCTCATGTTCTTTCCGATTCTGTGGATGGTGCTGACTTCCTTTAAGACAGAGCAAGCGGCCTTTGCCTTTCCGCCCAAGTTTTTCTTTACCCCCACGTTGGAAAATTGGCGTATTGCCCTGGTCGGTACGGACTATCTGCACTTTTTGGGCAATACCCTGATCATTACTGGGGTTTCGACGGTGGTGGCGCTGATTTTGGGGATTCCCGCCGCCTATGCCATGGCTTTCTATCCCACCAAACGGACCGATGGTTCGCTGATGTGGGTGATGTCAACGCGCATGTTGCCGCCCGCCGGTGTGATCGTGCCGCTTTATGTGCTTTTCCAGCGTCTGAATTTGCTCGATTCGTTTTTGGGCATGATTATTATCTATACCGCCATGAATGTGCCGTTGGTGATCTGGATGGTACGCTCCTTTATGATCGATATCCCCTTTGAGGTGATCGAAGCGGCGCGGCTCGATGGCGTGACCGTCTGGCAGGAGATTGGGCGGATGGTGCTGCCTTTGATTGTGCCGGGGTTAGCGGCAACCGCGCTGCTCTGTTTTATCTTTGCGTGGAATGAATTTTTCTTTGCCTTTAGCCTGACCACCAAAAGCGCCTCCCCGCTTTCCGTCTATATCTCCTCCTTCAAGACGGCGGAAGGACTCTTCTGGGCGAAGATGTCCGCCGCGGCCACGGCAACCGTCTTCCCCGTATTGGTCGCTGGCTGGGTCGCCCAACGACAGTTAGTGACCGGGTTGACGATGGGCGCAGTGAAGTAGGGGCGGGTAGAGGGGGATAGGTAGATAGGGAAACACGTCTAGGTGTAAGGCGTATCTGTATACCTATCTACCTGTATACCTATCTACCTATACATGTTACAATAGGAAAGAATCTCATGAAAGCCGTTATTTTTCCAGAAGCTGAAGCAATTTCTGTCGAGCGTGTTGCTGATCCAACCTGTGGCCCCGACGAGGTGATCGTGCAGGTGGGCATGAGTGGGATCTGTGGCACCGATCTGCACATCTATCGCAATGAATACATGTCGACCTTCCCACTGATCCCCGGCCACGAGTTTGGCGGGCGCATTGTGGAAGTTGGACGCAATGTACAGATGGGCTTCACCGTCGGCGACCGAGTGGCCGTTGACCCAAATCTCTACTGCGGTTACTGTGACTTCTGTCGCCACGAGCAATCCAATCATTGCACAAACTTGAAGATCGTGGGCGTGACACAAGCGGGGGCCTTTGCCGAATATGTCACCGTGCCGGCCAAGGCGTGCTATCCTGTGCCCGCTAGCCTTGATGATAACCAAATGGCCTTTATCGAGCCGCTCGCCTGCATTGCCTATGGCATGAGCCGGCTGCGCGTACCGCCCGCCGACAACGTGCTGCTCTTTGGGGCCGGGCCAATCGGCCTGCTGCTGTTGCAAGCGCTGCGCCACGCCGGGGCCGCCGAAATTGTGGTGGTGGAGAAACAGCCGGCACGGCTGGAACTGGCCAAGCAATTGGGGGCAACCACCACGCTCACGGCCGGACCAGACCTGACAGCGCAACTGAAAGAGCTACAACCGCATGGCTATGGCATTGTTGCCGACGCCACGGGCGCGCCACCGGTGATCGAGGCCGGCTTTCAGTACCTGCGCCCGCGCGGCCAATATCTCATGTTTGGCGTCGCACCGATGACCGCGCAGATCAACCTGCGCCCGTATGATGTTTTTCGCAACGACTGGCATATTCTCGGCAGCTTTGCGCTCTGTTATACGTTCCAACAGTCTATTTCCTGGCTGGAGACAGGAGTCATTGATGTCAAACCGCTGGTCAGCCACACGGCAGCGCTAGAAGAATTTCCCACCCTCTTCCAACAATTTGCCGAGGGCCAAACGTTGAAGGTACATCTGCGGCCATAACTGTACGCAGCAGTGAATCAGTGGGACGGTGAATCAGTGGGACGGTGAATCAGTGGGACGGTGAATCGGTAGAACGATGTTACCGTTATACTGTCTTACTGTGATACTGTGATACCGTTGCACTGCCTTACGCAGTGGGATTGAAATCCCCTGCTAACAGCGAGAAGTCGCCGCAGCGACTGGGGAAATGCTTTCAGCCCCTGCGGGGGCTTCTCGCTGTTAGGGCAGGGTTTTAATCCTGTTGTAAGGCAGTGCAACAGTGTCATACTGTCATACCGTCACACTATTCTTAAAGCAAATCGCCTTATTCTCAGGACCATGTCCACGCAACTCAACTACGCCGACTATAGCATTCTGATTGTCGACGACACGCCGGTCAACCTGGCGGTGCTTGTCGATTATCTAACTGACTATGGTTTTAACATCCGCATCGCACGGACGGGGGAGACGGCGTTGCAGCGCGTGCACTATGATGCGCCAGATCTGATCCTGCTCGATGTGCTGATGCCGGGGATTGACGGCTTCGAGACCTGCCGCCAGTTGAAAGGGGACGCTACCACGGCAGAGATTCCAGTCATCTTTATGACTTCGTTGGCCAGCGCCGAAGATAAGATCCGCGGCTTCGAGGTGGGCGCGGTCGATTACGTCACCAAGCCATTGCAACAGGCTGAGGTGTTGGCGCGCATCACCACCCATCTGCGGCAACAGACGATGACACAACAGTTGCGCCAGGAGAACAGCGCGTTGCTCGCAAGTAGCAAGGCGGAACGCGAGCGACTCTTTAGCGCCGTGCGTCAACAGCGCTCCCAATTGCGTGCGCTGACGGGCAAGTTGACCGAAGTGCAGGAGAGCGAACGACGTCAACTTGCGCGCGAGTTACACGACGAAATGGGGCAGGCCTTAACGGCCATTCGCATGGATCTGGCCGCCGTTGAAAAGGCCCTGCCACCGACCGTGCCTGTTCACCTGCGTGAGCGGCTGAGCGAAGCTGCCCACCTGACCGAGCAGACATTGGAGCAGATTCGGGAACTGTCGCTGAACTTGCGGCCGCCCATGCTCGACGATCTGGGATTGGTGCCGACGGTGCGCTGGTATCTGAAACGGTACAGCAGCCGTACGACCATGCAGAGTGGCCTGCGGGTGCTGGGCGCGGAGCAGCGGTTGCCGGCCGCCGTCGAAACGGCGCTCTATCGGGTCTTGCAAGAAGCCTTGACCAATGTGGCGCGCCATGCAGAGGCAACGACTGTGCAGCTGACGCTGCGCTACCAAGCCAATGCGGTGTTGGCCCATGTAGAAGACAACGGCTGTGGGTTCGATGTCGACGAACGCTTGGGACGTGAGGTTGGGTCGATGGGCTTGTTGGGGATGCGCGAACGGGTATCGCTATTGGGCGGAAAATTCCATATTGAGTCAATCATCGGTAAAGGCACGACACTTTGGTTGGAACTGCCACTGGAGGAGCGCCATGACGAAGATCCGCGTCTTGTTGGCTGAAGATCATACGATTGTCCGCAAAGGTCTGCGTGCCCTGCTCGATGATGAACCGACGATCGAGGTCATCGGCGAGGCGGAAAATGGGCGCGAGGCAGTGGAGAAGACGGAAGCGCTACGTCCGGATATTGTGATCATGGATCACACGATGCCGCTCCTCAATGGGCTGGAGGCGACCCGGCAAATTCGTGATCATTCGCCGGCTGTCAAGATCCTGATCCTGACGATGCATACAAACGAGGAGTATATCTTTGAATTCTTGCAGGCGGGCGCAGCTGGTTACCTTGTGAAACAGTCCGCCCCCACCGACTTGGTCGCGGCCATTTTTGCGATCCAACAAGGACAATCCTATCTCAGCCCAGCCATCTCGAAAACAGTCATTGATGAGTATCTGCGCCAGGGGGTGGCCGGTGGCAAAGGTAGCACCCCCGATCCGTTAACCGCGCGCGAGCGCGAGATCATTCAATTGGTGGCCGAAGGATTTAGTAACCGTGAGATTGCCGACCAACTGCATATCAGTGTCAAAACCGTAGGTGTCCACCGTCTAAATCTCATGCAGAAACTCGATCTCCATAGCCCGACCGAACTCACCAAATATGCCATTCGTAAAGGAATTATTAGCCTCGAACAGTAAGGCACCGGCGGCACTCCTGCGCACGGTCGGCCTGGTCGGCTTCCTCGTCGGTTGCCTGCTCTTGTTTGGCGCGTTTGGCGGCTGTTCTGCCATGCTGTCGCCGACCACCAGCCTATCGAGCATGAACAGTGTGCAACCGCGGCTGGCAACCGCCACCTTCTGGTCGAGCGCCGCTCAGCCCTTTGTCGGTACGGTATTGCATGGCATCAGCGAAAATAGCCCACCTTCACTCTACGTTCGTGATGTATTGGCACCGGCCTTTAGCGCGGAGACGGGGATTGCCGTTGCGCTTCAGATCAGCAATAATACAGCCATTGAGCAGATCATCGCCGCTGGTGGCCAGGACTATGACTTTGTCTACGTTGAGCAGGATGTCATCTATGGCTACCTCGAAAAGCAGCGCCTGGTCAACCTGACCAAACTTTTAGAGACACACAAGGCGCTCAATTCCCCACTCTTCAATCTCACTGACTTTACGGGCTTTATTCGCGAATTTATCGATCCGACCAGCGGTGATCTCTACGGGGTGCCTATTGAAGCCTTTATCAAACCCTATCTCTATCGCACCGACCTCTTTGGCGATCCGGCGCTGCAAGCTGCGTTTGCCACCGACTATCACTATCCGCTTGCGCCCGCCATTACCTTTCAACAGTACCGTGATATTGCCGAATTCTTCACGCGCTATGGCCAAGCGCATGAACTTGCACTCTGGGGCACCACCGTGCAGGGCACGACAGCAGACATTCCCTCTTTTTATGAATTTTTCGAGACGATTGCCCCCGGCTTTGGTGTGTACAATTGGGGGATCAACCTCGATACGTATGCGGCGACCACCGCGCATGGCGGCCAACTCGACAGCAAACAAGCGATTGAAGCCTTGACCTTCTGGGTTGACATGCTGCAGTACGCACCACCCGAAGCACCCTATAGCGATTGGAACCGGGTGGCGGAAAGTTTTGCGGCCGGGCGCGCGGCCCAGGCGTGGGTCTATGGCGAAAACATGGCCTGGATTGCCACCGACCCCACCCGTTCCCAAGTGGTGGGCAAGGTCGGCGTGGCATTGCCGCCGACAGCGCCCGGTGTAATGGAGGAGGCGACGATTGGGGCCGGTTATTTGGGCTACTACGATGGCGCGGCCTTTGGCATTCCAATCGGTTCGCAGCACAAAGCGGCGGCGCTGCTCTGGCTGCAATATTTGGGACAGGCGTCGGTGCAGCCCGATTGGGCCAGCGAAAGCGGACGCGTCGTCCACTTTTCGACCTTTGACAACAGTCTGGTCAAAGCGCAGGATCGGCGGCTCAACGGTTACTATTCACTGATGAAAGAGCATGGCAATCTCTTTGCCGGCGCACCGCCATTCCCCTTTCATGCCCAAGTTCGTGATATCATTACCCCTTATATTCACCAGGCGATTCGCCACGAACTGACCCCCACCCAAGCCCTCCAGCAAGCTGCGCTTGCCGCCGAAGCGGAGTTGGCGCGGTTGGGGTATGGGCATTGGTGATTGGCTCATTGCTCCGTTTTTCACGCTGTACGTGTCTCCACGTTCGGCGAATTGGGGCCGCTTGCCGCGTGACAGCTCCTGAATAGCTGTACGGATTCTCCATACTCAATTGCTCTTGGCCCATGCTCAACAAATTCAATGACCTCTCGATCGGTCAGAAACTGAATATCGGCTTTGGTATCCTGGTCCTGCTGCTGCTGCTGATCGTTGGCCTGATCTTTGCAGCCGGGCGCGCCGCTACGGATACGATCAACTTGACGGTCGATGTACGCGTGCCGGCGGCCTTGGCTTCGGCGCGCGCCCAATCTAGTTTGCTCAAAATGCGCGCCGCCGTGCGGGGGTATCTGGCGGTAGGCGATCTGCAAAATATTGATGATTACAACAAAGCGAAAGAGATCTTTCAGGAGAATCTTGCCCAGCTCAAAGCGCTCTCTGCCGATTGGTCTGACCCAGAGGATGTGCAGCGTCTTGATGCGCTGATCAACACCTTTGCGGCCTGGCTTCCCCTGCCGGATCGCCTCTTTGCGCTCCACGATAACCCGCTGGCAAATCAGCCGGCCCTGCGCTTGGCCACAGGAACGATCCAGCCCCTAAGTACCCAATTGGCGGCTGATATTGCGCAGTTAATTGAGTTGCAAGGTCAGCGCGCTTCCTCGCCTGCGCATCGGGCGCTCTTGGCCACCATGATCGACTTCCAATCGTCCATCCAGGCCATGAGCACCAATTTGCGGGCCTATGCCGGCACCGGTGACTTGGTCTTTAAGTTTGGTTTTGCCGATCAGTTGGGGGTCAATAGTCTACTCTATGGCAAGCTTGCGGCCGAGCGCACCGCGTTGAATGAGCAACAGTGGGTGATCTTTACGCGGATTACAGCGGCGCGCAATGATTTTTTGCAACTGCCTGCGCAACTCTTCGCGGCTGTCGAAGGCGAGCGCAGCCACGAAGATCTCTATCTCTTTCAACAGGCGATGGAGCCGCAGGCCGAAACAATGTTGCAACTGTTGGAAGCGTTGACGACGGGGCAGCAGGTGCGGCTGCAGCGTGAACTCAGCGACGGCGCGCAGCGGTTGGCGGGGGTGCAACTGCAAACGTTGCTTGGTGGTCTATTGGCGCTCTTGCTGGGCGTGGTGATGGCCTATCTCTTCCGCGAGAGCATTGCCGGCCCGATCCGCCGTCTCAACACGGCGGCCCAGCAATTGGGCGCGGGGCAGCTCGATGTGCAGGCGCGCGTCGAACATGGCGACGAAATTGGCCGCCTCGCCACCACCTTTAACACGATGAGCGGTCGTCTACACACGATGATCGATGAACTCGCCCATGCACGCGATGTCGCCGAGACGGCCAATCGCGCCAAGAGTGATTTTCTGGCGCGCATGAGCCACGAATTGCGTACCCCGCTCAACGGCATTTTGGGCTATGTGCAAATTCTTGTCCGCAACCCCACGTTGGATGATGCTCAAAAACATGCACTGGCGGTGATCCACGAAAATGGTCACCATCTGCTGACTTTGATTACCGATATCCTCGACCTTGCCAAAATTGAGGCACGCAAATTAGAACTGGCTCCCACTACCTTTGCGCTCCCCCAATTCCTCGCCGGCATTGTGGATATGTTCCACATTCGCGCCGAAGCGAAGCCGGAACTGACCTTTCACTTCTGCGCGGCCGCAACGTTGCCGGCGCGCATCGACGCTGATGAGCAGCGGGTGCGCCAAATTTTGATCAATCTGTTGGACAACGCGTTTAAATTTACAGATGCGGGCACGATCACGCTGACCGTGGCCGTTGCCGAGTCAGCCGATGAGGCAATGCTTTGGTTACACTTTACGGTCACAGACAGTGGTCTCGGCATGTCGGCGGAGCAGTTGGCAAAGATCTTTATGCCTTTTGAGCAGGTTGGTAGCCGCCGGCAGCGTGCGCAAGGCACAGGGTTGGGGCTGGCAATTTCGCAGGAGTTGGCACACGCCATGCAAGGGCGGTTGACGGCGACGAGTGTGCCAGGGGCGGGGAGTCAATTTTGCTTTGCGTTGCCAACGACCGTGGGTGCAGGGGAAATACCGGTAAGTGCCGCGGTTCCTCCCGGCCCGTCACCCATTCACCCTTCACGAACCACTGTTCTGCCACAACCCACGGTCACCAGCCCGCGCAACGGCACAAAACCGCTGATCCTGCCAACGCCACCCCCGGCAACCGAAGTGGCGCTTCTGCTCGACATGGCATTGAAGGGCGAATTACCGCGCCTGCGTCGCCATCTTCTTGCCCTTGGTGAGCGCACGCGTGATTATCGCGACTTTGTCGCGATCGCGACCGCGCTCATCGATCAATACGATGAAGAAGGGTTGTTGGCGCTTTTGGCAAGGGATGCCGGTAATAAGGATTGAAGGTGTCCCCTCCGCAAGTTCTTCTTGAATGATCAGTAGGGGGCAATCGAGACGTGAGTATCGCGCAGCGAAGTGGACCGACATATGGGCGTGCCTACCCCTCTGCGGTCTACTGGCTACGATGATTCAATTGTTGTCCCGCCACCCCGGCTCGATCGGCAGACCGCATCGGCCACTGCCATCGTCTGGAACGCATCCTCGACGTGCGTCGGCAACTGCTCGCTGCTCCCCTCCACATAGGCCATGAGGCTGCCCATGCTGCCGATAAAGGCATCGGGAAACCAGGTGCCGTCGATGGCAATGGCGGTCCACTTTGGTGCCTGGCCTGCTTGCAACTGGCAATACTCAAAGACATCTGGCTCGCCTTGGGGATAGTTCATGAGCAGCCCCATTGTCGCTTTGATCGCGCCCTTGGTGCCTTCCCACTTGATGTAACTCTCCTGGTGGCGCAGCCCATATTCATGGTGATGATTCGTCTCGACATTGCAACGCAGCAGATTGCCATAGTCAAAAATGATAGTGGTGCGCGACCCATCCATCTGCGGCAAGGAGGGATGGCTCGTTGTCTTTGCATAGACGCCCTGTGGCTCACCGAGGCAGGCGCGCACCAGATCAATATAGTGGATGCTGTGGTACATGATCTCGGCGAAAGGTGCGGCTTGCAGAAAGGGCCAGAGGTGCCAGGGGGTGTAGACTGTGGCGCGTACCTCCATGTCATGTACCGCGCCGATAATCCCCTGCTCGATCAGGCTGCGTGCCGCCAGCACAAAAGGCGCCCAACGCAGTTGAAAGTTGACCGCGGCGGTTAACCCCTTTCCCTGACAGATCGCGCAAATCTGGCGCGCTTGGGCCAGCGTTTCGCCCAGCGGTTTCTGGATCAAGAGGGCACGACCATCGGGTAATCGTGGCAGCAGATCGACCAATTGGGCGGCTGGTACGGCGACGTCAAAGATCGCCTCTGCCGGTGCTTGGCTGACGGCAGCATCCAGCGTTGCATAAACTTGTGGTACGCCAAACCTTTCCGCCATCATTTGCGCGCGTTCCCCATCAACATCATAGATCCCGGCGACGGGAAAGCCCGCTTTTTGATAGGCTGGATAGTGGGCATCATGGACAATTCCGCCACCACCAATGCTGACGATGGGACGTGCGCGGTGTGGCAGTAGGGGACGCTGGTTGATTGTGATCATTGTAATCCGTTCTCAGTGCGTAAGTCGTGTAATATTTTCGCGCTTCAAACGTGGCTCCTTTTGTTCAATGAGAATGAATGACTGTGCGCCATTTTCTCATGGCGAAAAGTGCCAAGTCGATGAACTATGCGGCCAACGACTGCCAGTTCACCTGGGCCATTGCGCTTTTACTTCGGCCAGGTAAAGGGAAAGATGGTGCCGCGCCCCGGCGTAGAGTCAACCGTAATATGGCCACCACGCCCTTCGACGATCTTTTTTACAATCGCCAGCCCCATGCCGCTGCCTTCAAGCTCGTCGCGCGGTTTCAACGTTTGAAATAGTTGGAAGATCCGTTCATGGAATTCCACTGCAATGCCCGGACCATCATCTTGCACGGTAACTTCGAGTACGTCATCGTGCTCTTGTACAGTAATTTGTACCTTACCACTGGCCATATGGTGATGCTTAACGGCGTTGCTGAGCAGGTTGCGTAAGACAATCTCCAATGGCACCTTTTGCGTAATCAGCATCGGTTGAGATGACTGAAGGTCAATCGTAAAGCCTGGCGGTGGTGCAATGCTACGGACAATATTATTCACGAATTGCAGCAGATCAACACGCTCTACATTGTATTCGTAGCGGTCGGCACGCGAATAGGCGAGCAGATCATCGAGCAATTTTTCCATGCGGGTGATGCGCCCCTTCATCTTCTCGAGGTGACCGCGTGATTCGGGTGGCAACAGTTCTGCCGCATCTTCGCTGATCCAGCGCGCAAGATGGTCGATGGCGCGCAAGGGTGCTTTGAGATCATGGGAGGTGACGTAGGCAAATTGATCCAGTTCCCCCATGCGCTTGCTCAGCTCGGTCGTGCGCTCCTGCGCCTCTTGCGCCAACTGCTCATTGAAGCGCTGCAACATGCGCTCCATCTGTTTCCGTTCGGTAATGTCTACTACCAGCCCGTAACATCCGGTCACCGGACCGCCATTGGTGTGCCGTGGCACAAAGGTTACCAGCACATCAATGACACCCGCATTGATCGTATTGAGGCGATTCTCAAAGGTGGCGATCTCTCCGGCATATGCGCGCTGCAAGTAGGGCCGCGCGCGCGCATATGCCTCCTCGCCAATCATCTCGGCCAGCGTTCGCCCCAGCATCTGTTGGGGCGTTTGGCCTAGCCACTCCTCGTGGCGCCGGCTGACAAATTCGTACTCCTCCCGCTCATTGAGCACGCTGATAATGCTGGGCAAATGATCGGTGATCTGGTGTAGTTGTTCTTCACTGGCGCGCACGGCGGCATCCAGTCGTAGCTTTTCTATCGCTAACCAGGTGCGTTCAGCTACAGTCTCTAGCAGTTGAATCTCGCGCGGTTGCCACTGCCGAGGGTCCAATGTGGTGACGGCAAAGACGCCTTGCCATTGTTCATCACGCAGCAGTGGCACGCCTATATAGGCACCCCACCCCATTGGTTCATAGGTGGTGGCATAGCGCGTCGCGGTGCGCGGATCCTGCCGGACATTGTGGTTAATCAGAGTACGACCGGCGGCCATTTCGCCCCAGGTGAGCTGGTCAAAGGCAGAGAGCGGCAACTCACCGGCCACGGAGGGCACGCCTCGGCAATAGTCGCAATGGATCTGTACCCGATTCTCTGCCTCATCGATTTCAGAAAAATGGCAGCGATCTACCGTTAAATAGTCGCCAACGCGCTGCGTTACTTGTCGCCAAAAGGCCTCTTCATCAGTTGCCAGCCGAATTGTCTCGGCCAGATCTGCCAGGAAGTGTGCATCGGCTTCCGCCTGTTTGCGTTCAGTAATATTCAGCGTCAGATTATACCAGCCAGTGACGCGTCCGTCAGCGGTCCGCCGCGGCACCAGGGTGGTGAAGGCATGCACCAGATGGCCCATCGTGTTCCTGAACGTATGTTCCTGGCTCACGGTTGTGCCGGCCAGCACTTGCTGAAATACCGGTTGCGCCGCCTGGTAGCTCTGCGAATTGTTTAATGTGACTGCAACACTCTGTCCCACTAGTTGCTCTGGATCTAGCCCCAGCCATTCCTGATAGTAGCGACTGGCAAATTCATACTCCTGCCGTTCATTGATAATGCTAATCAGCCCGGGGAGGTTGTTGGTGAGCGCGCGCAACTGGGCTTCGTTGGCGCGCACGGCGGCATCCAACCGCAGCTTTTCCACGGCCAGCCAGGTACGTTCGGCCACGCTTTCCAGCAGCTGAATCTCGCGCGGCTGCCACTGCCGAGCGTGCGGCGTGGTGACCGAAAAGACCCCCTGCCATTCGCCGTCGCGCAGCAGTGGCACGCCCACATAGGCGCGCTCCTGCTGTGGTGCATAGACGTTCTCATAAATCGCGGCGGTGCGTGGATCTTGCTGCGCATCGTAGTTGACGAGTGTGCGTCCGGCGGCCATTTCGCCCCAGGTGCTACGATTATAGGGGGACAGGGTTGATTCACCCGCAATCGAGGGCACGTTGCGACAGTAGTCGCGGTGAATGACCGCCCGATCCTTTGCCTGATCCACCTCGATAAAATGGCAGCGGCCCAGCGCCAGGTAGTCGCCCACGCGTTGACAGACCGTCCACAGCAGGGCATCGGCATCAGTGACCATGCGGACTGTTTCTGCCAAATTAGCTAGGAAGTCGCTATCCGCTTCAGCCTGCTTGCGCTCGCTAATATCCATGATGAAGAGATAGATGCCCTGCACGGTACTATCGGCGGCAAGATGGGGCTGGTTGCGCACCCAAACCGTACGGCTGACCCCATCGGGAAAACGGAGGCTCGTTTCATAGGTGACGATTTCACCAGCCAACGCCCGCTGTCGATAGGGGCGTAACCGTTCATAGGTTCGATTCCCCAATAGTTCACGCACATGCGCACCAATGATCTGGTGCCGTGGCCGTTGGAACCAGCTAGCAAAGGTGGCATTGACGAAACGGTAGCGTTCATCTGGCCCCACATAAGCGGCTACATTCGGCATGTGGTCGGCCGTCAACCGTAGTAGTTCGGCTTGTTGGCGCACTGTCTCTTGCGCGGCCTTGTGCCCGCTGATATCGCGGAAAGTTAGGATGAAACTACGCTTGCCCTGTTGATCCTGGATCGACTCTGCATGGTAGTCGATTGGCACGCTCTGTCCATGCCGACCGGTCAGCAGGATAGGATAAGCGTGGCTGCTCGCTTGGTGCGTCTGCAGGAGCTGCTCGATCGGATCAGCAACCGGCAGGCCGGTCGCTTCCGCAATTGGCGAGAAGATTTGGCCCAACATCATCCCCTGTGCGGCAGCGGCCGTTCGGCCCGTTAACGTTTCGGCCACAGGGTTCATAAAGATAATCGAGCCTGCCAAATCGGTGATGATGATGCCATCGCTGGCCGCGAGGGGGGATCGCAACCAGCCATTCTCGGGCGTCAACTGCTGCTGCATGCCCACCCGTTCGATGGCAACATCGACTGCCTGCAGCAGCTGTTCGGCGGTCAGGCCAGCTTTGGGCAAAAAATCCTGAATGCCATGGCGCATTGCCTGCACCCTCTGTTGTCTGCTATTGGTGTTGGTCAGCAATACAATGGGACACGCAAGGGGGCGCTGCTCTGTCAGGGTTGCTAAAAAATTGACGCCATCGCTTTTTGGCAGTTGGTCATCGAGTAGCAGACAAGCAGGTGTCTGGTGGCGCAGATAATGCAGCGCTTCCGTGGCGTTCTCCGCTTCTATCACCGCGTAATCAATATTTTCGTCCTGGTCGAGGGCGTGGCGGATCATGAGCCGATCGGCTGCTGTGCCATCAATGAGAAGAACAAGACGCTCTGCTTTGGCCATGTGCGCTATCCTGTGTGGATCAGGCAAGTTGCTGTTGGTTGTGGCAGGGGAAGTAAACAATGCCAGGCCAATTAGCCTGTCAATTCATCAACTCAGCCTGGGTAGGGTCTAACTGTTTTTATTTGGTCAAAATTATAGCACATGTTTTGTTCAGAAGGATCAAAAATGTACCTTAAAATATTCAGCTGTATCAATGTGTTAATAATGATTTCGCGATAGCACGAGGCGTAAGGAGACAATCCCCGTTTAGCGTTGGCTTTGCGGATCGAGCGCATCGCGCAGACCGTCGCCGACAAAGGAGAAGGCGAGCACAATTAGGGTGAGGACGAGACCGGGGAAGAAGACCTGACTCCAATTGGTCTCCAGATAGTCGATCGCCTGGCGGATCATCTGGCCGATGCTCGGGTCCGGTGGCTGAATGCCCAGGCCAAGTAGACTGAGCACCGCTTCATTGACGACAACCGCCGCGACATCGAGCGTGGCGCTAATGATAATTAACCCCGCCACATTGGGCAAAATGTGCGTGCGCAGAATCCGCCCGTTGGTGGCACCTACGCTATAGGCAGCATCGATAAAATCACGCCCTTTGAAGCTGAGCGTCTGGCTACGTACATAGCGCGCCATCAGCGGCCAACTGACAAGCGCCAGCGATCCAGCGACGAGCAGCAAGCGTCCGATGCCGCCAAACCGCTCTGTGACGGGCTGGCCAAAGACGGCGGCAATCAGAATCGCAAAGAGCAGGCCGGGAAAGGCAAAGAGCAGGTCCGCCGTCCGCGAAATAAGCTGATCGAGCCAGCCGCCAAAGTAACCGGCCAGCAGACCCAAAGCAGCCCCAATCCCAATATTGAGCACTTCGACATAAAAGGCGACAATCAGCGAGACGCGCAAGCCACGCAGGATACGCGCCAATGTGTCGCGCCCGAGGCTGTCGGTACCCAGTGGATGCGCCGCGGCCGGCCAACCATTGATTGTGCTGTAATCCTGATAGTTGGGATCCTGCCCATAGAGTGGCGGGCCAAGCACCGCCAGTAGGACTAGGAGCAGCAACAGCCCCAAGCTTAGTGCGGCCAAACGATTGCGACCAAAGCGCTGCCAGAGGTTCTGGTGATGCGGCAGATGGATAGTTGCAGGCGGAGTCTTCGTGGGCGTGCTCATTAGCCCTCCACCCGGATGCGTGGATCCAACAACGTGTAAACTAGATCGGTAACGAGATTCATGAGCACGACGGCAATCGTTAGCAGCACCGTCACTCCTTGAATCACTGGATAGTCCCGTTGGCCAATCGCCTGCACACCGAGAAAGCCAATGCCGGGAATCGCAAAGAGGCTTTCCACGACAAAGGCCCCGGTGACGAGAAAGGCCAACGCCGGCCCCACCACCGTCACAACTGGGAGGAGCGCGTTGCGCAGCGCGTGGACGTAGTGGATGCGCCCGCGCGCGAGCCCCTTGGATTCGGCGGTGCGGATGTAATCCTGGCGCAGCACCTCCAGCATACTCGACCGCGTGAGCCGGGCAATATAACCGACGTTGGCCGCCGCCAACACGATGACGGGCATGATCCAATGCGCCGGTTGCCCCCAGCCGGCGGCGGGCAGCGAGGCAAGGTCGTTGCGGTAGAGCGCAAAGTAGTTAAAGGCGCGCAAGATCGGAATCAACACAAAGCTGGGGATTGAAAAGAGCGCCAACATCAGCACCATGGTCAGGCGGTCGAACCAGGAATTTTGGTGCAAGGCCGCAAAGACCCCCGCCGGCACGCCAGCGAGTAGGCTGAGCAGCAGCGCCACCCCACCCAGCCTGATCGAGACGCCAACACCGTTGCCGAGGATCTGGTTGACGGTGCGATCCTGGTAGCGGAACGATTTGCCCAGATCGCCGTGCAGCAGCCCGGTCAGATAGGCGAGATACTGCTGATACCAAGGCTGATCGAGGCCATAGAGATGGCGCAGATGGTTGTAGACCGCCGGATCACGGCGCGGTCCCATGAGCACCAGGATCGGGTCGCCCGGTGCCCAGTAGCCGACCAAAAAGGTCAGCAAGGTAACGCCGATGATCACCATGACCAGGCTCAACAGCCGGCGGAGAAGGAGCTTATTCATTGATGGCGCTGTGAATTCATGGAAACGTTTTTTGCCACAGAGAGCACAGAGAGCACAGAGAGCACAGAGAGCACAGAGAGCACAGAGAAATATAGCGAAAAGTTCTCTTCCTCTGTTGCACTTTTGCGGATGGTTTGCGCTATCCGCAGAATATTTCAAAAATCTCTGTGCCTTCTGTACTCTCTGTGGCTGACATGAAATTGGGCAGTGAGACTACTGCGCCCGTCCACGTACGGCTGACCAGTCGGGTACCACTAACCCTTGGCCGGTGGGCACCACGCCCGAAACATACGGCTTAATCAACACGCTAAAGCGCGGGGCAAAGAGGGGCAGCCAGCCCACCTCGTCGACGGCGATCTGTTCGGCCTGGTTGTAGAGTTTAAAGCGCTCCTCGGCGGGGCCGGTGAAGGTATCGGCCTGCGTGCCAATTTCGTCAAATTGCGCGTTTTCCCAATGGCCGTTGTTGTTGGGTGAATCGCTGAGCAGCTGCTGCGTGACAAAGTTCTGCGGGTCGGGATAGTCGGCCCCCCAAATGCTCAGATAGAATTGCAGCCCTTGATCCGGCGTCAGATAGGTGGTGTCGAGATTCTTGCTAAAGGTCGCCAATTCGAGCGGTTGCAACGTCACATCAACGCCGAGATTCTCTTTCCACTGCTGCTGCAGGAAGGTCGCCACCCGCTCGTTGTCCCCTTCGGCCCCATAGGTGAAGGTCACTTGGGGAAAAGGCTTGTCGGTGCCATAGCCGGCCTGGGCCAATTCATCTTTGGCGGCTGCGGCATCAAAGGCCAGACCGGTGATTGGATTTTGCGAACCAGGGAAGCCAGCCGGCAAAATCCGATCCGTCGCGCCGACGGCACCATTGAGCACCTTCTCGGCCAGCGTCACTTTGTCGACGGCCATGGCAAAGGCGCGGCGCACATTGACGTTGTCAAAGGGAGCCAGCTTGTTGTTAAAGCCGACATAGCGCACGGCAAAGGAGGCCACGTTGTGAAAATCGGGGGAAGAGTTCACCTCGGGAATGCGCGCCGAGGGCACTGGGTTTTGCTGGCTACCCATGATGTCGAGGTCACCGGTGCGATAGAGCTGGTAGGCGGTCTCCGAATCTTGGATAAAGGGCAACTCAATTTCACTGACGCCAACTGCGCCGGCCCAATAGTTGGGGTTGGGCGTCAGGATCAGCCGTTGGTTGTGTTGCCACTCCTTGACCTGGAAAGGGCCGGTGCCATAAGCCTGGTCAGTCCAGCCGGCACCTTGCTCGTCAATCAACTTGAGCGGCACGACAAAGGTCACCGGATAGGTCAGTTGGGCGAGGAAATAGGGTACTGTCTCGTCGGTGGTGATGGCCAACGTTTGTGCATCAATGACTTCGATCCCTTCTGCCGTAGGGGCCGTACCGTCGGCAACCGCTCCGGCACCCACAACATGCTGCAACTGGAAAGACGCGCCATAAGAGGCAGTCTCCGGCTGGAGCGCACGGTTGATCGAATCGGCAAAGTCCTGGGCTGTCACCGCGCTGCCGTCGGCAAATTTTAGATTCGAGCGAATTTTGAAGGTATAGGTCTTGCCATCATCCGACACTTGCCAGCTCTCGGCACCGTCGGGCACGACATTCAGCTGGGCATCAAGCTTGACGAGACCGCCAAAGATCAGGTTGATCGCCAGCACGGATTGAGCATTCTGCGGATTGGCCGGGTCGAGCCCGGGCAACTCGCTGACCCCTTCCACGGACCAGATCAATTTCTGTGGACCGGCTCCGGTTGCCGCGACTGGTCCGCTACCACTGCTGGGGGGCGCGACACAGGCTGTCAATAACAAGATTGCCCATAACCATGTCAACGAACTTGTAATTTTCTTGCGCATGGGAAAGCTCCTGATTTCTGCAAAGAATGAGCACGTGGGAAAAATCAAACAATCGCAGTACCTATTCACCCCACCCCCGGCCCCTCCCCGACATCAAGGAGAGGTTGGGAGGGGGTGGCTGAATTATAATCAGCAGATCGCAACGGTCGGCGGCTGAGCCTGTCGAAGCCAGAGACCGTTGCGATCTACTGATTATACGTTGCTTATTGGAAGAATGCGAATAAAGCTAGAGGATATAATGTAAGCGGGCGATCATTTCGTCATCTTCCCATTCTCCCGTTTCCTGAAAACCGAGCGACTGGTACAACGCTTTCGCCACACCATTGGTCGGTTGATAGGAGAGGGCAAAGATCCCATAGCCATGTTGGGTGGCGAGCATGGACAGTAGAGCCTGGACCGCGCGCTTGCCGTAGCCCTGACCCTGATAGCGTTGATCGATTAGAATGCCACCCAGCCAACAACTGCCATCCGCAGGGTCGACGCCCCACATGCAAAAGCCGATCACTTCTGTACCGAGGATGATCGTCAGTGGTTGCCAGATCTCATCATAGGTGCAAAGTGCGAGATAATAGCATGGCTCAGCCACAAAAGCTCTTTGTTCAGCCGTTACGGTGAGGCGCGCCACCGCACGCCAATTTGACCGATCGACCGGTTGCAAGGTCAGCGCAGGTAGCTGTTCAGCCGTGTCACTTGTGCTCATTGACCACTCTTTTCTGGACGGTCAATTACGTAATAGTCAACCGGCGTGCCATCCTCGTCGATGATCTGTTGTTCAAAACGGAAGCCGAGCTTCTGCGCCACGTGGATCGAAGGGGCATTGGCAGCATCGATCGTGGCATAGATCTGACCAAGCGCTGAATGGGCAAAGACATAGGCGAGCATGGCGCCACCTGCTTCTGTCGCATACCCCTTACCCCATGTATCGACGTGATAGACGTAAATCAGCTCGTCAAAGTCATGATCCGGCGCGCGGACGACACCGCAGTAGCCGATAAAGCGCCTGGTTGCCTTTTCAAAGACTGCTGATGTGCCATAGCCTCGGTTTGCATACTTCTGTTGGCAGATGGCAATCCACTCTTCAACCTCGGCACGCGACAGGGTGGTGCCATCGCCCACGTAACGCAGAACTTGTGGGTCGGCACATAAGGCGGCGAAGTCGTCTAAATCGCCAGGGGTGAAGTGGCGGACAAAGAGGCGGTCGGTTTCAAAGAGCGCTGTGGACATGGCGTTTCCTTCCCTATGCTAAATCGCCTTGGTTGACTGAGGGATTGATGTTAAGCCACAGAGGACACAGAGACACAGAGACACAGAGACACAGAGACACAGAGACACAGAGACACAGAGACACAGAGACACAGAGACACAGAGACACAGAGACACAGAGACACAGAGACACAGAGAAAACTATACTTCTGCCTGCTGACTCTCTGTGATCTTCGTGCGCTCCGTGGCAAAAAATGGGATCTGTCCACCAATCCGCTAAATCGCCTGCCCCTTGAATTGACTCATATAAAGCTGATGGTAGAAGCCGCGCGCGGCCAGCAGTTCATCATGGGTACCCTTTTCGACAATTTCGCCGTGGTTGATGACCACTACTTGATCGGCATCGCGGATGGTGCTCAGGCGGTGGGCGATCACAAAGCTCGTCCGCCCCTCCATCAGCCGCAGCAGCGAGGCCTGAATGCGTACCTCGGTGCGGGTATCGACGCTGCTGGTCGCTTCGTCGAGGATCAGGATGCGCGGGTTGGCGAGAATCGCACGGGCAATCGCCAGCAACTGTCGCTGACCCTGGCTGAGATTGCTGGCCCGCTCGGAGAGTTGCGTCGCATAGCCCTGGGGCAACTGGCGGATAAAGTGATCGGCGTCGGCCAATTCGGCAGCCGCCATACATTCCTCGTCGGTGGCATCCAGGCGACCAAAGCGGATATTTTCGAGCACGCTATCGGCAAAGAGAAAGGTATCCTGGAGCACGAGACCCAGTTGGCGGCGCAGATCGGCCTTCTTGATCTGGCGAATATCCACCCCGTCAATGGCGATGGCACCGCTGTTGATCTCATAGAAACGGGTCAGCAGATTGATGATTGTCGTCTTGCCCGCCCCGGTTGGCCCAACGAGCGCAATGGTCTCACCGGCCTTGGCACAGAGGCTCATCTCTTTGATGATCGGGTTATCCGGTTCGTAGGAGAATTGGACGTGGTCAAAGTGGACTTCCCCGCGCAGCGCGTCTAGGGCGACCGCTTGCGGTGCATCGTCGGGTTCGGAGGGCGTGTCGATAATCTCAAAGACGCGCTCGGCCCCGGCCAAGGCCCCTTGAATGGCGTTGTACATGTTTGCCAGGGTGCGCAGCGGCTGGATAAAGTTTTGGCCGTAAATAATAAAGGTGGTGATGATGCCCACGCTGACCAGACCTCGCAAGGCTAGCCAACCACCAAGGCTCGCCAGCACGATCACGAAGAAGTTGCCCAAGACGCCGGTGAGCGGCATCAGCAGCAACGCATAGCTATTCGCATAGACACCGGCTTGGTAAACATTCTCGTTGTACTCGCGGAAGTTGGCGACGACTGAATCGTTGCGGCGAAAGGCTTTGACGACCTTCTGCCCGCTGATCGCTTCTTCCATTACGCCATTCATGCCACCCAATTGTTTCTGTAGATCACGAAAGCCGCGCCGTGTATACTTGGCCACGAATTGCGTAAACCAGAACATGATCGGTACCACCAGCACCGAAGCAAGTGCTAACCAGAGATCAAGCGTAAACATCGCCACCAAAATGCCGATCAGGGAGAGCACCCCAGCCAGCAGTGTCGTCACATTTTGCGAGACCGCCTGGTTGATCGCATCGACATCGTTGGTTAAGCGGCTCATCAGTTGGCCGGCGGCGTTCTGATCAAAGAAGCGCATGGGCAGCGTCTGTAGATGGTCAAAGAGATCCTGGCGCAACTGTTTGAGTGCCCGTTGCGAAACTGCGGCCATTAGCCAGCCGGCCAGCGCCTGGAAGAGATTGTTCAGCAGATAGGCACCCAACATCACCAGCGCGATCCAGGCCAGTCCATCCAACTTTTTGGGTACGATGTATTGATCAATCGCCACGCCCAGCAGGTAGGGGCCAATCAACCCCAATGCGGTATAAAGGATGACGCAGACAAAGACAAATGCCAGTGTCGGTCGAAAGGGGTTGAGATAGGGCAGTAGCCGCGTGAGCGCATGGCCGGCGTTGTTCGCCTTCTCGATTCGACCAAAGCCCATGTGGCCTCGGGTCGGCGCGGCGGGGCGGTCGTTGCTGCTGCCGCTGTCACGCTGCGCGCGTTGATTCATGGTCTGCGTCATACCCTTACCTTCTCTCGTTCCAGCGTCGCTATGGACGATATCGGTGCTGCTGCCACCAGTTCTGACTTGGCTGGCCCGTTGCCCAATTGCGAGGCATAGATCTCTTGATAGATCGGGCTGCTCTGCATCAATGTGCTGTGGGTGCCCTCGGCGGTAATACGCCCCTTGTCGAGGATCACAATCTTGTCCGCTTTAAGCACGGTACTAATGCGCTGCGCCACCACTAGCGTTGTGTGGTGACCGATTTGACCCGCCAATGCCTCTTGAATTTTGGTTTCGGTCTCGACATCGACGGCGCTGGTGCTATCATCGAGGATCAAGATGCGTGGTTTGGTGAGCAAGGCACGGGCGATCGCAATGCGCTGCTTTTGACCGCCAGATAAGTTCACCCCGCGCTCTTCGATGTGGGTATCATAGCCATTGGGCAATTCAACAATAAAGGCATGTGCCTGGGCTGCTTGGGCCGCGGCGACAACTGCGTCCGCATCGGCATCGGGTGCCCCATAGCGGATATTATCGCGCACCGTGCCAGAGAAGAGAATCGTCTCCTGTGGCACAATCGCGATCTGCGCCAATAGAGAATCTTGCTCGATCGCTCGTATATCTAGACCGTCGATCAGAATGCGTCCGGCGCTCACATCGTAAAAGCGCGGTACCAGATTGACCAGGGTCGATTTGCCGGCACCGGTCGCGCCCAGGATCGCCACCGTCTGCCCCGGCTCGGCGACGAGATTGATCTCTTCCAAAACGGGCTCGTCGCCGTTACCGTTGTAGTGAAAGCTCACCCCTTCAAAGAGCACTTGTGCGCCCAACGCCGCGGCGACGGTTGGGAAGAGCTGTGCATCGGGCTTTTCTTGAATTTCGGGTACTGTATCGAGCACTTCGTTAATGCGCTGGGCCGAGGCCATGCCGGCGGCCCAGGTGCTGGAGAGCCAGGTCATCATCGTCAACGGGATCATCGTCGTGATCAAGTAGTTGGTGAAGGCCACAATCTGTCCCACCGACATCTCGCCGCGAATCGTGTCCAGCCCACCGACCCAGATGACCACCACCATGCCCACATTGATGCAGGCGGTCAGCACCGGCGACATGGTCGACATAAATTGCATCACGCGGATCGATTGATCGGCAAAGGCTGTGTTGGTCGTGGCAAAGCGCTGCCCCTCAAAGTCATTGCGCACAAAGGCTTTGACGAGCCGAGCACCCGCCGTATTCTCTTGTAAGACCATATTGAGCCGATCCAGCTTCTGCTGCACAACATGAAAGAGTGGCTCAGTCTTGCGGATAAAGAAGATCAAGATCACCGTGGTAACCAGCAGCAGCGGCACCATCGTCAGCGCCAGGCTGCGGCTGGTGGTGAACATCAGGATCAGGCTGCCGATCATCAACATGGGCGCGCGCGTGCCGATGCGCAGCGAAATTTGGACCAGCCGTTGAAAGGCGCTCGTGTCACTGCTCAAGCGCACCATCAACTGCCCCGTGCGCATGCGATCCAGATCGCCGTAAGACAATGTCTGGATCTTGAGAAAGAGGGCATCGCGCAGATCGCGGGCGACGCTCTCACCGACTTGGACCGAGGTATTGTTATTGCCGATCGCGATGATCATGCTCAACACCGAGATGCCTAACATTAGTAATCCAGTCTGAATTACGACCGACTGATTTTGCGCGGCGATACCCTGATCCATGATGCGCTGGATCAAGCGGGGAATCGTCAGATCGAGAAAGACCATCGTCGTTAACAGAATAACCGCTACCGTCGCACGGCGCCAGTAGGGTTTGACATAGACGAGCAGTTTGAGAACATGATTCATAGAAACGTGACTCACTCTCCAATAACGTAGGACTTACGTAATACCTGTGTGCGTGCAGTCAATGCATTCTCACAGACAATTGCGTAAGTCCCAATCCAATAGCGTTTGCCGATTTGTTCAGCACCCTGCTTCTACTCCACGAAATAGCACCAGCGCGTTTTCTGCACTTGTGGTGCAATAACTGGTTTACGTCGAGCAGATCAGTTTCAATAGTATAGCCGAATGCCCCTTTGCTAGGCAACCATCGTTTTCATACTAATAGACTAATCATTTAAAAGTCATACGTAATAGAGTGCTTTTAAACGAGAGAGGCTGTATGACTTTTAAGGATTTTTCCTAACGTATCCAGAACTTGAGGACAGATGTCAGCTCAACGCGGAAAATTTGTTTGTTTAGCGAAGTTTCAGCACCGGAATTGTAAATCGGTTGCTTCCCAAATCTGTTGTAGTGTTCCTGTAATGCTTATCTCGATACATATGCCCAAAATGAAAACGCACTCTTACGTGCCGAAGCTTAGCCCTCGGCCTCATTCAAAATATGTTCAATGCGTGGATCTGGGATAAGCCAAATTAGCGCAGCAAAGATGTACAAGCCTAATGAAACCCAATGTGCCCAAAAGGCCAAGATGATGGCGACGGCATAGAGAATGGGGGAGAGTCTGCCCTTCCAATCGCCGCCAACCGCCTTCTGAAGCAGAGAATCGGGCCCTTGGGTGGCGATGATCAGTTGTTGCAAGATGTAGTAGGCGATGGCGGCCATCAGCAGCACAACACCATAGAGCGCTGCCGGTGCCGCGCCAAAATGATTTTCACCCAGCCAGCCGGTGGCAAAGGGGATCAATGAAAGCCAGAAGAGGAGATGCAGGTTGGCCCAGAGGATTGACCCTGTAACTCGTTGCACGGTATGCAGCATGTGATGGTGGTTATTCCAGTAGATACCGAGATAGATAAAGCTGAGTAGGTAACTGAGGAAAACGGGGATTAATGGAGTCAATGTTGCCATTTCCTCGCCGTGCGGCACTTTCATCTCCAGCACCATGATCGTGATAATAATGGCCAGCACACCGTCGCTAAATGCTTCCAATCGGTTCTTCGTCATGGTTGATTCATCCTAATCATTCATCGAGGTTGGTCGTCTCAGTTAACATACCATGAGAGATGACAATCCTCACATTGGTATTGAACCCGCTCATTCTCCGACTCGGGTACCTCTTCAAAGTCGGCGCGCTTGACCCCTTTCGCCTCATAGCATTCGGGGCAATAGCGGCTGCTTAGTTCGCTACGCTTGATGGTTAAATGGCAATGACGGCAGCGGATCCGATCTTTGGGGGGTGGCAGTAGGAGTAGATTACGATGTTTACAGGAATTCATGGTGCTATTATACACAGGTCCGTCATGGATGAAAACTAAATCTCTCTACACGATACATAACATAATATCTGTTGCAGCCTCACCTCATATCTGTTGAGTCTCGGCGCTCATTCGTGAGTACTAAGACGGGGGAGGCGACCACTATGAAGCGTGGCTGGATGATTGGCCTATCGAGGAACTTGCTCAGTTCGGCGTCGTTGTTGAAGTGAGGGATGAGGCAAGATGGAGCGGTGATCTGTGGGTTTGCAACCACAAGTTCTTGATCACAGCAATCAATCCACTAGCTACGCTTTGTGAATAAATGCAATTTCCTGTGTCTCTATAACTGAGTAGAATATTTTCTCTTGATAGCGTTTGATACAAAATTTAACTTCAAATATAGCCTTTATTCTGTAATTCTCTGAGAACTATCGTAGGAACATCAATACGCGAAATTGGATAGCCATGATATCCATTAGCATTATCTGGCTGAAAAACATAAAATTTTTCGCCGTAGTAACCATAAATTTGTTTACCTTGTTGGATGCCACTATCTAGCACCTGTTGAGCAATCTGAGCATCAAGATCCATTTTGGTTGCCCAACCGGTTACTGGGTCATGCTTTGGACTGGGAACATAGTTGTGACGTACCCTGCTAACCTGATCGCTATGGGTTAGGTTGCGAATTTTAATATTGCGAGAAGACTTTTCATCTGTACTAAATACCACTTGGATATTTTCGGGGATGAACTCAGGCGCATCCTGAAAGCTAACTAAAACCCCTTCAAAAAACACTGCCCCGGCTATTGAACTAAACGAAACATTCCGCCCGTTAAAATAACACTCATGCTGCTTCTTTTCAAGAATCTTATCAATAAAAGGACCTTGTGTTACAATTTTAACAAAAAAGAGACGGATGTCTCTATCGTTTGCTGATTTCGTTCTTGCCCATTCATGGAGTGTGTAATTGGGTGACAATGGGCAATTAAAAAGCGTGCTATGTGCTAGAATTGGATCAGTATGGCGAGTAGGCGCTAAAGCATTGATCACATCAAATACGGCCCTGACAAGATCTGGGGCTTGATACACCGTAGGTGCTTGCCCGATAACAGAAAATTCGTTGATTAGTAGGTGCATTCAAACTAACTCCATCAAATCTCTTTCGATTTGATCAAAGAACCCATCCGGCCATGAGTCAATCCGACCATCCGCATCGATTTTTGGCGTAAAAACTTCATGATTATTTGCTTCATCATTGTATTTAAAGAATTGAATAGAAATATTTTCCGCCGACAATTCACCGCGACGAACAGATAATCGAATGCCATTTAAGATATGATCGCTATGCGTCTCGATGACAACTTGTACACCGGTGGCCGCAGTTCTAGCTAAAAATTTACCCATTTCAGATTGACTCGCGGGGTGTAAATGGGCTTCAGGGTTTTCGATAATTAACATCGAATTGGGGTTAGACATTAGTGCTGCAACAATGATAGGTAACGTATAGCTGATTCCGAAACCGGTATTTGTTGGTCGCCAATAATTGGTATTCCCTTGCGTCCTTAACCCTATACGAACCAGGTCTGCTTGGTTTATCGGTTCAATTTCTATATCTAAATTGGGTATGATGCGTCTCATCCACAGTTCTGTTTGATATTTGAGAGATACATTTTCCTCATTTGGGTAGGCCAACTTTAGATTATCAATAGGAGCATTACCAAATTCGGCTAAACAATGGGCGGTGAATTCACCTTGAGTTCCGACATTTCGCCTCTCATACCGTTCTTCGGTCATGGGATAGATCAGCCGTGGTCCCAGCCTTTCTGCATTTAGATAAGTCACATCTTCGGAAAAAAGATTGGCATTCCCCTCTATTGCAGTTCCAATCAAAACGTAAGACTCAGGAGAGCCACGTGGATAGTCAAATTTAAGGTCAATTTGATTTGTGTTTCCTTGACTTTTAATGGAAAATGCTATTGAGTCCTCTTGGCTTTTACTAAATAGTGCATCTTGTGCTGTTCCAACATTAGTAAGTTTTCCATTGAGTGATAATTCACCAATGTCCAATCCCGCGGTCAAATAAGACTGCCTTAAAAGTAACAAGCCCTGTATGACTGTCGATTTTCCAGTGGCATTTCCCCCTACTAAAAGGGTCAAGTTACCCAAAGTGATATCTAGATTCTCAAAACATTTGAAGCGTTGAATTCTGAACTGAGAGATCATTTGATCGTCCTTTTTAATAAATCTTCAATTGTGCTAAAGCGTTTGTGAACTGTTGCAACCCCCCCTGTACCTTGCGAGATAGATTTCCCAAATATATTATCTTCATTCATTATCCTTACGAATTCTTGGATAATATAATCTTTATTCTCTTCTAGTTTTTCAAGAGGATACATTATCAACGCAACAGACCATGCTTCAAATAACGATTTACTGATTGGCAATCTTCTACCACCGATTTTGTACAATTTCCGAAAAGCATATGGTCCAAAAATCGCTTCAGCCTTACACATTGCTTCACGGAATAGATCTTTTAGCTTAGATATTTCGTCTGAGTTTGATTTGTTAATAGTCTGCATTGCATCACTTAGAAAACCATGTAAATCTGATCTCCTATAATTTTCATAGGGCTTCAAATAAAACGCCAAGAAACGTAGTACTACCTCACGATCATCCATACGTTTCGTTCTAATAGAATTGGCAGTAGCCCTGATGAATTCGGGTGAATTAGCCAATTCTTCTAAAAGTTTCGTTGCTTTTCCTTGGAATAAAGCATGACGAATTTCCTGTGCGGTGAGAAATAATCCTCCAGTATTGATGCGGTAAAAAATTGTAAATTTAACATTACCTGGGGTATCTGGTTGAATAATATACAAATTTAATTTGGTTTCTTCGATTTGGCGCTGATATTTGCGAGGTAACTCTTTAAAAATTTGCCCCTCTAATTCGTGCAAAAATTCTAAATTTCGCAGACGTAGCTCATTCTGATTATAGAAACGATGCAAGGTTGACAAACGTTGTAAACCATCCACCACCAACCACTTGTCGTCGTCAATAGCATCCAAATAAAAAGCAGGCAATGGTATTCGAATTAGGATTGACTCTATTAATCGACTTTGGCGTGTCTCATCCCAAACTATGTGCCTTTGGAAATCCGGTTGCAAGTTAATCTCTTCTAATTCAATCTTCCGCATTACTTGGAAAATGGTAAATGGTGTAAGCTCTACCCGAATTTGAGTAGGATCATAGGGTTCACCCATTTCTTCTAAGTAATTTTCTGGGTCATTGCCTAATACTTCTTCCTCTTCAACATCATCGCCTAATTGAATATCTTCAATATACTCTCGACCTTTAGGGGTTATTCGCCACCCAGGATAATCCTCGTCATATGGATATACATAATTTTTTTCAACCGCCGTTCTATTAATGAACGACCTCAAGCTTGATTTACCTTGACTTGACAACTGATGGCCGTTCATTTGAGATTCTATATTTTCATAAATCTTTTCTATAGAAACAGAACCGCCATAATCGACCATTGTCTGTAAAGCAATTTTAATCTGTTCGTCTCCATTCAGACCAGCTTCCACACCTGTTACACCAGTAGTTTGTGTCATTTTTTCTCCAAGGAAAGATTGACTCATGGGCCATTATATATTGACTATATCGTCATCTGGAGCACGGCAGATAGGAACAACGTCAGGAATGAAAGTAGCAAGTTCGGGAGGACGCATCAAAGCACGTAGCAACTGGTTTGTATCTAGTGTGATACGCATCAATTACGCCTTTGCGTTTAGACGGGCTTCATCAATCAATTGGCCTAACTCTCTATTAGAAACAGCCGGCGCTGTAAAATTACTATTCATTGCCGAGCGGATGGCATCCATCACCTTTTGAAAACGCATGTTGCGCAACATGCGTTCTTCGTCTATTTCTTCTGAGGGTAACAGAACAACCGCTACTTTCGCACCAATCGGGATACCATCGTGTAATACGATCGTACGGTCGCCTCTTACGGTCGAAACATATGCAGACGTTGTTGTCATGTGGGTACCTGCTATCCTTTTTGAACTCTTACCGATAACACGCTTATATTCAGCAGACTGTAATCGTGCGCTGCACGGTCTATGACCTATCGCTGGTCATGGATTGGTTAAGCACAAACCGTTGCGGTTTACTGATACTATGGTTCGCATTGCAACGCAATATCAATGGTCTTTCCTTGGTTAACCAGCTATGCATCTGAAGTAGTCTGTATTATACCCATGTTGCTGGAAAAAACAACCTTTGGGGGTGTATCCTTAGTAGAACAGCGCTCACCTTACCCTCTGCCCTTTCTGGAAACCCAATCAAAAACGCCGCCACAGCTTCCCTGTAACGGCGTTTCACATTCCATCAATTTGACCCAATACTTACCCCCCCAGCGCAGCAATCCCCCCCTGGAACAACCCCGTCCACAAGCCTGGATAGAGGCCAATCGCAATCGTGAAGACAGCCGCAATAACAAGCCCGATATTGAGCGTGCGCCAGCCACGTGGGGTTTCCAGTGACTCGCTGGTTGGCTCTTCAAAGTACATGGCGACGGTGACGCGCAGGTAGTAGTAGGCGGCCACCGCGCTGTTTAGCATAGCAATAATGGCTAGCCAGGCAAAGCCGCCATCGACCGCAGCCTTAAAGACAAAGAGCTTGCCAAAGAAGCCGGCGAGTGGTGGAATCCCCGTCAGGCTGAACATAAAGAGGGCCATTGCCAATGCCAACATCGGGAATCGTTTGCTGATCCCGGCGGCGCGATTTTGCAGGGCATCGTCTTCACCGGCTTTTTCCAACATGATGATCACGGCAAAGGCACCGATATTCATAAAGGCGTAGCTAAAGAGGTAGAAGATTGCGCCGCTGGCTGCGCCCGCCGTGCCACCGGTTAGCCCAACCAGAATATAGCCAGCGTGGGCAATGCTCGAGTAGGCGAGCATGCGCTTGAGGCTAAGTTGTCGTAGCGCCGCAAAATTGCCGACCGTCATTGTAATGACGGCGAGAATCGCCAGGATCCAACTCCAGGTAGCATGTTGGGCGGGCAGTGCGCTGAGAAAGACCCGAATGAAGGCGGCAAAGGCTGCGGCTTTGGTCCCTACGCTCATAAAGGCGGTGACTGGCGTCGGCGCACCTTGATATACATCTGGCGTCCACATGTGGAAGGGGACAAGACTCACCTTAAAACCAAAGCCGACAATCAACATCGCGATGCCAGGGTAGAGCAAGGCCAAGTCGCCGTTGCCGCCAACTAATGCACCGGCAATTGCTTCATACTGTGTGCTGCCGGTGGCCCCATAAATGAGCGCCGCACCGTAAACGAAGAACGCGCTGGCAAAAGCTCCCAGCAAAAAGTACTTCAGCCCTGCTTCTGAGCTACGTGGATTATTGCGATTGAGGCTGGTGAGAATATACAGTGCCAACGAAAAGGCTTCGAGCGCCAAGAAGACCACCATGAGGTCGGTAGCGCTGCCCATGACCATCATCGACGCCGCACAGAGCAGGATGAGTGTGTAATATTCGCCGGTCTGCTTGTTGACGCCGGGGATATAGCTAACGCTGAGTAGAATCGCCAACGCAGCTGCCACCAACACCACCAACTTCACCCCAAGGGCAAAGTTGTCGAGTGTGGCTGCACCTTGGAAGGTTGCCACCGGGCCACTCCAGATCGAGGCACAGACCAAGAGTGCCACGCCTAACCCAATCATGGCTAGCCACGGCAGACCGCGCCGGATTGGTGAATTTTCACCACCGCCGAAGGCATCGGCCAGCATAAGCAGCAGTGCAAAGCCGACCAGCACAAGCTCCGGCAGTACAACAGTAAAATTAATGCCAGTGGCAGTCAAAACATCTGACATGAAAGGTTGCCTCTCTGATGAATGCGGGAAGGGAAATCTACTGCCCATCAACCGACGCTACAACCGCCGGCTGGTTATTTAAGAGTGCTTCCACGGATGGGTTGATCTTGTCCAGGAAGAGATTGGGAAAGAGCCCAATGATAAAGAAAAGAATCACCAACGGCAGCAACATGGCGATTTCGTTGGGGCGCAGGTCGGGCAGGTTGGCGGCTTCGTTAGCCGGGTTGGTGATCGGTCCCTGCGCCACTTTGCGGAAGGCGGTGAGCAGATACCATGCCGCTAAAATCACCCCCAATGCACCCAGCACCGCAAAGACCGGCTGGCTGTAATACATGCCTAGGAGAATGGTAAACTCACCGACAAAGCCGTTGAGACCTGGCAAGCCAGCGCTACTCATGGCGACAACGAGGAAGAAGCCACAGAAGATCGGTACACTCTTCCACAGGCCACCAAAATCCGACAACATGCGGGTGTGGCGGCGCTCATAGAGCAGACCAACCATGAGGAAGAGAGCCCCGGTGCTCAGCCCATGGTTGACCATTTGCAGGACAGAACCGCTGATCCCCTGCGCATTCATTGCCACAATCCCCAACATAACAAAGCCAAGGTGGGCTACCGAGCTATAGGCAACGAGGGCCTTGATATCCTTCTGAACCAACGCAACCAGTGCGCCGTAAAGGATGCCGATAACCGCTAGCGTGGCAATTAGCGGACCAAAGGTGGCCGCCGCTTCGGGGAAGAGGGGCACGGCAAAGCGCAGATAGCCGTAAGTTCCCATTTTTAGCAATACACCGGCCAGAATGATCGAGCCGGCGGTCGGCGCATTGACATGGGCGTCGGGCAACCAAGTATGAAAAGGAAAGAGCGGAATTTTGACGGCAAAGGCAAGCGCAAAGGCCAGAAACGCCCATGTCTGCAACCCTGACCCTAAGTTGGCGTTCTGCAACTCAACAATGTTAAAGGTCCCTGTGGCAAAGTAGACCCCAAGAATGGCGACCAACATCGCGGCGGAACCGACAAAGGTATAGAGAAAAAATTTGACGGCGGCGTAGACCCGCTTGCCACTGCCCCACTTGCCGATCAGGAAATACATCGGGATCAGGCTAAACTCAAAGAAGACAAAGAAGAGCACCAAGTCGAGCGCCAGGAAGACACCGATCATGGCTGTCTCTAGCAAGAGCATCAGCGCCATGTAGCCGCCAACACTCTCCTTTACATACAGATTGCTAAAATAGATCACAATCGGCATGAGTAGGGTGGTCAACAGTACCAGGAAGAGGCTGATGCCATCGACGCCCATGACGTAGTTCAGATTGAACTCCGGTGCCCAAGCAAATGTCTCAACAAACTGCATACCTGCCTGGGCATTGTTCCAGTAGAACAACAGGCCCAAGCTGATCAAAAAGGTTGCCAGCGTCCAGACAAACGTAATCAATTTTTTGGTCGCATCGCCCGGCACCAGCATGACGACAATCGCGCCCAGGACCGGCAAAAAGGTGATGATGGAAAGGATCGGAAAGTACATTGGGTTTTACCTACGGTTTAGGTTATTCGGTATGCAATTTAGCTAAAGTCTGTAAGTAGATCCAAAACTGCTCAATCTCGCCACCTACAGATTTCGTCCATTCACTGATATAAGTCAAGTCAAAATTTATCGAGATATTCGGATCATCGCCAAGCGTGATAGAAATCAATATGTCACGAATATCTACTTCATGCTTAAATGATTTCCCCTCTTGCCAAGCCATCAGTTTACCGATGATGACATCTTCGGGTTTAGCAAACCATGCCTCAGCGCTACCATCATCAGAAAAGGGAATTCGTCGACGTATACGATTCGCCAAAGCAAAGCCATAGCCTGGTTCCATGGTCAATGGAATTAAATCAACTTTGTTACCAGCGCGTATCAATGATATTAGAGAGAATTCCCAACCTTATGGATTCACGGATTTGGTGTGAATCGGCATAGTAACGGGGTGTCGGAAATGCTTCAGCGAGTGCTTCAATCTGGTGAAATTTAAGATCAACCACAATATCGACATCATAGGTTGTTCGAGTGACACCATATGTAACACCGGCAAATGCGCCAATAATGACATAGTCGATCTGAAACTCTTCTAAGGTTTGTAAGACCTGAAAATAGAGTTCATATTGTGGTTCACCCATTCTGCTTAAGTCTCTCAAAGACTAATTTGGTGAGTTCCAGATCGCTTAGCTCTGGGTGAGCCGCCCGTAAACGGTTACGCCATGTTCGTAGCACAACTTTCTGCATCTTTAGCATAGTTCGTAGACGTTGTTCCGACGGTACACTCAATAGCAACTTAATCTGTAGCAGATCCGGTTCACCTAATTCATGTTTGGGTTGATAGGCTTGCATGAGCTATATGCTAAAGACAAAATATGCAACGACGACGACAACACCGATCAGAATACTCAAGGCGTAGGTCGGCACGGCACCATTTTGTAGGCGGCGGGCATACTCACCCACCCGCATGCTCAAGCTGCCGGCACCGTTGACAATGGCGTCAATGCCGAGGCGATCCATTGTGCCAGCAAACCATTCCGATGCGACCAGGATCGGCTTGATAATTGCCATATTATAGAACTCATCGACGTACCATTTGTGCTCGGCGTAAGGGGCAAGCGCTTTGAATGGCTCCGTCAGACGGGTGGCCCAACCTTCGTTGCCAACATAGCGGGCATAAGCCATGAGGACACCGAAGATGGCGATGATGATCGAGAGAACAATCCCGGTCAATTCAATCCAGGCTGCCGGTTCAATATGTTCACCGATGGCCGGTGCTAGCCAGTGATCAAGGGTCAAAACCAGTGGCAGATTGAGCAGGCCACCCAAAAGTGAAAGCGCCGCCAAGATCCACAGTGGGATTGTCATGAGCGCCGGGCTTTCATGCGCATGATCATAGAGATGTTTGTTGCGTGGCTTGCCAAAGAAGGGGACAAAGAGTGCCCGCCCGCTGTAAAAGGCGGTTAGCAACGCGGTAAAGAGGCCGACAATATAGAGGATCGGGTTGTGGGCCAATGTGGCAACCAGGATCGCATCTTTGGAGAAGAAGCCGGACATCAAAGGCAAGCCCGCCAATGCCGCCGCGCCAATCAAGAAGGTCCAGAAGGTTGTTGGCATCTTGTCGCGCAGGCCACCCATTTTGCGGATATCCAATTCACCGTCGGTGGCGTGCATCACACTGCCGGCGGCGAGGAAGAGCAACGCTTTGAAAAAGGCGTGGGTCACGAGGTGGAAGATCGCCGCGCCGTAAGCGCCGACACCGACCGCCAACATCATGTAGCCCAACTGTGAAATCGTCGAATAGGCAAGGATCTTTTTGAGATCAACCTGCACGAGGGCAATTGTCGCTGCCAGTAGCGCTGTCAGTCCACCAATCCAAGCGGCAACCAGCGAGGCGTTCTCGGCAATGTGCCAGAGGGCGTGGGTGCGCGCAATCATATAAATCCCGGCGGTAACCATTGTGGCAGCGTGAATGAGCGCCGACACCGGTGTTGGGCCGGCCATGGCGTTCGGTAGCCAAATATATAAGGGAATCTGTGCGCTCTTGCCTGCAGCACCAAGCAGTAGCAACAGGCAAATCAAATTAGCTGTACCGACTGCCAATCCGCCTTCAGCACCAGCAAAGACATTGAGAAAGGTAACTGTTCCCAACGAAGACCAGATCGCGGCGATGGCCAGGATCATGCCAAAGTCACCGATGCGGTTGACCAGGAAGGCCTTTTTACCGGCATCGGCGTACCAGCCATAGCTATCATCGCGCCGGTCAAACCAGAAGCCGATGAGCAGGAAGGAGGCTAAACCGACCCCTTCCCAACCCACAAACATGCCTACGAAGTTGTCGCTGAGCACGAGGATCAGCATGGCGAAGATAAAGAAATTCAGATAGATAAAGAAGCGTTGAAAGCGCTCATCATGTTCCATATAACTCATGGAATACAGGTGAATCAGCGCACCAACACCCGTGACAACGAGCGACATGGTGACACTTAGTGGATCGATCAGCAGGGCCGCATTGGCTTGAAAGCTACCAATCGTGATCCAATCCCACAGATGGATGGTGACAATCCGCTCTTCGCCGTGAAGCCCCAGCAAAGTGATCCAAAGTCCCACTGCGACCAGGAACGAGAGGATGACCATGCCGGATGCAAGACCGCCAATAATTTTTCGGCTAAGCCGGTGGCCAATCAAGAGATTGATCAACAGACCTGCGGCCGGGAATGCAAAGAGAAGCCAGGCAAGATTCAACATGAATCAGTCCTTATTCTTTAAATGCTGTGCTCGGTTTAATAACTTGTGACCACGCAGGCTTTCGAGGGCTGAGCCTGTCGAAGCCCGGTCGCTGCCTTCGTACCCAATGGGCACCCGCTCAGGCGTCGGCACAGTAGTCACTACAACTTTACCATTTGAGCAAATTGATTTCATCAATATTGGTGGTGTTGGTATGGCGCGCGTGGGCAATAATGATCGCCAATCCCACGGCAACTTCCGCTGCTGCTACAGCCATAATCATAAATACAAAGACCTGGCCATTCAGGTTATCCCATTGTCGACTCAGTGCAATCAGGGTAAGGTTGACACTGTTCAACATCATCTCAACACACATAAGAATAATCAATGCGCTGCGGCGGGTGAGCACGCCAACTACACCGATAACAAAGATGAGTGCACCAAGAATTAGATAAAAATTAGTAGGAATCACAAACGCCTCGCAAAAATTATTGCTGTGGATCAAGTTTGGGGCGACGAGCTAAGAGCAATGCCCCTAAAAGCGCCACCAACAGGAGAACTGCTGCCAATTCAAAGGGCAAAATATACTGGGTAAACAGTGCAATACCGACAACTGCCGGTGCACCACCCGCTAAAACAGTGCTGCTGCCTGCAACCGTACCACCACCATACTGGGTTAACAGGGTGTAGGCCAAGGTTGAAACGAGAACGAGACCAAGCAACATCGCAACATAGGGGGTCCACGAGCGATAGTCACCCTGATTCTCAATCTGTTCGCTACCGATTAGCATGATAACGAAGAGAATTAAGATGACAATACCGCCAGCATAAACGATGACCTGTGTTGCTGCCAGAAATTGCGCATCCAAGGTGATGTAAAGCACCGCTAACATGGCAAAGTGCGCCAATAAAAAGAGCGCACTGTGGATCGGCAAACGACTTGCCACCACACCGTAGGCTGCCGCCAAACTAATAGCCCCGATGATAATGAAAAAGAGTAAAGAAAGCGACATAAGTCTTCCTTCGTGTTGCGTATTACGTGTTGCGTATGCGTGCTGTCTAAAAAATTGTTGATTCTCTGCCAAAACGGCAAGGCGAAAATTTGTTCACACAATACGGACCACGCAACATGGTTTACGTTTTAATCTGGGCGAATCACAACATTCGGTTCGCCGGGATTGAGTAGCAGATCTTTGGTCAGGATAAAGTCGCGTCGGTGATAATTGGCCATGGCGAAATCATGTCCGAGCACAATTGCCTCGGTCGGGCAGGCCTCTTCACAGTCGCCACAAAAGACACAACGGAGCAGGTTGACCTCGTAGACCTTGGCATAGCGTTCGCCAGGTGACGTTGGGTTCTCTGGATCGTTCTCAGTCGCCTCGACGTAGATGGCCGCCGTTGGACAAGCTGCTTCACAAAGCATGCAGCCAATGCAGCGTTCCAAGCCATTTTCATAGCGGCGCAATTCATGCTTGCCGCGAAAGCGTGGATAGAGCGGCACCGCATCTTTGGGATATTCGATGGTGATCGGCTTGCGCGTCAGATGTTTAAGGGTTACCCCCATCGCCTTGCCAAGTTCAACCGCGCCCTTCAGAAAGTCGTTTACAGCCATAGCCAAATCCTTGTGATTGGTAAATTGGTCATTGGTCACTGGTCATTAGAAAAGCATTTTGCGTGTAAGAATCACACAATCACACTTACTAATTGCCAGTTGCAACTGCCCAATCTCTACTTAAAAAAGACGACCAACAGTGCCGTGATGATCATATAAACCAGTGACAATGGCAACAAAAATTTCCAGGTAAAGCCCATGAGCTGATCATACCGGGGACGACCAATGCTGGCACGAACCCAGATAAAGAGGAAAAGCAGGACGAGTACCTTGGCAGCGAGTACAAATGGGCCAATCCAGACAAAGCCAGAAAGAAGGCCAAAGGGCAATTTCCAACCACCGAAGAAGAGCGTCGCCATGATCGTGCTAGTGGTGATCATGTTGATATATTCGGCGATCATAAAGAGAGAGAACTTCATGCCGCCATATTCGGTCTGATAGCCAGCAATCAACTCATTTTCTGTCTCTGGTAGATCAAACGGACTACGGTTGGTTTCCGCCAGGATACAGATAAAGAAGAAGGGGAACATGATCCAAAGCCAAAGCCATTCCCACCAGGCGCGAGTGCCATCGACCAATTCTACGAGGCTAAAGCTGCCCGCCAAAAGCAGTACGCTGACCAAGAAGAGGCCCATCGGTAGTTCATAGGAGATCATCTGTGCTGATGAGCGCAAGGCACCAAGCAACGAGTAGTTGTTGTTGCTGCTAAAGCCAGCCAAGATAATCCCATAACTTTCAACGCCAGCAATCGCCAGAATCCAGAGAAAGCCAATGTTCACATCTGCAATCGCTGGCACGCCATTGGCAACTGGAATGACTGCCCAAATCACGAGTGCGGGAATTAATGCCAATGCTGGTGCCATTAGGTAGAGCACCTTATCAACATGATTGGGAATCACTTCTTCTTTGAAGAACGCCTTGATCGCATCGGCCGCCGGTTGCAAGAGGCCATACGGACCAGCCTGATTCGGACCATAGCGAATCTGAAAGCGCCCTAGCAATTTGCGTTCCATTAGCGTCAGATAGGCGGCCCCTGTGAAGACCACAAAGACCAAAATCAGCGCGCGGATTAGTGGAAAAACTACGGTATTCATCCAGTCCATTGCGATATCCCGGAGTAATGGTGAAAATGGTTATTGCTGAAGCGGTAATGATAAAAAAGTGACCAGTACCTGTCCAACAAAACCATTGACAATTAGCAATTGATTATTGATTGTTTATTTCTTCGCTTTTTCAACCCGTACATGCTCAATAACCCGCCCATTGAGCAATGTACCGACCGGCGCACCGGGGAGGCTTTCGGGAATCCAAACGGTCCCAACCTGAACTTGGCTATCCACTTTGGCGGTCATCGCTAGTTCGCCATTCTTATTCTTTACATTAACGGCAGTGCCATCTACTACACCGAGCTTTTTCGCATCGATTGGGTGTAGACCCACTTGTTGGCCAAATCCAATGTTCTGCATCTCTGTTGTCAGACGGAAGAGATTGCCACCATCAAAGAGGACTGTCCCACTGACCAAGGTGAAGGGTTGATCGTCGCTGCTGATCAGCCGTTGTTCCGCTTCCTGATATTGTGGTTTTGCGCGTAATTTACTTGCATCCCATTGACGCCCTTGATCACCGAGCGCTTCCCAACTCATACCACTATAGATGGGCACATTCTTGGCGATATCAGCGGTTACCGCGCGCTCGTCGGCATAGGGCCATTTAACACCCATGCGGCTGGCTAGGTGATCTAGGATCATCCAATCCGCTGCCGCCTTGCTCTCTGGATCACGAATCGCCTTGGGCGCACGCTGCACACGGCGTTCCAAGTTGGTAAAGGTGCCATCCGCTTCGGCCCAACTGAGCGCCGGCAGGACGACATCCGCCAGCTGTGCGGTTTCGGTTAGGAAGAGATCCTGGACAACCAGTAAATCAAGCTTGTCTAGAGTCTCTGCCCACTTGGGGCGTTCACTGGCTGGGTTGGCACCCATAATATAGAGCGCTTTGATCTCTTTGCCTGCACCGTTCAGCATCGCTTTGTAACCCTTGCCGGCTTTCTTGGGCAGGGTAGATCCCCAAGCGCGTTCTAGCCGCTGGGCCGCATCGTTGTTGTCAAGGGGCGCATAGCCGGGCAATTGGTGGGGAAGAAGCCCCATATCGCGAGTGCCTTGGCTATTGGCTTCCAGCCCAACAAAGCCAAGACGGTCGGCATGACCGGTCAACAGTGCTAGATTGGTAAGCGCTTTGACCGTCTCTTGGCCCATTTCCCCACGGGCAGCCATGGGGCCATAGAGGATCAACGCTTTGTCACTCTCGACCAACAACTTGGCTGCGGCTTCAACAACATCCGGGTCAACACCACAGAAATTTTTGAGCGCACTGTTGTCGACATCGGCAACAAGCTTATCCACCCCTTCGGGTTTTTCTTTGGTCAACGCTAGCGCTGCTTTGGTCAAGCCGTTGAGCAACGTTGCTTCTGTCCCTGGTCGATAGCTCAAGTATGGCCCGTCATAGCGCGTTAACTCAATTGTACGCGGGTGGGCGATAATCAACTTTGCTTTGCCGCGGCGCACAGCGCGTTTCAGATGCACATCCAGGATCGGCAATTCTTCACTTGGGTCAACGCCAAAAAGGAAGATCGTATCAACCTTGGGATTAGGGCCATACTGTGGTTTCATCACATCGGCAAGAGCGGGCATGCCCGTCGGGATAGCCGCAACATCACTGCCATCGCGATGATCAATGTTGTTGGTACCAATCAGTTCACGGAAGAAGCGTTGGAAGAGATAGTTGCTCTCATTGGAAAGCTTGGCACTACCAATGCCCCCGATGGCATCCGCACCGTTGCTGCGCTTAATTGCGTTGAGCTTATCGGCCACAAATTGTAGCGCTTCGCTCCAAGTCGCCGGCACCAACGCACCATCTTTGCGGATGAGCGGCATCTCCAGTCGCTCGTCATGATTGGCCCAAGCAAACGCAAAGCGCCCCTTGTCACAGATCCACTGATCATTCACCGCCATATTCTCACGGCCAACAATGCGGCGCAAGGTATGGGTGCGACTATCCATGCGAATATTGCAACCAACCGAGCAGTGGTTGCAGATGCTGGCGGTGCGCTCAATCTCCCAGGGGCGATAGCTAAAGCGCGAAACGCGGTTGGTCAGCGCACCGACGGGGCAGAGATCAATAATATTGCCACTGGTCTTGGCGGTGACTGGCTTACCTTCTTGGATGTCAATGATCGTTTCGCCACCCCGTTCAAAGAGCGCCAACTGCGGCTTGTCTTCCCACTCTTCCAGGTAACGAATACAACGCCAACAGACCACGCAGCGCTCCTGGTCGAGCACAATCGTATCCGAGATCATGTAATGCTTCTTCTTACGACGCTTTGGCTCAACCAATTCACTAAAGCCAGGGCCAAAGCGCATCGTCTGATCCTGTAACGGGCATTCGCCCCCTTTGTCGCAGATCGGGCAATCCAGTGGATGATTGAGCAGGATAAAGGCCAATGTGGCTTCCTGTGTCTCTTTCACAGCCGGTGTTTGTGTATTCACCACCATGCCATCGGCAACCGGAACCGAGCAGGCCGTCTGCATCATCGGGCCACGCGGGCCTACAATCTCCACCAAACACATGCGACAACAGGCCACCGGATCAAGCTTGGGATGGCTGCAAAAGACGGGAATTTCGATGTTGAGCTTCTCGGCGGCATCTACCACCAGTGTCCCTTTGGGCACAGCAACGGCACGGCCATCGATTGTCACATTGACTAATTCGGTCATAAATCAACTACCTCTCGGTAAGATGTCGTTCAAGCGATTTTACACTGCAAGGACCTGTTGGTCTGCTTAGTCATCCGCAGCGACCATTGTATCCCGATTCAGGGGCGACTCGCCGGTCGGGGTCAACTTGCTATCATGCAACTTGCTGGCCTGGCCGTTATCCGGGCGATAGATCGGGCGAATCGGAATCTCTGGCCCTACGTCGGTAGGATTGGTCTTTTCAATCAATTCAATGAATTCGTTACGGAATTTAGCGAGATTGCTCTGCAACCCCCACACAGCGGCATCACCAAAGACGCAGAAAGTTTTGCGCTCAATAAACTTGGTGATGTGCTCCATCAATTCCAGATCTTTTTCACGACCACCGCCGGCTTCGATCCGTTCGAGAATCGTCTCCAGCCAGCCAGTCCCTTCACGGCAGGGGGTACATTTTCCACAACTCTCTTCGCGGTAAAAGGAAAGTGTGCGCCGCGCTACCGCAACCATCGATGCCCGTTGGTCGATGACAAAGATGCCGGCAGACCCCAGCAAAGAGCCAGCCGCTTGGACATCTTCAAAGGAGAGCTTGGTGTCGATCTTATCCGGTTCAAACAATTTCATCGAAATGCCACCGGGACAGATGGCTTTGATCGGCACATTCTCTTCCTGTGGCCCACCGGCATTATCATAGATCAATTCGCGCAAGGTGGTGCCATGGGGCAATTCGTATAGCCCTGGGCGCTTGACATTGCCGCTGAGACAGAAGATGCGCATGCCAGCGCTCTGTTCCGTACCAAGCGCTTTGTACCAATCAACACCATGGCGCATGATGTGCGGAATGTTGCTGATCGACTCGGCATTGTTAACAATCGTCGGTTTGGCATAGAGCCCTTCAACCGCTGGGAAGGGTGGCTTCATGCGTGGGTGGCCACGATAGCCTTCCAAGCTAGTCAGCAATGCCGTCTCTTCGCCACATTCATACGCGCCGGCACCACGGTGGATCACCAATTCGAGCTTTTTACCTGTACCAAAGATGTTGTCCCCTAAGTAGCCCTTGGCCTTGGCTTCTTGCAAAGCGCCCACTAGGCGAGTATAAGCAAAATAGTACTCGCCACGGATATAGACAAAGGCCTTTTCGGACTGAATGGCAAAGGCACTGAGGATAATCCCCTCGATTAACTCATGGGGATCATACTCCATAATAATGCGATCTTTAAAAGTGCCCGGTTCCGATTCATCGGCATTGACAACGAGATACCGTGGAAAAGCTGGCGCTAAAAAGCCCCACTTAACGCCAGTCGGAAATCCCGCTCCACCACGCCCACGTAGCCCGGCATTTTTTACCTGTTCGATCACCTCGGCTGGCTGCATCTCGGTGAGCACGCGGCGTGCCGTCGCATAGCCGCCGTCCGCCTCATACGTTTCGAGCAGATGGCTGTTCTCTTTGCCGATCCGTCCCGTTAGGTAACGCGTCTCCATACCGCCGATATGATAAGGGCCAGCACCTTTGCCTTCATTAGTGGGATCACCGGCTGCGGTCCACCGCTCAAGGGTATTAAAGGCTTTGCCACTTTTGAGCAAGGCCAAGAACTTATCGATATCTGCCTCACTGGTCAGTTCTTCAAAATAGCGTCCCTTACCCGTTTTGCGCTCAATGACTGAAACCATTGGCGGCGTACCACAAGAGCCGAGACATTCCATGTGATCAAGCGTGACATTGCCGTCGGCGGTTGTTTCACCGTGATGGATGCCGAGCTTCTCTTCCAGGTGATGCATACATTTGTTGGCCCCACGCAACATGCAGGGCACATTGGTGCAGACCTCGATGTGATACTCGCCTTTGGGCTCTTCGTTGAACATATTATAAAAGCCAACGACTGCGCCTACTTCTGCCGGTTCAATGTCGAGCATTTCGGCTAGATCATTCTGTGCTTCTACGGCACAATAGCCGAACTCGCGCTGGATCACATAGAGCGCCGGTAAAATCGCCGACCGCTGATGGCCCACCGGATAGAGATCCATCCACTTCTTTATTTCTGCACGCACTGATTCAGAAAGCATATTGAAACCTCAAAACCTAAGAAATCTGAAAAAATTAGCCCAATCCGCGTGATTCGCGTCGTAATTACCGATCTACCTCGCCCAACACAATATCAATTGAGCCGATATTCGTGACAATATCTGAAAGCATGTGGCCGCGACACATGTGGCTGATGGCATAAAGATTGTTGAAGCTCGGGCCATGCACGTGGAGACGATAGGGCATTCCAGACCCATCACTATAGATTAAGAAGCCCAACTCGCCTTTGCTGCTCTCGATCCCGTGGTAACAGATTCCAGGATTTACGCGAAAACCTTCGGTGACGAGCTTGAAGTGGTGGATCAACGATTCCATGCTCACATCCAACTCGGCGCGGGGCGGTAAGCTGACTTTTCGCTCGTCGCTCTTGTAGAGACCATCGGGCAGATTGGCAATTGCCTGTGAGATAATCCGAACACTCTGGCGCATCTCTTCCATACGCAACAGATAACGGGCATAGCAATCCCCTTCTGTCGCAACAGGCACTTTAAAGTCGTAATTCTCATAGCCGCTATAGGGCATATCACGGCGTAGATCCCAGTCGACGCCACTGCCACGCAACATTGGGCCGGTTAGCCCCATGTTAATCGCATCTTCGCGGCTGATGCGGCCAATGCCTTCCAATCGTTCCCGCCAAAGTGGGCCGCTGGTCAACATCGCTTCATACTCATCGATCTGACCAGGCATAAGTGCCACAAAATCTTTGAGATGATCGAGAAAGGCTGGCGGCAGATCCTTCCAAACACCCCCAACACGAATATAGCTGACCGTCAAGCGAGCGCCGCAGACCATTTCAAAAAGGTCGAGAATTCGTTCGCGTTCACGGGTGGCGTACATTAGCAGGCTCATGCCCGTACCCGAAACATCGAGCGCATGAGTAGAGAGCCAAAATAGGTGCGACGAGAGACGCTGCATTTCGGCCATGATGACACGAATGACCTGTGCGCGCTGCGGAATCTCTATGCCAAGCATCTTCTCTACGGTAAGCACATAACCAAGATTGTTGCTCATACCGGAAAGATAATCCATACGGTCGGTATAATAGACAAAATCTTTGTAGCGCTTGGTTTCGCCGGTCTTCTCAAAACCGCTGTGCAAATAGCCCAAATCGGGGTCAATATTCACGACATCTTCGCCATCCAACTCAACCACCAAGCGCAACACGCCGTGGGTGCTGGGATGGTGCGGCCCCATATTGATGATCATGTTCTCACGACTCATGCCGGGGGGCAAGGTTGGTGCCACACTTTCTGATGGCAGAATCTGTTTGCCAAGCGTGGCAAACTCTGGATCGCCCCAAGTCAGCGTAAAAGGTACCTCTTCCCCACCCAATGGCATATTCTTGCGTAGCGGGTGGTTAGGCCAATGCTCCGGCATCAGAATGCGCCGTTGATCAGGATGTCCTTTGAATTTTACCCCCATCAGATCGGCAACTTCCCGTTCCGGCCAATTAGCACCTTGGAAAACACCAGACAATGTTGGCGCAACAGGGTCACCATTGGCATCTTTGCTGCTGTTATCAATCGGGCAAAAGACGGAAAGATGTTTGCCACGCAAATAGGAGCGGAACTGATAGACCGTTTGAAAGCGTTCTGCTCCCTCGGCAATGGGTAATTTGGACCGATCGATAGCGGTCACATCGATCAATGCTTCATAGGCCAGGGCCTTTTCTTCCTTGAGAAATTTGGCCAAGTCAACCAACCGATTTGCTTTGACGTAAACAACTTGCTGCCCATTATGCTCACCGGCAGCCAATATGTCTTCGCCAAAACGTTCCACAATCCGTTGCGTATCTTCTGTTTCGCCGCTAGGCAGCGGGGCAACAGCAGGAATGGTGATATCGTTGAGGCCGGGTAAGGTCTCATACTCTCGACGAATTTGAGAGACTTTTAACATGCTGGACTCCAAGGTTGCGTCCGCAAAGCGGACTGTGCGACCGAAAGATGACGACGCTATATAAATACAGCTAGACTATTATTCTATTATAGGGGCACGGCAAACCGTGCCCCTATAATAGATAAAATAATGGGCACGTTTATGTTCTGCGTAACAATTCAAGGGATTCAATATCGGCTGGGGCTGTAATAACTTCTGGGATGGCGCTGTAGGTGCGGAAATTGTCTCCGCCCTGTTTGGCCCGTAGCTTTTCCAGGGCAAAAAGCAGTGCTTCGGGACGCGGAGGGCAACCGGGCACATAGACATCGACCGGAATAATTTTGTCAACGCCTTGAATGATTGCATAGTTGTTAAAAGGCCCGCCAGCACTAGCACAGATCCCCATTGCAATTACCCACTTAGGCTCTGACATCTGATCGTGTAGCCGTTTGATGACTGGGGCCATCTTGTTGCTGACGCGTCCAGAGACTATCATTAGATCCGCCTGACGCGGGCTGGCACGAAAAAGCTCTGATCCAAAGCGGGCAATGTCGTGGCGTGCCGTGCCTGTGGCGATCATCTCAATCGCGCAGCAGGCAAGGCCAAAGAGTAGTGGCCACGTGCTGTTTTGGCGCCCCCAGTTGACCAGTTTTTCGAGTTGGACCGTTAGAATGCCTTCCGGCAATTGCTGTTCAAGACCCATTATTGAATGCTCCGTACTCCATGATCAGTACTCAGTATAGCAAAAAATCACAACTCAACGACAAAACCTGATTTCTCATGAAGTGTCCGTACTCTTTTTGCACGCTGATAACGTTGCGTGCTGATAACGAGAAATTCAGATTCTAGACGTTAATTTCTGACTATATATTAATCTGACTATATATTAAAGTGAATTCACCGCTGTTGACGACTGCTGCTATCCCAATCAATCCCAATCCAACGCACCTTTGCGCCACTCATACAGTAAACCGACCACCAGGATCAGCAGGAAGAACCCCATTGGAACCAGTGCAAAGAGCGCCGAATAGTTGTCGCGCAAGATACGCAATACTGCAGCCCAGGGATAGAGAAAAATTACTTCGATATCAAAAAGGATAAATAGCATTGCAACGAGGTAATACTTAACGGGGAAACGACGCTTCGCATCAGCAAAAGGGATAATGCCAGATTCGTAAGGCTCCAATTTCTGCTTGTTATCACGTTTGGGGCCTAATAAGGCTGGTAGCAAAATCGCTATACCACCAATACCAGTCGCAATGATAATAAGCATTAATAGTGGTAGATATTCAGTGGCCAAAGCCTACCCCTTCCTGATTCTTCCTATAAGTTTATCGATATTTCTTATCTACTACAATACTTAATACGATGATACTTCAATACGATGATACTTACTTACGATGCTTAGTGGATCTTGCTTTGTAGATTCAGTGTTGTAGATTCTGCGTCGACAGGTGAACTTTGTCAATCGTTTGTACATTCTATCACGAGCAAATATGCCTGTCAATTTTACATAACATGGCTTGTGAAAAAACGAACAGGAGGGGAGGCTGTGGTTGCCTCAAGAAGAAAATCTGCCGGGAAAGTGCTGGAAAAGTACCCGCAACGTGGCATAACGTGGGCATGAGGTGTAATGGAATAGTCACTAATTGGAAAATTGCTGGGTTTATTTCTGATCTGTTGCCGCGGAAATTTTTCCATTGAACCGGACGTATGCTACCATACATAGGCATTTGTTCAATTCTACACAAACGACCTGTGGTCAATCTCTTTGTTGGACTTTAGGTCAAAATGTGGGGCTAGTAGCTAACTCATGAATAGGGACGCCCCTTCAATTGTTCGCGTGTTTGCGCAGCGATGATTTTGGTTTGCAGCGTCAACTGTCCTGTGTCCACGGTCCTGTGTCCTCGGTCAGCATAACTGCTGTAGGTTGCATGGTGCTACGAGGTGGAATTGATGAGATAGCATTGGCAAACCGTCTAAAACGGTCATGGTAGTTGTTATTAGCTATTGTTATTTAGCTATGACGATGAGTTGATTTGGCCTTCGAGAGTAGCTAACTCACGCTGAACTCGGCCAAGAAAAAATTATACCGATCTGAATTACACTGATCTGAGTTGGGGGGTCACGAATGCTTAGTCAATATGGGTTTTTGCTCATTCTTGCTCTGTTCGCCTTTGTTTTGCCTGGCGTTGCCGTGCTGATGGGGTGGTTACTAGGCCCTAGTCGTCCGGATGCCATTAAGTCTGCTACCTATGAAAGTGGTGTGGAGACGATTGGCGATACTTGGGTGCAATTTCGTGCTCAATATTATTTGATCGGTCTGATTTTTTTGATTTTTGATGTTGAAGTGATTTTTCTCTTTCCAATTGCCTTGGCTTATAGCAAATTGTCCCTCTTTGCTGTTGTTTCTGCGATTACTTTTGTGCTGATTCTGCTGCTCGGTCTTTTCCTGGAGTGGCGTAAAGGCGCATTGGAGTGGAATTAGCTGTTTTCCCAAATTGTAAGTTTGTATTACTATTCCTGTATTACGTTTAAACGTATCTAAATGTACTTGATGTACTTGTTTAATCACGAACATTAATTTGATTGTTTGCCGGAGAACGCACAATGGAGCAATGGAGTGAAGGTCTCACCGGTCTTTTGTCCGGGCTGGGATTGCCGGAAGAAATCTCGTTGATAATTGCCCTTGCACTCGGTGCATTGGTGTTAGCCAGCGTTGGCCCGGTTTTGGCATTGGTGCTCATCTGGATCACGCGCAAAGTTATCAGTCGCATGCAGGATCGCATTGGCCCCAATCGCGTGGGTCCCTATGGGCTCTTTCAGACAGTGGCAGATGCATTGAAGCTGCTTTCTAAGGAGAACATTACACCGACCAGTGCGGATTTGATTGCCTACAATCTTGCCCCGCTTTTATCGGTCTTCGGGGTGATATTGGCCTTGGCGGTCTTTGTCTTTGCGCCGGGCTGGGTGGGTGTTGATCTGAGTATTGGCGTCCTCTATTTGGTGGCGCTGGGGTCGATTGGCATTATGGCAGCGCTGATGGCTGGTTGGAGCAGTAACAATAAGTATGCCTTACTTGCCGGCTTTCGTGTTGTCGCCCAATTGTTGAGCTATGAAATTCCGATGGTCTTGGCAATGTTTGCGCCGGTGCTGTGGGTCGGTAGCATGAAGCTTGGTACATTAAGTGCTGCGCAGGGCTTACCGCTTGGCCCGATTAACCTGGGCTTAAATTGGTATGTCCTCTTGATGCCTGGTGCTGCCTTAATCTTTTTGATTAGCGCATTGGCCGAGAGCGAACAGACGCCATTTGATCTACTGGAAGCTGAATCGGAATTGATTGCCGGTTTTCATATTGAATATTCGGGCATGAAATTTGCCATGTTCTTCTTGGCCCAATTCCTCAATACTTTCTTCCTTGGTGGGATTGCCGTCATGCTCTTTTTTGGCGGTTGGCAAGGTCCTTTTGCCGAGCAAGTACCTCTATTGGGCTTTATTTACTTCCTGATTAAGACCTTCGCCTTCTATGTCTTGGTGATGTGGATTAAGGGAACCTTCCCCCGTGTTCGTGTTGATCAGATGATGTCATTTGCATGGAAAGTCTTGGTGCCGCTGGTATTGGGCCTGATTCTCTGGCAGATGTTGGCGATGAAGCTCTTTGGCCCACTTTGGCTACAGTATGTGGCTGTGCTGGCTGGCAATATCGTTGTTTTGTTTGTGGTTGGCCGTGTTCTGACTCGCCATTTTGCAAATGAGCAGACCCGCTCCAAGCGCTCTTTTGAACCGAAATCATTGATCGGCACCATGCAGCCGGTCTCCGGTGACTGAGCATCAATCAAGTATGCGTCCATAAAGTAGGAAGAACCCATGGTACAGCAATTACAAGATCTCCTTAATGAGCTGATTGCGCAAACGGCACCTACTGCGCCGACAATTCCACAGATTATTTTTGCACTCATGGCAATCTTTGCCGCGGTCTGTGCGTTGTCCGTGGTGCTGGCGCGCAATTTGTTTCACAATGCACTGGCCTTGGTTGGTACACTCTTTGGTGTGGCTGCCCTCTATGCGCTGCTAGAAGCTGAATTCCTGGCGGTAAGCCAAGTGCTTGTCTATGTCGGTGCGATTGCCACCCTAATCACCTTTGCCATCATGTTAACGCGTGGCATGATGTATGGCCCGACATCGCCCTTGAATCGGCAGGCTGGTACGGCGGCAATGGTCATTGCGCTACTCTTCGTGGTGCTTGGTGGATTGGTCGCCAAAATGCCGTGGCCCAAAGGCGATGTGGTGTTGAGTACAATTACTTGGGGGCAATATGCCAATTTGGATACCGGCGAAGCAATTATTGCCAGCCTTGGTGAAAAATTTGTGACGACCTACCTTGTGCCTTTTGAATTGATGGCCGTGCTCTTGTTGGTTGCGTTGGCTGGAGCAATTATGTTGGCGCGCGATCGGCAATAGGATTTGGGCTTTCGCTGTAGGTAAGTTTGATCGGCTCTACCCAGCATTACTTTTATTGCATTATACTGAGCTGCGTCGTAAAGTGACATTTTGTACACGGGTGAAAATGTTACTATGTGTTGCGGCGGCGTATACATTTGAGAAGGAATGACTTATGGTTCCGTTGAGTTGGTATCTAACCCTGGCTGCTTTTATCTTTTGTTGTGGCCTCTTTGCTGCCCTTGCGCGGCGCAATGCAATTGCCGTGTTAATGGGCATTGAGTTGATGCTCAACGCAGTCAATATTAACTTGGTTGCCTTTTGGCGCTATGGGGTAACGCCGGATAATTTGGATGGTTTGATCTTTGCGCTCTTTGTCATCGCGATCGCTGCGGCAGAAGCAGCGGTTGGCTTGGCATTGATCATCTCTGTCTATCGTAGCCGCAAGACGGTCAACTTGGATGAGCTTGACCTGCTACAAGGGTAGGCGCGTAAAATGACCCTTTGGTTTTACCCATGCGAACAGAACAATTAGCGGGTTCATTAGAAGAACAGTGTGCGTTTCTCTACCAACTGGCGCAAGAAAAGATGGCACAGGGCAATTACACGGGCGCTGCCCATGTGCTGCAGGAAATCATCAAACATGCGCCGACCTATGAGAATGCGGCAACACTGTTGATCAAGGTGAAAGAGAAAAAACGGGAGCAACGCAATCTCTTGTTTGCTGCGCTCTTTGGTGCGGCGCTTCTGGTGGGTGTTGGCACAGTAATACAGGTTTCAAACGACTTTCTTTTTATTCTCTTGGCCGTTATCGGCGCAGTTGTAGGCTTTGGGGTTGGTACCCTATTTATTGGGCGTCGGCAGCAAAGCATTCCATAACCATCGCAATAGGCAGTTCCGTTTCGTGGCTGGTTGATGATCGCCGAACGGCAGCAAGGTAAACTCGCACAGAGGATGAGGTTCACTCATGGATGGATTTTTAAACTTGGCTTGGTTAGTTCCTATTCCGCCATTTCTGGCATTTCTGGCGATTCTGCTCTTTCTTAATCGCAATAAGACCGTAAGCGCCTATACCGCAATTGGCGGCGCGTTGTTGAGCTTACTGCTCAGTTGGCCAATTGCCTTTACCGCGTTTACCACCGAGCACTTTGGCGAGCATCCAATTGAAAATCAGCTTTTTAGCATTCCAACCGGAACTAGCGCAATTTCGATTGGTTACCAGGTTGACGCGGCGAATGCGTTGATGCTCTTTATGTCGTCGTTTCTGCTCTTGATGATCTTCATCTATGCCAGTGGATATATGACGTTTCCGCCCCATCTGAGCAAAGATCGTTACCCCGAAGCTTATGCCCAAGGCAAGGACCCGCGCTATAGCCGTTTTATGGCTTACATCAGCCTCTTTGCTGTTGGTATGCTTGGGTTGGTTGTCTCAAACTCTCTCATCACCTTCTTCATCTTTTGGGAAGTCATGGGGCTCTGTAGCTACTTATTGATTGGTTTCTGGTATGAAAAACCGTCGGCACAGAAGGCCTCGATCAAAGCCTTTATGACGACACGCATTGGTGATGTCATCATGTTGATTGGGGTGCTGTTCCTCTACATCCACAGTGAGCCCAGTAGCTTGATGTTCCATGACATTTTGAGTAGTGAGAATCTGCACCATCTTGCTGGGATGATAACGACGATTCCTCTGATCAATCAGCCGTTGCCTTGGGTCTCTGTGATTGCGGTTTTGATCTTCTTCGGTACGGTTGGCAAGAGTGCACAATTCCCGCTCCATGTGTGGCTCCCCGATGCGATGGAAGGGCCTACGCCGGTTAGCGCCATGATTCATGCCGCGACGATGGTCTCTGCTGGTGTTTTCCTGGTGATCCGCATGTTCCCGCTCTTTTATGTGGCGGGCGAAGCGGCCCCTGGTGTCTTGACCTTTGTTGCCTTTATCGGTGCCTTCACGGCAATCTTTGCATCGACGATTGCCGTCGCCCAATGGGATATCAAACGCGTGCTCGCCTATTCGACAATTAGTCAACTAGGCTTTATGATCGCAGCGCTTGGAGTTGGTGCCTATGTTGCGGCGCTCTTTCATCTGATTACCCATGCCTTTTTCAAGGCGCTGCTCTTTCTCGGCTCTGGTAGTGTCATTCACGGGGTTGAGCATGGTCTACACCATGTGCATGAGCATGGCCACGGAACCCATGGACATGATTCTGAGCACGAGTCACCTCATCAAGCAGGTGCCCCTGGCGAATCCCACACCACGCGCGTTTTGATTCCCCGTCTGGATGGCGCGCTTGATCCGGAAGATCCGCAGGATATGCGTAACATGGGTGGCCTGCTTAGCCGCATGCCACGCACCGGATGGACCTTTATTATTGGTGGCTTAGCGTTGAGTGGCTTCCCGTTGGTGACATCCGGTTTCTGGTCCAAGGATGAGATTTTGGCCAGTGCCTGGCATGGTGGCAACATGTGGGTTTTCTGGACCTTGGCCGTTGCAGCTTTTCTAACGGCTTTTTATACCATGCGCCAGATTGGTCTCTCCTTTTTGGGTGCCCCGCGCACTGAAATGGCTGAACATGCCCCCGAGAGTGTCGCGGCAATGACTATTCCGCTCATGTTGATTGCGCCGTTTGCGGTTGCCTTGGGTTGGTTTGGTATTCCGGGTTGGTTTGGTATCCCCAATTGGTTAGAACATTACATTGAGCCATATATCGAACACCTTGAATTTCATGTGGTGCACCCGACTTTTAGCGTTATTCCGTTGACTGTTTCTATTATCGTTGCGCTTGGCGGGTTAGGCGTTGGCTATCTAGTCTATGGTAAGGGATTGGCAGCTGGTCAAGTGGATCCCTTGCGTAAGGTGCTAGGGCCGTTCTGGTTGGTCTTGCACAATAAGTACTATATTGATGAGTTCTATCAAGCAACTATTGTGGCTTTCTCTGGTGCATTGGCGAAATTCCTCTACTGGTTTGATGATCTGTGGGTCATCGATCCGATTGTGAATGCAATTGGAACCTTTGGGGTATGGCTTGGCGGTGTCGCGGCGGCCTTTGATCGGATTGTCATTGATGGGTTTGTCAATCTGCTTGGCTGGATTTCGGATCGCTCGGGTGGTGTGCTACGCAATACCCAAGATGGCCATGTACAGGTCTACCTAATGGTATTGGTCGTTTCGATCACGGTTTGGTTGCTGCTCAAAGCGCTGCCGATCTTCTTAACATTGGTATAATTTAAATTTCAAAACGAATTGTGTAACAAACGTCTTTTTACACTAGATTCCTCAAATTAAGGCTCTGCGGAGGAAAACTTCATGGCATTCCTAAATTCATGGCTGTTGGTATTGATTCTATTTTCGCCGGCGGTTGCTGCACTGCTTGTATTGACGAGCAATAACGAGCGAGCTATCAAGTGGGGCTCGATTGCTGCCAGCTTGTTACCGTTGGGGCTGAGCATTTACATGCTCTTCGCCTTTAACTTCGGTGCAACGGGTATGCAGTTCGAAATTAATGTACCCTGGATTGATGCACTCCATGCTAGCTTCTACCTCGGTGTTGATGGCTTGAGTGTGCCGCTCATCTTTTTGACCACATTGCTCTCGACGCTGAGTAACTATTACAGCGCCGGTACGATTCGTGTGCGGGTCAAAGAGTATTTCATCATGTTCCACCTGTTGGAACTGAGCATGTTGGGGGTCTTTATGGCGCTCGACTACATTCTCTTCTACGTCTTCTGGGAAATTAGCCTCGTGCCGATGTATCTGTTAATCGGCATTTGGGGTGGCAAGAATCGCAACTATGCATCGATTAAGTTCTTTATCTACACTCTGATCGGTTCGGTGGCGATGTTGCTGGCAATTCTTGGGACCTATTTTGCAACGGGTACCTTTAATATTTTGGAGGCAGCAGCGGCGCAGCCGTTCCAAAATCTGCCGGCGGCGGATGCCCTGTTGCTAACAAGTCTTGCCTTTTGGGGCTTTTTCTTTGGTTTTGCCTTTAAGGTGCCCAGCTTCCCTTTCCATACGTGGCTACCCGACGCCCATACCGAAGCGCCAACAGCCGGCAGTGTGATTTTGGCCGGTGTCATGCTTAAACTTGGTGCGTATGGCTTCCTGCGTATTATCCTGCCCACCTATCCAACGGCCAGCCAATATTGGTCGCTGTGGGTAGTGGCATTGGGGGCGATTGCGATTGTCTATGGTGCCTTTGTCTGTATCGCGCAGACTGATTTGAAACGCTTAATCGCCTATAGCTCGGTTTCACATATGGGTTATGTAATGTTGGGGATTGGCGCGGCGGCCAATGTGTTGACTCCAGAGGGCATGGCGGCGGCTGGTCATGCCTTTGGTCTCTCGCCGGAAGCGGTCAAAGATAGTGCTGTCATGGCGCTCAACGGCGCGACGCTCCAAATGTTCAATCACGGCATTATCACCGGCGCGTTGTTCCTTTTGGTTGGTGTGATATATGAACGTGCGCATACTCGTGAGCTTTCGAAGTTTGGTGGCCTCGGTTCTAAGACCCCCTATTTCTATGCCCTGATGGTAGTGACAGGCTTTGCAAGCCTTGGGTTGCCTGGTCTGGCTGGCTTCTGGGCCGAATTCTTTACCTTCCGCGGTGCCTTTGCAATTGTGCCCTACTGGGCAGCTTTCGCCACCATTGGCATTGTTATGACGGCTGTCTATATTCTCTGGCGCATTATTCAGAGCGTTTTCCTGGGCGATTACGACGCGGCAAAGCATGATCACTGGACAACGGTCAAGGGCGAACATGCCGATGGTCCAACCGATATGGTGGCTTTTGAAAAATTAACACTCTGGCCGCTGATTATCGGGATGTTTGTCCTGGGCATTTATCCGACATTGGTTCTAAACTTCTTTAACGGCGCCGCCGTTCAACTGATCGATTTTATTCATAGCATTTTGTAGAGGTAGGGAGATAAGTAGATCGGTATACAGGTAAATCGGTAATGCCCATCATGCAATGATTTGCCCACCGATTTACCGATTTACCGATTTACTCTCTACCGATCTACCTTACCACAACAAGGGGGGCGACCTTGAGCGAAGTTACTGTCGGTTCATTGGGGTCGATATTACCAGAACTGATTCTCTTATTTGGCGGCCTGCTGATTCTCTTCATGGATACGACCCTGGGGAATAAGAAGGATTCGGGCCGTGGCTATATGGCGATCACTGTGCTCTTTCTGCTAGTCGGATTGGTTGGTGTCGTCGTGCAGTTTGCCCAATTTACGGCCACTGCGTTTACGCGTGAAGCCTTTCTGGCGGTGAATGTCGTCCAAGTCGATTCGTTTGGACTCTTTGTTAAAATTACGATTTATACCAGTATGCTAATCGTGGCATTGGCCGGTGGGGCATATATGAACCCACGGGTGGCCGGCAAGGGTGAGTTCTGGTCACTCTTCCTCTTTGTCACACTGGCAATGAGTTTAGCGGTCAGCGCCAGCAACCTGTTACTGCTCTTCCTGGCGGTTGAATTTCTTTCGATCACCAGCTATGTCTTGGTGGGGATTGTGCGGGAAGACAAGCGTAGCGTTGAAGCTGGGGTGAAATATTTCCTCTACGGCTCGGTGGCTTCGTCGGTCATGCTCTATGGCATGAGTCTGCTCTATGGCGCATCCGGCTCGCTAGATTTAGCGACGATTGGTCAAGCCTTAGCTGCCTCACGCGATTTAGAACCGATAGCAATGGTGACGATTCTGTTGCTGTTGGTGGGGCTTGGCTTTAAAACCAGTCTGGCTCCCTTTTATCAATGGGCACCGGATACCTATGATGGGGCACCGACGCCGATTACCGCGTATCTTTCGACAGCCTCCAAAGCGGTCGGCTTTGCGGTTTTGGCGCGTATCTTTATTGTGGTCTTCGCCGCTTATAAAGCCGAATGGGTACCAATTTTAGCTGGTCTCAGTATTCTGACCATGAGTATTGGTAATCTGGTGGCTCTGCGTCAACGCAGTGTCAAACGCATGTTGGCCTATAGTTCAGTGGCACAGGCTGGCTATATTCTCATGGGGTTAGTGGCCGTCGTTTCTAGCATGCAAGGTGACTTGCAGACATTGACGATGAATGGCCTGAATGGTGTACTCATCTATCTCTTCGCCTATCTCTTCACGAATGTTGGCGCATTTATGGTCATCATGGCCGTGGAAGATGATGCTGGCAGTGCCGATATCAATGCTTTTGAAGGACTCTCGCAACGCGCACCAGTCTTGGCCTGGTCGATGTTTATCTTCCTGTTGAGCCTCACCGGCATTCCATTGACCGGTGGCTTTATGGGGAAATTTTACGTCTTTGGTGCCGCTGTTCAACATCAATACTTCTGGTTGACGGCCGTGGCGACCATCAATGCGGGTGTGGCCGCCTATTATTACTTAAATGTGGCACGCGCCATGTTCTTTGGTGCCCATAGCGAGACCAAACCAGCCCAGTTTGTTATTAGCATTCCACTGCAAGTTGCGTTGGTCATCTGTGTTGTGGCCACCTTCTGGATTGGCACCTATCCGCAAACCATCATCGCGTGGGCCGATACTGCGTCGCGGCAACTGTTGGCGTTGGTCTTTTAAGAGAAGCATCTACGGTTACATATAATCGTACAAATTAAAGCGGAGCTGGATAATGGTACTATGCCATTATCCAGCTCTGCTTTTTTATTTCAAAGGGGAAGAGCATTACACTAGTACACCGCGGCGTAAATAAGCCTATAGTACCCTAGCTCAAGGCGGGTCCGTGACCCGCTGGATTAAGCTATTGGTCTATTTAGGCCGTCACGTACTAGCGACACCACGCCGACGAGCTTCAAGTATACACCTGCCCTGAGCGGGTGCCCCTTGGGCGCGGAAGACGGCCAGTGCTTGGAGGGCGGAATTGGGCGGCCACGGGTTGAAGCCCTGGCTGATAACCGAAGTTGGCTGAAGCCCAACTGTATCACCCCGCCAGCGCGTGATGATGAAGTGTTAGCAGCACCGCCAGCACCGTCAACGGCACAACAGAGACCGGCGAAACCCGCTACTACCCCTTCGGCGCTGACCGCGCCCACAGGGCTCCTGCCAACGGCAGCGCATCAACCAGCTACAAATATACGCTTCCCTGCGGCCTGTCGAAGGGGCCAACGCCAGGGGCGCACCCGGAGATGACACAAAACCGTGCTGTTACTATCCGTTGTAGCGTTGATAGTAACTTACAATAACCTATTTCCTCAAGCTACGATTCTCTGCATCCATGGCAAAGCGCATCTCATGCACACCACGGTTGGAAAATTGACGTAGGTTTTCCTGAAAAGTTAGGGTTCTCTCGCCAATAGAGATACCGAAAATATCCGATGCCAACCGGTCCGCTCTATCGTACAATGGGCAGGGCAATCGCCGTAGATTGTCGCCTACCCTTGCATGGATAGCGGATCTGGAGTGAAGCACGTGTTGCAGAGCCAAGCGCAATTACATACCCAAGAGCTGTTACAACTGCCGCCCCCGTCGTGTCAGGGATTGGCCTATCAACTCACGGTCGATGGAACAGTACGCGCCGCTTCTTCTGGGTGGTATACGCTGCTTGGTTATGTACCACAAGCCGTCGTGCAACAATCGTTTCATAAATTTCTGGTGCCAACAGAGGCACAGTCGGTCGCCACCATGTTGACGCAACTGCTAAACGCCACCTCGGAGCCCCATTGCGCCGAGTGGCAGTGGCGACACAGGGACGGGACGATGCGCTGGTTTGCTGTCACCCATTGTGCAATTTGTGACGCATTTGGTCATGTGGCCTACGTGATCGGTAGCGCACATGATATTACCAGCTACAAACAACAGGTCGCGGCCCTGCAGGATCAAGTTCTCTTCTATGACTCCATTCTCAATGCGTTGCCGGATCCCGTCTTTGTCAAAGATGATTCACATCATGTGATTCTGGTCAATGATGCTTATTGTCAGATGGCTGCTCTCTCTCCTGCAGAAGTTCTAGCGACCAATCAAGTTGATCCGACCCCTGAAGATGAACTTGTGGTCTTTCGCGCACAAGATCGTCTTGCCCTCAATAGTGATCATCCCATTGAAAATGAGGAAGCGCTTACCGATAGCCAAGGGATTCGCCACCTTATTTCAACACGCAAGGTGGCCCATTCGCTGCCCAATGGCAAAAAAGTTTTGTTAGGTACGGTGCGCGATATTACGGAGCGGCGGCAGGTTGAGGTGCGGCTCCAACATGAACAGGCGCTCATGCGGCGGCTGTTGGACGCAATTCCCGACCTCATCTTCTACAAAGATTTGGAAAATACCTATGCCGGTTGCAATCGTGCCTTTGAAGCACTAACCGGTCTAGCCGAAGAGGAGATCATTGGGCGAACCACGGGAGAAATCTTTCCCAATACTGCCAAAGAACACTACGATCAACACGATTATGCCGTGTTGCACGATAAGGCAACGCTGCGTGTGGAGCAGTGGGTAACATACCCTGGCGGTCGTAATGCGTTGTTAGATACGCTGCTAACCCCTTTTTGGGCACCCACCGGTCAGCTGCTGGGCTTGCTGGGGATCTGTCGCGATATTACAGAGCGCAATGCAACCGAAGAAGCATTGCGCGCAGCCAAAGAGGCTGCGGAGTCTGCCAACCGGGCGAAGAGTGCTTTTCTCTCAACCATCACCCATGAACTGCGTACACCCATGAATGGCGTGCTCGGACTCAGTGGGCTTCTGCTCGATACTGAACTCACTGGCGAACAACTTGATCTCGTTCATAGTATTCGTGCAAGTGGTAATACGCTGCTGACGCTGATTAACGATATTTTGGACTTCTCCAAAGTGGAAGCGAACAAACTTGAATTGGAGATCGGTAGCTTTGAGCTCCGCCCGTGTATCGAAAGCGCTTTGGACTTGGTGGCCGCACAGGCAACCGCCAAAGATCTCACATTGGCCTACCTGATCGATCCGAGCTTACCTCTATGTGTCGAACAAGATGAAACGCGGCTGCGCCAAATCCTGACAAACTTACTGAGCAACGCCGTAAAATTTAGCGACGTTGGTGAAATTGTTGTTACCGTCACCGGCCATCACATTGCTAATCTCCGCTGGGAATTTCACTTCGCCGTGCGCGATCGGGGCATTGGCATTCCCTCAGATCGGCTGGACCGCCTCTTTCAGCCCTTTAGCCAAGCCGACGTTTCGACAGCAAGATGTTATGGCGGTACAGGGTTGGGCCTTGCGATTAGCAATCGGTTAGCTGCCTTGATGGGCGGCACCATGTGGGTGGAGAGCGAAGCTGGAATCGGTTCTGTTTTTCATTTTACGATCCAAATATCCCAAAAGGATGGCGGGTGCGTTCCCTGGACGACCGATACGGTAACCCTCAACGGTCGAAAGATTCTGATTTTTGACGAGAGTGTTGCAATAGGCCGACTACTGGCGCAACAACTGACAGCCTGGGGAATTGCCGTTACCATACGAACCGAATTCAATAGAGAAGTACTGATGCAGCAGGCAGCCAAGGTTGATGCACTCATTCTTGATCTGAATACGTTTATGCGTGCAACAGATCCTCATACTACGAATCGGGATGGGATCGGCCATCCACTTGCCCGTCTTCGTCAAACGGTTTCGCAGCTACCGATTGTGCTGCTAACCCAACTTGGTGAGCGCTTACCCTCTGCCACTGATCAATCACCTCTGGCAACGGTTGCCAAGCCGATCCATGCATCGCAGCTTCATGATGCGTTGGTTACCGTCATCAGTGGGCAACCCTTGCCACTCCGTCGCATGGGGCGCTCCCCTGTTGTCGGTACGAAGCTGGCTGAACATCACCCACTGCGCATTTTGTTGGCCGAGGACAATATTGTTAATCAGAAGGTGGTGGTGGGTATTCTGGCGAACCAGGGATATCGTGTCGATGTCGCTGCCAATGGGCTAGAGGTACTCGATGCACTCAACCGGCAGCCCTACGAACTCATCTTAATGGATATCAATATGCCGGATATGGATGGCTTTACGACGACTAAAATTATCCGTAGCACTTGGCCACCCGCGGCGCAACCGCATATAATTGCTTTGACCGCCAATGCGTTGCGTGGTGATAATCAACGTTGTCTCGATGCTGGCATGAATGATTATCTGCGCAAACCACTGGAGGTATCCGAATTAATTGCGGCGCTGCAGCGTGTGCCTGCTCGCCAGGATCGGCCGCTTCCCTATTCTGCGCCGACAGAAATGGCCCGATCGAAAACAGCATCTAATCATCAGCCAGTGCAGTTGCATGACGACGCTATCGACCCCTCTGTACTTCTGGAGATTGCGGATCTATTGGGGGCTGACGGTAACGCAACGGTTTGTGAACTGATCACCCTCTTTCTCGAAAATAGTCTTGCGCTGCTCCAACAACTGCGCGATGCAGTTTCAATAGATGATGGGTCGACCGCCTGCCAAGTTGCGCATACACTCCGCTCACCGGCTGGGCAACTTGGCGCACACCGTTTTGCCCACCTTTGCGAGGGATTGGAAAATCTCTATTTGTGTGACAGCGCAGCCAATGGGGAAGCGCTGTTACACCAAATTGGGGCCGAGTATGAGCGTGTTCGACACGTACTTCATACCTCGTCGGCAAAATTCTGCCGAGAGATGGATACCGTGCTGTAACAGTATAGTACAGTGCGGCCTTAGTGCAAGAAGATAAATTCCTAGGGAATCAGTCATTCCTGCGTAGGCAGGAAGCCAAGGTTTACAGCAGTAGACCCCTGCCTACGCAGGGGTGACGATTGGGGAGCGGGCGGTCCTCCACGCCTCCGGGGGTAGACTCCTGCCTATGCAGGGGTGACATTCCCTAAAGTCTTATCGAACTGTACTTAAGTGGGACAGTAAGACAGTAAATTGGTAAATGTCCCACTGTCCCACTGTCCGACTGTCCGACTGTCCGACTGTCCCACTGTCCCACTGTCCGGCTGTCCGACTGTCCCACTAAATACCATGGTTCTATTTAAGCTGTTGTGTACTAGCTACATGGCCGGGGCGTTCTACTGGCGTGCTGTAGCAAGGGCAACCCACTGATGGATTGCCTGCTGATATAACATCCGCAGCCGCGCTGTCATTCCCCCAAGTTTTCCCTCGCCAATCGTTCGCCCATCGATATTGGTCACCGGTGTCAAGCCGCCAAAGGTGCCGGTCACAAAGGCTTCGTCGGCGTCATAGACATCGACGAGTGAAAAATTCTTCTCAAAGACGGGAATGCCCTCTTGGCGACAGAGCTGGATCACCTTGCCGCGAGTGATCCCATTCATGCAATATTGTCCGGTTGAAGTCCATACCTCGCCCTTGCGGACGATAAAAAAATTGGTGGCGTTGCAGGTGGCGACAAAGCCGTGAAGATCCAGCATGAGTGCTTCATCATAACCGGCTTCGATTGCCTGAATCAGCGCAATAACTTCGTGTAGCTTGCTATGACAGTTGAGCCGTGGATCCAAGTAATCGGGCGAACCGCGGCGGACGGTTGATGTAAAGAGACGCACACCAGCATCGGCAGTGCTCGGATCGGCTAGTTTGTGTTCGGCAATGATCACAACGGTTGGTGGTGAAATAGTCAGGCGTGGATCTTGTGAAGGGGTCTTCTTGATGCCGCGTGTAATCATCAGCCGGGCATGGACTCCGTCGTGCATCTTGTTGGCCGCAACCGTTTTGTGGAGGGCCTCGATCAATTCCTGGCGTGTCATACCAAGATCCATGCCGGTCATCTTAGCCCCCGCAAAGAGCCGATCGAGATGTTCGTCCAAAAAGACAAAGACACCCTCATGCAATCGAATCCCTTCCCAAACGCCGTCACCAACAAGATAGCCGCTGTCGAAGACTGAAATTTTGGCCTCATCGCGCGGGACGAGGTCACCATTAATATAGATGAGAACATTGGCGTTACGTTCGTCTGGCAATGCATTGTGGGTACCGCGGTTGTTCATGATGGCTCCTTCTCTCCTGCTTATGATGTCTACGTCTGCTGAATTTGAATTGCGTGCCCCGCTAATCTGTGTTACATTCTACGCAATTTCAATCCTATTTGCTAAACTGCCGGGCTTTGTGCGCTCTGCCCTGATTGACAACTTAAATTTAAGCCACAGAGAGCACAGAGAAAAGCACTTTTCCCCTCTGTGCTCTCTGTGCTCTCTGTGCTCGCTGTGGCAGAAAAATGAGATATGTCAGTCAACCAGGCGCAACACTTTGCAACTTTGTCTCTGCCAACCGGAAAGTGCGACTTGCAAAGCCACGCCGGTTAGCACAAATCTGAACGATATTCATGCAAACCTATACCCATTATGTGATGACCGCCGTCGTCAATCAACGGCTCAAAGCACGTGAGCGCAAGTTGCTGCCAGGCGAACCCGGCACCGAACGCTATCTAGACTGGGTGCCACCGATCCGCTCCGGCTGGCTTCTGCTCGGCTCGATCTTGCCGGACCTGCCCCTGATAGTGATCGCAATTCTCTATATGCTCCTTGACCTGATCGCCGGCAATCGCTTAGATCCCGGTAACCAGGCCGCCGCACAACAGAGCTATACCGCCTATCTCTTTGACTACATGTTTTTTCATGAACCGTGGGTCATGGCCGCGCATAATCTCTTTCACGCGCCACTGTTGATCATTGCCTACATTGCGCTGGGCTATTGGGCCTGGCAAAAGGGGATGGGTTGGGGCAGCGCGCTCTTTTGGCTCGGTTGTGCGTGCGCCCTGCACACCGCCATTGATATTCCACTACACTACGACGATGGTCCATTACTTTTCTTTCCCTTTGATTGGCAGACACGGTTTCATAGCCCCATCAGCTACTGGGATCCAAAGCGCTATGGGGTACCTTTTGCGATCTTTGAACATCTTCTACTGATTGGTATGCTTCTCTATCTTGCGGTCAACTGGTGGCGGCGTCGACATGCTGCGTCAGCCATGCCAGTCACAAGGGTGGGTGAGTAGCCGATGAATTCCTCGGTATCTTCAAGCCCAAAGCGGCTGGCTACTCCGATGACCGTTGTCTTGCCGTTGCTGCTGATCTTCGACAGCTTGCATTTTGTCTTCGCTCGGCTACTTGCGCCGCATATCACCCCAGATTCTGGTGCTCTTTACGTGTTGGGGATTGCCGCGGTCGTCTGTGGCCTCTATGCCGTGGTGACGCGCCGCCTCGATCTGCACATCTTCTGGCGTCACCGCTGGTTTTTTCTCGCGATTGGTTTTCTCATTGGCTTGAGTACCAATCTGGGGTATACAGCCATGCTCTATATCGATGTTGGTACCGCCTCGATGCTCAACAAGCTTTCAACCCTCTTTAGCCTGCTTTTTGGCGTGCTTTGGCTGCGGGAACGCTTTCGGGCCGGACAGTGGATTGGCGCTACGCTGGCCATGCTCGGCGTCTTTACGATCGCCTTCCAACCAGGCGATTACCTACGATTGGGCGCATTCATCGTCGTCTGCGGTACACTCTCCTATGCGCTGCATACGGCGTTGGTGAAGCGCGATGGCGGCCAGATCGATTTTGTCAATTTTTTCTTCTTTCGACTGGCGACTAGCACTGCTGCGCTCTTTCTCATGGCGTGGGGGCGCGGGCATCTGGTCTGGCCGACGAATGAGACTTGGCCCTTGCTCATCGTTGCCAGCATGGTGGACGTGGTGCTCAGTCGCATCTGCTACTACTGGGCGCTGCGCCACATGACAATGAGCGTCCATTCGCTGATTCTCACCATGAGCCCCGTGCTTGCAGTGCTCTGGTCCTATCTGTTGATTGGCGATCTGCCGACGGTACAACAGCTAATCGGGGGAACGGCGGTGGTAATTGGGGTGTTGCTGGTGATGCGAGGGCAACAATCATCAACGTGAGTATTGATTATTCCACAGCACTACCATACGGGCTTCAATTTGCAAGAGTTGCGCCCTGCTGCCATCAGTATCATCCGTTGGGAGCGGAATGCTTTGTGTTTGCTCGCTCAAGTTGATCGCTATGAGAACGCGATCGTTCTCTGTTTGGCGTTCAACCAGGGCACATTGCTGAAGCTCATCTAGCCACTTGATGGTGATCGTACCGTGGCGGAGTGCTGGATGTTGGCGACGGGCTGCAATCCACCGCTTGCAAAAGGCCAATAGTGCGTGATCCTGTTGCGCGTCTTCCCAGACCATGGGGTGGCGCGCTTCTTCGCGCCAAGGCCCTTTGGTGCGTGGCTGGCTCAGGCCAATTTCGGTGCCATAGTAGAGAATTGGTGTCGCGCCGAAGGCAAAGAGCAAGGCGAGCGCTAGCCGCAACTCTCGCTGATCATTACCGACTACCCAAAGAAAACGGTTCATGTCGTGGTTGTCAATAAAAGTGGGCAGCAGAAACTCAGCGCCGAAAAAGTGGTGGGCCCGGCTGAGATGGGTGAGAAAAGCGCCTAAGGTGATCTGTGATGCGGCTGTGGCGCAGAGGCGACGAATCTGTCGGCAGAAGGTAAAGTCCAGACAGCCATCAAGCCGCCCTTGGTAACTCCGCAAGTCAGCCCCAGCGAGTGTCGCCTCACCAAAGAGCCAACAGTCTGCCTTGGCCCGTTTGCAGGTCGCGCGAAATTCGCTCCAGAAGGCATGGGAGGGACCGGCCGCATAGTCAAGCCGGTAGCCATCTACATCGAATTCGGTTAACCAATAAGCTGCTGCGGTGCAGAGATAGCCGCGAACTGCGGAGGCATCGGTGGCCAACTGTGGCATCGTGGCTACATCGAAAAAAGTGCGATAGCCATGTTTGTACGCCTCGTCAAAGGTAAACCATTTGCGATAGGTGTCATCCCCAGCCTGTGCTTCCACGAAAGGGTAAAACGTGGGTCCTGTGTGGTTGGCCACGAAATCGAGGATGACGCGGATCTTGCGCGCGTGGGCTGCTTGCACCAGTTGTTGGAGATCGTCTTTTGTCCCAAAGCGTGGGTCGATGGCGTAATAGTCGACGGTGTCGTAGCCGTGGTAGCTGGTAGCCGTAAAGATGGGGCTGAGCCAGATCGCGGTTATGCCGAGATCCGCAATGTAGTCAAGATGCTCGCGTACACCATTGAGGGTACCACCAGTGAAGCTGTTCAATTCATCCGTGCTCAGCCAGCGATCGGTGATGCCAGTGAAGCGATCGACAAAGATCTGGTACACCATGGCGTCACGAGCCCATGGCGGGCTGGCGATGTTATCTACGGTGTAGCCATAGCGCGTTGGCCGCTCAATGGTGCCATCAAGATTGGGCTCGCTACACCAAACTGCAAAATTCTCATCATAGCTACGCCAGCCTTGGATCAGATAGTCGACAAAGGTTCCATCCACCTGCGGCGGAATCGTTCCTTGCCAAATGCCGATATAATCCCACAGCGCCGGTTCCCATTGCGTATCCACTAAGTACAACTCGATAGCCACCCCATTCGAGGGCACGCCCTGTGCTCCAACTGGGCGTGTCCCGTCGGTTGTTAGGTAGGCTGTGATCCGATCAATGGCAAGATCCGGTCCGGCATAGACAGTGAGTTGCACTGCCTCGCCGGGCCGTGGATCACGCGGGGCAATGGTGTAGCGATGGCGCAACCCTGTGCCGCGTCGCCGCAGCTCGGCCAGGAGGCGCGTATCATCCGCCTCAATCCCGCCAAAGACAAAGTCTTCCATGATCGGGGTAAGTTGCATGGTGTCAGACTGCGTAGTGGACTCCGCCATAAACATTGCCTCACCGTAGTAAAGACTTTAGTCTTTGAACAGGTAGTAAAGACTTTAGTCTTCGCAGAAAAACTCAATTTAACTAATAGTAATACCTTCGCCAAACCTTGTTTTGGCGGAAATTTCCAGATGTCATTCCTGCGCAGGCAGGAATCTACTCG
>DAOUCA010000217.1:0-7860 GCA_034432375.1 Caldilineaceae bacterium
CGCCAATTTCAGAAATTAGAGCCGTCATTCCTGCGCAGGCAGGAATCCATCTTCATGTTACACGAGTAGATTCCTGCCTGCGCAGGAATGACATCTGGAAATTTCCGCCAAAACAAGGTTTGGCGAAGGTATTAGTCCAAGTAAGCCGTATACAAGTAAAAGGTGAGCGTAATGACAGAGCAAATAGTCCAGCCACTAACCCCCGATCTCGATGCCTACTTTGCACGCATCGACTACCGCGGTCCACGCAACCCAACCCTGGCGACCCTCCAGGCTATTGTGCAGCACCACACGCAAGTGATCCCCTTTGAAAATCTCAATCCTTTTCTACGCTTGCCGGTCAAGCTGGATTTGGAATCACTTCAAGCCAAGTTGATCTATAATCGGCGCGGTGGCTTCTGTTTTGAGCAGAATGGGTTGCTGCGCCAGGTGCTGCTAGCATTGGGCTTTGCTAGCAAGCCGTTGGGTGGTCGCGTGGTCTGGGGGCGACCGCCCGGTTTTATGCCGTCGCGCACCCACATGGTGCAACTGTTAACAATCGATGGGCAGGCTTACATGGCCGATGTGGGCTTTGGCGGCATGACCCCGACCACGCCACTGTTGCTGGAGCCGGATCTGGTACAAGAGACGCCGCATGAACCATTCCGCTTTGTCACTGATGGGGATGACTATATTCTGGAGGCGTTGGTGTTAGGGACATGGCGGGCGCTCTATCGCTTTGATCTGACGATACAGCAGCCGGCCGACTATGAATTGAGCAACTTTTGGGTTTGTCACCATCCCGATTCACACTTTATTAGCGGGCTTAACGTGGCGCGCGTTGCGCCGGGTCGCCGGTATGCGCTACGGGACAATTGTTTTACGATCTATCCCACCGGCACTCCTGGCGAAGAGCGCATCGTAACGAGCGTGGATGAGCTGCTGGATCTATTGGAAACAACCTTTTATATCACTCTGCCTAGCGACGTAGATGTCGCCGCGGCCTTGCAACCGCTGATTGACTGATAAATCACGTTGACATCAATCAGTGTGGCAGGGTAGCAGAATTGCCGCACTGCCACACTGATTTACATACCACATTAATCGCGCTTTGGTGTGTAATGCAGCACAACAATCCCACACGCAAATGGGTCGCCTTGACTAGGGCCAGCGCTTGTTTGTGCGCTAGCTCCTGAAAAATTGACATACCGCTGCCAATTGCCGCTAGATTGATAAAGAGATGGAGATCGTCGATCAACCCGGCTTTGATAAGCGCCGAAACAAAGGTGGCACCGCCATAGGCGATGATATCTTTCCCCTCTGCCTGCTTTAGCTTCGTGATCGCCTCAACCCAGTCACCTTGGGCAACGACTGTGTTCGCCCATTTTGAGCTATCAAACGTTTTGCTAAAGACGACTTTGGGGCTCTCCGTAAAGGTTTTGCCGGCGGCAACTTCGGGATTACTCGGCTCGGCAGCCACCGCGGCCCAATGGGGAATAAACCCCCGGCTAGTTGCGGCCCAGCACGATGCAATCCATCGACTCGGTCAGATCTGTCACATAGCGGACGAGATCCTCGTCCCAGTTAAAGCTCACTCAGTCCATTTCGCCATGCGATCCACCAATAAAGCCATCAACGGTCATTTGTAGTTGCAATTTTAATTTGCGCATGATCAGTTTCCCCTTTATCTCTCTTCGTGTCTCTTCGTGTCTCTTCGTGTCTCTTCGTGTCTCTTCGTGTCTCTTCGTGTCTCTTCGTGTCTCTTCGTGTCTCTTCGTGCTGCTTCGTGGATAAAATATTTGTTTGATCTGTCCTTCCCTACACACTTGTACGGCGGATTGGCTTGACCTGCCAGCGCATATACGCAACAAAGGCTAGCAATACAAAGATCACCAGGGTGATGATGGCGCTGCTCGTTTCTCCGCGCGAGAAGTGGAGCACGCTGGCACTGCCCGCCACGAGTATCAACCCCACGCTCGCCCAAACCGTCAGCCACGGCATAATTTTTGTGAGACCAGGTAGAAAGAGGCCAATCGCACCCAACGATTCTGTGATGCCCACAAAGAGCCGAAACCAGGGGGCCATCTGTTCATTCATCAGATCAACCAACGCCGCCGGTGGGAAGACCATGATATAGCCATGAAAGAGAAACTGTGCGGCCAGTAAAAATTGTAAGATCCACAGAATAATATTCATTGTTCGTCATTCCTAGTTTGTAAGAGAGTTGATTTGAGTTTAGGCCGGCCGATAGATCATTGCCATCACGCCGGAGCTGAAGTGGTGACTCTCCACCAACGTCAAGTTGGCGCGGCTGTTCTCTGGGAACAGCCGCTGACCACGGCCCAACACAAGGGGATAGATCAACAAGCGATACTCATCGATCAGTTGATGTTGTGCCAAATAGGCAACCAGTTGTCCACTGCCAAAGACGAGGATGTCCGCGCCGGGCTGCGCCTTTAGCTGCTGGATCGCCGCCACCACGTCACCGTTTACAATCGTTGCATTCTGCCACGTCGCGCTTTGCAGCGTGGTTGAAACCACGTGCTTGGGCAGGCTGTTCATGCGATCGGCATAATCGTCGGCACCGGTACGGGGTGGCCATGCCTGCGCAAAGTTGGCGTAGGTCTTGCGGCCAAGCAAAAGGGCATCGCTGGCAAAGAGTTCGGCCTGTTTGAACTGGGCGATCTCGCGGTTCCAATAGGGGATGGTCCATTTGGGCGTGTCCATCACGCCATCGAGTGAGACAAATTCGGCGACGGTTACTTTGCGCATGGCATCCTTCTTTCACAGGATTTAGGCCGCACTCTCTTATTGCAAAACCGCGATCTGCTACGGCGTTACCATCGCCTCATGCTGGTTGATAGCGCATCAAGACCACACCCGACGGAAAGGGTTTGCTCTCCACCAATGTCAGATTGACGCGCTCACCATCCCGAAAGAGCCGTTTGCCGCCGCCGAGCACCAGGGGATAGACGAGCAGGCTGTATTCATCGACCAGATCATGTTCGATCAGCGTATGCACGAGAACACTGCTGCCATCCACGTAGATGTCTTTGCCCGGCATCTCTTTGATTTTGCGGATCTCTTCGACCACATTGTCGCGGATAATGGTCGAGTTGCGCCAGAGATCGGCTGATTCGAGCGTCGTCGAGACGACATACTTTTGCTTGCCATTCATCACATCGCCAAAGGGATCACCCTCGGGCATGGGATCAAAGGCAGCGCCGTGCCCCTGCCAGGTCTTGCGCCCCAGGAGAAAAGTATCGCATTCGGCCATCGCCTGCATAAAGTGGGCACCAATGTCGTCGTGCCAATAGGGCATGGTCCAACCACCGTGGGCAAAGCCGCCATCGATATCCTCATCAACGCCGCCTGGTGCTTGGATGACGCCGTCAAACGAAACAAATTCTGCTACAATTAATTTACGCATTGTTCTTTTCCCATCTGCAAGAAACTGTTTGGTATCGACTGACACCTCTATCATAGCGCAACGGCAGCGCTGCGTCTTGAACAAAAACGACATCAGACAAGGATCTTAGTTTTTTCTTCGTGTGCCTTCGTATTTCTTCGTGGCTCAATTTTTAACTGGAGTCTGGCGAATTGGGTGTTACCACTGGACACCTGACAGGTGTGATTTTCGCCAGACTCCAGTTTCTAAAACTACTTGCGTTGAGCGGGGAAAGAAAGGAGGATGGGGTCGCAATGTACTATTCAACAAGTCCAGTCATCGAGACGTAGGACATCTCTTTCGCCGTGGCAGGGGAGAGGAGTTGCGCCGGCGTTTGGCCGGCGAAGCGTTTGAGCGAGCGGGTGAGGTGGGGCTGATCGGCGTACCCGGCGATTTCCACCGTGTCGAGGATCGAGACCCCCTGCTGCAGGAGCGCAATGGCCAAGCGTGCCCGTTCGATCTGGCTGATTTGCCCTTGCGTCAAGCCGGTGGTGTGCAAAAAGCGCCGTTGGAGCGAGCGCAGCGAGAGGTCGGTGACCTGGTTTTGCAGCGCCGCGGCTACCACCGGTTCATGGACAAGTAGTCCTTCGCGCACCAGCCTAGCGATAAAGGTATCGACATTGTCATAGGTGGGGAATTGCCAGGCTGCACCGTGGAGCCAAAAGGAGCGTTCGCCGGCCGCGGGCAGATTGACCTCGCCGTCAACCAACTTGACCGTCGGCAACTGTGGCATGTACGTCCCCAGCTTGAAGATCACCCCCAACCACTCGCCATCGGCGGGGCAGAGGGCTGGCTTGGCCACTGTCTCTGGCCCGCGCACGGTCAATTGGATGTTGCCATCCAACTCGGTGATGACCATCTCCCAGTGCGAGGCCGCCACCGAGAGAAATTCGCCAGCATGTTCACTCCGACTGCGCCAGATCGTTTCCACGTAGGGCGAATCAGCGGGTCGACCATCAAAGTCCATTAGCACGTTTGTTTCACTCATGGCCAAAGTGTAGCGCGTTTTGGGTACTTCGTCCAATCAGATCCAATGGTGGAGAACAAAATGTCACAGAATTCTCAACAAAGCGGCACAGATTGTACTCGGTTGTGCCATGGCTCTTCCCGCGGCGTTACAAACGTGTTATAGTACGCGCAGAATCTAAGATGCTGTTGGCGAATTCCGACAAGGGCGCGGACCCTGCGTTTGCGCTCTCCTGAGCGACGCCGAAGGGTCGAACCCGAAGCGGCTTAGCCTTCGACAGGTTCAGGCTTCGACAGGTTCAGGCTTCGACAGGCGCAGGCTTCGACAGGCTCAGCCTACGCCCTTGGAATCCGTCAACCGTATCATGTAAACAGTGAGCAGCATGCAAGAGGATGCGGCGGACAAATGATGAATAAGCCACTCACCATATTGGTTGTCGATGATGATCGGATGATTGCGGAACTGATGCGCGATTTTTTGGAGGCGGAAGCGTTTCAGGTGCATATAGCTGAGGATGCACGCACAGCCAGGGACGCTTTGGCCCAACAGAGCATCGACTGCATTTTGCTCGATGTAATGCTGCCGGGTCAAAGTGGCTTTGACCTCTGCCGGCAGATCCGCGAAAGCTCCAATGTACCCATTCTCTTTCTCAGCGCCCGTGACGAGGATATGGCCAAGATTCGCGGGTTGGGCATGGGCGGTGACGATTACATTGTCAAGTCGGCGACGCCGGCAGAGGTGGTGGCGCGCGTAAAAGCAGTCCTGCGCCGCTATCAGAGTGGTGTCGCCGCGCCAAGTGCACTGCTCGACTTTGGCCGGCTGCGCATCGATCTGCGCGCCCACCAAGTTTGGGTCGCCGGAGAAGCGGTCGCCTTTACCGCGCGCGAATTCGAGCTGCTGACCCACTTTGCCGAGCACCCGCGCCAACTCTTCACCGCTGACCAGTTGCTCGACCGTTTTTGGGGTAGCGTCGGCGACCGCCACACGGTGACGGTGCATATTGGCCGGCTGCGCGAGAAAATTGAGGAGACCCCCCGTGAGCCAGTCTATATCGTGACGGTCTGGGGCGTCGGCTATCGCTTTGAGGGGCAATCGCAATGAAACCACTTCCGATGCGCCTTTGGCTTTTACTTTCGTGGATTCTCTGCCTCGTTATCCCGCGCTTGGGCTGGGAAGTCGTAGAAGCAACCCAGCGTCATTTCGCGTTTGACATGACCGGTACAGCTTGGCGCATCTGGCCGCTGGTATCCGCGTTACTTGCAATGGGGGGGACCTTACTCATTGTCGGCTGGCTGATTGGGCGCACCATCTTGCAGCCGCTGGCTGCTGTCCAACAAGCCGCGCGCCAGGTTGCTTTGGGAAATCTAACTTTTGACATTGGGTCATCCCATGTGCGCGAAATCAATGAAGTTGCGACGGCGATCACGGTGATGCGCGATGCCCTCGAAGCCGCGGTTGCGCACGAAGCCGCCATTGACCAGGAGCGCCGCCACTTCATCGGCGCGATTGCTCACGATCTGCGCACGCCCCTCTTTGCCCTGCGCGGCTATCTCTCCGGCGTAATCAGTGGGGTCGCCAAAACAGTGGAACAAGTGGATCGTTATCTAACCATTGCCCAGGCGCAAGCCGACACACTCGACCAACGCATCAATGCCCTGGTCGACTTCGTCCGTTTTGATTATACCGAACAGCCTTTCGTGCCAGTCGAATTGGCTTGGCCACAAGTGGTGCAACAGGCGGTTGAGCGAATTACCCCCGTTGCACAGGGTAAAGCCGTGCACCTGCACCTTGTGCCAGCGAACCCGCCAAGTACGTTGCTTGGTGATGAACAGCTGCTGTTGCGGCTGCTGGAGAATCTGTTGGACAATGCCGTCCGCCATTCACCAACCGGCGCAACGGTTACCCTTACCTGGTGCACAAAAAATGAACAGCTTCACTTCACCGTTACCGACGAAGGCCCCGGTATTCCGCCTGCTGACCTGCCACATATCTTCGAGCCACTCTTTCGCAGCGAAGCCTCGCGCAGCCGTAGCACCGGTGGCATGGGGTTGGGACTGACGATTGCTCAGCGCATTGTTCAGCGCCACGGTGGCACATTGACTGCCGCCAATTGTGACCGTGGTGGGGCCAGGTTTACCGCCATTCTGCCGATTGGGTCAGCGTAAAGGGGAAATCATCAAGCATCGTGTTGATATTCCACGAAAATCGTCATTGTCGATAACGATTTTCGTACAAATCCAACGCCAATTCAAATTATAAGCTATCCACGAAGTACACGAAGACACACGAAGGAAACATATATCTTCGTGTGTCTTCGTGTACTACTAAGAAACATGGCGTCCGCCGCTGTTTCTTTAGGGTGAATAGGGCCCCGCCCTTTAGTTGCTTCGTGGATGTTTATTTCTTTGGAAGGGCCTTAAGCAAACGATTCTATTCTTTCCGCCACGGGAAACTCATCACGCTATACCAGGGTTTGCTCGCTTCCGGCGCGCAGATAGTCAATCCCTTGGTTACGGATAAAGCGAGACTCTTATACTCATCTCTGAATGGGAACCGGAGTTTTGCTGGGGTAGAAACTCCGGTTCCCATTTCAACCGTAGTATAGTTGAGAAAGTTGTGACAATTTCTGCCACTTTTCTGTGAGCCATCCCCGGTATGATGGATAGGGAAAGCACAATTTGCTTTGCTTTCTAGCATATCTTCAGAGAAAGAAGGCTTGAATGACAACAGTGATGGACCTCGCCGTACAGGCTATGCCCAAGCGGCGGACATTTCGTTGGTGGATGGGCGCGGTGCTGCTGCTCTGCGCATGGCTGATGATTGGCGGTATTATTGCGCAGCTCTTTTTTGCCGGCTCGGCGATTTTGGTCGATGGCAGCTACTGGGCCTGGCATATTCAGCTTGCCAAGTGGTTGACCTATGTGCCTTTTGTTATGGTGATCGTGGCGCTCGTTGGACGCCTGCCGCGCGGCTTGACACTGCGTGCACTCCTGGTGGTGCTGCTCTTTGTGCTGCAATATCTCTTTATCTGGGTCTTTGGCAAGATCGGCTTGGGATCCCTGCGTGGGCTCCATGCGGTGAATGCGTTGGCGCTCTTTGCTCTCAATTTTGACCTGGCGCGCCGCAGTTGGCAACAGATGGTGAAAATCTAGTCGCTGGGCAAGGTAAGGACCATCCAGGATTTAAATAATCCACTGGAGTCTGGCGAAAATCACACCTGTCAGGTGTCCAGTGGTAACGCCCCATTCGCCAGACTCCAGCAATCCACGAAGACGCACGAAGAATAGCCATGCTTCCTGAATAATTATTTTTCTAGAATGGCCTAAAAGCAAGACCATTCAAATAAGGGAATCAGGTGACTTCTGAGGCATACTTGTTGTGCGACCAACAGAAAGCCAAAAGGAGTCACCTGATGGGATTTAGATTACGTGAAGTCGAAGCAGAAAGCAAGTTTAGCCAGGAATTG
>DAOUCA010000218.1:0-21755 GCA_034432375.1 Caldilineaceae bacterium
CGCCAATTTCAGAAATTAGAGCCGTCATTCCTGCGCAGGCAGGAATCCATCTTCATGTTACACGAGTAGATTCCTGCCTGCGCAGGAATGACATCTGGAAATTTCCGCCAAAACAAGGTTTGGCGAAGGTATTAGTCAAATTGAGCTAATTTTTAAAGGAAGTGAAATCAGCAATGACCAATGAATCTACCGTTGCCGAGATGGAACCAAAAGAAATAGAGAAAGCAGTCGGCACAGAAGCCATTGGCGACGATGCCAACAGTGCTAATTCGGTTGGAGTAGCCAAAGATGTGATGGAACCAACGAATGGCAGCACAGAAGAAACAACAGCGAGCGCAACCGGTGAGACAGAAACGCGTGATGCGGCAGTGATTGCAGCGTTACGGGCAGATCTAGCCGCCGCCGAGGCAAAAGCCGACGATCTCGTTGATAAGCTCCAACGCAGCGCCGCTGAATTTCAAAATAGCCGCCGCCGTCAGGAAAAACAGTTGGCCGATGAGATTCAGCGCGCCAGTGGTCATATTATTCAACGACTGTTACCCGTTGTTGATGACTTGGAACTGGCCTTTGGCAATCTGCCTGCCGAGTTGAATGAGACAGAGAATGCATGGCTCGATGGGTTTCGCCAGATCCGCAAAAAGTTAGATACTCTTTTGGAGGATCAAGGCGTAACACCCATTGCGTTGGATGGTGAGTTTGACCCGAGTCGCCATGAAGCGGTCTCTAGCGAGCCAAGTGACAGCGTAGAAAACAATCACATTATTCAAACATTGCGCACCGGTTACGAATACAAAGGCCGCGTGTTGCGGCCGGCGCTTGTGCGCGTTGCGACATAATGCGGGATTGATACCCACTGGAAGTATTGGACTTACCCATGACCGCCTATCACGCCCTTAGCCGTCGTTTTGGCAAATCAATTGAGTCGGGAATTCGTCCTTTTGATATTGGACGGGATCTGCGTCCGGTTGCTGAGCTCATTGCCGATGCATTTGCACATGAGCTTGATCCACGCGGTAGCGCGGCTCTGCGCGAAATGCGCATCATGAGCCACGTTGGCACCCTCTTAAAGTTGCTCAACCGCAGCACCGGCGAATTTGACGATATCTTTGGCGGCTTTGTCTGGGTCGAAGAGGGTAAGGTCGTGGGTAATGTGACGGTGCAAAAAGCTGATTCGTCGGGCGTACGTTGGCAGATCGCCAATGTTGCGGTAGCACCAACCTTTCGCGGGCGGGGAATCTCGCGGCAACTGATGTTGAGTGCAATCGATTATATTAACGAAAGTGGTGGCGACTGGGCGGTTCTCCAGGTCTATGCGCAAAACAATATTGCACGCACGCTCTATCAGCGGCTCAATTTTGAAGAAGTGGGCGGCAGTGTTGATATGCGCATGGAGCGGATTCCCCCTCTTGAAGAGGCGCTCGAAATACCGGAACTACGCACCTTTTCTGCCGACCAATGGCAATCGCTTTATGAGTTAGTCAACAATCAGCAAAATGGGCAAATGCAATGGTGGCGACCACCGCGCCGAGTTGACTTTCAGATCACCTTTGAACAGCTGATCGGCGAGTGGTTCTGGCGGTCCGTTGGACGGCAACATGTGTACCGCCGTTGCATTCAAAGCACACGGCGCTTTGATGCTGCGCTTGTACTTACGGCGGCGCGCTGGCGTGGTTTGCACCAATTGCAGATCTGGGTGCAGCCAGAGTTGTATGGACAACATGAAGCAACACTGTTGCAATGGGCACTGGCCACTTTGCAGGAGTATCCACGGTGGCCAGTGCTGTTGACGTTGAGCGCACAGCATAGCGAAGCCATTGCCGCGGCTCGTCAGGCCGGCTTTCAAGAACAACAGACCTTGCTCACGATGCGACGCAAGATTTAGTCATTTGTCATTGGTCGCACTGGTTAACAACAAACAGGATTAATAACCAAAAAGAAATAGTCTTATGAGCAGATTGATTATTCGGCTTGTGATCAATGCCGTTGCGCTATGGGTCGCGGCCACCTATGTCACCGGCATCACCCTCACTAACGATGCAACAGGCGTGATAATTGTTGCGCTGATCTTTGGTCTGATCAATGCTCTGATCAAACCAATCATTGGGTTTTTCACCTGTCCCGTCTATATATTGACACTGGGTCTTTTTACCTTTATTGTCAACGCGCTAATGTTGATGCTGACCGGTGCATTGAGTGATGGGCGTTTGCAGGTGGAAAGCTTCTGGGCAGCGCTGCTCGGTGGCATTGTCATCAGCTTGGTGAGTACCCTTCTGAGTCTCTTCCTCAGTGACAATGAATAATAGAGTTGTTCCTTTTTAAGCAATCCAGGTGACTGTCACTGGCCGCAACCAAGTTCGTACAGCAGATCGCACAGTGGCCAGTGACAGTCACCTCCGCCTCAGGCTTTACTTGGGAACAACTCTAATCCATCAACCGCAGTTGAGACGTGGGTTTGCCTCTTGCTCTGCGGTCGACGGATACTATAAAAGTTTGCTCCTCACAGCCATCTGGCAATCTTTGCGTGCCAGATGCAATGATTGGGCTGAACGAGTCCAATATCTGAGTACGCTAGAGACAATCATACCATACCCATGAAAACAACTTTCCTCCATGTAGCAGATTGCCATCTTGGTAAGTGGCAATATAATTTACGCGAACGCTTCAATGACTTTGGTCGTGCGTTTCACCACATTGTCGATGAAGCCATTGCAGCCCACGTTGACTTTGTGGTGCTCTCGGGAGATCTCTTTGAAAAACGGGCGATTGATGCGCTTACCCTCAACCAGGCGATGCGCGCCTTGGACAAGTTGCATGGCAAAGGCATTCCTTGCTTGGCGATCGAAGGCAACCATGAGCGCCCCTACTACAGTGAACGTGTCGGCTGGATGGAATTTCTCGCCGTGCGGGATCTGATGATTCTGCTGACACCGACCTTTGAAAATGGCGAGGCGCAGATCAAGCCCTACAAAAATCGCGCCGGTTCCTATTACGATCCGGTGCCTGGGGTGCGTGTTCATGGTTTGCGCTACTTTGGCGCTGGCACAGCTACCGCCATTGAAAGTTATGCCCGAGCACTGGAGGCATACCCCAACGATGGCATTGAGTACACCGTTTTTATGGCCCATGCTGGTGTTGAAGGTGTTTTGGCAGACCAAGGGGGCGGACTGAGCCATCGTCAATGGGCAGTCTTGCATCCCCATATTGACTATCTGGCCCTGGGCCACGTTCACAAACCCTTTACCTTTGACGATTGGATCTACAATCCCGGTAGCCCGGAAAGCTGTAGCGTTGCGGAATCAGATTGGAAAGAGCGGGGCTATTATCTCGTCGAAGTCGACACGAAACAGATGCGCCCTAGCACTGTGAGCCATAGCACTGTGAGCCATAGCACTGTGAGCGCAGTCATGCAGAAATCCGCAACGAATGAATCTACAGAGAATGTAGGTCCTGAGAAGAGGGCTTCTGAGAGTGAATCGACTGAGACTGAATCGACTGAGACTGAATCGACTGAGACTGAAGTCGAACAAGAGAGTAACACAACGGGGAGAGCGGCGGCACAAAAGTGGGTCAAGCATGTGGCGACCTTACACGCCAACCCGCGGCGCACCTTTTACCGCTTCTCTATGAAGACGGATCTATTGACATCGCCAGCACATTTGCTTGATCACTGCCGCGAATTGCTGCAACGCAAAGCGCGCGATGTGGGGGCACGCGAATTACCAGCGCTCGAAAAGCCAGTCGTTGAGTTGCAACTCACCGGGGTTTTGCCATTTGACCGCAGCGCGCTCGATTTAGGTGCAATTGAGACATTGGTGCAAGAGACCTTCTTTCCACTGATGACCTTGGTCAAGAATTTTACGCGCTCAGGCGAATTTGCAATCGATGGCACAGAAGCGATGAACCGTGCAGAGCTAGAGCGACAGGTACTAACCGATCTGCTCAATCGCGATACACGTTTTCAAGCCACCAGTGAAGCGTGGACCGATGTTGCGCTCACCCTCAAACAGTTGGCGCTCAACGGCGCCAACGGTGAAGCAATTCTCGCCGAAATTGGTGATCGGCTTCAGTTGTAATTAGGATGAAGCCGTTAAATTTCAATTGATCGGCAGGAGTAACAAGATGTACAAGATTTCTCTTTTGCTCTGTGAATCCTGCAAATTTTGTACATCTTGTCTACTTTAACGTTGTCATTGGTCAGTCGTCATTGGTCAGTTGTCATTGGTCAGTTGTCATTGGTCAGTCGTCATTGGTCAGTCGTCATTGGTCAGTCGTGAAATAAGGTCAATTCATGCGGATTGTTTCTTTAGAGCTGGAAAACACCAAAAGCTACGCCAAGAGCAAAATTGAATTTACCGACGGGGTTAATGCGATTGTTGGCCACAATGGGGCGGGCAAAAGTACAGTGCTGGAAGCGATTGGCTTTGCACTCTTTGATTGCCTCGCCGGTTACAAGCAGAGCGATTTTGTGCGGGAAGGCACAAAAAGCGCCGAGATTACGGTAACATTGGTCAGCAATCTCGACGAGCGAAGTTATCAGGTGATCAGGCGTTGTGGCTCTAGCAATTTTCACGCCATTTACGATCCAGATCTGGGTAGTAAACTCTGCGAAGGCAAAGCCGATGTCTTGCACTTTCTGCGCCAGCACATGGGCGTTGATCCCACTGCGGATCTCACCCGCCTCTTTAGCGATGCTGTGGGCGTGCCACAGGGCACCTTTACAGCTGCGTTTCTCCAGACACCGGCCCAACGGAAAGCCGTTTTTGATCCACTCCTACAAGTCGAAGAGTATAAACAAGCTTTTGATAAATTGCTCGATCCGCTGCGCACCTTGCAACAACGGCAGCACACCTTAGAGGTCGACATGGCCGGCTATGTCGGTCGATTGGAACGGCTACCGGCTTTGCAAGAGGCGATTCTGGCACGCGCACAGAAATTGACCGAAGTCACCGAAAAAGCAGAAACGGTAAAGGGCACCTTGCAACAGATCAGTGCCGAGCGAAGTGCATTGGATACAATACAGCAGCAAGTCGCCACGCTCCAACTGCAACAGCAACAGGCCGATCAGCAACAGCAAGCCCTCAGCGTACAGTTGCAAAGTGTCGAGCAAGCATTGGTTGAAAGCGCAGAGGCAGCGGCAATTGTCCAACAACATCAGGATGCGTATGAACGACACATTGCAGCACAGGCCGAACAAAAGAGGTTAGAAAAGGCGCTGCGCAGCCGGCAACAACTGGAGCGGCAGCTGAATAACCTAGACAAGACGGTTGGCCTCACGACAGCAGAATTAGAGCGCTTTACGAAGGAACTTAAAACGGTAACTGTGGCAGAACAGACCGTTGCAGCCTTAACAGACGCGGTGGCGGAGCAACAGAGCCTGGAAGTACAGTTGCATGAGGCGCAACAAAAAAGCATGCGGCTTGAAGATGCGCAGAGTCAACTCACCAAGTTAGAAGCGGATCGCCAACAGCAACAGGAACGGTTGGCCACATTGGAGCGCCAATTGGCAGAGGTCGCCACGCTAGAAGTGGAACGGGCTGCTCAAGAGAGCGCCGATGAAACCCTACGCCGGCAAATCGACGCGCACAAGGAAACATTGGCTCGCTTTAAAGTCGAGGCCGACAGCTTAAAAGAGCAGAGCAATTTACTGGAAACGATTGAAACCGCGCTTTGCCCCCTCTGCGAACAGCCGCTAACCGCTGAGCATCGCCAAGAGCTACAGCAGCGCAACAGCAAACGTCTGGAGGATCTACGTACCGATTACCGGACGCAGCAGCAGACGATTAAAAGCGATGAGACGCAACTAACAGCTCTTCAAAAGCGGCTCAAAGCGATCGAGCAGCAATTGCGCACAATGCCACGCGAAGAGGAGCGCCAACGTCTGCAACAGGAGTTCATCTCTGCTGGGGCTACGCTGGAGAGCCAACGCGAACGGATCGCACAATTTAGCGACGCACCGACCCAGGTACAACGGTTGACGCAGCAGTTGGCAACATTGGGTAATCCCCGCCAACAACAGGCCGTTGCACAAGCAGCAGCAGCACGCCGAACGAGTTTAGCCGAGCAAAGTGCGGTTGTCGCGGCGAAACAGGCCACTGCCCAAGCCGAGCTTGCTGCGCTACAAGAGCAGATGAAACAATTTTCCACGCTTGATCGCGAGATGGAGAGTGTAGCGCAGATCTTGCAAACAACAATTGATAGCTATCAACAGCTTTTGCGCCACCAGCAGGTAGCCTCTAGCTTGCTTACGCGCCAAGCAGAAGTAGAACGATTGCGCAAGCTAGTCATCAATGCAGAAGTAGCCGTCCAGGAAGCAGCAGCGGCATTAGCCACAGCAATTAACAAATTTGAAAGCGACCGCTACCAGCGGCTGTTAGTCGATGAACAGATCCTGCGCGATCAACAGAACACCCTACAGACTGAATCAACCTTCCTACAACGCGAACAAGAACGGGAGCAGAAGGAAGAGGCCACTTTGCGTGCCCAAGAGCGCGAGCTAGCTACACTGCAACAGAAGCAACAACAGCTACGCCAACAGACCGAAGTGCTTGAGGCATTGCGCAATTTATTACGTCAGGCGGGGCCATACATTACAAAAGCGTTAATCAAGCAAATCAGTGATGGCGCGATGGGGGTATTTAGTGATATCATGCAAGATTATACGCGTCATCTCAGTTGGAATGAGGATTATGGGATCACGCTAGAGGTGGATGGTCGCGAACGTCAATTTGCACAACTCTCCGGTGGAGAGCAAATGACGGCCGCTCTTGCCGTCCGCTTGGCACTTTTGCGCGAAATGAGCGCAATTGATGTAGCATTCTTTGACGAACCGACCACCAATTTAGATGAGACGCGGCGCGATGCATTGGCCCGACAAATTCTAGAAGTGAAAGGGTTTCGTCAGCTCTTTATCATCAGTCATGATGATACGTTTGAACAAGCAACACAGAATTTAATCCGAATAGCGCGCGTAAATGGGATCAGCACGGTTCAACAATCATGATAGATGTTAGGTCACTGGCAGAGACAGTCCCAGTAAAATCTGAACAAATCAATACACATCTGCCTCAACGCATTTTATATGTGGAAGATAACCACACGGCTGCCCGCCTCTTCCAGATAAAATTACAGCAAGAGGGCTACATTGTTGATCTCGCCAAAAATGGTGCCGATGGGCTAGCCATGTTGGAGCGCAATCAATATGATTTGCTGGCATTGGACCAAAATGTCCCGGATCGTAGTGGGTTAGAGATTCTGCAATCATTGGCGACGCGCCGTGCTACACCGCCGATTATCATGATTACAGCGCAGAATGATACCTCTACGGCAGTCGAAGCAATGAAGCTGGGAGCGAGCGATTATGTCGTCAAGGGACTGCACAATGAATATATTCAGCTCTTGCCGGCGGTCGTGCGCCAATCGCTAGAAAAGCGTCGATTGGAGCGGGAACGCGATCAATCACTCGAAGAGCTACGGCAAACGAATAATAAACTCTTATTGCTGAACAAAGTTGCGCAGTTGCTAGCCTCGACCTTTGATCTACAAGAGGTGATCAATCAACTGTTGCGTACACTCAGCGAACTGCTTGATACCGAAGGTAGCTCCGTCTGGCTGTGGGACGAACAAGAACAGAATATGTTGATCTGTGTCGGCATCTATTCGCATGGGCAAAACATTACGCCAGACACAATTATGCACCTGTCAGCCGATCAAGGGATTGCTGGCTGGGTGGCCCGCAATGGGAAGAGTGTCCATACCAGCAATGCCAAAACCGACGAACGCTTTACGGGAGCGGTCGATGAGAGCATTGGCTACAGCACCAATTCTCTGTTGGCGGTGCCTTTGCAAGCACGCAGCCGCGTGATTGGTGTGCTGGAGTTGGTCAACAAGCGAAAAAGTAGCTTTAACGAAAGCGATCAGGTCCTCGCCGAAACATTGGCCGCCTCGGCAGCAATCGCCATCGAAAACGCCCGTCTATTAGAAGACCTACGCCAGAAGCGCGACGAGTTACAGGCACGTAACGAAGAATTAGATGCCTATGCGCATACTGTTGCCCACGATCTCAAAAATCCCCTCACCTTGGTCGTTGGCTTTGCCGATATTTTACGCGACACCTATCAGACCTTACCTCACGAAGAAGTACAACAATATCTGGGTGTGATTATTGACCACGGCAAAAAGATGGGAACGATTATCGAATCCCTGCTCTTACTGGCTGTTGTGCGCGGCACCAAAGAGATCGAGATCGATGAGGTCGACATGAGTTTCATCGTGGGTGAAACGCTCAAACGCATCGAGTATATTGCCAGAGAATATGAGGCGCAATTAATTGTACCTGAATGTTGGCCCACTGTCTTTGGCTACGGGCCGTGGCTGGAAGAAGTTTGGTATAATTATTTGACGAATGGCCTCAAATATGGCGGACGTCCACCGGTTTTAGAGCTAGGTTGTGATCGGGTGGAGAATCAGATGGTCCGCTTTTGGGTGAAGGATAATGGGGCCGGTTTTAGCATTGATCGGCCAGAAAAGCTCTTTGCGCCCCTCTCACGCCTTACCGCAACGGACTATCAGACCGGCCACGGCTTAGGCCTTTCGATCGTCCGGCGGATTGTAGAGCGACTGCATGGCAAAGTGGGCGTCGAAAGCCAATTGGGCAGAGGCAGCCTCTTCTGGTTTACTCTGCCTTGCGAAGCCCCACCATCAACCAATATGGGATAACCCCATAATACCAAGCCAGTAACAGCGCCAAGCACAGCCCCGGCAGCCCATCTTTCCACCCTGCGAGCGTGATATAGCGGCGCCGAAATTCACGCAACGGTTGCAAGAGAAAATTATGGGGTCGCGGACGAATGCCCCGTCCGGCTAAGATCCGTGCTTCGTAGGCAGCGTAGACGCGCTGCTTCTCATGGAATTGGGTCCATGAAGCGTAGTTATAGTGGATCAGCGGCTCCCGCAATTTCCCCGTTTGTCCTCCCACGTCAACCAATTCGTGCACCTCGCGCGTCGTATCATAGTGGGCACTACTGCGCCGTAGTAGACGCAATTGATAATCCGGGAAGTAGCCGCCGTGGCACATCTCGTGGCCAGCGATATAGTTGCGGCGCGGGATCCAATAGCCATTCACAGCCTCATCACCCATGACCCGCTGTATCTCTGCCCCCAAGGCGGGCGTTACCCGCTCATCGGCATCGACAAAAAGAATCCATTCCGCATCGACACTTTCGACCGCGGCCTGTCGTTGGGCCGCAAAGTTATCAAAAGGGCGGCGTAGCACCTCCGCACCCGCCTCTGCTGCCAATGCACAGACCGTATCGTTGACCTGCGAATCAAAGACCACCACCCGATCGACCCACGGCTGGACGCTGGCGATGCAATCGGTGATGTGGGTGGTCTCATCTTTGGTGAGGATAATTGCGGTTAACATAGTGAAAATTTACCGCTGACAGACCGTAATAATCTCCGGGCTATCGTAAATCAGCGGGTGGGGCATCCAGTTGCCATATTGCTCCACGACTGTAAAGCCATGCGCGGCCAATCGCAGATTGAGTTCCTCGACTCCGGTATAGCGCAGGGTGATCTGCGACTCGACCGTCTCTCCAGTTGCAGGAAGTGTGCGATGTAGCTCAACATGTTCCAGCAGGTTGGGCTGATCATAGGTCGACCGCGCCCAGACTTCAACCGTCTGCCCCGCCGGATCAACGAAGGTACGCCACATCTCCCAATCGGTGTCGTGCCAATCACTGTCACCGGGGTTGCGCGTCTCAAAGGCAAAGCGTCCGCCTTGTTCCAAATGCGCATAGACCGTCGCCAGAAAGGCATCCTGATCCGCATTGGTGAGCAGATGTTGGAAGCCGTGGCTGGTCATCAGCGCCAGACGAAAGCGCTGCCCCAGGTGCATGGTGCGGCAGTCGGCCTGCTGCCAGGTAATGGGCAGATTGCCGGCCAATACGCGGGCCTGGGCCAACATTGGTGCCATTAGATCAACGCCGGTAATCGCGATGCCCGTCGCGGCAATCGCGCGCGTCAAGCGCCCCGTGCCACAGGCGACATCGAGCACCGGCCCGCCAATCCGTTTGGCCAGCGCCAGATAAAAATCATCATCGGGTGCCCAGCGGTTTTCGGCATCGTACCAGAGCGGGTTGGTATATTCGGAAAGATTATCAGCAAGTATATCGGAATGGGAAGCGGTAGACATAACTCAGTTGTAAGGGTTTTTGGCGCTACGGTCATCGGAAAGTGATGATGTGGCTCGGTGGGTCATCAATTCAATTGCGTCGGCGAGATGTTCGTCGGCGATGTTGTAGTCGCCGCGGGCGATACGCAGTTTGTGTGCTTCGTGGAGCACTTGGCCTTCGGTGTAGCCGACGGGCGGTACAAATTTGTAACAGGCGAGTTCCAAGAGTTGGCCGAGCGGATCACGGAAGTAGATCGACCACATAAAGCCGCGATCAACCTCGCCACTGTGATGAATACCGCGCTCATTCAGTCGTTGTGTCACCTGCTTGTAAGTGACCAGCGAGACGATAAAGGCGATGTGATGTAAATTGCCGATGCCTTCGGGGTTGGGTGTCGGATCGGGCTTTTTGTCTTCGTCGGTAAAGACGGTAATAAGGCGACCATCGCCGGGATCGAAATAGAGATGGTTCTGCTTGGGTACATCAAGATTTGGCTGCTCAAAGAGAAAAGGCATCCCCAATACCCCTTCCCAAAAGTCAATCGACGTTTGGCGATTGGCACCAAGCAGCGTAACGTGATGTACGCCTTGGGTTTGGATCTTTTTCATGGTGCTCCTTTGTCAGTGGTCCTTTGTTATTGGTTCTTTATCATGTGCCGACGGCTGAGCCTGTCAAAGCCTACAGCGCCTCTAGCGCAAAAACGGCGGTCGTCGTCAACAGATTTTTGCCAAGGTTGACATCGATGCGCCGCCCGTTGCTCAGATAGACCGCTTCAACCACGCGTACGTCGATCAGGCGGCAAAAGCGTGCGAAATCGGTGACGGTAAAAGCCTGCCAGCGCGGCGCTTCATACCAGGGTTGAGGCAGGCCAGGCGGCTCGGGCATGCGCCCCGTCAGGAGCAGTTCCAGCCGGCAGCGCCAATGGCCCCAATTGGGAAAACTGACCACGGCGCGATGACCAACACGCAGCATTTCCAACAGGTTGCGGCGGGCATCACTGAGAAAGGGCAAGGTCTGGCTCAGCACCACGTAATCAAAACTGCGATCGGGATAATCAGCCAGCCCTTCGTTGAGGTTGCCTTGACGCACACTTAAGCCACGGCGCACACAGGAGAGAACGCCCTGTTCACTCAACTCAATGCCGCGCCCTTTTACCTTTTTATGGTGAATTAGATATTCAAGCAATTCACCGTCCCCACAGCCCAGATCGAGCACCTTGATTCCATCTGGAATCAATTGCGCCACTGCAGCCAGATCAGGGCGCAATGTTTCAGGTGTCACGGTTGGGAGCGCGTTCATGGGTTGGTTCTGCTTGCTTGTACTCACTACGCCATCACCTCGGCAGCACCCAGTTGCGCTGCCAATCGCGGGTCGGTTTGCTGCGTTTCCAGGGTTGGCGCTGCCCTGTAAGTTTTGCTCACACTCGCCGTCTCCGGCGGCGCGATCAACTCTTCGCGCACCAGTCGATCGAGAAAACTGCCCAATAGCCGGGTCATCGTCTCAACTTCCAACAGAAAGGCATCGTGGCCCCAATTGCTCTGAATGTCAAGATAAGTCACATCCGCACCGACGGCGGTTAGCGCAGAAACGGTCTCTTTGCTGTGGTAGCTAGGGTAGAGCCAATCACTGGTAAAGCTGACGACAAGGAACTTGACCATTTCAGCGGCAGCAAAAGCAGCCGCCAACGAACCAGTATCCTTGGCGAGATCAAAGTAATCCATCGCTTTGGTCACATAGAGATAGCTATTGGCATCAAAGCGACGGGTGAAGTTGTTGCTATTATATTTGAGATAACTCTCGATCTCAAACTCGGTCTCAAATTCATAGCCGTACTTTTCCAACTGGCGCAACCGCCGCCCAAATTTCTGATGCATCGACATTTCACTCAGATAGGTGATATGCCCCACCATGCGCGCCACTGCCAGCCCCGCATCGGGCCGTTTACCATTCTCATAGTAGTTGCCATTGTTCCAAGCGGGATCGGCATAGATCGCCTGGCGGCCCACCTCGCTAAAGGCGATCAACATGGGGCTGTGGTGCGCCGTGGTCGCCAACGATATTGCAGATTTGACACGGTTTGGGTGATTGGCGGCCCACTCCAACACCTGCATCCCCCCCATCGAGCCGCCAGCCACACAGAGAAGCTGGTCAATCCCCAAATGGTCGATCAGCTTTTCCTGGGCACGTACCATGTCCCCAATGGTCACCACGGGAAAGCTCAGCCCATACGCTTTGCCGGTCGTCGGGTTGATCACAGCCGGCCCGGTTGAGCCATAGCAGCTGCCGACCACATTGCTACAGATCAGAAAGAAGCGATCGGTATCAAAGGCTTTGCCAGGGCCAATACACTCATCCCACCAACCGGGTTTGCGGTCATCGGCATCGTGATAGCCGGCGGCATGGGCACTGCCGCTGAGGGCGTGGCAGATCAAAATCGCGTTCGAGCGATCAGCGTTCAGACGGCCATAGGTTTCATAGGCGATGGTCACCGGCCCCAACAGCGCGCCGCTCTCCAACGAAAATGGTTCATCCTCAGCGAAGGTAAAGAACTTTGACTCGACAAGACCAACAGAGCTTTGATCGTTTTGCGTTTGTGTACTATCCATCGTTCCCCTTTTCAAACACGAAAGGCGAAAGGCGAGACAGGAGATAAAAGATACGAGATGGGGAGATACGAGAGTAGCTTATTATTCTCCTGTTCCCTTGTCTCCTGTCTCCTTGTCTCCTGTCTCCTTGTCTCCCTTCTCAGACGCTACGCCGTTGCCGCGGCCAATGCCTGATCGAGGTCCCAGAGAATATCTTCGCTATCTTCGAGCCCAATGCTTAGCCGGACGAAGTCAGGGCTGACCCCGGCAGTGGTCATCTCAGCTTCAGAGAGTTGGCTGTGCGTGGTGCTGGCGGGGTGGATAGCCAAACTCTTGGCATCCCCCACATTGGCGACGTGACTCAGCAACTTGAGGTTGTTGATAAAGCGTTGGCCGGCCTCTTTGCCCCCTTCGATGCCAAAGCCGAGGATCGCGCCCGGTCCTTTGGGCAGATATTGCTTGGCACGTTCGTGGTGGGGATGGTCGGCCAAACCGGGATAACTGACCCATTTGACTTTGGCATGGCCTTGCAGGAATTCGGCGACCTTTTGCGCATTGCTGACGTGGCGGTCCATGCGCAGGCTGAGGGTTTCAACGCCCTGCAGCGTCTGCCAACTGTTAAAGGGGGACTGGCTGGCACCGATGTCACGCAACGTCTGGACACGGGCCTTGATCGCAAAGGGGGGCAGCCCCATGCCCAACAGATCTGCATAGACGAGACCGTGGTAGCTTGGATCGGGGGTGGTGAAGTTGTCAAAACGACCACTGGTCCAGTCGAAGTTGCCGCCATCAATGATGATGCCGCCAATGGTCGTACCATGCCCACCGAGGAATTTGGTGGTGCTGTGGGTGACGATATGCGCGCCCCACTCAAAGGGACGGCAAAGGTAGGGCGTGGCAAAGGTATTGTCGATCATGATCGGAATGTTGTACGCTTTGCTGATCGCTGAAACTTCGGCAAATGGAAAGACAAAAATATCCGGATTGCCCAAGGTTTCGCCATAAATAATCTTGGTATTCGGGCGAATGGCCGCTTCAAAGGCTGCGGGATCGCTGGGATCGACAAAGGTCACCTCGATGCCCAGCCGCGGGAAGGTATAGTTGAACTGGTTGAAGGTACCGCCATATAAGCGGGTGCTGCTGACAATGTGATCGCCAGCCGAGCAAAGGGTCAGAATGGCCATCGTCTGCGCGGCATGACCGCTGGCAGCGGCCAGACCAGCTACGCCCCCTTCTAGATCAGCAATCCGCTGCTCCAACACATCCGAGGTTGGGTTCATAATACGCGTGTAAATGTTACCTAACTCTTTGAGGGCAAAGAGATTGGCGGCATGTTCCGAATCGCGGAACTGATAGCTGGTCGTCTGATAGATTGGCACGGCACGGCTACCGGTGGCGGAATCCGGCTGTTGACCGGCATGGAGTTGGCGGGTAGAAAAGCCAAACTTGCGTTCACTGCTCATAATCGTCTGCTCTCCTTATGGTTGTCATAAAATAAAATGAGGATGCCCAGGTGGGCAAAAAACAAAAACCCTCTCATCCGATAGACGAGAGGGCGTACTGTACATGATACCTCTTCACTGTAGCTGTGTCACTGTAGCTGTGTCACCGCCAACTGAACCCTGGCCAGGGGGACAAAAAGGTAAACTTCGCTCTCTCATCTTCCAGAACTTGTCTGCCGGAGTTGGCACCCGGGCGGCTGGGCAGCATCATCGCTGCCCAATCGTTGGGTTGCCGAGGTTTCATCGGGCCGGTCCCTCCACCTCTCTGGATAAGAGTCATAGATCACTATTTAATTGTGACGGAAACTATACCAGCATTGCCCATCCTTGTCAAATGAAAGTTGAATGACCGTCGGGCGTGTGATATGCTTGATCTACCCACTAAGAAAGGCAGCTGGCTCATCTAAGAAAACTGGTAACTACCAAGCCACCCCCTCCCGGCCTCCCCTGCTCGCGGGGGAGGAGCAGTCACCCCTCCTTGATGTCGGGGAGGGGCCGGGGTTAGTAGTTAAGAAATTTGTTTGGACAATTTCGTCTGATGGGCGAAGGAAGAGTGCAGATGCAACCCTGGCAAACAACCAATCGCACCACGTTACTACGGATCGGCGATGGGCGCCGCCTAACAGTTGAGAGCCATACGGTCAAGTTACCTGATGGAAGGGTGATCGACGATTGGTCCTATGTACGCACGCCCGATTATATTAACGTGATCGCCAGGACTACCGATGGCCGCTTTCCTATCTTCCGGCAGACCAAATATGCGGTGGAGGGTGTCACGTTGGCACCCGTTGGCGGCTATCTGGAAGGGAACGAAGATCCACTGGCCGCCGCCCAACGCGAGCTACTGGAAGAGACCGGCTATAGCGCTACAGATTGGACAGCGTTGGGCGGCTATGTAGTTGATGGCAACCGCGGCTGTGGCCATGCCCATCTTTACCTGGCGCGCAATGCGACTTGGCAGCAGCCAATCGACGCTGATGATCTGGAAGAGCAGGAGCTCTTGTTGCTGAGCTACGCCGATCTTCAACAGGCACTGGAGGGCGGTGAGTTCAAGGTATTGGCATGGGCAACCGTGGTTGCGCTGGCGCTACTGGAGTTGGCGAAACCGACGACTGACGATTGATCACGAGCAAGCCTGTACCCTCATTCACGCAACACGCAACACGCAACACGCAACACAAATGAGCGAAACCGTACTTTTGAATTGTGTAAACCGACGAGTGCAACAGATAATCTCAACGGAGGCAACCCATGGAACATCGCAAACCAACTTCTGCCCCTGAATCTGCCGGGTTAATTGCAGCGGAAGCCGGTAAGAAAAACCGTGTCGTCATTCTGCTCGATGGCTCGGCCTTTCGCAAACGCATCTTACCCCCCGTCCAACAATTCTTACGGCCGGAAGATACCCATCTGATCTTGGTGCGCGTGGCTGACCCGCCACAGAGCATCTACTATGTTGAAGGGCCCATCTTTGTCAGCGTGGATGATGTGGCTTCAGAAGCAGAGATCTCAACGCAACTACGCGAAGAGCTAGCTGACACGAAAGCGATGCTGGAAGAAGCAGGGTATACCGTTTCACGCGAGGTGCGCTTTGGCAGTGCACCGCTAGAGATTGAGCGCTTTATCAAGGAAGCAAAGATCGATATGGTGGCGATGGCCACCTATGCGCGCACGGGCCTTAGCAAGTTACTCTATGGCAGTATCGCCGAACATCTCATGCGCCACGCAGCGATCCCGGTAATGGTCTTGCATCCAGCGGAACATGAATGAATAAGGCGTAAGCCCACAGCAATAAGGAAGCAACCGATGAAACTTGGTCTTGGCCTCTACGATAATATGCTCACGGCGGAGAATTTCCGCTTTGCTCGGCAGGCAGGTGCCACCCATATTGTGGCCCATATTCCCGGTCTACTGGCTCAAAAAGATGCGCCTCCGGGCTGTTGGGGCATCTCCGACCCCACGCTGCCCTATTGGAGCTATGAGGATCTGCGCGATCTGCGGGCGGCGATCAATGCCGAGGGGATGGCGTTGGTGGCGCTGGAAAACTTTGCGCCGGTTCACTGGCACGATGTGTTGCTCGATGGGCCGCGCAAGCAGGAGCAGTTGGAGCATCTCAAAACGTCCATCCGCAACCTGGGCAAAGCGGGCATTCCAGTGATGGGCTACAACTTTAGCATGGCCGGCGTTTGGGGTCGCGTGCGTGGACCTTACGCCCGTGGTGGCGCAGAATCAGTTGGCTATCTAGCCGATCAGGCACCCCCCCAAGAGCCGATCCCCAATGGCACCATCTGGAACACGGTTTATGACAAAGATGCGCCTCCCGGTAACATCGGCACCGTTACGGAGGAGCAGATCTGGCAGCGCTTAACTGACTTTCTCACTGCCATTGTCCCTGTCGCCGAAGAGGCAGGCGTGCGTCTCGCCGCCCACCCCGATGATCCGCCGCTGCCCACACTGCGTGGGACAGCGCGCCTGGTCTACACGCCAGATCGCTATCAACGGCTGCTTGACATTGTGCCAAGCCACTACAATGCACTCGAATTCTGCCAAGGCACGATTGCCGAAATGGCCGCCGGCGATGTCTATGAAGCGATTGAGACCTACAGTAAGCAGGGCAAGATCGCCTATGTCCATTTGCGCAATGTGGTGGGCAAGGTGCCGAATTACACCGAAGCCTTTGTCGATGATGGCGATGTGGATATGATCCGCGCGCTGCGGATTTATTACAAGAATGGCTACGACGGGGTGATTATCCCCGACCACACGCCGCGGCTGGAATGTGCCGCCGGCTGGCACGCCGGCATGGCCTATGCGTTGGGCTGGATGAAGGCGGTCATTACAATGTTGGGGCAGGAGTAAAATGGGGTTATCCCGTAGGGAGGAAGAGAAAAGCAGTTACGGCATCTTGGTGTGGCATTGCTTCAGCTTCCGGCCACTGCCACACCAGCAGGTCTCGTTGCGCGCAATAACAATCGGTGGCAGTTGCACGCCCTGCAGATAGAACCAACGACCGGCTTCCCACACAAACGTCGACCGTTCATGGAGCTGGCCGACAGACTCATGCGTGCGAAAGAATGCGGCAAATTCCACCGTGCCACGATTGCCCTGCGCAACTTCTGTTGTCGCCAGTAGACGCAAACTCAGCCACGTTGTCTCGCGAATCGTTGCGGCCAATTGGGATCGCTCATCCGGTTGACGTTCCGATGGGTGCTGGGTCGCGCTGAGATAGTCGACATTGCCCTTGCAGAAGGCGGTGTAGCGCGAACGCATCAGTTGCGCCGGCGTGCTGGGCAGTGCAGTACCCAACAGAAATGGTTCACAACAAGTAGCATAACCGTTACCACTGCGACAAGGGCACTGTTCGGACATAGAAGGACGATCCCTTTATCAAAGATAGACAGATTACGCTTGCATAGGGGCACGGAATACCATGCGACATGGGTATCAAGCGAAGGAATAAGAGCGGTAGCGAACACTACAACGGATGATGGAAAGAGCGGATTTGCCTAGCGCATCCGTAATTTTCGGGAAAATCGCAGCGTAAACCATTGCAATGATTATCGAACAGGACATTTGCCCATGAAAAGGAATAAGAGCGGTAGCTAACACTACAACGGATGATGGAAAGAGCGGATTTGCCTAGCGCATCCGTAATTTTCGGGAAAAATCGCAGCGGAAACCCTTGCAATGATAATCTAGCAGGACATTTGCCCATGAAAAGGAATAAGAGCGGTAGCTAACACTACAACGGATGATGGAAAGAGCGGATTTGCCTTGCGCATCCGTAATTTTCGGGAAAATCGCAGCGGAAACCCTTGCAATGATAATCTAACAGGACATTTGCCCATGAAAAGGAATAAGAGCGGTAGCGAACACTACAACGGATGATGGAAAGAGCGGATTTGCCTAGCGCATCCGTAATTTTCGGGATAATCGCAGCGTAAACCATTGCAATGATTATCGAACAGGACATTTGCACATGAACTGGTTAATCCGCTGCTTCCCAAATCCGCTGTAGTGTTCGCGTAGATCAGGTCGACGGTTTACCCTTGCGCCATCGCCACCAACCGGCGCAGATTCTCATGGCCAATCTCAATGCCCATCAGCACATCTTCAATGCCTTCGTACTCAATCGAGAGTACGCCATCATAGCCATCACGCTGCATAATTTTAAGACATTGTAACACTGGTACATTGCCGTGCCCAATGATCGCGCCACGTAGATAGTTCCCGCCGCGTGAACCAAACCAACCCTTGCCCGGGGCCGGTTCATTGCCTGCCTTGATGTGAAAATCCTTGGCATGGCAGTGAAAGGCATAGGGCATGAGTCGGCTGACGGCAATTGCAGGATCATCATCGGCGCAGACAAAATTGCCCATATCGATCAATACGCCAAAATTCGGATGATTGACCGCGGTCACCAGCTTCTCGACGCGCACGCTTTCCTGGCAGAACCAGCCGTGGTTTTCGACCATCGTCTTAATGCCTTTGCTCGCCGCATATTCGGTGACGGCGCGACAGCCATCGGCCAGGCGCGCAAGCGCGGCGTCAAAGCTTTTGGGGCCGACATGATCGGCCGGCCAGCCGCTAGAGGCATCGTGGCGCATACTGGGCGCGCCAAGAATGGCGGCAATGTCAGCTTCGCCTTTGACGCGCTCGATCTCCGCCTGCAGATCACCGCCCGATCCCTTTAAGAAATCGGCACCAATCGTATAATTCACAATGGCAATGCCCACACTATCGGCCTCGGCCCGCAACTCCGCCGCATAGTCGGGCAGCGTTTTACCTTCTGGCACAATAATCTTCGAAAATTCAATAACATCAAAGCCAATCTCTTTGGTCTTTGCGATCACCGCCTTCTGATCCATTTGACCGGAATTGACCAAGCGAATAAAGCTATAAGAACTCACACCAATTTTCATCTTGGAAACCACTTTCTATTGTTTGTATTGACGTTTAACGGCACGCCACCGACCCTTACTATCATAGCACACGATCAGAAAAACCCCATCTGCGCGCAAAATGTTCTTTGCTCCGCACGGCATAAACCCGTTGCGGGAGGTGCTCGAGGCCAAGGGACTGTGGCATAGGTGGTTGAGCGGATGATTTGGTGGCAACGTTGGCGAACGATGCGCAATCATGCTATACTATTGAAATAATGCCTTTTCCGTTTTCGGATCGATAATGACATTGATAAGAGCTGAAACTAGATGGTTACTCGTGAGTTAATCAAGTAGGCAGTTGACCAATTGCACGAGCAAGATCTAGACTTATCGTGAAATATATAGAACCCGATGTTTGCGCTGTCATGTTGATGGTGACTGTAGCCGCTGCCGAATCCACCGCTCTACTGTGTTTACCTCACAAGCAAAACTTGTCCGTGCCGATGAAGCCGGCATTTGCCGTGTTGATCACCACCGCACCACGAAGAGTGACGATAGCACTTGCAACATTTCCTCATTGCCCACTAAGCCACGTTCTCATTTCTGTGCTACACTACACGGATGTTTTCCTATCAAATCCAATAGAACTTAAATGGGTTATTGAGGGAGTCGGCGGCTGTTGACCAAGGGCCTTCTCCAAGCACAAAATCAAAACCGATGTAAGCCCTATCCAAGTATAAAAGCGACTATGTCTCTAACCAAATTATCATTTCTGGACAGCTTTACCCCCTTTCGCAACGGCAATATCCGGACCTATTTAGTCGGGCAAGCGATCTCGCTCACCGGCACCTTTATGCAACAGATGGCGCTGCAATGGTTAGTCTGGGAGATCACCCAAGATACGCGCTGGATCGGGATTGTCGCCGCGACCACCTTTGCGCCAGCCTTCTTTCTAATGCCTTTCACCGGCTCTATTGCCGATCGTGTCGATCGGCGCAAGTTGCTCATTACCACACAGGCGGTGGAGATGTGCTTGGCGCTTATCATGGCCTTGCTGATCACCTTGGGTTTACAAGCCATCTGGCCGATCCTGGTTATTGCACTGGCATTAGGGATCACCGCCGCCTTCAACATGCCGGCCCAAGGTGCGTTTATTGGTGACCTGAGCGGCATGGGCGAAATCCGTAAGACGATGATGCTCTATGCGATGATGATCGAGACAGGGCGTTTTCTCGGGCCGGCAATTGCCGGGCTGGTCGTCGCTCAATTCAATATCGCCACCGCTTTTTTGCTCAATGGTCTAAGTTTTCTCGCCGTCATCGTCAGCCTGTTTATCGTGCGGGCGGAACAAGCACGGCGGCCACCAAGCGGCAATCTATTGCAAAATTTTGGCGAGGCGCTTCGCTATGTGCGCCAGCAGCCACGGATTGTCGATCTGCTGGTATGTAGTTTGTCGGTCACAGTCTTTATCTTTTCCAGCCTACAACTGACCGCGCCGATTGCCGACGCCGTGCTCAAAGGCGGCCCCGAGTTGGTCGGCTATCTGTTGGCCGCGTCGGGGGCTGGCGCGCTCTTTGGTGTATTGATCGTTGCGCCCCAGGTTCAGCGGGTTGACCGCGCGGGGATGGCCTTGAGCGTCGCGCTGCTCTGGTCCGCGCTGTGGCTGGTCTTCACTTCCTTCTTTACCTGGGCACCGTTGACCATCCTTGGCATCTTCTTCTATAGCGTCAGTATTCCCGTAGTGTTGGCAACGGTCGGTGCATTAATTCAGATTCTGGCCCCGGCAGATATGCGCGCCCGACTGCTCAGCGTCTCTTCGATGCTCTCCACCGGCATGCAACCTCTCGGTGCGCTCATGATCGGCTGGATGGGCAATGCACTTGGGCCAATGGCGGCGATCCGTGTCAATGGCATCGCAATGGGTGCAGTTGCCTTGGTCCTTTTGCTGCTCCATCGCCAGTTCCGCAATTGGGTTGTCATTCGGTAACTACTCCCATCGCTTATGTAATCCACACATTGTCTTAACATCTTCATCAAAATTTCTTCAGCCCCGCTCTTTTCGCTTACTACACGAATAAATCCTCGTCGACAGCTTTCATTGGGTCACGCTATAGCGCGACCCAATGAAAGCTGCAACCCATTGCAGGCCTATGACATTCCAAGATGTAGGGATACTGTTGCACTATCTTAATAAGGCCAAACCAAATAAATAATTATCCACGAAGTCACACGAAGACACACGAAGAAAAAGCAATTCTTCGTGAAACTTCGTGCTTCTTCGTGGATAATTTAAATTTTGGAATAGCCTAAAGTTTTCATGTCACTTCTGCCCTCACCTCCGTGAGGGTAAACTCAGGCAGGAGTCCACTCGTGGAAAATGGATTCCTGCCTGCGCAGGAATGACAGCACCACAGTGGGCCGTAAGGAATCTCGTAAAACAGACCAACAATATCATGTAGGGACCACGCCATGAGAGCAGCGCTGCTATACTGCGTTCAGAATGAGAACCGGAGTTTTGCGGACCAACGGGATCGCGTGCGTCGCACTGACCGCCAACTGCTTCCAGTTCGCTAGATGCTTCCGTCAGTGCGACGCACGCTGGCCGAAACTAGG
>DAOUCA010000219.1:0-30646 GCA_034432375.1 Caldilineaceae bacterium
CTGGCTGATTGTCTTTTCTTCTTTCATCAGCTCTTTGACAACTTCTGCTTTGAATGTATTACTGTATCGTTTGCGCATGATTCGTTTGGGACTTTATTTTTGTTCGTTTTACTGTCTAAATTTCTGGGTCCATTATAAATGTCCACAACATTATACCAATGTCCTATAATCTTGTATTGTTGTGTTTCCTCATCACCATCCATATCAAATTTAATTACTGAGCGTTTCCGGCTCCAATGGTTTTGGTACCTTTGAGCTGTAGTCTCTTGAAAATCAGACAAGTTAAGTACACCTAGGGTAAACATGTGTCCCGAATAACCATTTAGTGCGACAGATTGACTAATTATCTCTGTACGAACTTTGCCATTTTGAGAGAAATGAACACGCCCATCAGTATGATGAGAGTACTTTACTAGGTGAGAAGTAACTTTGCCACCTGGTTGAAAGCTAAGTTTACCTGGAGATTCAAAGTTGCCAGGAATAGTAAGTTTACTAACCAATCCCTTTGATTCCTTCAAATAGGGGAAATTGATAAATAAACTGCTATCAGAATTTGCAAAAATAATTTGGCAGATTGGGTAAAGTTTTGAGTTACGCAAAATCGTAATATCAAAACGTTCTGAACTTAGTGGATTAAATATCACATCAATTTTCCTGGTGCTCACGTTTCTCCTTTTCACTCCTATCAGCCCTCACCTACCCGCCTCTACTTCTCTAGCAATCCTCTCAATATCCTCATCTGTCATAGTTGCAAAATGCTCCATCAACATTCTATGTATGAAGATGTAGCCGCCGCCTACTTTGCGGAGGAAAAGACGGTCGTGGCAATAGTCTAAGAAGCGAGCATAATTGAGGGGGGCACATTTATTCTTCCACAAAAAAATCCGTAAAACTATATGCTGAATACATGCTATGCCACCACTAATGAATCCAGCAATCAGCATAAAGATTAAACCCCAGTTCAACCCACGGGTGATTCCACCTAGGAAGTGAAGTGTTGTCTCTAACTCTATTCCCTCAGATAACCACCTATCGCGTTCTCCTATGTACATCCATAAATATTGCCAACCATCGAAATAACCAGCAACTCCAATTGCTACGCCGCCTATCATCACTTTTAACATATTTTGTGCAGAACGCCAGATAGCTTGATTTGTATATTGCGTATTAGTTGATATATATGTATGTGATGGTTCATTAATTTCCTTGAAAAGAGTTACCAGGAATCCCACAGTTAACCCAATAATTATTATGAAACTTAAACCTTTCTGTGGTACTGGGAGAAACCTATCAACTAGTATAACGATAAGCATACCTAGTAGCATATTGCTTACCGTTGCTTTGCTGAATCGAAGTTGTTCGACTGGTTTTATAATGGATAAAGTTGATGTTAGCAACAAGATCGCTATAGAGATTAAGCCTGGAACAATCCCAATAACTGTCCCAGTACCCAACATTCCCCCTAGTGTCGCCATTGTCCAATTAACTGCAAAGGCAAGCTGCCCAAAGATGATAGTAATGCCCAAGGCAAATCCTAATGTAAAAACTAGTTGAAAGACTACCTCACTCACAGTTACACTGATTAATATAATCCCTAGTATAACTGATAATCTAAACCATTGAATCTTAGCTCTATCCTGCAACCAGTCAGGCTGCAAGTATTCAATCAAGAATAGTGTTTGCTGCTGCTGTTTCATGTTGTATGCTAGCCAAGATAGCCACCGAATGATTTTGTGAGTAGAATAAAGTTGATGTTTTGTTCTATGGATAAGTATACGACCGATATAAGAATCAACTAGATGTTGACGCCGAGAGTGAATTGAATCGGTCGATGAGGCATCTGTAATAGATGCGCCACGGTAAGCCAACATCATGATACTTAATATTAGTGGTGTAGTAGCCATCTCTTGAAGTTCTACATCCTGTTGTAAAGCTACCCGAACTGCCAAAAGTTCATCACCTGCTAAATCTAAATATTCATCAATCTGCACCACTGTCAGCGGTCGTACCAGCACCGCCCCCTCTAGACGCAGTTGAGTAGATAAGTCGTCATAGTCAGCCAACCGGCTACAAATTGCCACTTGCACAAGATGTTCTTGCCTAAACCAGTTAATTGCTTTTACACAATCTTCACGATTCTCCTGGCGGACCTCATCAAGCCCATCTAACAGTAGCAGTAATTCATCACCTATTATCCATTGCTGCGCTACCTTCTTAGGAATACTGTACTTGGTACGAAGCTCATCTATCAACCACTTTGATATTGGTTGTCGTTTTTCTGCCCATGACGACAAATTAAATACTACTGGCGTTGGATGTGCAGGGTCAGCATCCGTACGTTTTAACAACTCATCGGCTAACTCAAGTAGCGTTGTAGTCTTACCGCTCCCAGGTTCGCCCAAAATGAGTAATAATCCGTTCATTCGGTCGAAGACATCAATAATCGGAGTACCAGCCGGAATACTGTAATCAGGTTCCCCCGATTGTTTAAGAATCAAATCCCAAGGTCGATTATCAACAGCCTTGGGACGTTCTTCCATGTTTAGCCGTATCAGAACCTCGTTATACAGTGAGGACTTTAGCACGCCATCTATCCAAAAGCTACGAACCAACTGTCTCATCACTTTATGATTGCGCCGGTTACGAACTTCTTCATTGCTACCAAAAATATTCTGCACCCAGTCACGCCCAATAAAGTGTCTGCCTGAATTGACATTACCTTCAACGTAGGCACCACCTTCAGTATTTATAGACTTTGGTTGTTGGTTGCCGCTTGGTGTCTCGCCTGGCTGCATCTGGTCCGTCATGGGTAAGCCTAATACGGTTGCTTAGTGAGTCAGATGTGTGTGGAGCAGTTGATTGGTGAAGTATACAGCAAATTCGTCAGGAATTCTAACATACATCAGCAACGTACTTGGGCAACAAAAAAGCCGCATCCAGTCTTGCGACCAAACACGGCTACCCTGTTCACGATTAAACTGTAATTTACTCAAGGATTACGTCATATTGCTGATATACTTTTGCGACATTTGCCCGATAATGATTATCAAGCAAACGTCGTATATCAGACTAATCTACAGCAGTAAACCATCAGTAAATTGTGCAATTTTGGTGGAGCTGTGGGGATTTGAACCCCAGACCTCTACAGTGCGATTGTAGCGCTCTCCCAGCTGAGCTACAGCCCCCCGATTAAAATAATAAAGCCATTGTTGTTGGCACCAAACTTATGCACAAACAAGCAACTTGATCAGTATAGCAAAGCGTGGCGATTCCGTCAAATTGATAGGGAATTGGCGTGGATTTCAATTGGCGGATTCGCCCCTTGGTCAAATCCTCCACGAATACCCAAAGCCAACACAGGAGTGAGATGTTATTCGTACCCTCTGTTATCCCTACGGATATTCGGTGAAACTTTTCAGATATACCCACCGTCTATCCTTAGTACTATGGAACGTTTGTGAGTTGCTCGGTACTGTAGCAAGCATGGTTCAGCCATTAACGACGGCACGCTCGTTATAACAATGGGGTTATAACAACAAAGATAGACAGCCTTGCCAAAGCGTTGATCAATGGACCGAGTTTATTGTCAATTGCGTCAAACACGTTTGATCAACGATTGATAAACTCTTTTCTGTCATGATTGAGCTACTTACTGCAACAAAGAGTTTGGTTACAAGCGATTAGACACCAGCGGTCGCTAAAACCACGTAAAGCAGACAAAAGAGTAGGTCGTCAGGAAAATCCCCCGCTTCCCCTGGCGGCAATCATGCAGACGAGAGCAACGCAATACTTTCATCGCACCTACTCACGACAGCCAAGTTTATTGCGGTTTGTTAACGTTTACAGGATACTGAATCTCCTGGTGAGCAAAAGGAGCGTGAACTCATGCGAAACCGAAGAAGAGCCTACAGCATCATCTTACTCGTGATTATGATCAGCGCCATTTACACCGCCGTCGTTGCGACCTCTGGTGTACAAGCCATGAGTAACTATAAAGCCCAACTCGACAATGTGCGCGATTACACACCCGCCTGGTCTACCGGTAACACAGCGGCAGCCACTGCCTATGCCATCGATGGCGGTTATCTCTATGCGGGAACAGCCAACCAATGGCGCGAGTTGCAATTGCCAGACAACGTGATTGCGGGTGCGGTCGCAGCCGATCCCTACAACCCTACCACACTATACGTTGGCGCAGCCAATGAAATGGCGCTCTATCTTTCGCGCGACAGTGGCGAAAGCTGGCAACGGATTCTGCTTGACGAGCAATATATTGGCGGCGTCACCGATATTGCTGTTAGCGGTGCCGAGCGCACCCTTTATATTGCCACCGACACCGCCGGTATCTTCCGGATGCGCGATGTCGCCTCAAGCATGATTCTCAGTGGTCATACGATGATGCAAGAGCCGGTGCTAGAGGTGGTAGCGGATCAGTTGGGTGCTGGGTTAATCTTTGCCCGTACACAGTGGACGGTCTATCAAGGGCTAAACAATGGCCAGCAGTGGCTGCCCCTCGATGGCTTGAATACAACCCCAACCGCCTTAGCCGTCGCCAATAGCAATCCCGCCGTGGCCTACATTGGCACAACCGACCGTGGTCTGCTGGAGAGTACCGATGGCCTGCATTGGAATGTCGTCGCTGATATCTTACCAACCGAGGCGGGCAACCGTCTTGAAGTCAGTGCGCTGGCCGTTGATCCGATTCAGCCCAATGTTGTCTATGTGGCCATGAGCTACCTCTTTGGTAATACGACTGTCCATGAAAGTCCCTTGGGTGTGGCAATGACGGTCGATCAAGGGCAAGAATGGGCGATGATTGCTGAACCGACAGCGGTTCCTGTGGTTGAGCTCTTGCCAGTGGCCGGTACCAGCGGCGCGCTCTTTGCCCTGACCACGCAAAGTCGCACACCGTTGGCGCTGGGTAACACGGCTGAACTGGTCGCCGCAACAACGGTTGCCCCTGTCCGGTCATTTGGCAGCGCCGCCCAACCAATCTGGACGCTTAGCTTTATCTCTTGGCTCGTTGCTGCTTCGGCCGCCGCCGGATTGGCCTGGTTGATGCTACAGGAATGGCAACAACCGATGCTGGCCACCGTGCAGACACCCGCCAGACTACGCTATCGCTAGAGAGTTTGATAAACTATACTCAAATCAGAATGAAACCCCTAGTTTCGGCCAGCGTGCGTCGCACTGACCGCCAACTGCTTCCAGTCCGCTAGATGCTTTGGTCAGTGCGACGCACGCGATCCCGTTGGTCCGCAAAACTCCGGTTCTCATTCTGAACACAGTATAACTTCTTGATCCGCCAGGAGAGCCTTCACTGTACTGAACATCAGCGAAGGCTCTCCTCTTTTATATCCGCTTTTTATACGTTCGCATCGCAAAGGCATAAGCCACCAGCATAATCCCAACGCACCACGCAAGTGCAACCCAAAGATCATTGCCCACCGGCTGGCTGGCCAGTAACGCGCGGATGGCATCCACAATCGCGGTTACCGGCTGATTTTCGGCAAAGGCGCGCACGACCGGCGGCATCGACGCGGTCGGTACAAAGGCGGAGCTGATAAACGGCAGGAAGACAATTGGATAGGAAAAGGCGCTTGCGCCATCGATTGATGTTGCAGAGAGCCCAGCAATCACCGCAATCCACGTCAGGGCCAGCGTAAAGAGCACGAGGATACCAGCCACAGCAAGCCATGAGGGGATGCCCGCCGAAGAGCGAAAACCCATCAACAAGGCGACAAGAATAATGACGACCACCGAAATCGCATTGGAAACCAGTGAGGTTAGCACATGACCCCACAGCGGGGCGGAACGCGCAATTGGCATGGAGTGAAACCGTTCGAAGATGCCGCTTTGCATATCCAGAAAGAGCCGGTAAGCGGTATAGGCGATACCGCTTGCAATCGCAATCAGCAGAATGCCGGGCAGCAGATAATTCACATAGTTATCCGTGCTGGTTTGAATCGCACCACCGAACACATAGACAAATAGCAACATAAACGCAATCGGCATGATGGTGACCGTAATAATGGTGTCCATGCTGCGCGAAATATGGCGCAGCGAACGCCCAAGCATGACGCCCATGTCGCTGAAAAAGTGTTTCTTTACCGTTTCCATTTACTTCTCCTCCTTTTTGCCGATGATTGCCAGGAATATCTCCTCTAATGTCGGCTGTTTTTCCACATACTCCACCTGGGCGGGTGGAAATAACATTTTTAGCTCGCCGAGCGTACCGTTAGCGATAATCTTGCCCTCGTGTAGAATGGCAATTCGATCGGCAAGCTGTTCAGCCTCATCCAAAGTTTGCGTGGTCAAGAAGACCGTCGTGCCGCCGTCGGCCAGCTCCTTCACGATCTTCCAAACCTCGATCCGCGCTTCGGGGTCAAGTCCGGTGGTCGGCTCGTCGAGGAAAATGATCTGCGGTTTCCCCACAAGACTCATGGCGAGATCGAGTCTGCGACGCATACCACCTGAATAAGTAGAAACCCGGCGGCCAGCGGCGTCGGTCAGACCGAAGCGCTTCAGCAGATTATCCGCGATCTGACGCGCATTTTGGAGGTGACGTAGCCTGGCAATCATCACAAGATTCTCGCGACCGGTTAAAATCTCGTCAACGGCCGCAAATTGCCCAGTCAGACTGATCGACTGCCGCACAAGGTCGGCTTTTGACGCAACATCGAAGCCGTTGACGGCAGCAATGCCGCCATCATACGTAAGCAGCGTAGTGAGGATTTTGACAATCGTTGTCTTGCCGGCACCGTTGGAGCCAAGCAGCGCAAAAACAGTACCCTGTTCCACCGCAAAGTCTACGCCCTTCAGGACATGAAGCTGCTTATAGGACTTTTACAGACCTTTTACTTGAATTGAATTGTTTTGCATAATCTTCTGCTCCCTAAATAACCGTGACCTTTGATAAATCTGCTTCCATGCCTTTCAGCGCGGCATACGTCAGTTTATCCATTTTCGCGTCGTCAAAGCAGATGGTTTTGATGGCACGGTAATATTTCTTCGACCAGGTATACCAGGTCCACGCTGTGTGAAACGAGACATTTTTGAGGGTCGCGCCCCTAAACGAAGCTTCATTTAGCGCCGCCTGTTCGAACTTGACGCCGATAAAGCTTTGTCCATCAAGACGCAGCCCGCGCAGGTCGCATTGATTGAAGTCCACGCCGTTAAAGGTACAGCTTTCAAAGGTTGTTTTTCTAAGGTCGGTCTGGTTAAACTTGACGTCGGCTAGGTTTACACCAACGATTTTTACTCCGACCAATCCCGACGTGCTGAAGTTCGTGCGGACAAGGATTGATTTAACAAAGCTCGCGTCCGTCAGGTCTATGGCAGTCAGGTTGCAGTCAGTCAGATTTGCGCTGTCAAAATTGGCTTCATGCACATCGCTGCCCTTAAATGAGCTGCCGGTCAGATTTGCGCCGGCAAAATTGGCTCCACGCACATCGCTGCCCATAAACGAGCTGCCGGTCAGGTCTGCGCCGGCAAAGTCGGAGCCATGCAACGCGCTGCCTTCAAACTTCCCCTGATGCGCGGTAACGCCTGCAAAGTCACTTTGCGCCAGGTTGCTCCCGCTGAAGTTTATAAGCACCTGTCGCTCCAGCGAGCGGGAGAGATTGGCGACCTCCTGTACTGTTTGCTCAATGTCACCGATGCTGTCAATCGTCATCTCGAAGGCGGTTTCATCGTCCTTGCCTGCGGCTTTGAGTTCATGAAACCGCTCCTGCAAATCGCAGAGTAGATCGGCCTTTAATTCCGCGACGCTTTTTACCCCATCGTAGGGGGCAAAAATGCCATTCAAATAGTTTGTCAATTGCTCATTCATAACACCAAATCTCCTTACAACAATTTATCGAGTACGCGCTTTGCATACTCCCAATTGCCTTTGTTGCCGGCATAAGTAGCCCTGCCCCTTGCCGTAATCCGAAAATACTTACGCCGGCCACCTTGAGATTCATCGCCCCAATACCATTCGATATCGCCGTCCGCCTCAAGCCGCCGGACGCTGGAGTACATCGTGGCTTCCTTTAATTCATACTCGCCGCCCGAGCGCTCGCCAATCAGCTTGACCATCTCATAGCCATAGCAGTCAGCTTCGCACAAAAGTCGTAATATCATTGTATCAGTATGGCCGCGCAGCAGGTCGGATGTGATTTTATTATCGCTCATAGTTTCACCTCACTTTTGGCATTATACAGCACAGTACTTTGTCTGTCAAGGTATTATTTCAGCTTTTATACTATGCGTAAAACAGCTCACACCGGTTATCGAACCTAAACTCATTGTCTCTAGTTCTAATACCTTCGCCAAACCTTGTTTTGGCGGAAATTTCCAGATGTCATTCCTGCGCAGGCAGGAATCTACCCGTGTAACATGAAGATGGATTCCTGCCTGCGCAGGAATGACGGCTCTAATTTCTGAAATTGGCGAAGGTATTGTAGTTCATAACACCTTTTAATAGAGTTCAATATCAATAAAAACGGGCCACCAAGGTTGACTTGGTGACCCGTTTTTATTGATACTGTTGTAAACTCAAACTCATTTGTCTCGCGCGAACACCTTTATTCCCCTGCCAGCCACCAAAGTTGCTCCCAATAGGCACCCTCTACATTCGCCTGGAGCGGCCCCGGTGTGCTGCGCCCATTGCGGATATAGGTGGTCAATAGGTCGGTCAATTCCTCTACGACCGCCGGCTGTTCCGCCGCCACATTCTGCCGTTCGCCAATATCCGCCGCCAAATCATAGAGCTGCAACGGCGGCAACCCTTCAGACTCTGGTCCCGGCTTGGGATAGCTCCAGCCACCAGAGCCTGGACACATCTCCAATTTCCAACGCCCCTGGCGGATCGAAAGCGAGCCATTGACCGATGAATGGACGGTCGCCTCGCGTAGCGTGCGATCCAGCGTTTCCCCTCGCCAAAGCGGCAGATTGCTCACGCTATCTTCGCCGGCGTTAGCGGGCAACGGCGCGCCAAAGATGTCAGCACAGGTTGCCAAGAGATCGACGAGGCAGACCGTCTCATCGCTAACCGAGCCGGCGGCAATCGTGGCGGGCCAGCGGATTACCAACGGAATGCGGTGCCCCCCTTCGTAGATGTCCGCCTTGTGGCCGCGGAAGACATAGCTGGGGTTGTGGCCGACCGCGGCCATCTCAGCCAAATCGGCGTGCGGTGCACAGCCGTTGTCGCTAGTGAAGATGATGATTGAATTTCCGGTTAATCCCTGTCGCTCTATGGCAGCCATCACCTGGCCAACGACATCATCGACTTGCAGACAGAAATCCCCATAGGTGCTCACCCCCGATTTGCCCAGAAATTCGGCGGTCGGCAGAATCGGCGTGTGGGGAGCGGGCAGGGGGAAGTAGAGGAAGAAGGGGGTATCCTGTTGGGCCTGTTCTTCGATCCAAGCCACTGCCTTTTGGGTCAACGTTGGCAGCACCTCTTCGTGCACAAAGTCCGGCGCGGTGGGGCCGGCACGCAGCAAACGTTTCCCTTCAAACCCTTCGCAGATGTGATCGGGCACGGCGGTCGGTTGTTTATTTTCGACATAAACATACGGGGGCATATCGAGCGAGGCACTGATCCCAAAGAAGTAGTCAAAGCCGACGCTAGTCGGTCCGTCGGTAATTGACTGGCTAAAATCGACAGCGGTCTCTTCCGGGCCACTCTTTGCCCAATGCCAGCCCAAATGCCATTTGCCAATGCAGCCGGTTGTATAACCCTGTTGCTGCAAGAACGACGGCACCGTCAGCCGCCCCGCTTCGATTAAGGGGGGTGAATAACCGCGGTTCACCCCCTGCTTGAGCGCCGACCGCCAGTTGTAGCGCCCGGTGAGAATGCTGTAGCGCGAGGGGGTACAGACGGCAGAGGTGGCGTGGGCATCGCGACAGATCAGCCCGGCCGCGGCCAGGCGGTCGAGGTGGGGCGTACTGATCTTACCATTCTCGTTCAGGCAAGAGAGATCGCCGTAGCCCATGTCATCGGCAAGGATAAAGATAATGTTTGGTTGGGTGGTGGACATGGTGGTTCCTTGAGAGCAGGTTATTCTGAAGAGTTTGCTGGTGCCTACGCTCCGCGTAGGCACGCTTTTCGACGCTCCAGCGTCAAGTAAACAGGATGCTCCTGCAATCCAACCCCGAATGCACTCGACGCTGGAGCGTCAGTGTTACCATTCCACGCGGAGCGTGGAACGAGCCGGTGATCTTCGCTGCGTACTCCTGTTGCCTATGGGTAAGTAGTAGGGTAGCACAAGCGCGAGGATTTGAAAAACAGGACTAATTGCTCAGGCAACGGGATCTTCGACTGTACCGGCGGCAAGCAGGTAGCGGAAGGCTTGCGCCAGGTAGTCGGTGGTGGATATCGGAGGCAACGCATAAAAAGCGTCCCAGGCGTCGGCTTTGTGATCGCTGTAGGCGCCTTCACGTTCGGGGTAGCGGTGCAGATAAGCAAGGCGCACGGCGTGGCCGATGAGCACGTCGAAGACAATCGTATCCTCAACGCGCAAGGTCGGATTCTGCATGGTCAGTTCGGCCAGCACGGTGAGCGCTTCCAGGTTGACCTGGCGGTATTCCGGTGCCGGGATCTTGTTAAGCAGGTGCTCGATGCGCAACGCAAAGGCGGGCTCTCCAGGTGTCATGTCGGAGAGGATAGTGCGGCTATCCAAGCGATTGCGCCGCTCAAATTTATCGCCAATAATCAGGCCGTGGGTGTGGCGGAAGAGCTGCCAGACATTTGTATAAAAATCGCTCGAGACGCGGCTGAGGATGCCATAGTAGCGCCGCCACGCGTGCCAACCTTGGGGTGGGGTCGGCAGCGCCTCCAAAGTCTGATCAGGCGACCAGGTCAGCGCCTCCCCGCCTTGCCGCGCATGGAGTGACTCTAACTGCCCCAGGATCGCCTGCATGCTCTGGTATTGGGCCAAGACCGCGGTCAAGCGTGCTTGTAGCGCGGATGGCGGCAGGTGCATCAGTCGCTCGTACGCTTCATCCTGTGTACACCCTTCTTCGTAGGCCAGTGCGCTTGTCAGCAACACAATCAGATAACTGACCCGCACCGTCAACAGATCGGCAAAGAGTTCGGGGTGCGCCTTAATCAGGATCCCGAGATAGATGAGCAGCTCCTGGCTCAACACGCGGTCGCGCACGTCGTCGCGGCAGAAAGTATCGATCTTGCGCAACAGTTCGTCGGTGGGCAATGGTTGCGTAATCAATGAATCAACGCTAAAGGCACGACCAACTTGGATCGTTTTTTGGCAGACCAGAATGGCACTGACCGCGTAATCGAGATCGGCGTCGACTTTGCCGAGCAACGCCGAGGCCCGCCGCACCACGCCCCACAGCCGCCGCTGCCCCGCCGCCGTATAGACTTCTTCCAGTAGATCGCCTAGGGTTACAGCACTGTTGCCAACCATAATGGATGTTGCTGGATGCGACCGCTGCACCAGGGTCGAAAGCAACTCGACGACTTCATACAGATTGCCCGTCTGGCAGAGCCGTGCAACCAACCGATCCCAATCGTGCTCAACCTCCAGACTTAATTCATATTCGTGGTCGAGGGCGGTATGCGGCCCCTCGTAACGCAACAATTGAGGCCGATTTGCGTCCCCGGCCGGTACCGTTGACGGCAGGACAAAGTCATGCAGGTCGTCGATGCGCTCAAAGGTGGCCGTCGCCATCAGTTGCACGAGCCGTCCCATTTTGACCGGCACCCCATCCACAAGCCCACTGCGCAGTTCTTGCATCAGCGTAAAAAACGCAGTGGGGTTGCTCTCCAACAGCGTGTGGGTTAAGAGCACCGTGACGGTGGGGCGACCTAGTTGCGTCCAATGGCGATGGATATAGGCCAGTTCGCCACGAAAGCGGTTGGCAAGGAAGGGCATATCATAGGCGAGATAGAAATCGCGCTGTAAAAAGAGCGCCGAGAGGCAGACCGCCCGCTCGCCAGACAACCGATAGAGGCGACTGGTCGTCAAACTCTTGATCAGCCGCGGGGGTCGACCACTCAAGTTGAGCTTGCGGTTGCAGCCCACCTCTTGATAGACGCCGGTAATTGCATCTGGATAGTAGACCTGGATCGGCTGCAACTCGTGCAAAGTCTCGGTGGCCACGCCGTGGACCGCCAAAGTGGCTTGCAACGCGGCATCCTCGGCCAGCAGCACCACTTGGACGACAGGATCGCGGCGTGGCCGCAGCAGCGCGCGCCGCAACGGATCGATATCGTTGACTGAGAGCAAGCCTTGACGGATCAACCGTCCCAACAGATAGAGCGATTGCGCCCAAACCAACGGGATATTGGCATTAGGCAAGCGCTGTTGGCTGTGAGGCGCGGCTCGTTCCGCTGCGACCCGATCGGCGGGCACATAATAAAGCTCCGGCAGCAGCTGCTGACCATCCTGCGTCACCAGTACGGCGGCAAGTCGTGCTTCATAGTGTGCGATCTGCTCATGATCGTCGTGGAAGAGCGCATCGAGATAGAGGTAGACAAAAAAGAGCGGCCACTCCGATTCAATATGTTCAAATTGGTGCAACTCTTCGGTCTCGTAGTGCAGGCGGTGCTCATCTTCCAGCACCGTCTGATGGCCATCGCGCAGAAAACGCTTCAGCCCATAGAGCCCTTCCAGCTTCTCGACAATTGTGGTGCGCGTGCGGGCAACCAGCTCTTCATCTTGGATCGCAAAGGCGGGGAAACCAATAATACTCAAGAGCGCGGCATCGGTCTCCTTGCTACTCGACTCACGCGGCAACATGGCGTGGAGGGTAATATCGGCGTGGGCGATATTGTCAGGGATCACATGGATCACCGAAGATTGCGCACCGCGCGGGCCAAAGAGATTGAAGCCGGTTAACGCTTCCAACGCGGCTTTGGCCATGCCAATCGAGCTGGCATTGAGCTCGGCCTGCCCTAGATTCATCTTGCCGCCCCGCTCCCAGATGCCATAGTCGGGAATGCGATAGGCGCGCTCGATGTAGTAGACCAGATTCTGCACAAAATTGACTTCATCAAGCGTCCAGATAATGTTGAGGCCCGAGGTGATCATCTGCGCCAACATCAGCAAGTAGAGCGAGGTGGCGTCGATCTGTAGATGGCCCCAGGCATGATCTTCAACGACCGTGCCGCCGGTTACCGTGTCATATTTGGCATGGAGCGCATCAAGCGGATCGAGGGTCGCTTTAAAGCGCTCCACCTTGGCCGCCTGGCGCATCATCGCTTGCAGCAGCCCACGCATCAGCTTGACACAACTCTGCTCCAACAGATAGCCGCGGCCACCATCATTATCCAGCCGGCGGTAGGCCAACGCCAATCCCCAGACGGCGAGGATACTGTAGACATTGTCACGCACCCACGCGTCGCGATAGTCACCGTGGACCGTCACCGCGGTGCTGGCCGGCAGCAATCCGGTGACCGGATGCTGTTTCTCCAGGATGATCGCTTGGATCTGCTGGTAAAAGGGATCGAGGGCGGTGCGCAGAGTTTGGTTGTTCATGATTGGTTGCGTGTTACGTGAATGAGTTGGGTAGTATGCTAGCGTAGCGGAGATATGAGGTGATAACAAGGAACAGAGTTGCTAAAAATTCCTATGCTGTTACCGTCGCTTTGCATGAAAAGTGTTAACGACCGGCAATCAGCATAATTTCCTCTTCGATTGCCCAACCGATGATACAACCAAGACCGGCCGGGACCAGAATCAGCCCTGTGCCCCACATCTCGTGATAGACGCCGAGATAGCCAAAGAGAAGCAGCATGAGGATCCCGAGCACAAGTGCAAGGCGTCGGATCAGCGCGCGTCGACGCCTTGCACTTGTTGCAGGCGTCTATAACTTGCTTCCGTTTCGTTTGAAGGCATGGCCTATATCCTGCGACGAATTGTCCTTTGCCACCCCACCATACAGGCCAACCCCAGCAGCGGCGGCACAAGCAAAAATTGCAGGCTATAATCGAGCGACGAGTGATCGGCCAGATAGCCGGTCACCGATGCGCCCAAGCCACCCGGTGCCCAGCCAATGCCCATGATCAGTCCGGACGCAACCGCGGCCCGTTGGCTCCAGCAATCCTGCGCCATGAGGACAAAGGTGGGGTAGGTGTTGCCGATGGCAAAGCCGACGAGCGCAATTGCCAGATATTGCAAGGGGCCGCCGCTGTGCAGAAAGAGCCAATAGGTGGGCGCAATCAGCAGAAAGCTAAGGAACACCACGCGCCACGGGCCGACCCGATCCGAGATCGTGCCACCAACAATCGCGCCGCCGCCAATCGAAAAGGCGAAGATCGACAGCAGTTGGCTCGCCTGCACCAACGTGCCGCCTTGCGCCTCCACCCAAACCGGCAGATAGGTCAGCAACGAAACCTGGAACCAGGCGCGCGTCATCGCGGCAATGGTGAGCAGGATCAACGCGGTGCGGAAGAAGGTACCGGAAGGCTCATCCACAGCTGGGGTTGCCGAGGGAACGGTATGTTGCAGGCTGGGTAACGGGCTATTTTGGGCATAGAGCAAGCCACTCACCAGCAGCGCAATCGGTAGAAAGAGCAAAGCCGCTTTGATGCCAAACCACGGCAAAAGCGCCGCGACCAAGAGTGGGCTAATCGCCGATCCCAAATTGCCGCCAACCGAAAAGATCGACATACCGACACCGCGGCGGGCGCGGCTGTTCGCCGATGCCAGCACCGCGCCTGCCGGATGGAAGGCCGCCGACCCCAGGCTCGCCAGCCCCACCAGCAGCGCAAAGAGCAGATAATGCGTCGCAAAGCCGACCATGCTCATGAGCAGCCCCAGCCAGAGCACGCTCAACGCACTCACCCGATAGCTACCAAAGCGATCACTCAGAAAGCCGAGAAAGGGCTGCGGCAACGAGGTGACCAGCCCGATAATCAGCGCGATCAGCCCGATTTGCCCATAGGTGAGGCCCATGTTGACAACCAGCAACGGATAGAGCACGGGCAGAAAGTTGTGACAGAGTTCGATCGTAAAATGGCTTAGGCTAGCCAGCGCTAGTCCCCAGCCGGGTTGCGCTGCTTCATTAGGCACGGCAGTAACAGTTGATGCCATGGGATATATCTTTCTTACTGATTTGGATAACGGTCAGAATTTCGCCGTAAATGAAAGAAGCGTGCTCTTTCTTCGTGTGTCTTCGTGTGTCTTCGTGTGTCTTCGTGGACCATCGTTCTTTTGAAAACCTCTGAGAGATCCGTTGGTCGAATTGAAGCACTCCTTGATAGAATAGAATGCAGTCCCATCTATTATAAACCGCAAGCGCGAATCCACCGAACCGGAGCGGATCGCAACCCAGCAGAGGAAGAGAAACAGAGGAACAGAGCATGCAATCATTTGCGTATATTGTCATCGGCAATGGTCTGATGGGTAGCGCGGCGGCGCGCTATCTCAGCCAGTGGAATGACCGCGTCGCCCTCATCGGCCCCGGTGAACCAGCGGATCACAGCCGCCACAGCGGCGTCTTTAGCAGCCACTACGACGAAGGTCGGCTGGCGCACAAACATAGCCAGGATCCGATCTGGTCGGTGATTTCACAGGCGGCGGTGCAGCAATACCCACTCATCAAAAACCAGTCGGGCATCAGCTTTCACGGTCCGGTTGGACGGGTCATTGCCAATCGAGTAACGGCAGAGGAACAAGCGCGCCTTGCGCAATGGATTGCAACCGCCGATCCGACTGGCAACGAGTTACACTTTTATCCAGCAACCGACCGACGTTGGCAGCAACAATTTCCATTTCTGCACTTTCCCGACGGCTACTCATTACTACACGAAAAATCACCAGCCGGCTATATCAACCCGCGGTCGCTGCGGCGTGCCCAAAATGCCATCGCACAGCAACAGGGTGCGCGCTTGATCGACCAACAGGCGACAGGCGTACACGCCACGGCCAGTGGCGTCACCATTACCACGGCGGATGGAGAACAATATCATGCCGACAAAGTCCTCATCGCCGCCGGGGCCTTTACGAATTTCAACGGGTTGCTGCCAGCGCCACTGCCCTTGCTCCTAAAGACCGAAACGACGATCTGGGCCGATGTATCACCGGAGACCGCCGCGCACTTGCAAACCATGCCCGGCGTCGGTTATAACATCGACGACCCCGACATCGACGACATCTACATGGCCCCGCCATTGCTCTATCCCGATGGCAATTACAAGATCAAGATGGGCTGCAACACCAAGGGCGAACAGTGGCCTGCCACCTTGGCCGAGGTGCAGGCGTGGTTTCAGCGGGGGAATAGCGACAACGATCTACCGCCGATGGCACGCGCCATCAAAAGTATCCTGCCCGATGTTGATTTCCTCAATATCACCAGCCACCGCTGCATCGTCACCTATACGCCCTCTGGCTATCCCATGATCGACCGTGTGCCAAGTGATGAACATGGCCGCCTCTTTGTCGCAACCGGCGGCAATGGCAGCGGCGCGGCCGGGTCGGACACACTGGGCTTATTGGCCGCAGGGTTGATGCATGATGGACGGTGGATTGACGGGTTGTCGCGCGAGCCTTTCCTGGCGACGAATGCGTGGGGGCAGAGTGGGAAGGTGCTGACCAAGGCACAGGCGCGGGCGTTGGCCTTAGCAGAATAATAAACGGAGGCTGAGCTTGTCCTGAACTTGTCGAAGGGCTTGTCGAAGCCGAAGCTATAGCCACTTCGTAGCAGTAAGCTATTTCTATTTCCAGCGCAAGTCCAGGGAGAAATTTCATGACGCAACAAGAACTGATCACGATCCTCGAACAGGCCAAGGCCGAAGGCTGGACCAAACTCGACCTGCGCGGCCAATATCTCACCGAACTGCCACCCATGATTGGCGAGTTGGAACAGTTGAAAGTGCTGCGCTTGGGGCGGGTGGAGAATCCCTATCGACATAATTAGATGAGTTGCACCGTGGTTTCCCCAAACTGCACTTTGAGCGACAGATTCCCTGTAACTGTGCAACGTGTAGCGGAAGCAACACGCCCCATTTTTATGATTTGGCACAATTACGCGAGCGGCTAGCCAATGGTAAGCCAACGATCGAGTGCCGCTACAAACCCTATATCGATGCACCGATCCGCGGCATGGTGGATGAGGTCGATCCTTGGTTTGGAGAGCGCAGAGGACGTGGCGATACTTTTATCAATACTGGTGGCGGTGCTTATACTGGTGGGGATGCCGATATAGGCGGCGATTTTATGGGACGTGATCAGCGTGGGGATTGAGTGAGGAGTAGTGAGCTTAACTCGGTGTTTTATCGCCGAGCGGTCGTCTATTTTCAGATTTATAAGACTTACGCAGTTACACTCTGGCTTCGACAAGCTCAGCCACCGGTAACTGTGTAAGTCCTAATTTAATTGCTACCCTTCATCAAACGGTTCCGCATCAGGGGATGCGGAGCGTTCTGTAGGGTGCCCAAGCTGAGCGTGGGCACGCGGATTAGAGCTTCGGCGCTGGCCGCTCCATCTCAAAGAGGTCACTCACCCGACAGTAGCCACTCCCCGCCAAGCGCCCCACCGGTTTATAGACCCCATAGTCAATTCGATAGCGCTCGTCCAGGATCTCATCCGCCACATGCATCATCACCACACGCCCGACGACAATCACCGAACCGCCCCCCTCAATCTCATAGGAATGGACCACTTTGCACTCAAAGTTGGCCAGGCTTTCGCCCACGCGCGGCGCGGCCACGATCACCGACGGCACTGCGGTCAGCCCAGCGTAGGCAAATTCGTCGACATTGACAGGGAGTTCGGTCGCGGTCAGGTTCATCGCCTCAGCGGTCGCTTCGGAAACGAGGTTGACGACAAATTCGCCGGTGGCCAGCGCGTTGCCGGCCGAATCTTTGTGATCTCCGCTGCGCTTGCCGGAGCAGAAGAGCACGTGCGGCGGGTCGCCACTGACGGCGTTGAAGAAGGAGTAGGGCGCGAGGTTATAGATGCCGTTGGTGCCCACCGTCGAGATCCAGCCAATCGGCCGCGGCACGATGGCACCGGAGAGCAGTTTGTAGGTGAGGGTCGCATCAATGATTTCTGGGTTAAATTGCATATGTGTTTCTTTCTGTTACAAAACGTAGGCGCTTATGTTGGTCCCGACGTTGGGGTAATCTTGTGACAGTGCTCATTGTGCGCCACGGTTGGCTTGAAAATAGTCAAAAAATACAAAAGGGGAAAGAACTTTTTATTCATTTGGTACATCCCAGTTTATGCGGATCTTTCAAGAAGGCTATGGTCCCTGAATCGTTACTATTTTCGTTGCTCTGCATGGTACAATGAATCTGAGCAGAGACCGGTAACTATTACGACAACGTTAAATTTCAATCAGCAGACAGGATTTACAAGTTTGCAGGATTTTCTCCCTGGGGTTAGCAATCCTGCAAATTTTGTAAATCTTGTCGAATTTAACGTTATCGTACTATCCACACAAATTCGTCTATTGACGACCGCTGTGCTGTCTCGATCCCTGTGCACATTCTACCAGGCTCCTCCGCTATCTGAAAGAGAGATGTCCGATGTTCACTTCTTGCGCAACAGCCTCTTCATTGACAAGACGAGTCCATATTTGGCTCATCATTGCGGCCCTGCTTCTCCCTTTGATCATGCCGATGAATCTTCACGCTGCCCCCGTCGCCCAAACCACCACCGTCACCTACAGCCCCACCACTGCCAATATCGCCAATCCGGAACGTGGTTTCTATTACTATCTCGAAACCCGCAGCAGTGCACCCAAAGCCTACAACCTCACCACGCTGCAAACCTACCGAACGAATGAGCAGATCACGCTGCTCTACTGTATCACCTATCTTGACACCTTTGTGAACAGCCCGATCAGCGCTTCCTTCTTGCAACATATTGCCGACAATCTCGCTACTGTCCGCGACGCCGGTCTCAAGTGCATCTTACGCTTCGCCTATACCGACGACTGGAACAATGAAACGCCACCCTTTGGCGATGCCACCAAAGCGCAAATCCGGGCCCATCTCGACCAGTTGGCCCCCATCCTTCAGGCCAACAGCGATGTGATTGCCGTCATGCAGGCGGGCTTTATTGGCGTGTGGGGCGAGTGGTATTACACCGACCATTTTGTCGATGATCCCGCCACACCATGGATCATTGCAGATGCACGCCACGCCGACCGCCTTGATGTGCTAGAAAAAATCCTTTCAATCCTGCCCACCACCCGCATGACACAAGTGCGGTACCCCCACGCCAAGCAGGCCATGTTGAACACGACCACACCGGTATCCGCAGCAGATGCCTATAGCAACAGCACCAGCGCCCGCACCGGCTATCACAACGACTGCTTCCTGGCTGACGATACCGACTATGGCACCTTTCGGGATGATCAAATCGAGGTAGACAAAGCATACATGGCTGCCGAAACCCAATATCTGCCAATGGGTGGCGAAAGTTGTAACCCCAATCCACCCCGTTCCCTCTGCCCCACCGCCACCACCGAACTATCACTTTTTCACTACAGCTTTTTCAACCGCGAATATCACCCCACCGTCTACGAGAGTTGGGTGAATGGCGGCTGCATTAGCGATATCCAACGACAGCTAGGCTACCGCTTTGTGTTGACAGAGGGCAGCTATAGCAACGTGGTGCAAGTGAGTGGTGCGCTTGCCTTTCATTTGGTACTGCAAAATCAAGGCTACGCCGCGCCGTTCAATCCGCGCCCGGTAAGGTTGGTTTTGCGTAATCAACAGAGCGGCAATGTCTATGCCATGCCGCTAGCGGTTGACCCGCGCCGCTGGTGGGCAGGGACCACGATTACGCTCGATCAAACGCTTGCATTGCCCGCCGACATATCAGCCGGCACCTATGACCTGCTGCTCCATCTTCCGGCACCAGAAGCGAGTATCCATACACGTCCAGAATATGCGATTCAACTGGCCAACAGCGGCCTATGGGAAAGCAGCACCGGCTACAATCGTCTCAATCAGAGGCTCACAGTGCAAGCTGGTGCGCAGCCGGGCGACTGCAATGGGGATACTACAGTAGATGCCGGCGATCTATCTGCACTGGTGCTTGAAATTTTCGATGGAGACGGCAACAGCGCGACGAGTGCCGGTGGTGGCAGCTTCCCCGGTACCACTGGCTGTGATGCCGACCTGGATGGAGTGGTGAAGGCCAGTGATTTGAGTTGTACAACATTACTGATTTTCAATGGGCCAGCAACTTGCACGCAGCAGTAGCTCCTATAAAGCTTTTATAGAGCCTCTAAAAAGCAGATTAGCTGCATTTAAAAAGCGGCCATAAGTACAATAGAAAAACAAATGGGGTGAAGCGAATGAAACAAAGTGAAAAAATCTTATGGCAGCGTTAACGATTCCAGAATCAATCCAATCCTACTTTCCCCATGCAATTGATCCAGCACAGCTTTGGGTCAACTATAGTGCGCAGGCTGATTCGCTAACAATTTATTTTACCGGCAAGCCTGTTCCCAGTATTTGGGACGATATTGATGACTATGCTTACATCGGCTTTGCACCAGATAACGAAGAAATGGTGACTGGCCTGATGATCGAGCATTTTAGTCGGTGGCTTATTGCACCGCGCTCAAAGTCACGGCAGTTGCAGCCAGCCTAATCCTCCGGCACATTACTTCGCAACTCCTCCAACCAAACTGTCGCCGGCGAATCGCTAGGCGCACGCCAGTCGCCACGCGGCGAGAGCGAACCACCGGACCCGACCTTGGGTCCATTTGGAATCGCCGAGCGCTTAAATTGACTGATCTGAAAGAAGCGGAAGAGAAAAAGTTCGAGCCACCGCTTTATCGTTGCCAAATCATATTGGTTGCGCTTCTCCGGTGGTAGCAGATCGGACCAATTCCCCCGCGCTTTGTTACCCCAGGCATGGTGGGCCAAAAAGGCCACTTTGCTGGGGCGAAAACCGTAACGCGTCGTGTAGTAGACATTGAAGTCCTGCAATTCATAGGGACCAATCTTGGCTTCGGTGCTCTGCGCCGGCTGATCACCCGTCTCATCACTAGCGGGCACAAGTTCGGGTGAGATCTCGGTGTCGAGGATCGATTGCAACACAACATTGGCCTCATCGCTAAATTGCCCGGTGCCAATTACCCAGCGGATCAGATGTTGGATCAGCGTCTTGGGCACAGAGACGTTGACGTTGTAGTGCGACATCTGATCACCCACGCCATAGGTCGCCCAGCCCAAGGCTAATTCGCTCAGATCGCCGGTACCTAACACGAGCGCGTTGTTGTAGTTGGCAAGACGGAAGAGGTGCGAGGTGCGTTCGCCCGCCTGTACATTCTCAAAGGTCACATCATAGAGCGCCTCCTCGTCGGCGAAGGGATGACCGAGGTCGCGCAACATCTGCATCGCCGAGGGGCGAATATCGATCTCGTGGGCGCTGACGCCAAGCGCCTCCATCAGTTTCCAGGCGTTGCTCTTGGTACGGTCGGTGGTGGCAAAGCCGGGCATAGTGTAGGCGAGAATGTTGGTGCGCGGCAACCCCAGGCGATCCATGGTACGCGCGGCGACAATCAGCGCTTGCGTCGAGTCGAGACCGCCGGAGACGCCAATCACAATCTTCTTGATACCAGTGGCGTCGAGCCGTTTCATAAGCCCTTGTACCTGAATGTTATACGCCTCAAAACAGCGTTCATCACGCACGCGTGGATCGCTTGGCACATAGGGGAAGCGTTCGATGTGCCGTTGGAGGGGGAGCGTGCTGGTGGGAACGGTAAACTCAAATGGAACCCGCCGCAGCGCCTGCACCTGTGGCCGATAATCGTGGATCGCATCGTTAAAGCTGGTCAGCCGCGAACGCTCTTGGGCCAACCGCTCCAGATCAACATCGCCAATAATCAGCTGCTCTTCATCGGCAAAGCGTGCCGATTCAGCCAGCAACTCACCATTTTCATAGATCAGCGCATGGCCATCCCAGGCCAAATCGGTCGTCGATTCACCAAAGCCCGCGGCCGAATAGAGATAGGCGGCCAGGCAACGCGCCGACTGGCCGGCGCAGAGTTGGTGACGATACTCCGCCTTGCCAATGGTAATGTTGCTGGCTGAGAGATTGGTGAGCACCGTTGCACCGGCCAGCGCGGCAAAGGTGCTTGGCGGTAGCGGTGCCCAGACATCTTCACAAATTTCCGTGTGCAGGACGAAGTTGGGCACATTGACGGCGTCAAAGATCAGATCGTTACCAAAGGGCACCCTCTGCCCTAAAAGACGTACTTCGCGCTGCACCGCACTGCGGGCGGCGGTGAATTGACGCTTTTCGTAAAACTCGCGGTAGTTAGGCAGATAACTTTTGGGCACAATGCCGAGGATCTGCCCACGATAGATGACCACTGCGCAATTAAAGAGCTGCCCCTCAAAGCGTAGCGGCGCACCGACGAGCAAGATCGACCCCAATGCTCGACTGCCGTCGACAACCGTCTGGATTGTCCTACGTACCCCCTCCAGCAGTGCATCCTGATGAAAGAGATCATCGCTGGAATAGGCAGCAAGGCCCAGTTCGGGGAAGAGGGTCACTGCAACGTGCTGCTCGTCGGCTCGTTGGGCCAGGAGTAGCGTGCGCTCGGCATTATAGGCGGGGTCGGCGACGCGTAGAAAAGGCACACAAACCGCGGTGCGGATAAAGCCGTGGGTATAGAGAGAGTAAAAAGGGTGAGACATGCGCATACTTCCAACTTGGTTTCATTCTTCGCCACAGAGAGCCCAGAGAGTCCAGAGAGCCCAGAGAGCCCAGAGAACGGCGTTATGCCCTGGGAACAATGAGGTTCTGCAGTCGACAATGGCTTGGTGTAAAGACTTGGTGTAAAGACTTGGTGTAAAGACTTGGTGTAAGAATGACAATTTGTCGGTAGTTTAGCCGATTTAGCCATTTGGCGCAACCGCAACACGCAGCAAGGAACACTAAAAAATGTAGCGTACCGGACAATAAGGCAAGTACTTCTCCACCCCCGCCCGAAAGCGTGCGGCCTCTTCTTTGGTACGGGCATAGTCATAGACGAGGATGTCGGGCTTGGTGCGCTTGGGTTGCTGGATAGCGGGCGTCCACAGGAAATTCTCGCCGCGTGGATTCCATTGGAGGTTGATTTCATGCAATTCAGCGGAATGGGTCAGGAAAAAAGCTTCACAGGCGAGTTGAGCTTTGGCGGCTGCGCTCAACATATCGTCAAGCTCCTGCCAAGTCGCCATCCAGTCGTAGCGCCACTGCTCAGCCCCATGTTCGTCCCCACCATAGATGATGATCGGCGAGAAGTTGAGATGGACTTCGTAGCCGGCGTCAACCAGCCGATTGACAGACGCGATGCGGTCGCTGATGCGACTCGTGCCAATGTCAACATAACGTGCCACCGCCTGTGGCATAATCGAGTAGCGGATACGCGTATGGCCGCCGGGGTCAAAACGCAGCCAATAGTCGTCGTTAACCGTTTTGGTGGCAAAGGTTGCTTTGGCGTAAGGCATTGAGCGGAAGGCATCGATTAGATAGCCGGGATTGTCGCAGATCAAGGCATCAATCGAGAGGTCGCTGTTGCATCCGATGTCATAAGTCCACAGGTGGGGGTCGGTCTGATTCGGTACAAGTTTCGGGCCAAGCTTTTGCTGATGCCGTTCAATTGATGCGGCGATCTCTTCAATATTGACAAAGAGCGTCAGTGGATTCGAGCCACCTTTGCGCCGCGCGACATAGCAATATTGGCAGGCACTCAGGCAACCATTGGAACTGCCGGCCGCGATAAAATCAGCAGAGCGCCCATTTTCGACATGCTTCATGCTGGTGCGCACCCCCAATACCAAGTGCCGCTGCTTGTTCTGCATCCACATTGCCGGGTCAGCATCAAAAAGTGCCGGGATCTGCCAGTGGGATTCAACGGGAACGACCGCAGCGTCAGGGAAACGACCCAAGATTGCGTCGGTGTTGGCGCGCCAACGAACATTTGTGTTAATCTGCTTCTGGACAAAAATTGTCTTAAAGTGGAGCATTTCTGGATGTACAGACTCCATCGTCAACGATTGCCGGTTACCCTAAAAAGCGGCGCTGTACCGTGCACAGTCACTGTCTTACTGTCCTACTGGGCGACTGTCCTACTGTCCTACTGGGCGACTGTCCTACTGGGCGACTGGCTTACTTGCGCCGTAGTGTACTAGCAGGATAGCGAAGAGCAGAGCACGGTTCTGTAATAATGGCCTACAAGTGCGTAAAGTCGACCGCGCCAGGTGCCAAAAATATGATTGACTTTTAACGCATTGTCGCCGATACTAGCGCAGGTTCGTCACTTTTCTTGTCACCAATTTAATACACGTAAGGATCGTCTGCTATGCAACTTTCAGCTCGTTACAGGCTTGCGCAGTGGGGTGCGCTCGGGGCCATTGTCTCGGCGCTGGCTTTTATGTTTACGCTGATCTATGTCTTTGTGATCTTGGCGCGCCTTGGGTTAAATGAAGAGATGTTGGATACACCTGCGTTGCTGCTGCCCTGGGTCGCTGCTCATACCAATGACTATGCTGGGTTGTACTGGATTTTCCTCATTTCTGTCATCGCTCTGTTACCAGCCCCTTTAGCGCTTTACCTGTGGCTAAAGGAAGTAGAGCCGACATTGGCGGCAATTGGCGTCGCCGCTGGGCTCATCGGGATTACGATTGGCATGATTGGTCCGCTCGTTAATCTGGCTGGCACCGGTATCCTCGCCCGGGCGTATGGCGCATCAACAGAAAATTCAAGTGATCTACTGCTTGTGCTGAGCGAAATGGTGGGCGAACTGGGTTTGTTGCTACGGCTGGCCGCCGACCTTTTTCTTGGTATCTGGCTGGGCTTTAGTGGACTGGCGATGATACGCACGCAGGTCGGCGGGCGTTGGTTCGGTGCCTACAGCCTGTTCACCGCACTCTTTATACTGGTCGTGGTGATTGGCAAAGCATTGACTCTCCTGGATTTTGAGCCGGTGCTGGGTCTCTTCCTGGCGATTGCCTATGGCTGGCTGGGTTGGCTGCTGTTGGCAACACGAGGCAAGGATCGAAGCGCAAAGGAATAAGATGAAGAGCACACAAAACGCATGGGTCAATTGGTCCGGCAGTGTCACCAGCAATCCCTCTACGCTTGCCATCCCCACTGGCGAAGCCAAGTTGCTTACCATACTTAAGCAAGCCAGCGCTGAACGCAGACGTGTACGGGTCGTTGGCACCGGTCATTCCTTTACGCCCCTCTGCGCCACAGACGATCTGCTCGTTTCCCTCGATCAACTACAGGGGTTGATCCACGCTTCACCAACTGATCAGACCGCCACCTTCTGGGCCGGCACCAAACTCCATGCAGTCGGCGAGCCCCTTTGGGCGCACGGCATGGCGTTGGCCAACATGGGCGATATCGACCGCCAGTCACTCGGCGGCGCCATCGGTACGGGCACCCACGGCACCGGGCCAACCTTGGGCAACCTATCGACGCAGGTGGTTGGCCTGCGGTTGATGACGGCCACGGGAGAGCTGATCGATTGTTCACTGGAGCATGAGCCAGAAATTTTTCGAGCGGCCCAGGTCGCAATGGGTGCGCTTGGCATTATTACGCAAGTGACAGTACGCTGCCTGCCGGCGTACGATCTGCACGAGCGCACTTGGGTCGCCAGCTTTGACGAGTGTATGGCAGAGCTTGACCAACATATTGCCGCCACCCGCCATTTCGAATTTTTCTGGGTACCTGGCAACGATGTCTGCGCGATGAAGGCGTTGCAGCCGATGGCGGGGACGAAGAATCAGCAAAAGGAAAGCATTCCGGGGACAATGGGTGACTTCTCAGAGATACCTACTGAGCTGTCCATCGTCCCCGGAACGCTTTCGCCGCGCCTCGCTCGCTATGTACAATTGCCGCGCACGGATCGCGCCTATCGCATCTTTCCGTCGGAACGCACCCGCAAATTCAACGAAACAGAGTTTGCCATTCCCGCCGCCAATGGCCCAGCTTGTCTACGCGAAATCCGCGCACTCATGCAAACCGACTACCCCGATGTCGCCTGGCCGATTGAATATCGTACACTGGCCGCCGATGAGATTCCCCTCAGCCCCGCCTATCGACGAGCCACGGTCACCCTCTCTGTGCACCAAGCCGCCGACTTGCCCTACCAACCCTTTTTTACCGCGGTCGAAGCAATCTTTCGCAACCATCAAGGGCGACCACACTGGGGAAAAATTCACACCCATCGCGCGCGCGATCTCGAAGCGCTTTACCCGGAATGGAACGCGTTTCAAGCGGTGCGGACACGATTGGATCCGGCAGGTAGAATGCTCAATTCACACCTGCAAGACATTTTGCTGACTCAAAAATAGATTGACCCATGGCTTATTCTGGCATATACTTTGCAGCTATGAGCAACTTGCTAGCCATTCGTTCTGCACAATCAAGCGACGTTGACGCCCTCCTAGCCATTCGGTACGAGGCGATTCTTACGTTGGCCAACGAAAAATATGGATGGGAGGCAGCCAAGGAGTGGGCACAGGGCGGAACGGTGATGCGTGTGCAACGGGCGATTGCAGAAGATCAGATCTTCGTCGCCATCGTAAACGAAACACCCGCGGGATGGGTTCAATTCACGGGAAATGAAGTCCAAGCACTTTATGTGCAACCAGCGCAAGCGCAACAAGGCATCGGTTCTGCGCTGCTCACCTATGCCGAAGAGAAGATTTGCGTCGCCGGCTATCGAACTATTACCCTGGATGCAAGTTGGAACGCAGAAGAATTTTACATGCGCCGGGGGTATCAACCAATCGTGGAACGGTCGTTAAAAACTGGCCGACCGATGGTCAAACGTTTGATCTGTCGACTAACGCAAAAAACGAAGGTTTACCCGTCAGAGGGGGCGGTATGCCAAATGTTGTGCTATACCACCTAACAGGGAGGTCATGATGAGTCAAGTTCTACTCCAAGAAGCTATTGCCATTGGCAAACAGCTATCTACCCCAGAAAGAGCGCAGCTAATTGAATCTATCAGTGGTCAACTGCGTCAAGATTTGGCGATGCAGCCAGGGAGCCAAAAGACCAATGGCACAAATGGCAGCGCGAATCAAACTGGTAATGGTCATGATACCAGTGATCCAACGGATTCCAGTGTAGCAAAGCAAGAAATTTTGCCAGATTGGACGCTTAAAGATATACGCGCGATGATGGCACCCGATCCCAGAACTGGCAAAGAGATTGCTGCGCTGATTGAATCAGGCGAAATCGATACCAGTATTGGTGCCGAAATGGAAATCGACGACGTTGTTACATGGCTAGACGATCTACGCAGTCAAGAACGAATTGAACGAGGGCTGGAAGCGTGATCAACGGATTTATCGATACAACCGGGACCGTTCATCTCTACCGCGGCGATCAAAATGCAGTGGCATGGCTCAAAATGCAAGGTCATTTGGCCATCACATCCATTGCATGGTTGGAGTTGATCTATGGTGCCAATGGTTTACGTGGGCAGCGTGAATGTATCAAGTTGCTCAACCGATTTACCTTGGTCCCCTACTACCATCTGATCAACAATGGGCAATGGAAATGATGCTATTGCGACGCTTAAGCGACGGTATTGCCATCAATGACTGCCTGATCGCTTCGGTCTGCCATCGTCTACAACTTCCACTTTACACCCATAACACAAAACACATGGTCCGCCTCCTTGACCCGGCGCTTGTGATCCAACCTTACTGAAAGCACCCACCGTGACAATACCATTCACCCAACCCCAAGCCGCCATCGACTTTGGCATCAGCAACACGGACTGCATTGCCCACGTTGATGGTGAATGGCACCGCTGGACCCAACCCTATACTGGCCATCCAGACGAAGCGCAAGTACGCCAGATCCTGGCCAAGGGGGACATCGATTTGGCGGCGCTGCCCTGGCTCGGCGTCACCGGGGGACGGCATCGCCTACTGCCCGAACAGCTCGGCGCTTGTACGGTGATTGGGGTCGGTGAGTTGGCGGCGATTGGCCGCGGCGGGCAGGCCATCGCCGAGCGCGCTGACCACGCGAATGAGCAAACGCTTCTGGTTGTCAGCGCCGGCTCCGGCACAGCGATGATACGCGCACAAGAGAAGAGCTACACCCATGTCACCGGCACGGCTGTCGGCGGTGGAACGATGATGGGGTTGGGCCGTCTGCTCCTCGGCACGGTCAACCCGATTGAAATTGACGAACTGGCGCGCTTGGGTCATGCCAACGGGGTTGACCTAAGCCTGGCCGATGTGATCACCGGGCCGATTGGCACCTTGCCCGCCGAAGCAACCGCGGTCAACTTTGGGCGGCTGGCCCATGAATCGTTTGTGCCCAACCGGATTGATCTGGCGGCCAGTCTGGTCACGCTAGTCGGCCAGACGATTGCGCTGATCGCCGTCAACGCGGCCAATGCCATTGGCACGAAAGAGGTTGTCATCACCGGCCACATGCTCGATATGCCCAGTATCCGCCAGGTGCTGGCTGGGGTCGGGGCGCTCTATGGGCAGAGCTTCTCCATGCCCGCGGATGCGGGATATGCAACGGTATTGGGCGCGCTGTTAGTGGCGGAGGAACAAGCAACGAGCGGCGGCTGAGCTTGTCGAAGCCAAAGCGGCTTCGGCTTCGCCAAGCTCAGCCGCCGCATTATCTCTCCACCCAAACAGCATTTACCACGCACCTAGGTGCAGGATATGCCTCACGCAAAAGGTCGCTACATTCTACACACTTCCGCTATCCTCTGTGGAGCAAAGTATCTTTCCCGTTCAGTAGCAGCAAAAGGAACATACATGGCCCAAGCGGCATGGGCGTGTAGTGAGCATCTGGGGATGCTCACGTCGCATCTGGGGATGCTCACTACACGCTTTGTATGTGGGTTTTGCCGTCACTGTTCCCGTTTGATCATTTCAAATCACCCATACCCATTCATGCGTCAAGAAACAGTTACAGTACACGCAAAACGCAAAACGTAACACGCAAAACGACCATGGGCAGCAAACGATTTGGAATGACCTGCACCTCAGAGGAGACCCCATGCGTGTCAAATTGATCCTGCCGGCCCTAACCGAAGCGACCAGCCCCCATTGGCGACCAATCAAGTATTCACTCTTTCCACCCTTAGGCCTAGCGACCCTGGCCGGTTATCTCGATCCCGATGACGAAATCGATCTGCAAGACGAACATGTCGAGCGCTTGACGCTGGATGATGAGCCTGATCTTGTCGTCATCCAAGTCTATATTACCTCGGCCCGACGCGCGTATGCCCTGGCCGACCACTACCGCCAAAAAGGTGCCTATGTTTGCCTGGGTGGTCTGCATGTTACCTCGCTGCCGGAGGAAGCCGCGCAGCATGCTGACAGCATCTTTCTTGGCCCCGGTGAAGACAGCTGGCCGCGATTTTTGCAGGAGTATCGCGCCGGCAGCGCCGCCAAACGCTATCAATCTACGCTGCGCACCCTGGACGGCTTGCCACCGATCCGGCGCGACTTGATCAAGCGCCCGCTCTATCTTGTGCCCAATTCAATTGTGGTCTCGCGCGGTTGCCCGCATGTCTGCGACTTTTGCTATAAAGAGGCCTTTTTCGAGGGGGGCAAATCCTTTTACACGCAGACCGTCGACGCCGCGTTGGCCGAAATTGAGCGGCTGCCCGGTCGCCATCTCTACTTTCTCGATGACCACCTCTTTGGCAACGCCCGTTTTGCCGCGGCGCTCTTTGAGGGCATGACGGGCATGGGTCGCCTTTGGCAGGCGGCGGGCACAGTGCAATCGGTGCTCAAACCGAGGCTATTGGAGAAGGCGGTCGATAGTGGCTTGCGCAGTCTCTTTGTCGGTTTTGAAACCTTGAATGAAACCAATCTGACTGCCCAACACAAATACCAGAATCTCAACCGCGATTACAACGCTGCGATCCGCCGCCTCCACGACCTCGGCGTGATGATCAATGGCAGCTTTGTCTTTGGCATGGATGAAGATGATGCCGATGTCTTTGCGCGCACCGTTGATTGGGCGACGAGCCAGGGCATCGAAACCGCGACATTTCACATTTTGACCCCCTATCCCAGCACCGCGCTCTATCAACGGATGGCCAAGCAGGGGCGACTCCTCCACAGCGATTGGGATCGCTATGATACGCGCCATGTCGTCTACCAGCCAACAAAATTGACCCCCGAAGAATTGGAAAGCGGTTACTGGCAAGCCTATCGCGATTTTTATCGCTGGTCATCGATCTGGCAAGGGGCGAGCACCAAGGAGACACGGTGGGGACAGGCCCGCCACGTTGCGTATGCCGCCGGCTGGAAAAAGTTCGAGCCCCTCTGGGATTTCGCCATTCGCGCCAAGCAGGTCACCCACACCTTGCCAGTGCTCGAAACGATCCTGGCTGGCTTTGGCAAACTCGCCACAAAGCCCACAGCGCGTACAGCGCAATCATCACCGCCCATCACCACCCAACCGACGACCACAAGGTAAGTCATGCAAAAACGATCCACGAAGTTACACGAAGGCACACAAAGGTCTTTTCAAGAGCTGAATGCTGCGCATCCCCCAAATGGGTAATTCCCGTGCCGTTCAAAGCCTTCTTGAAAGTTTCTTAATTAATACCTTCGCCAAACCTTGTTTTGGCGGAAATTTCCAGATGTCATTCCTGCGCAGGCAGGAATCTACTCGTGTAACATGAAGATGGATTCCTGCCTGCGCAGGAATGACGGCTCTAATTTCTGAAATTGGCG
>DAOUCA010000220.1:0-74506 GCA_034432375.1 Caldilineaceae bacterium
CGCCAATTTCAGAAATTAGAGCCGTCATTCCTGCGCAGGCAGGAATCCATCTTCATGTTACACGAGTAGATTCCTGCCTGCGCAGGAATGACATCTGGAAATTTCCGCCAAAACAAGGTTTGGCGAAGGTATTAAAATAACATACCAACTATCAGCAATGTTACATCACCCCCGGCAACCGCTGCAGAATCGTCTTGACCGCCGCCTTTTGCGTGTGGTCAATATCATCGCGATACTTGAGCAGCACCCCCAGCGTATCATTGACGATCTCTTCGGTCAGCGACTCTTGGTCAAGGGCGATCAGCGCCTTGATCCAGTCAAGCGTCTCCGCCACACCGGGCAACTTATATAACTCTTCGCGCCGCAGCTCCTGCACAAAGGCGACGACCTGACGGGCCAAGCTTTCTGGTGCCGTCGGGACTTTGGCCAGGACAATGCCATATTCCTTGGCAAAATCGGGGTAGTCGATCCAATGATAAAGGCAGCGCCGCTTGAGGGCGTCGTGGATTTCACGCGTGCGGTTGGAGGTAATAATGACCACTGGCGGCACCGGCGCTTTGATCGTGCCCAATTCGGGGATCGTGATCTGAAAGTCGGAGAGCACTTCGAGCAGAAAGGCCTCAAACTCTTCATCGGCGCGATCGAGTTCGTCGATCAGCAGCACTGGCGGCTGGCCGTTGTGTCTCTCTCCGCTGTGCGCATTGCCATGTTGATAATCAATCGCCTGGAGCAGGGGGCGTTTCAACAGAAAGTCGGGGCTAAAGAGCTCGCGCTTGGCACTCTCCAGATTGACATGGCCGGTCGCCTCCAACAGGCGGATTTGGAGCATCTGCTGCGAATAGTTCCACTCATAGACCGCGCTGCTAACATCCAGCCCCTCATAACATTGCAGGCGGATCAGCGGGCGATCCAATAGTGCAGAGAGCACTTTGGCAATTTCGGTCTTGCCAACCCCGGCTTCGCCTTCTAGGAAGAGCGGACGCTGCAATTTTAGCGAGAGAAAGATGGCCGTTGCCAAGCTACGTTCACTCACATAGTCGCTCACCGCTAGTTGTTGCTGAAGATCATCGATCGAGTTAATTTCAACGTGACTCACGCCGCACTCCCAAAGTTTTCTGAGATTGACAAGAAGTTAAACAATCTTTCTGGGAAAGGCTGGGCACAATTTTGAGCTCTTGATTTCGCCGGCTTCGGTATAGAAACGGATAGTACCGTTTTTGTCGCAAGTCCAGACCTCCTGAGCAAGTGCGCCAAAACATAATTGGTTTTTGTTCTCAATCTGCGGATTAGAATTTGCTTTTGAAATTACTTCCACACATATCTCAGGTGCGATGTCACTTTCATAGGCATCCTTAATACGCTGCCAACGCTCCTCAGAAGCCCAAACCACATCAGCAACTTTTGTTCCTTGGGTGGTTAAGATGGCACATTCAACCGCTGCTTCACCTGCGAGTTGCATTAACTGGGTCAATAACATGCCAATCTTTAGCTGATATTTGCCATGCATGACCTTGGCCGGTGTCATCACAATCTGCCCCCATTCATTGGTTTCGATTTTAAAGGGTAGATTTTGTAAATGGGGATCAGCAACAACATCCTTCCATTCCATAGTTACCTCAAATAATCTGGAGTTACCTCAAATAATCTGGTCTACTCAGTATTAAGCATGGAAACTTCTCAACAACTGCCACAAGAAGCACACCATATTGTCCCAGTATACCACGCCTCTCACAACTCGCGATAATAAAAGACCGTATCTTCCAGAGGCCCAGCGGAGCTAAGGGCGTAGCGCGGAATAATGCCCGCTTGGGTATATCCCATGCGTGCGTAGAGTCCATCGGCCACACCGCCGCGCACCGTATCGAGCACAAGCAGCGTGCGTCGATGTTCGTGCGCCGCAGCCTCGATCGCTTTCATCAGTTGGCGCGCCACCCCTTGCCCCCGGGCGGCTGTATGGACCATCAACTTTTGCACTTCGGCGCGGTGGCGGCCGTTGGCGCGTGGCTCCAACGCCAGTTGCACAGATCCCACCAGTTGGCCATCTAGTTTGGCAACGAACATCACTTTGTGGCCGGACCGCAATGGCGACAGGATACCTTGCCAATAGTCGCGCGCCTCTGCGGCAGAGAGCGGCGCGATAAAACCAATCGACGCGCCATCATCGACCACATTCTGGAGCAGTAGGATCAGATGTGATTCGATCAGCGCTTCCACTTGGGCGGCAGTTACTGCTTCAATCGTCGTCATAGGAGCTTGCTTTCTATGGGCTGAAATGGGTAAAGTGTATGCTCCCACTATAACAACTTCCGCGCGGCGACACAAGCCTGCTTTGTGAATATCGTTTATCAAATTTTTTGATGCAAACTCCTGAGCAACGGCACAAAAAGAATAGAGATCGGTCTACAGCCCCGATCTCTATTCATATGATCTCGATTAGACAATCTCCGCTTTCGTCGGGGCACGGTATACCGTGCCCCGACGAAAGCGGAGCTAGGCTAGGCCCGTTCCGCAGCTTGGTTCAACGCCTTCGCCACATAAATCGGCGCCATCGCCCGGCGATACTCCTCACTGGCGTGAATGTCGCCCATAACCTCTTCGCCAAGATCACCAGCCACAGCCGCCGCGGCCGCGTTGATCGTATCAGCGTTGAGTGCTTTGCCGACGAGCGCGGCCGCAACCGATGAAGCTTGCTTGGCGCTTGGCGTCAAACCGCCAATGGCGACGCTGGCGGCCGAGCAGACGCCACCGGAAACAGTCACCTTGGCACAAGCCCCGACAATCGCATAACGCGAGGCGGGGTTGAAGAGCTTGGCATACGCCGACCCGCCCCCATCAAGCGGTACATCTACACTGGCGACCAGTTCATTTTCTTCCAGCGCCGTGTAGAAGAGGTCAATAAAGAAGTCGGCAGCGGCGACACTGCGCTTGCCATTGGGGCCAACCAGATTGATCGTCGCGCCCAAGCCAACAAAGACCGTCGGCAGATCCGAAGCAGGGTCGGCGTGGGCAATATTGCCGCCGACGGTGCCGCGGTTACGCACAGCTGGGTCGCCGATCATGCCAGCGGCTTCGGTCAGTGCAGTCGGTAGATTGTCCGCTTTGGCGACCATCGCATGGGTGGTCAGCGCGCCAATCGTGGCGATATTACTGGTAACGCTGATCCCTTTCATCCCATCTAGGCGACCAATATCAACTAACGTGCCAGGATCGGAGAGACGTAGCTTCAAGGCCGGAATCAAGCTGTGACCGCCGGCAAGGACTTTCGCTCCTTGTTGCATTGCGCGCAATGCTTCGTCAACTGAGCCGGCCCGTTGGTACTCAAATTTTGGTGGATACATGGTTAGTTTGCTCCATTCTTACCGGCTTGCATCGCTCGCCAGATCTTTTCGGCTGTGTAAGGCATCTCCAGATGACGCACACCAAAGGGGGCTAAGGCGTCCATTACCGCATTGGCGACTGTCACGGTGGCGGCAATTGTGCCCATTTCGCCGGCACCTTTGACGCCCAATGGGTTTGTCGGTGACGGGGTCTCATTGCGTTGGGCATTGATCATGGGGAAGCCATCGGCGCGCGGCATGGCATAGTCCATAAAGGAGCCGCTCAACAGTTGGCCAGCCTCATCATAGACACCATGTTCCCACAATGCCTGCCCAATCCCTTGTGCCACACCGCCAACCACTTGGCCTTCCACAATCATCGGATTGATCACCTTGCCGACATCATCAATTGCGGTGTAGTGGACAATCCTCGGTTCGCCACTATCGCGATCGATTTCAATCATGACAATATGCGCGCTGTTGGGGAAGGTGAAATTGGGCGGATCGTAGAAGGTCGTCTCTTCCAAGCTCGGCTCCATCCCCGCGGGCATATTATTCGCCAACAGTGTCGCCACCGACAGATCAACAAAGCCCTTGGCTTGGTCAGGTGAACCCTTGACGTGAATCGTGCCATTTTCGCGATCGTAGACCATATCTTCTTCAGCCGCTTCCAGTTGGTGGGCAGCGAGCTTGATCAGTTTGGTGCGGATCTTCTCAGCACTCTTCACCAGCGCCGAGCCGCCGACAGAGGCGCTACGGCTGCCATAGCTACCCAGGCCAAAAGGTGTACGCCCAGTATCGCCATGAATCACTTCAACATCTGCCATGGGGATCCCTAGCTCGTCGGAAACAATCTGCGCAAAGGCGGTTTCATGGCCTTGGCCGTGCGAGTGGGAGCCAGTGAAGACAGTCACTTTGCCGGTTGGATGAACGCGGATCGAACCACTTTCCCATAAACCGACGCCGGCACCAAGGCTGACCATCAGTTGTGACGGACCAATGCCGGAGGCCTCGATACAGCCACTGACCCCAATCCCAACCACTTTGCCCGCGGCACGCGCCTCGTCGCGTTTGCGCAGTAGGTCCGCATAGTTAGAAACTTCCACGGCCTTGTCAAAGAGCGCGTTGTAGTCGCCACTGTCATAGATCAGGTTAACCGGTGTCTGATAAGGAAATTCATCGGGCTGAATAAAATTTTTGCGGCGCAGTTCAATCGGATCCATGTTGAGGTCACGGGCGGCGATGTCGATCAGCCGCTCAACCACAAAACTGGCTTCCGGACGCCCGGCCCCGCGATAGGCATCGACCGGCACGGTGTTCGTCATCGTGCCATAGGATTCACCAAAAATCACCGGAATCTTGTACAGACCGGAGAAGAGCGTAATGTACAGTGCGGTTGGGATCAAGGCGGCGAAGGTTGAGAGATAGGCACCCATGTTGGCATAGGTCGTCACATCGAGGCCGGTAAATGTACCGTCACTTTTCATCGCCAATTTGCAGGTTGTCACATGGTCACGGCCATGTGCATCGGTGAGGAAGGCTTCACTGCGGGTAGAGACCCATTTAACCGGGCGTTTGAGTTTGCGCGCGGCCCAAGGTACAATGACCTCTTCGGCATAGTGAAAAATTTTGCTACCAAAGCCACCACCCACATCGGGCGAAATCACGCGTAGTTTGTTCTCCGGGATGCTCAGGGTTGCCAAGCTGAGCAACAGGCGAATAATGTGCGGGTTCTGGCTTGTCGTCCAGACGGTCATCTCGTCAGAGAAATCGTCATATTGCGCAACACAGGCACGGGGCTCCATGGCGTTGGGAATCAAGCGCTGGTTGACCAGATCCAATTCCACAATGTGGTCAGCTTCGGCCAGCACACGGTCAATCTCTGCGCGTTCCCCCAATGGCCAGTGAAAGCTGGTATTGTTTGGGATTTCCTCGTGAAGTTGTGGCGCACCCGCTTCTGTTGTTTTTTTGGCATCGGTGACGGCAGGCAGTGGTTCATAATCGACAACGACAGCATCGGCAGCGTCTTGAGCAATGTACCGACTCTCGGCGATCACCACGGCAACACCATCACCGACGTGGCGTACTTTGCCGACTGCCAGCGCAGGATGCGGGGCAGTTTTAATATCGGGCGGATTAAAGCCACAGGGCAGACCACCCACACCATCGGCGGCCAGATCCTGGCCGGTGTAGACAGCAATTACCCCATCCATTGCCAACGCAGCACTGGCATCAATGTTTTTGATCAGCGCGTGGGCATGGGGGCTACGCACAATTGCAGCAAAGGCCATGCCGGGGATCTTCAGGTTGGCAACATATTTGCCCTTGCCCTGGATAAATCGAGGATCTTCAACACGTTTTATACTCTTACCAACGGCTCCACTCATAGTTCCCCCTTAAGCCATTTCTGCCGCAGCTTGTGCAACAGCACGGACGATATTCTGATACCCAGTGCAACGACACATATTGCCTTCCAGCCCGTGGCGTATCCCTGCTTCATCAATACCAGGGTTATTTTCAACGATCTTGACCGCAGCCATGATCATTCCCGGGGTACAATAGCCACATTGCAAGCCATGTTGATCCCAGAAGGCCTGTTGCATCGGATGCAACGTGCCATTGGTCGCCAGCCCTTCGATGGTTGTGAGGTTGCTGCCGTCTGCCTGCACAGCCAAAACTGTGCACGATTTCACAGCCATCCCATCCATGTGGATCGTACACGCGCCACATTGGGAGGTATCACAGGCGATGTTAGTGCCTGTCAACCCAATAGTATCGCGGATAAAATCCACCAGTAGCATGCGCGGCTCAACGTCACGCGTATGCGCCGTACCGTTGACCGTCACCGTAACTTTCTGCATAATCTCACTCCTTTGTTGTACTGTGTGTCTTGTACGCTGTGCGATCTGATCGCAATTCCTTCAAACGGAAGAAAATTTAGCAGTCAAAACAATCGCAGTGTAGAGATGATTCAGTTGTGCGCGTAAATGGGTTCAATCACAAGTGGTGCTCGGGTGACAACAGAACAATCTGAGCCAACGGTACAAAGCTGGGGAACACCATTGGCAGTAAGTGATGTCATTGTTATCAAGGGAAGCTCGAATATATTCTAGCGCAGCAGTGAACTCCTGTCAACGCCAGGTTGACGCCACGCTCTACAAACTGTTTTACCTGAAGCTAACTCCTAGTGCACTGTCAGATAAGTAATGTGTCATTCCGGCGTACGCAGGAATGACACATTACTTATCAAAACTAAGCTGACACTGTACTAGCTATATCTCAATCGGTAAAGATCCGCGTCAAGAGCAGCATCACGATAGCACCAAAGGCAAACCAAAGCGCCTTTTCCTGATGCTTAAGCGGAATCACATCGGAAGCCAGGTCGCGCGCCACATCTTTGGCCACACTGGCCGCGATTTGGGTTGTTGAGGGGGCAGCGGCGGCGGTTGGGCGGAGCGGCGGGGTGGGTACAACCGGTGGAGTGCTGGGCGCAGCGGGCATAAGCGTGCCCGTATCATCAGCAACGACCGCATCAGCAACGGGTTCATCGGCGGTCGGTTCGGCAGCAGCCGATGTCGGCGCGGCGGCTAGCCCTTGAAGTTGTCCATCGAGTGCGGCCAACCCTTGGCGGATCATCGCCTTGGCGGTGCTATCGATCAAGCGTTGACCAACCCCGGCAATTTTCCCACCAACTTGGACATCCCCATTATAGTGCATAATCGTCTCGGCACCGGCCTCTTCCAGCCGCACATTGCCTTCGCCATTGACAAAACCAGGCGAGCCCTGGCCACTAACCTTCATGCGGTAGCTCTCCAATTCGGTGATGTCGGTCAATTCAATCGCGCCATCGAACTTGCCCTGGACGGGACCGACACGAATTTTCATAGATGCTTTGTATTCATTTTCGCCTGTCTTTTCGAGTGCCTCGCCACCGGGTAGCGCCGTTGCTAGGATAGTCGGATCCATCAGTGCATCCCAAACCACCTGCTTGGGTGCTTGGAACGTATGAGTACCTTGAATTTGCATAGAATTTTCTCCCCAGTAATTTCTCTATGATTTGACGTCAGCCTGCAAGCGTCTATGGCTGGCTAGAGATAGCGCCGTGCCAACGCGCCAGGGATGAAAATATAGATCTCCAGAAAAGTTTTTTCCACATCCCCACTGGGCCGCGGGGGAAAACGTTTCTGGGAAACTATAATTGGTATGGCAGCCTTGTTTTGCATTGTAGGCAATGTGCCGTAAACTGTCAATATTGTGCCATTTGTAAGTGGGCCGCTTGAAACACAAAATAGTAGGAAGAGAAAAATCCATGGCAAAACCAGCAACCGGGAAATGGCCCCGCGTACAATTTGAGATTACTTGTCGCACCTGCGATGATAAGTTCAAATTCTCAATCTACTATGGGGAATCCACCGTTTGGGGCAACCAGTGCGGAGACAAATTAGCGCGTTGGGCCTTTCACGAAGGGCACGATGTCGATGTCCTCTATGAATTTTATGATGGCCGTGAAATGCGCGCCGCTGAATAATCTGTTCACACGAGACACGAGACACGAGACACGAGACACGAGACACGAGACACGAGACACGAGACATTATCGTCTAGACGATCTCCCTGTCTCCCTGTCTCCTTGTCTCCCTGTCTCCTTGTCTCCCTGTCTCCCTGTCTCCCTCAATGCGAATCGCGCGGAATAAACGCGCCGGACTTCCCCACGAGGAAATCGAAATCGACCCCCTGATCTGCCTGCAAAACGTGCTGCGTATAGAGTTTGGCATAGCCGCGCTCGGTGTGGGGCACAACAGGCGGCTGCCAGGCGGCGCGGCGACGAGCCAACTCTTCCGCCGGCAGATCGAGATGGAGACGACGGTTGGCAACATCGAGCTCGATCCAATCCCCATTTTCGACGAGCGCCAACGTGCCGCCAATCGCCGCTTCCGGCGCGACATGGAGGATCACTGTCCCAAAGGCGGTGCCGCTCATGCGCCCGTCGGAGATGCGCACCATATCGGTAACCCCTTCGCGCAGCAGCTTGGCGGGGATGCCCATGTTACCGACTTCTGGCATGCCGGGGTAGCCGCGCGGCCCGACATTCTTCATCACCAAGACCGAATCGGCATCCACATCGAGCGCGGGGTCATCAATACGCGCGTGGTAATCCTCGACGTGATCGAAGACGACGGCGCGACCGCGGTGCTGCATGAGGGCCGGTGAGGCCGCCGATGGCTTGATGATCGCACCCTTCTCACAGAGGTTACCCTTGAGCACGGCGATGCCCGCTTCGGGAATCAACGGCGCATCGGCGGTGGCGATCACCTCGCGGTTGTAACATTCGGCGCTGGCAATATTCTCGCCAACCGTCTTACCGCTCACCGTCAGCGCGTCAAGATGCAAAAGTTCCTTCATGCTCTGCATCAGCACCGGCAGCCCACCGGCGTAGTAGAAGTCCTCCATCAGATATTTACCCGATGGCATCAGGTTGACGAGCAAGGGCAAATGGCTACCGAGCCGGTCGAAATCTTCCAGGCAAAGGTCGATGCCAACGCGGCCGGCAATCGCCAGCATATGGACGACAAAGTTGGTTGAGCCGCCGATGCCGGCGTTGACCATGATCGCGTTCTCAAAAGCCTGGCGCGTCAAAATCTTTGAGGGGCGCAGATCCTCATTCACCATCTCGACAATCCGGTTGCCGGCAAGGTGCGAGAGTCGCTTGCGCCGTGCATCGGCAGCGGGAATCGCAGCGTTGCTCGGCAAGCCCAACCCTAGCGACTCGACCATACAGGCCATGGTCGACGCCGTACCCATCGTGTTGCAGTGGCCATCGGAGCGGGACATACACGCTTCGGCCTCCTGATAGGCCTCCATCGACATCCGCCCGGCGCGCACATCGTCGGAGAATTTCCAGACATCGGTGCCTGAGCCGATGGCGCGGCCATGAAATTGACCGTTTAGCATTGGGCCGCCAGAGATGGCCAAGGTGGGAATATCGACGCTGCACGCGCCCATAATCGCGGAGGGTGTGGTTTTATCACAACCGACGAGGAGGATCACGCCGTCAAGCGGGTTGGCGCGGATGCTCTCTTCGACATCCATGCTCACCAGATTGCGGTAAAGCATTGTCGTTGGCCGCATCAGCGCTTCGCCCAGCGACATCACGGGGAATTCGAGGGGATAGCCGCCTGCTTCATAGACGCCGCGCTTGACCTGCTCGGCGAGAATGCGGAAGTGACCGTTGCAGGGCGTCAGGTCGGACCAAGTGTTACAGATGCCGATGACGGGGCGGCCATCAAACATCTGATCGGGGTGGCCTTGATTTTTGATCCAACTGCGATGGATAAAGCCAAGTTGATCGGGCCGACCGAACCAGGCGTCGCTGCGCCGTTTGGTGGGATCTGGGGTGTGGGAAGACATGAGAAACCGCCTTTGGTGAATAGAGTTTACTGCATTGGAAATTGACTCTATTGTAGCGGTGGTGGGGAATCCACGCAACCAGTGTGAAAAGCTTGGGAGCGTCTCAGTTTGGGGGTATGTTTGTTGACGGGCGCAGATTTCAGGCCAACACGGATTTCCCACACCGACAACAAATCCGCGTTTTCCTCGAATCCGCGCCCGTAGCCGGCGGAAATTTAACGTTCACCCAAAGTGAGATACCCCGTAAAGCTTGACCCTATTTCCGCCCAGCCGACGACGATAGAGAATCGTCATCGAGGCTCGCTTGGGCAATATAGGCCAGCAATTCATCAAGCTGGGCAAAGTAATGGGTCTGCTCCTCGGCTAGCTGCTTGACCGAACCACGCCATTGGGGCAGCGCAGCCACCGCATCCGGCTCTTGCCAGATGCGAACGAGAAAGCAATGGTGCGAAGAGTTGTGGGCTCCATTCATCTTTTGATTATTCCAAATGATTGTGACGCAAGCGCGAAGGGAAGAGCGTGGGACGGTGGGACGGTGGGACGGTACCGGTCACGCTCCTACTGCCTTACTGTCCCACCGTCCTACTGCCTTACTGTCCTTACTGTCCTACCGACTGACAATCGGCAGGAAAAGCTGGTGGGCTGTGCCACTCCCCACCAGCAACTGCACCGTGATCACCGTTGGGCTCTGCGCGGCACCGGCAGCCGTAAAGGTGAGATGGCCGGTATAGAGCCCGTCGGCCAACCCCTCTGCTGTCGTTGTCACGGTGGCTTCGGTCGGCGCGCTGCCTTGGGTAGGCGTTGCCTTGAGCCAGGCGGCATCGCTGCTGACGGACCAGGTCAACGTGCCGCTGCCGCCATTGGTCACCCAGAAGGTACGCGGTGCCGCCGGGGAGGCCGGGGTCAATTGTTGAAAGCTGAGTGCGCCCGTGCCAACCCGCAGCACGGGACCTTGCGCCGGTTTCTGATCGGCGCGCAGGGGATCGGTGAAGGCGGCCATTTCGGCCCCATCGCCGGCACCGTCGCCATCGGTATCGACCTGCCGCGGCTGCGTGCCGACCTGATATTCATCGAGATTGTTGAGCAGATCGCCGTCGGCATCGCTGTAGCCATCGGCGGCATCGAGCGGGTTGAGTTTGTTGACCAGCTCCCAGGCATCGGGCATGCCATCGTGGTCATAATCCGCAATCACGGTGACCGTGACTTCATCGGTTGCGCTCATGCCGTCGGCAGTCACTTCGACGGTAAAGCGATGTTCGCCCGGCATTGAGAGGGTGAAGGAAAGATCCTTGGTGGTGCCAATTTGCACACCATCGTAGCGCCAGACGAAGCTACCCTCGTCAAAGCCAGCCGCAGTGAGTGAACCACCGACCAAATCGAGCAAGGTGCCTTCGGTAAAGGTCAGGATATCGCTCGGTTGCAGCACAAAGGCGAGCGGCGCATGAGCAGTCAAGGCAAAGGGGGCCGAAGTTGCGGTGGCGGACTTGAAGCCATCGCTGGCACGCACCCGCAGCAACGCCGTTGCGCTGGCTGGAATAAAGTTCGGTTGCCAGTTGAAGCGGGTGCCTGTCAACGAGGGCACCAGCAGAATCCAACTCTGCCCGTTGTCGGCGGAATAGTCGAGTGCATAGAGTAACCGATCACTGTCAGCATCGGCAGCACTCCAACTGACGGCAATGGTATCGGTGGCGGCAAAGGTACCCCCATTGGGTGCGCTGATCGCCACGGTCGGGGCGTTGGCGCTGGCACTTTTGCTCCAGATGATCTGATCATCGTGGCGGATTTCGGCCTTGACCGTGCCGGCGGGGAAGGGGACGCGTAAGTTGAAGTGGGCGCGTTGGATTGGCCCCGTCGGTACAAAACTCTGATCCTGATCCGCTGGTAGATGGGTATGGCCGCCGGCAAAGTCCATATCGAATGGTTGATCATGCAACAGCTGGTTATTGGCATCTCGCAGTTGCAGGCGATAGAGAGCGCCAATCGTGACCGGCGTCACCGCACCGGCGTTGGATTCCACAGCGGCAATGGTGATCGTCACCGCGTTGGCGAGATCAATCTCGCCGGCCAGGTGCATCGTTTCGTCGGCTTGCACGGCTGCGGCGCGCAGCGTGCGTTGGGCCAGTGCATCCAGATCGTCAAGTGCGTATTGATAATCTAGCGGCTCTAAGAAGACATTGTTGTTGTTGTGGTTTGGTGCGTAGGAAAGAATCGACTTCGCACCGTCGGAGGTGCCACAGGTTGCCAGTGAGAGTTGGACGGGCTGACCACTATCGAGTCGGTAAACGGTGCGCACCGCCCCCGTCTCATCGATCAACGCCTGGCGGAAGGTTAAGCTCGTATCGCAGTTGCTCAGCCCTTTATCCGCCAGCGCGTTATCCCGCCATTGCCCCTCATCGTAGCGCGAATGGCCGCCATAGTTATCTAGATAATTGGCCTGATCCGAATCGACCGCACCAAAGTTATGCATCGCTTCGTGCATAAAGGTCTTACCGCCTTCCGTGGGACTATTCACCACAAAGGCAGTTTGACTACCAACGGAGAGGCCGGCCCCATTGTTGCGTGGATCCATCGCCTTGGGGTCGGCCAATGCCACCCCGTAGCGGTCGCCACTTGGGTCGAGATAGTCATCGACGTCGTCAATAATCGGCCCAATCTCATCTTGATAGTCGAGCGTAAAGGAGATCAAGTCGGAGCGGGTGATGTAGATGGGGGTATAGCCCATCCAGGCCTGCGGTCCGTTGAGGATCGCCGTATCTTGTTGAGGGTAGATGCGGGCGGCCTGCGCCATGTTCTGCCGGGCATCCTTCCAGAAGGTGGCATAGTTGGTGCCGCCACTCTCGGGAAAGACCGCCATCGTCGTAAAGGTGCGGTTAGCCCCGGTGTCAATATAACCAAAGCTGCTGGCGGGAATTTCGTGGGTCAGCACATCCTGAAAGCCGTGGCGCAGGATCACGCGCACGCCAGCTAACTGATTGAGCGGGAATGGCGTCGAGTAGTTGCTGCGGGCCGAATTGAATTCGGCGACAAAGTTGACCGCGTTATTTAACGACATTGGCTGAGCGCTCTGCTTCACCACCAGCCCACTGGGTGAGGTAAAGTAGGCGCTGCCACCGCCGCGCGTGGTACCATCTTTGAGTTTCCAGAGCAGCCGTCCGCCGTCGATGAGCGTGTTGCAACCTCCCTGGGCCACTAGCGTCAGTTGTACCAACGTACGCTTACCCCAGACATTCTTCTGGCCGCTGACCCCCTGTTGCACCGCCACTTTGTCTACTTTGATATTGGCAATGCTCACGCTGGCGGCGCTGGTGGCGCTCTCTCCACTGAGCAGTCGCACTTTAACGGTACCGGCGGTGTCATCGTTGCGAATATATTGGCGGATCTCGCCGGGGCTCTGTTTGTCGGCCAACCGCTCCGGGCCATTGCCAACGGTGACATAGGCCGCCGCGCTGCCGGAGCCGGTAAAGCCGCTGCCATGAATCACCAGCGTATCACCTATCCCCACACAACTCTGCTCCAGGCTGCTAATTGTCGGCGTAACGGTAAAGTCGCCGGGGCTTTGGCTCTGACCGTTGATCGTTTTCAGCGTGATCTTCCCACTCTTGACTAGCTCTGGCACTTTGATAACGAGTTGGGTCGATGTGGCCGACAGCACCTGCGCTTTGGGGGCCGGGATACCGGACTGTCCATCGAGACAACAGAAGCGCACTTCATTAAATTCAGGGCCAGCGCCATCAAAATCAGTACCGGCGATGGTGACGGTGCTCAGCGGCGCACCCTTATTCGGCGTAATCGTGAGAATGACCGGTGGCTTGTTACCAATGGGTTCAATCACGGTGCTGCGTACGGCAACTTGCGCACCGCCCAGCACCCAAAGGCGACTTTCATCGGCGGCGACGGCAGGAACATGGTCCGCCCCCAGGAAGGAGCCGGTGACATGCAAGGCCAGCCAGGCGGTGCCATCGTACCGGGCCACACCCGCAGCCGTGCCGACCCAGATCAGGCCAGTCGGGTCGGCGGCAATGGTGAGGATCTCGTTGGTTGTCAGCCCATCGCTGGTGGTAAAGGTGCTCCAGCTTGCGCTCGCCGGATCCCACTTGGCAACACCGGCCGTGGTCGCCGCCCACAGCGCACCATCAGGCGCGGTGGCCAGGCCGTTGATCACATTGGAGGGCAAGCCATCAGCGGTTGTTTGACTGCTCCAGGCAGGCTTGCCATTGGCTTCTGGATCGAGAATCGCAATGCCATTGGCTGCGGTGCCAATCCAGAGTTGACCGGTACTATCGCTGGTCAGGGCGTGCAGATCATCGCTTGAGAGATCGGAATTCGACGTTGTAAAGGCGAGCCAACTCCCATTGCCCCGCAGTGTCAGTCCACTGGCCGTGGCGACCCACAGCCGACCGACGGCGTCGGTATGTAGCGCTCGAATGCTATTGCCCGCTAAGCCCTCTGCCGTGGTGTAGTGGGCAAAGTTGTTCACATTATCATAGGCATAGAGGCCATCTGTCGCCGTGCCGATCCATAAGAGACCATCACTGCCGCGTGTCATCGCGGAGATGGGGCTGCTGCCGGGAATGGTCAGCGTTTGCCAACTTTGGCCATTCCAGTGGTTCAGCTGCGTACCGGCTCCCACCCAACTTTCATCACTCTCTAGCAAAAGCGCGCTGGGCGCGTTGCTTGCGGCCAGATCAGTCTCACTCCAATAGCTCCAATTGGGGGAGTAGACGCTAAAGGCCGAGGCGTCGCTGTGGCCAAACCAGACGGTTTCTCCAACGGCCTGAAGATGACTGACCGATGCCGTGACCAGCGGCGCGGTCGGCTGTTTGAGAACTAACCAATGACCCCGATCAAAGGCAGCACCACCACCGGTACTCCCGTTGCCAAGGGGCAGAAAGCTAAACCAGACGCGGCCACTGCGGTCCACACTCATGTCAGAAATGTTGTTGCTCGGCCAGGGCAAGGTGCTCTGGCTATGGGCAGTCCACAGACCGCCAAAGATGCTAAAGGCATAACGACAGGCACCGATCGGTTGCCAAACGGCGGCAGCCGCCGAAACAGTATCTGCCGGTTGGGCGGCCAAGGCAGGAATGTTGACTTCGGCGGCAAACCAGATCAAGTTGGCGCGGTCGACTAGAATGCGCGTGGCGCGGTCAAAGAGACAGCCATCGCCGCCGTTGACCGCACTCATCGTGGTGCCGTTGTAACTCCTCACCCCGGCATCGGTCGCAAAGTAGGTGAGGGTGGTGTTATCGAGTTCCCAGTTGGCGACATCGTAGATATTGTTGCTGGGCAAACCATTCGCCGTTGTAAAGATCTGCCAAGTGGCCGGGGTATTGGTGATCTCACGGTAGCGAGCTGCCCCCGCGGTGGTGCTCACCCAAAGATCGTCTGGGCCGCTGGGACGGTCGACCGCGGTCAGCCGATTGATATTGTTACCCGGCAAGGGCGAGTTGGCGCTGGTGAAGGTGCTCCAACTATTGCTGCGAAAGGTAAAGACGCTCACCCCAGCATTGGTGGTGCCGGCCCACAATTGGCCATTTAGATAGGCGAGCGCGGTCACATTGGTTGGACCGCCGGCTGGGCCACTCTGCCAACTGTAGATGCCGTTGGCGTCGGGCGTATAGACGCGCAGACCATCACCCTGAATCGCGGCAAAGACGCGTCCGTCTGGCAGGTCGATCAGGGCGCTGATCCCTTTGGTGCCGGCCTGTAGCGTCGAGGACGTCCAGTCGTTGACTGGCGTTTCCGGCCCCGCCAACGCGGCCGGATCAATCGTGGGCGCGACTTGTTCGGCAGGTGCCGATGCTCGGGTTTGCACAGTTGTTACAGATGGATGATCAGGGAACGCAGCGGACGCAGCACCCAAAGGAGCGGCATAGACGGCGCCTGACGGCAGCGGGATCAGCGATAGCAACAGCGCAATCAGTAAAGCCAGACGAGTAAGGCGATGCGCTTGCCAACTGGCGCGCGCCGAGATACGGGGAGATAACATTATCAATGAGCCTTTCTGTCATTCAAGGAAGAATCTGGTTATCGACAGCTTACGAAGTAGCCGTCGGGCTCATGATAGCAGCGTCGCGTCCGAAGGGCGTCCGAAGGGACGGTAGGACGGTGGGACGGTAGGACGGTGGGACGGTAGGACAGGAAATCAGAGGGTTAAGTCAATTTGAATATTGGGTTGCGGTACCCACGATGGGCAGGCGCAAGGCACTGCCCCTACAGATTCAAAACTACGGTTCCCCTTCTGACTTCAGAATAGAAACCGCTTTTCTCTGTGTCCTCTGTGCTCTTTGTGACAAGGATCATGCTAGGAAGTGCCAAGGGCGAAGAGCACAGCGTCATCCAGGCTCATTGCGGTGCCGGTACGCCAGAGGTCTTTGAAGCACTGTTCGCCTAATTGCTCGCGCAGCAATAACAAGTTTTTATCGATTTCGTGGCGGGCGACCGCCGTCCACGAGGTGTTGCGGTGGCGATGGGCGCTGTCACTGGCGGCGTAGAGGCGCAGGCCGCGTGCGAGATCGCCTTGTGAGACGGCGATCTGCGCCATCTGATCGAGGGCGTTGGTCATCCCCAGTTGGTCATTGAGGGTGTGGCGTAGGGCGAGGCTTTGGCGAAAGAGGGTGGCGGCGCGCCCTATCTCCTCTTGCAAGAGCGCAATGTTGGCAAGATTGGCCAACGCCACGGCCACGCCAAATTGATCCCCCTGCCGCTCCTTGTAAGCCAGGCTCTCCTCTAGCAGGGGCACCGCCCGCCCCGGGTCGCCCCCATTCTGATAAGTTGCGGCGAGATTATTCATGGTGCGCGCCAACAGTGTGCCATCTTGGCGAGGGCCGAGGGTCCGTTGCAAAGCCAAGCTCTCGTTGAGCAGGGCAAGCGAGCGCAGATGGTTGGCCTGCCGCCCATAGGCTGTGCCTAGGGCATGGAGCGATTGCGCTAACAGCAGGTCGTCTTTGCCGGTACGCGCCAAGGCAAGGGCACTTTCATGGTGCTGCAATGCTTCCTCATGGGCACCGCGTAGCTGGGCAAAAAAGCCAGCTTGATTCAACAGATTGATCTGCAACACAACAGCCAGCTTGGCACGCAAGGCTAATGCACGCGCCAACCACTCAGCCGCCTCCCCAATCCGACCATCGACTTGCCAGAAGCGGCTGAGTGCATGGACGATGCGCGCCCCCGTTGTCACCCGTGTCGTCTCGGCATCCGGTTGCAAAGCCCAGGTGAGGGCGGCGCGGATATTATCTTCCTCGTGACGCAGTCGGTCGAGCCAGGTCAGTTGCTGGCCGGCATAGAGCGCTCGGGGTGCCGCTTCGACAAAGCGTAGATAGTAGGCCGTATGTTGCTGTGCAATCGCGTTGGTCTCGGTCTCGGTCAGTTGTGCCCACGCATACTCACGGACGGTAACCAAGAGTAGAAATCGCATCTCCTCTTCATCAGCAACACGACGGACCAGACTGTTATTCACCAAACCGGTGAGGCATTCTAGCACATCGAGATCGCCATCAATCGCACAGATTGCCTCGGCCGCGGGCAAGGTGAAGCGGCGGGCAAAGATGGCAAGCCGCGCAAAGAGGCGCTGTTCGGCGGGGGCCAGGAGGTGATAGCTCCAATCGAGTGTTGCGCGCAAGGTCTGATGACGCGCTTCGACGCGGTGGTTGCGGTCAGCCAGAAAGGTGAGCGAATTGGCGAGGCGGTCGAGCAGTTCTTGGGGTGCAAAGAGCTTACTACGCGCCGCCGCCAATTCCAAGGGCAACGGCAGCCCATCAAGGCGCACACAGATCTCGGCGATGGTGGACGCGTTTTCGCGGGTCAAGGTAAAGGTGGGGTTGACCGCCCGGCTGCGTGTGACAAAGAGCTTGACCGCGGCGTAGTGGGCCAAGCGTTCGGGTGGGCATGGCTCGTCCAGCATGGGCAGCGGTAGTGGCGGCACCACAAATTCCACTTCGCCATAGAGATGCAGGAGGGCACGGCTGGTGACCACCAGCCGCAAGCGCGGCGCGGCCATGAGCAGATCGAGCAATGGGGGTGCGGCCTCAAGCAGTTGCTCAAAATTATCCAAAAGCAGCAGCAATTGTTTGGGCTGCAACGCGCTTTTGATACTCTCCCAGAGTGGTACACCCGGCTGTTCTTTGATTGCCAGAGTGGCAGCAATCATCGCGGGGAGCAGGGATGGGTCAAGCACGACGGAAAGCATCACGGCAAAGATGCCATCCGGAAAGAGCGCCGCCTGATCGAGCAGCAACCGGTTGGCCACTTCGAGCGCCAGCCGTGTCTTGCCACCACCACCGGGGCCAGTCAACGTGAGCAGACGGACCGGTTCCTCCTGACGGCTGAGCAGCGCACGCAGTGTGGCCAACTCCGCCTCGCGACCAATAAAGCTGGTCAGTTGGGCGGGCAGGTTGTGCGGGGAAAGTGGGAAGGTGGACGGGGGGAAGGTGGACGGGGGGACGGTGGGCGGGGGGACGGTGGACGGGGGGGCAGGGGAGACATCGGTCTCCTGAGAGAGGCGATCGTAGAGGGCGTTGGTCTCCAGCATGGGGGCAACACCGAGTTCGCTGCGCAGCCGTTGGGCAAAGCGCTGATACTCCTGTAAGGCACCGGTGCGGTCGCCTTGGGCATGGCGCAGCCGCATCAAGGTGCGCACCATTGCTTCGGCCATGGGATCGTGAAAGAGCAGCTGTTGAGCATAGCCAAGCGCGGCGGCAAATTCTTGCCGAACTTCATGGTACGCCACGAGCGCGGTCAGGTCGGTGAGCAGATGGGCACGCAACTCTTCGCGCAGGAAAAAGATCCACTCTTCATCGAGATCGGGCAGCAGATCGGCCTGGTAGAGCGCGACCGCGTCGGCCAGCGTAGCGGGGTTGGTGCGTAAGGTTAAGAAAGTGTCGACATCCAGTCGATAGGAGGCCCGGGAATTCCATTGCACGGTACGGTTGTCGACGAGCAGCCACGGCTGATCAGGTGGGGCCGGCGGCAGGACGCGGCGCACTTCGTAGAGATGGCGGCGCAGATTGGTGCGCGCTGCGGCTTCCTTGACATCGGGCCAGAGGGTATAAGCCAGCGTGGTGCGCAGCAGCGGTTGGGTACGATGGAGCAGCAGATACGTGAGCAACGGCACCGTTTTGGGGAGTGCGGCAACAGAGTAGGGTTGACCCTGGTCGTACAGGCGAAAGGGACCAAAGAGAAAAATTTCGAGCATGGTTGGCCGAATAGGTAAGCTGGTGTTTGGATGTTCTCACCATTATACCATTGCTTTTGGCGGCAATAGCAATGGAGCCGCTCCTTACGAAGATTTGGCTTGTCTCGATACCGCCCTATTTACCCATTCTTACTCTCCTCAGTGTGTGCAAGGTAGAGAAAAGGTTAACAAATTGATTATTCCACCGTTTCCCCCCACACCGTCACCACTACGCGCCGCCCGCGCGCCCGATTGCGATGCTCACAGAGATAGATCCCCTGCCACGTCCCCAAATTAAATCTCCCATCCGTCACCGGGATCGTCACGCTGCTGCCGATGAGCACCGCTTTGATGTGCGCCGGCATGTCATCGGGCCCTTCGTAGGTGTGGGTGTAGTGGGGTTCGTGCTCGGGAACAAGCTGGTTGAAGTGCGCTTCGAGATCGGCGCGCACTTCGGGCTCGACATTTTCGTTGAGGGCGAGCGAGGCGGAGGTATGCTGGATAAAGAGGTGGGCGACGCCGACGCGGATGGTTTGCAATTCCGGCAATTCGCGCAGGATCTCTTCAGTAATGAGGTAAAAGCCACGCTTGCGGGCGGCAAGGGTAATGGTACGTTGAAGCCAGGTCATGGTTCACCGCCGCCGCAACAGATACCAGCGACAGGGGTGTCGATCGGGATTGGCGCGGATAATCTCGACGACATCGAGTTGCGGCCCAAAGCGCTCTGCCACTTCATCTTCCTGCATCCCCCGTTGTTTGCGCACAGGATCATCTGTTAAATTTTCAAGGCAGTCAAAGGCGTAGAGCTGATAGTAGCCGCCGGGGCGCAAGTTGTTGATGATGCCTTGGGTGTAATTGTCGCGCAGCTCTGGCGGCAAGCCGTGGAAGCAGCCGATGTCGAGCATATAGTCGGCGTTGGCATTCTGGAAGGGCAGTAGGGTGACATCGCTTTGCACAAAGGAGATACGGCTGCGCAGGGCAGCCGGCTCCTCTTGCAGCCGTTGCTTGGCGAGGTTAAGCGCACGGCCAGCCAGATCCGTACCGACGACGGTGAGACCGAGGCGTGCGAGATAGGCGGCGTTGGTGCCGGGGCCACAGCCGACATCAATGGCGAGGCCTGTGTGCGACAAGCGGTCGGTTGCCCAAAAGGCTTGGACTTCTGGCGGTGTCATGCGTGAATCCCACGGGGTGTTACCGGATTCGTAGTGGGCTTCCCAGGTGGTGCGGTTGATGGTCATAGGTAAATGAGTGAGATGAAATGGTAAGCTTGAGGAAGCCGGCAAAAGCGTTCCGGGGACGGCTCACACCGATCTAGGTAGACCAAAGTTGTTATGAGCCGTCCCCGGAACGCTTTTGTACCCCAACGGTTAGTGCTACCGCGCACCCAACAGCAGATCAATCACCAACTGATCCAGCCGTTCGTAGGGCTGCCCCTTGGCGGCGATGGCGTGGTGGTCAAAGCTGTTTGCCTTGAGCGCGTTGGCCTTGTCACTGCTATACGCGCCACTGAATTGGCTCATCGAGCCGTCGTCGGCGGTGATTTCGGCGAGTAGGGACTGAATCTCGCTGTCGGCGCGGAATTGAGCGGCCTTCTCTTTGAGGATCAGGTAGGTGCGCATACAGCCGCGGGCAAAGGCTTTGATATCCTCGTTGTCCGAGCTACGGTAGGCGTGGGCGTCAAAGTGGCGCGAGCCGTTGTAGCCGACATCTTCCAGGAATTTGACCAACATAAAGGCTTGCTTGAGGTTGTGTGAGCCAAAGCGGAAGTCCTGATCATAGCGGCCAATATTCTGGTCGTTGAGATCGATGTGGAAGAGCTTACCGGCGTCCCACGCCTGGGCGACAGCATGCATAAAGTTGAGGCCGGCCATCATCTCGTGGGCAAATTCGGGGTTGACGCCAACCATGTCGGGATGGTCTAGCGTGGTAATAAAGCCGATCATGGAACCAGTGGTCGGCAGGTAGATGTCGCCGCGTGGCTCGTTGGGCTTGGCTTCGAGAGCAAATTTGTAGCCATAGCCCTGATCAATATTGTATTCGCAGAGGAAGTTGAGCGCCTCGCGGAACCACTTGCCGGCATCAAGTGCGCTTTTGCCGGAGTCGGTCTCGGTCCCTTCGCGGCCACCCCAGAAGACATAGACCTTGGCCCCAAGTTCGGCCCCCAAGTCCATGGAGCGCATTGTCTTTTGCAGTGCGAAGGCGCGCACCTTGGGATCATTGCTTGTAAACGCCCCATCACGGAAGACGGGCGCGGTAAAGAGGTTGGTCGTCGCCATTGGTACAACAATGCCGGTATCAGCCAGGGCTTTTTTGAAATTGGCGACGATCTGGTCGCGCTCGGCCGCGCTGGCATCGATCGGCACGAGGTCATTGTCGTGGAGATTGACGCCCCACGCGCCAACTTCGGCGAGCAGATGAACAATTTCGACAGGGGACAGTGAGGTGCGGACAGCATCACCAAAGGGATCGCGCCCGGCGTTGGCAATCGTCCAGAGGCCAAAAGAAAATTTGTCCTCAGCTTTGGGTTGGTAGGTAGACATGGGTTCCTCCTGCAAATAGTCGGTTTTGATTTAGCATCTATCCCAAAATCCGGTTGTAGCCCAGCGGGCAGAGAGAATTTTTGGATAGATATTTTGGTAAAGCGATTCACCCAGAGCAGGGAGCGTACTGTTTTGTCAGATATATAATGATCGGTTGTCACCCCTGCCCCTACCTCCGTGAGGGTAAACTCTGGCAGGGGTCCATATCGCTGGATTCCTGCCTACTACGGCAACGTTAAATTAGACAAGATTTACAGAATTGACAAGATTGCTACAGCAGAAGAAGAATCCTGTTCATCTTGTGAATCCTGTCTACGGAATGTAATTTAACGTTGTCGTACTACGCAGGAATGACACACTACCTATCATTACTTACTTTACAAAACAGTACACCGTTAGCCGGGCAAATTCAGACGGGTTGAGGCCTTTGTTGGTTGACTTTTCTCCCCATCTTTGGTCTTTTCACTCAGATCGATGGCCCGCTGGGCAACGCGCGATTCGCCGCTCATCTCTGTTGCAGCGCCATTCACCGCTATCAATTGTTGACCATTTTGGTTGCCATTCAGCGCAGCAGTCTGCACGCCATCCCAAGGGCCACCGCGCAGATGTAGATCCTGCTGCGGGTAGGGGATTTCAATCTCATATTTCTCGAATTCGTTCCAGATCATGAAATAGAGATCGCTCGTAACCCGCAGACCATTTCCTGGATCATCCACCCAGATTGCCAATTGAAAATCAAGGCTAGAGGCACCAAAGCCCATAAAAAAGACAAGCGGCTCCGGCTTCTTCAACACCAACCCGTGACGATTGGCCACTTCCTGCAAGATCGTACGTACTTGGGTCGGATCGCTCTCATAACTCACGCCGATATTGAGCAGACGTCGCACAATCCGGTCGCTTTGGGTATAGGCAGTAAAGGCTGATGTTAATAGATTTTTATTGGGCACAAAGATTTCGGTGTTGTCAAAGGTACGAATGACCGTTGACCGCATACGTAACTTGTCAACGATTCCCTTGGCACCACTCACTTCGATCATGTCACCGGGACGGACTGTACGCTCAAACAGTAGTAGGATACCACTAATAAAGTTTGCAACCAATTCCTGCAAGCCAAAACCGATACCAACCGATAAACCACCACCGATCCAGGCGAGTGCCGATAGATTAAAGCCCAATGCACTGATCGCAGACAGAATCCCAACGGCCACAATGATATAGTGGCTGAGCGTAACGACGGTGGTCGAAGAGGTACGGTCCAATTCAGACTCAGAAAGAAAAATGCGGTCCAGCAGATCGCTGATCAGCCAGGCCAATGTGGTAAAAAAGTAGAGGGTCACCGCTGCGGTAAAGAGCGAACGCAAGGTCACCGAAGTTTCCAAGAGGTTGACGAGCTCAACATCCCCAATTGGAAAGGTACTTGCCAAGCCGGCATTTAAGATAATCAGCGTCATGATCAAGAAGAGTGGGATCAAGAAACGACGCTGATATATTTTGGCGCGCGCCGGTGTAAAGATTGCCTGCAACAACCCGGCAACCACGCGGTAGATGAGCAACAGCCAAAAGAGTGGCAGTGCCCGTTGAATCAAGCCGGAGCGCCATCCACTGCCCTCGAAAAAGACAATCGTCAGTCGACTAAAGAAGAGACCGAGCAGGGGGAAAAAAGTATAGCCCAACGCGCGTGCCCAGCGGATCAGCTGATATTGCCAACCGCGCATGCCCTTCTTGCCCCGCTGTGCCTGGCGCCGCTCTGATAGTTTGCGCAGTGCCTGGCTGAGCAAAGTCGGCAACAGCCACGCCAGAAAGACAATCATGACAAAGGCCAACAACTGGCGCTGTACCGTCGGTCGTTCTAATATTAGCCAGAGCGTATCGATCTGGCTCCAAAACAGGTCAAATTTGGAATTTTCCACTCTTTTTACTCCTATGATCGGGGATAGGGAGACAAGGTGACAAGATGAATATACTACTTCGTCTCTCGTGTCTCGTCTCTCGTCTCTCGTCTCTCGTCTCTCGCCTCTCGCTACTGTTCCGCCGCTTCTTCGGCTACCGTTTCGCTCACCTTGTTGAGCAATTCATTGGCAGCCTCTTCGGGCGTCGTACCATCTTCGAGCACGGTGCGATAGGCCTGATCACCTAGACGTAGTAATTGGTCGACGGCGGGTGCATTGACGAGCAACACTGCCGTCCGCACTTGCTCAACCACCGCCGCGAGGGGTGCTTCCGCCGGCACATTAAAGCCGATATTTGTCGGGATTTGGTCGGCCATTTCAAACAAGGTGCGCTGGCTTTCAACGTTCGTCAGATAGTTCGCCACATCAAAAGCCAACCGCGTCTGTGAATCTGACAAGCGGGCACTAAAGAGCAAGCCGGTCGCCGTCAGCAGGGGTCCGGCATCACCATCTGGGCCAGAGGGCAACCGTGCCACGCCCACATTCGCTGCGCCAAGCGTACCTTGCAATTGCTGCAAGAGCTCTGGCCCAGCTATATAATAGGCAGATTTTTGTTCGAGAAAGCTTGTCAGTAGCACTGACCGCTCAGCGAGTAGCTGGAGATTGGCTTCATCGCGCATGTGCTGTAACCACTGCAGCCAATTGGTGACACTACTGGGGCTCAGCGCCAGTTGGCCTTGCGCATCAAGCAGTTGACCACCGAAGGCGGGAATACCCCAATAGGCATGGCGGAAGGTGTAATCCAGCGCAACTGGAATACCCGCAGCTGCCTGTTGCTGTACTTCATCCAAAGTACGGGCCGGCTCAACTACCAGGTTGCGGTTGTAGTAAAGCGCATCAAGATTGACCGACATCGGTAGACCATAGAGGCCCCCTTGATAGCGCATGGCATCCACCGCGACCGGTCGATAGCGCTGTAGCGTTTCGGCATCGATCATTGACGAAAGATCACGCAGTTGCTCTTTGGCAACCAAAGTTGGGATCCAGCGGTGAGGGACCAGCAGCAGATCCAATCGCCCTTCAGCGGCCAAGGCTGTCGCCAGCCGTGCCGATACTTCGTCGGCAGCCGTTGCGTCAAGGGTGGCGGCGTCAACAGCAGTCGGGAGGGGGTTGGGCGTATCGCCTGTTAACGTAACGGTCGCTGGTTCAAAGGCAATGGGGAGAGCATTGACAATAATCGAGGGGCAATCCCGGTGAAGGCGATCCAATAAGGTGGTCAAGGCAGCCTCACGTCGCTGACCGAGTAGATAGCCAATGTAAAGTGTGCCCACACTGTTACATTGCAATCCTGTAGCGGCAACGGCCTCGACGTTGTTAGCTTCATTGATGGCGGCAGTCACCGTAGTCGAAGCCTCGGCCGGATCCAGCACTCCTTCCAACACCCGCGTATAGGCATCGCCGCCAAAACGAAAGACGGCGTCCATCTCTGGAATATTGAGAATGGGTACGGCGGCACGCGCTTGCGCGGTGAAGACGGCGACCAGTGGGTTGAGACGGGGATTCACCCGCACACGGTTGTTAGCGGGAATTAACCGGGTCTCGCGCATCAATGTCGACTGTTGCTCGGCATTGGTGACAAATTTGGCCAATTCAAGCGCCAGTGTGCGCTGATTGTCGGATGAGACAGCGCTAAAGAGAAATGCTTGGACGGTCAAAAAAGGGGCGGCGCCACCCGTCGGGCCGGTGGGCAACATGGCAACGCCCACCGCTTCTTCCGCTTTGCCCGGAGGTGGTGCATCGTTGTCGTTTGCAGCGTTTGCTTTCTGCTCGGGCGTGCCATCGATAATCATACTATATTCACTGGCATAGCCAACATAATAGGCAACATTGCCCTCAATAAAGCGATTACGTAATACCTCGCGACTAGAATCGAGCAGCATCCCAGGGGCATCGCGTGCTTCCTTGAGCCAGGCCAGCCAATTGGCAAAGCCCCCGCGATCCAAAATGACACGGTGGTCGGCATCAAAGAGACTACCGCCAAAGGCCTGTACCCCCCAAAACGCATCGGTAAAATTGGTGCTCATTGCAACGACGCGTCCCTGCGCGGCCTCGGCCAGTAGAGCATCCAAGGTGGCCGCCGGTTGCTCGACCAGTGTCGTATCATAGTAGAGCACCAACGTGTCCATTGTAGTTGGTAGCCCAAAGAGCCCATTGGCATAGCGCAACGAATCTAACGCCGCCGGGTCATAGCGTTGCACCGTTGGTTCATCGAGGGCAGCCTCAATCGGGCTAAGTAACCCCGCATCCGCCAGTGGCCGGACCTGTTGCCCCGGCGCGATCAGCAGATCCGGCCCGAGTCCCGCATCGGCAGCAACCTGAAACTGGGTAAGCATATCCTCCATATCGGCAAACTGTTGCTGTTTAATGGTAACATCGGGGTGGATCTCCTGAAAGGTCGTCAAGACATCGTTAAGGGCAGCGGCATCGCCATTGCTCCACGTATGCCAAAGTAACATGCGGCCACCGAGGGTGCCATTCGTTTCAGGTCTGCCACAGGAGGTAAGAAGAAGCAGGGGCAAGAGACAAAGCAGAAGGGGAGTAAAATTTTTACGCAAAACAGTCATGCAATCACTATTTCCTTTTTCTCCATGACAAGCTTTGGATGACAAGCTTTGGATGACAAGCCTTTCCATGACAAAGTTCGAGGCCCAAATAGGGATGCGGTTGAAATTGCGCCTTTCTCTCGGAGAAATGGTGCAATTTCAGTTTGCCGCCCCTATGAGCGAAGTTTGATGACACAGGAATCTGTCATCAAGTTTGTCATCCATGGAGAATGCTACGCAACGTGCGAACCAAACCAGATAACCCACTTTAGCAAAGTAAGGAATAATCAGGAAAACTCCGGCTTCGACAGGCTCAGCCTACGTTACCCTGATTATTTTATTAATCCGCTATTGTGGGTTGGCCAGTAGCAGTGTAAAAGGCAACGATGCGTCAATAGGTCGCTGATATTGATTGGAATCAACGACAGATAGCATGATGAGCCTGGGGGTTGATGAATCTGGCCATACAAGATCAGGCAGAGATTTGCCTGATTCCCTCTCCATTCTATCTAACTACGACAACTTACGCAATCGTCATGAAGAGAGAATTCGGAGGCAAGGTTACCAACCGCTTCCTTTTATGGTATGCTATCAGGAACATTTCCCCCAGGATGAACGTCGCAACTACTATGGTAAAGCAACAGATTTTTTCGGCAAAAACACGTACATATCTGCTACTCAGCATCCTGCTGATTGGCATCACGGTGGGTGTGCTCTACTTTTGGCTGCTGGCCGATCTACCGCCGCTACAATCGATCAATGAGCGCGTGGTGCGACCGACAACCCAGATCCTCGATCGCAACGGGCGCTTGCTCTACGAGGTGCTCGACCCCGATACGGGCAAACAGCTCAACCTGTCGCTCGACAACGTACCCCAAGCGTGTGTGCAGGCGACACTAGCCACCGAAGATAGCCGCTTTTATCAGCACTTCGGCGTCGATCCGGTGGCGGTGTTGCGCGCGGTCTGGCAAAATTACCGCGCCGGCGGCGATATTGTCAGCGGCGGCAGCACCTTGACGATGCAATTGGCGCGCAACCTCTTCCTGTCGCCGGAAGAACGCTATAGCCAAAGTTTGCGCCGCAAGTTGCGCGAGGCCTGGTTGGCCTGGCGGCTCGAACGGCGCTATACGAAAGAGCAGATCCTGGCGCTCTATCTCAACCAGACCTACTATGGCAACTTTGCCTTTGGGTTGGAAGCCGCCGCCCAGATCTTCTTTGCCAAACCGACGGCCCAACTGAGTCGCAGTGAGTGTGCGCTGCTGGCTGGTCTCGTGCAATATCCCACCGGCTATAACCCCTTGCAAGACGCGCAAATCGCCAAAAATCGCCAACTAACGGTCCTCCGGCTCATGCAAGACGCCGGCTATATCACCGCAAACGAGCGCAACGCAATTGCCGCCGAAGCGCTGCGCTACCGCTCTCGCCTCTTTGACATCGAAGCGCCGCACTTCGTCATGTATGTGCAGGATCTGCTCGCCCGTCAACTCGGCACCGACCGACTACGCGAAGGCGGCTTACGCGTCACGACTACGCTCGATCTCAATCTGCAACAACAGGCCGAGCGCGCCGTCCGCCACCGTCTCGACCTGCTCAACTGCCGCCTACCGGGGCTCTGCGATAAAACGACCGATCCCAATCGCCGCATCGACAACGCCGCAGCCGTCATACTTGACAGCCAAAGCGGCGAAATTCTCGCTATGGTTGGCAGCCCCGACTACTTTGATGCTGCGATCCAGGGCAATGTCAATGCTGCCCTGTCCGAACGACAGCCGGGCAGTGCAATTAAACCGCTGACCTACGCCGCTGCGCTCGACCCGGCATGGGCCGCGCGCGTCGGCTTCCAGCCACTCACCCCGGCGACGATCATTGCCGATCTGCCGACAACCTTTTATGTCACCGATGAAGACGGTGGCAACGTGCCTTATGTTCCTGTCAACTATGATCGCGCCTACCACGGCCCGGTCAGTGTGCGCACGGCATTGGCCAACAGCTACAACATTCCCGCCGTCAAAACGCTCGACCACATCGGTGTAGAGACGCTTAAAGAGATTGCCACACAAGCTGGGATCAGCACCTTTGGCGGTGACTTCGGCCTCGCCCTCACCCTTGGCGGCGGCGAGGTCAAGCTGCTGGACTTAACCGCCGCCTTTGGCATCTTTGAAAACGGCCGGCGGCTCGATCCCCAAGCCATTACCGAGATACGCGATGTGAAAGGGGAGACAGGAGAGGCGAGACAGGAGATACGAGATACGCAACACGCAACACGCAACACGCAACACGCAACACGCAATACGCCCGTCATCTCGCCGCAGACCGCCTATCTCATCACCGATATTCTTTCCGATAACAACGCCCGCATCCCCGCCTTTGGGGAGCAATCTGTAGTCGAATTGCCTTTTCCTGCCGCGGTCAAAACCGGTACGACCACCGATTGGCGCGACAACTGGACCATCGGCTATTCAACCGAACGCATAGTCGGCGTTTGGGTGGGCAACGCGGATAATGCGCCGATGCTCGATGTCAGCGGTATTGATGGGGCTGGGCCGATCTGGCGCGATCTGATGTTAGCCGCCCACGACACGGCCCCGCCCCCCTTTCTGCGACCAGCGGGGATCGACGAAGTGGCGATCTGCGCGCCCAGTGGGCTGTTGCCAACCCAATACTGTTCCCGCACACGGCGCGAGCGCTTTATTGCCGGCAGCGAACCAACGCAGCCCGACGACCAATTCCAAGCCATCATGATTGATCAGGCGACCGGTCTGCGCGCCACGGCTGCCACGCCGGCCAATCGGACGGTTGAACGGGTCTACTGGCAACTGCCGCCGCAATATCATGACTGGATGGTTGGGCAGGGCATTGCCATTGCGCCACCAGCAGTCGTTAATGCAGGAGCAACGGCTCTGCAGAGCGGCACGCTCCTCAAAAGTACCAAACAGGCGCAACTGGTGTTGACTGCGCCGACCTCCAATACCGCCTACGAAATCCACCCCGGTATGCCGCAAGCCAACCAACGGATAGAGGTCGCTGGCTATGTGGCAAGTGGTGAACCCTGGGCACACCTGCGCTTGATGAAAGATGGCGAAGTAGCAGCCGAAGGCGAAACTATACGCCGATTGTCAGCTTGGTGGATCTTGGAGCCGGGGGATCATCACTTTTGGCTCGAAGGAAAACCGACCAATGATGCAGAATGGGTGCAGTCAGACAGCGCGATGGTCGTTGTTACGCTATTTTCAGGGGCAGATGCAACGGCAGCGAACTGAGCGGGGCATCCGACTGGTAGAAAAAGTACAACTGGTTTTAGGCCAAATCGCTTAGCAATGGACTGAAAGCGGAGAAGCCAACGCGGTGCTGTCTGTGTTATAATTTAAAAAAGTATTTTATCCCCAGAACGTGGCGACGTTCCCCGGTCGTTGCACCAGCGTTACCGCTAGCGCCGCCGATCTGAGGATTGACGATAAAGTTTTATCTTCATCCAAGGAGGAGTCCCATTATGCCAACCCGCCGCTTGATCCGCCAGCCCATTTTTGTCCTCATTCTGCTCTTATTGCTACTCTCACCATTGGTCATCCAGTGGGGAGGCAAATTCGCCGAGGCACGCGCAGAGAGCGCAGCACAGCCGTTGGCACAGACCGTTCCCCAGCAAGAATTGCCACCAACGTTGGTGAGCAGCGAGCCGGCCGACGGTGCTGCCTGGGATGGTGGCGCGGTGACCCTGACCTTTGATCAGCCACTTGCGCCAGAGAGCACGACAGCATTTACCGTCGAGCCGACGCTAGCCGGCGATCTGACAATCAGCGACACACAGTTGATCTTTACCCCGCAAGCGGCACCGGATCCCGGCGAACGGTATCGCTTTACCCTCGATGCCGACGCCACCAGTGCCAATGGTATCGCCCTTGGCACGCCGGTCGAGATTACGCTCGTTGCGGCGACACCGCTGGCCGTCACCTCGACGCAGCCAAGCGACGGTGCGACGGACATTGACATTGACAGCCAGCTTGTCATCGTCTTTAACAAGCCGGTGGTCGAGCTAGTTGGCATCGACGACCAAAGCAGCTTGCCACAGCCACTGACCATTGAGCCGGCCGTCGAGGGGGAAGGGCAATGGCTCAACACGAGCATCTATGTTTTTCAACCGACCTTGGGGCTGGCCGGCGGCACGGAATACCATGTTACCGTCGCCGATCTGACTGGTCTCAGTGGTGAAGCGCTGGCCGAACCGTATAGCTTTAGCTTTACCACGGCTACGCCCATCGTCACCGGTGCGCAGGCGATGAGTGCGTCGATGCCTTACTTCAATGGGCCGGCCATTCCCCCGGACAGCACCTTTACCTTGAGCTTTAGCCAGCCGATGGATCACGAAAGTACAGCGGCGGCCCTCTCTTTGGCGAAGCTCGATGGCAACAGTACAACAGAGACAGCGCTCGACCTGGCCTGGAGTGCCAACAGCCGTACGCTCACCATTACACCGACCAACGCCCTCGACTTTGGGGCAAGTTATCAGGTATCCGTCGCGAGCAGCGCGCAACCGGCCAGTCAACAGGGCAATTTGCGCGAACAATTCTCCCAGCGCTTTGACGTGGTGCCGCTGCCCGCCGTGGTCCAGAGTACGCCCGATGATGGCGCAACCAACGTGCCACCCGATATGACCGTCTCATTGCAGTTCAACACGGTGCTGAGCGAGACGACGATCCTGCCCAATATCAGCGTCACGCCGACGCTTACGAACACCCAAATCGCGGCCTATTACCGCAGTTGGGAAAATACCGTGGATATCAACTGGTTCCGTGAGGCCGGCACCACCTACACGGTGACCGTCGGCGCGGATGTTGCTGATCTCTACGGCAACACGCTGGGCGAACCCTATAGCTTTAGCTTCACCACCGGCGACCAGAGTGCCTTTGTGCGCCTGGGCATCGACCGCTTCACCCACTTTAGCGCCTACACCGAAACACGTGTCAGCACGCTCTACCGCAACATCAGCAGCCTTGATGCGCGGCTCTACAGCGTACCAGTCGATGAGATGTTGCGGCTCACCGGCGATAACCAATACGAGACCTGGCAAAATTACACCGTGCCCAACCCCGAGCAGACGCTGATTTGGGCGCGCAGCTACGCACCGCGCGCCGGAGCCAATGTCACCGCACAGGAGATCATTACACTGACCACGGCGAGTGGCGACTTGCTCGACCCCGGCATCTATCTGCTCGAACTCGACTATCCCGAGCGCAAGCCGGACGAACAGAGCGATCCCAACGTCAATCCAACACAGGCGCTAATCATTCTCAGCAACAACAACCTGCTGCTCAAAAAGAGCACCGGCGGCGACAGTCTGGCCTGGGTGACCGATCTGCAAACGGGTCAGCCGGTGGCCGATCAAGCAGTCCGCTTCTACCACGGCGGAGCGGTTCAGGGCGAGGCCACCACCGACGGGGACGGGATTGCGCTGGCCAACCTCAATCTCGACCCCAACAACAGTTGGACGCCGGTTGTCGCGCTGAGCGGCGAGCCCGGTGACCCCAATTTTGCGGCGGCCTCCAGCGAGTGGAGCCAGGGCATTGGGCCGTGGGATTTCAACATCAACGGTGGCTACAGCGCCGAAGCGTACCAGAGCTACTTCTACACCGACCGCCCAATCTACCGCCCCGGCCAGACGGTCTACTGGAAGGGCATTGTCCGGCAGTTGGTCGACGACCAATATGAATTGCCGTCGGCTAGCTTGCCAATCAGCATCACCGTGCGCGACGACCAGGGCAACACGGTTACGACCGCGCAGGTCACCCCCGACGCCAATGGCACCGTTGATGGCCAAGTCACGCTGGCAGCGGAAGCGGTCACTGGTTACTACTACATTGAGGCCCAACTCCAGGTAGCCCCCGACCGCACCGTCTATGGCGGCATCGGGTTTCAAGTGGCGGCCTATCGCAAACCCGAATTTGCGATTAACGTCACCAGCGATAAGCCTGAGTATTTCAACGGCGACACGATCTCGGTAACGGTGCAGGCCGACTACTTTAGTGGTGGCCCGCTGGGCAACACGCCGGTGACCTGGCGGCTGCTCACCGAACCCTACTTCTTCAACTGGACCGACGCCGATGGGCGCTATTACAGCTTTACCCCCTATGATCCAGAGAATGCGGACTTCGACCCCTACCGCAGCGCCTTCAATGGCGGCATGGTCCAGGAAGGGGTTGGCACAACCAATGCCGACGGCAGTTTTACGATTCAGTTACCAGCCGACCTGAGCATGGCGCTGCAAAGCCAACGCTGGACCATTGATGTCACGGTGCAGAGTTCGACCAATCAATTTGTCAGTGGGCGCACGAGTTTCCCCGTCCACAAGGGCGAATTTTATATCGGTCTCAGCCCGCGCAGCTATGTGGCACAGGTGGGGCAAGAGAGCAATGTCGACATTGTGACGATTACGCCAGCGGGGGATCCCTATCCCGGCAGCGATCTGGATGTGACTGTCTACGAATTCAACTGGAACAGCGTCTATGCCCGTAGCGCCGACGGCTCCTTTGCCTGGCAGACAAGCGTTGAACGCACGCCCGTCTTGACGACCAGCGTCACCAGCGGTCGCGATGGCACAGCAACACTCACCTGGACGCCCGAAAAAGGTGGTCAATACCAAGTGGTTGCCCAAGGCGAAGATGATGCCGGCAACAGCATCAGCAGCGCCGTCTTTGTCTGGGTCAGTGGCAGCGACTTTGTGGCGTGGCCACGCGAGAACAACGACCGCATCGAGCTGGTCGCCGACAAAGAGTTGTACGCACCAGGTGATACGGCAGAAATTCTTGTGCCCAGCCCCTTTACCGGCACAGTCGAAGCGTTGTTGACCCTCGAACGCGGTGGCGTGCTCTCATCGCAACTGGTCACGCTCAACGGCAACAGCGAGACATTGAAGATTCCGATTACAACGGAACACATTCCGAATATTTTTGTCAGCGTGGCGATTGTCAAGGGCGTCGATGCCGGCAACCCAACCCCGGCCATGCGCCTGGGCTATGTGCAACTCAATGTCGATACGGCGGAAAAAGAGCTGACGATTAATGTTGTGCCCTCGGCCAAGACAGTGATGCCGGGTGACACAGTCACCTATACACTGAGCATCGAGGATAGTACCGGGGAAGCGGTGGCCGATGCCGATGTCAGCGTGGCCGTGGTCGATAAGGCGGTCTTGTCGCTCGCCCAGGACAACACGCAGCCGATGCTCGATGTTTTCTACTATGAACGGCCGCTCGGGGTAACAACCGGTGCGTCGCTCAACATCAATCGCGACCGCTTGAGCCAACAGCTCAGCGAAGGAGCCAAAGGTGGTGGCGGTGGCGGCGGTGGCCCGGGGCTGATCGAAGTGCGCGAGAACTTCCCCGATATCGCCTTCTGGCGGGCCGACCTCACCAGCGGCGCCAATGGCCAGATCACCTTCAGTGTCACGCTGCCCGACAATCTCACCACCTGGACCCTTGCCGCCAAAGCGGTCACCGCCGATACCAAGGTCGGTGAGGCGACGAATGATGTCGTGGCGACCAAGGCGCTACAGATCCGCCCCTTGCTGCCGCGCTTCTTTACCGCCGGCGACCGCGCACAGATCGGCGCGGTGGTGGTGAATACGACAGATGGGACAACCGACGGTGGCCAACTGACCATTGCCGTTGATGGCGCAACCCTCGATTCTGACCAAACCGACGTCGCCTTCACGCTGGACGCCGGCGCACAGCAGCGCTTCGATTGGCCAGTCACCGTTGGCAGCGAAACCGCTGTGGTCACCTTCACCTTTGCGGCGCAGGCATCCATTACGGATAGCCAGGCGCTGAATGACGCCGTGCGCATTGCCATCCCCATCAAGCGCTATGAGACACCTGAAACGGTTGGCAGCAGCGGCACCGTGCCGCCGGAAGGGCAGTTGGAAGCGATCCGCTTGCCGGCGAACGCCACCGACAATGGCGACCTGACGGTGACCTTAGAGCCAAGCCTGGCCGCAGGGATGCGCGACGGACTGAGTTACCTGGAACATTTTGAGTATGAATGCAACGAACAGACGGTAAGCCGCTTCCTGCCCAATCTCTTTACGGTGCGGGCACTCAACGAGTTGGGCATCGAAAACAATGAGTTGGCACAACAACTCAATTTCCAACTCGGCGTCGGGGTACAACGGCTGGTCAGCCGCCAGAATGATGACGGCGGCTGGGGCTACTGGCCGGGCGAAGAGAGCAACGCCTTTATCAGCAGTTATGTGCTCTGGGGGTTGGTTAGCGCGCAAGGGATGGAGTACAGCGTGCCGCAGCGCGTGCTCGACAGCGCCGCCGACTATCTCGACCGCCAATTCCAGGCCCCGCAGGATGTGACCGATAACTGGCAGCTCAACGAGATGGCCTTTATGAACTTCGTCCTCTCGGAGATGGGCCAGGGCGATCCAGGTCGCGCCGCCACGCTCTACGATGTGCGTGAACGGCTCGACCTCTACGGCCAGGCATTGCTGGCGATGACGCTCGCCAATGGCACCACCGATGGCAGCCTTGATGCCCGTACGCAGACTCTGCTCGATGACCTATATGGCGCGGTGCAACTGAGCGCGACCGGTGCATCGTGGCACGAGACCAACACCGACTGGTGGACCCTCAACACCGACACGCGCACCACCAGCATGGTGCTGGCCGCGTTTGTCCGTCTTGAGCCGAAGGAGCCGCTGCTACCAATGGTGGTGCGCTGGCTGATGAGCGCCCGCGAAGCCGGCCACTGGGCGACCACGCAAGAGAATGCCTGGGCGATCATCGCGCTGACCGACTGGATGAAAGCAAGTGGTGAATTGGCGGGCACCTATGACTGGAACGTGCAGCTCAACGGCAACGACTTGGGCAGCGGCACGGTCGGCCCCGACAACATCGCCAGCCCGGTCGAGCTCCGCACCGCCGTCGCTGATCTGCTGCGCGACCAAGCCAACGCGCTACAATTCGGCCGCAGCAACGAGAGTGGCCAACTCTATTACACGACACAACTCCGCTACTATCTCGACGCCCTCGCCATCGACGCCCGCGACCGCGGCATTGTGGTGGATCGACGCTTCGAGTTGGATGGGAAGTCGGTAGAGAGCGCGGCGGTCGGTGATGTAATCAGCGTGACGGTGACCGTGGTCGCCGAGCAGGATCTCTATCAAGCGCTGATCGAAGTGCCGATCCCCGCCGGCACCGAGCCGATCGACCCACGGCTGGCGACGACCAGTGTCGAATATGACCAATATGGCCAGATCAAGCCAGCCGACGCCGGCAAACCCTGGTGGTGGTGGACGCCGACCAACATCGATCTGCGCGACGACAAGCTAGCGCTGATGGCGACCTACCTCCCCGCCGGGACGTATGAATATACCTTCCGCGTGCAGGCGACCGTGCCCGGCGAGTATCGCGTGTTGCCGGTCCATGGCGAGATGCTCTACTTCCCCGAGGTGTGGGGACGGAGCGCGGGGGCGTTGTTTGTGGTGCGGGAATAAAGGGCTAGAGGAAAGTTAGGATAAGAAAAGGCCGGGGCTTTGGAAAAAGCCCTGGCCTCTTTTGTTATGATAGGAGTCACGCGACACTGAAGGCAGAGACTATGCGTACATCACTCATATCTCTGCTGTTGAACCCAGTTACGACGGTTGATATGGCAGCACGCCAAACTGCTGCTGAGCGCCGATAAACCGTACCTCAAAGTGTTAGAAAAAGTTCATCTGCCCCAGGATTACCGGAACCGTATCTAGGCGCGACCAGGCAAAAACCAATCGCACAGGCGCAAAGGTGGCAACTGTCGCCGACAACACCAATCCCTTTGCCGGTGCCGCGGCCAGATTGCCACCCAATGCCAGGTTCTGACCAAGGGTCTCCCAATCGGCACCAAGTTGTAACCCAACATGATAGGGAAGCACATTAACACTGGCACCACTATCCACTAAGCCATGCACAGTTATTGTCTTTGTCCGGTATTGCAGCATAAGCGGTAAAAAGGGTAGAGATCCCTCTGTAGCTAGCCCACCGGTGGGGTGATAAGGAAAGTGTGCTAGTTGGGGTCGGCCCGCCTTAGTTGGCATGGGCTTCCTCAGTCAACAGCGCCGCCAATGCCGTTACTGTCTCCGCTGGCGTATTGTAGGGCGTCCATAGCGGATAACTCACCGTTGTATCCAGCAAGGGAAGCGCTTCTTCCTGCGCTAATGATGTAACCAATAACTGGGGAAGCTGAAATTTTTCAACCCGCGGCAGGGCATCCACGAATGGCGCAAGTTCAGTAACTGACATTATCTACCTCCTATTCTACGGGCAACAACAGACTAACGCTCCAGCCCATTATAGCCTATGATTGCGCTTTGTGCCATACCTTAATCGACCTGGGGTGCGTACCACATTTGGGGGATTACGCCGGACGATCAATTTTGTCCTTCTGTGTAATCCCCCAAAATGGGACGCACCCTCGACCTGCGCAGCGACCAGTTCGCACTGGCCGCTACTCATCTGTCCGCCGGCACCTACGAATACACCTTCCGCGCTCAGGCCACCGTGCCGGCGAGTCCCGGCTGCTGCCGATGACGGGGGAGATAATGTACTGCCCCGAGATGTGGGGCGGAGTGCGGGGCATTGTTTGTGGTGGGGGAGTTGGGCGGTAGCTCGTGACTTTGCTTTACAGCAAGCGGCACTTTAGCGCCACATTGGTCGAACAACCTCTCACAGGGAGACTATCACTTTTTGAATGAGTACTAAAGTAATTTATCGATCAATTTGTACAGGTTGCAAGCTCCTTTGGGTACGCAAGCTCCAGTTCAACGGCTAGACAGAGTGCATGGCCGATGGCAGTATGGATTTCTTGAATATACGCTGTGTTCGTGGAAGGCACAATGATCGCACAATCGACCATGCCGGCCAGCTGACCACCATCACCACCGGTCAGCCCGATGGTTGCAATCCCCATGTCACGCGCGGTCTGTACACCCAATAGGACATTGGGTGAATCACCGCTGGTACTGATGGCAATGACGAGATCATCCGCCTGGCCAAGCGCTTGGAGTTGACGGGCGAAAAGCTGCTCAAAGCCAAAATCGTTGCTAATGCCAGTCAGCACCGCGCTATCGGCGGTCAGCGCTAGGGCTGGTAGTGGGGCGCGTTCCCGCATGAATCGCCCCATGAATTCCCCAGCAAGGTGTTGCGCGTCGGCGGCACTCCCGCCATTGCCGAACAGGAGCAATTTCCCACCTTTTTGAAAACAAGTTGTAATCAATCCTGCCGCGTGGCTCGATTCCGCTAAGCCCTGTTCGACCATCGCCAGACGAAGTGCTGCGCCCACACGAAGTGACTCCTCGATACCGGTGCGTATCCGATTATGGCTGGCATCGCCGACGTAGCCGATTGCTCGATTAGACTTTCTCATAGGTTCCTCGTTGCAGAAGTTTAGGCAAGGCAATTTGGGCCGCCGCCAAGGAAGCCGGCGTCCCCACGTCGACAAACGGCGCTGCTTGCCGGAACGCGTATAATCCATCGCCCGTCAGCCGGGGGAAGAGTTCCCGCTCAAGTGAATAGGGTTTATCCAGCGGGATCAGCTCCAGCACAGCCGGCTCAAGCAGGTAGATCCCCGCATTGACATAGCTCGGACCAGCCTGGATACTTTTTTCCTGAAATTGCAAAACGGCGTCATCGGGCGCTAGGATCAATCGGCCATAGGGAGAAGCGTCTGATACTTGAGCTGCGCTGATGGTCGCCTGTGCAGCGTGTGCGCGATGGTGTGCCAGCAGCGCCTGAAAATCGAGCGGACAGTAGGAATCGCCATTGAGGACGAAGAAGGGCGTCGCGCGCAACAGTTGGCGCGCCTGCGCCAACGCTCCGGCAGTTCCACGCAATTGCTCTTCCCGTGAATAGAGAATGCGCAAATCGTAGTCATGGCCGTCACCGAAGTACTCCTCGATGCTCTGTCCCCGATGACCAATACAGAGAATGATCGTGTTGCAGCCAGCAGCACGCATTTGCTCGATCAGATAAGCCAAAAACGGACGCCCGGCCACTTGGACCATTGGCTTCGGGACATCGTTGACGATCGACCGCAATCTTGTTCCTAACCCACCGACAAGAATGACACAAGGTAAATCAGCAATCATGATCAGTCCCCCCTCCACAAGTCAAGATTTGGCTGCCGGTCCCGTCAAAATGAAAGTTGACTTCATGTAGTTCTGGTAATGCCTGGCGTACAGCGGGTTGGTCTGCCGGTGCCACGAAAAAGAGCAGAAACCCGCCACTGCCTGCACCTAACAGCTTGCCACCGATTGCACCGGCGCAACGCGCGCGCGTATACCAGGCGTCAATGGCTGGGTTGCTCACTTGGCTAGAGAAGCGGCGCTTCAATAGCCAGCCTTCATGCAAAAGTGTGCCAAACTCGGCCAGATCGCCGGCATTGGTAAGGAGATAGACCCCCTGCTCGACCAGCTCGGCCAATCCCGCCAGCTCATGGTCAAGCCGATTGGTCGTTGTACGCGCTAATTGTTCGGCTAAGACATCATGTGCTCGGCGACGGATGCCGGTGTAGAAGAGCATCAACTGTTGTTGCAATGTTGTACGCCGTTCTGCACGCAGGGCCACGGGCGTAACGTCAATCTGATCATCCTGCCCAAATTGGAGATGGAGCAGTCCACCGTGTGCGCACGCAACCTGATCCTGACAACCGACGCGTTCGCCAATCAACGTCTGTTCGACATAAATCGCTTCCCGCGCGACTTGGCTAGCTGTGACCTCTTCCCCTTGATAGGCATGGAGCGCATTGAGCAGACCGACCGTCAACGCAGAAGACGAACCTAACCCTGTGCAGACGGGCAGATCGCCCATGAGGTGAATTTCAACACCACGATCAATGCCCACGAAGCGGAGGCACTCACGCACAGCGGGATGTTGGATCTCGGCAAGCGTCTGCACCTGCTCGACGCGGTCATAGTAGACGCCGATGCGATGAGCGAAACAGGCGGAGAGTGGACGCACCGTCACATACGTGTACTGGTCAATAGTGGTCACCAACGTGGCACCCCCATGTTGACGAAAATAGTCGGGGTAATCGGTGCCGCCGCCCAGGAAACTGACCCGAACCGGTGTGCGAACAGTGATCATGTTCACTCCTCGACCTGGGCTATCTGCGTTAAATCAACAAGCCGCAGACAACAGCGCTCGTCATGTACGCCATAGGAGAGTAGCCACTGACTTGTACCCCAAGCAATAGCCCCACAGGGGTAGACAATGCCATCGGCAAAGGGATTAATACGGTTGCGGCTCTGGTAGGGCGCTTCAGCAACAGGCGATAGAATTGGTGTAGATGCGATCCAACGGGGACGGAAAGGAGGTATCGTGGCAAAGCTGTAGACGCCGGCCCAATAACGTTTTATCTCAAATGGCCGTCGCAATCGTCTTTCGAGAGCAGCTATATAGCGCGGTAACTTCGTCCACGGTGTCACCGGCCAATAATGCATGACCCAGTGCAGCTTGCTAATTGGTTGTTTCGAGTGAAAGAAAGAGATGTATTCGTCACCCTGTCGTATTGGCGGTGCCCCACCACCCAGTGGTCCAAAGCGCTTCGTATACGTAGTAACATCCCATTCGGTCGTGTAGCTTCGTTCGCAAGCGATTGGTCCAGACCCAGCTAAATTTATCCGCAAGATTGTATGTGGCGCAATCTGATAGACCGCGAAAAGTTCATGGTCATGTTCAAAAAGCATCCAGTTCTTTTCGATCTCCTGGCGTGGACCGGCCAACAGTAGCGGGCGTGCCGGTGCATGCGCTGTTAACGTGTCAGGTGCCAACTCGACCAGAAAGATTTGATTTGGCCGGCTCTGAAAATTGTTGTTGTAGTGAAGGAAGATTCGATCCTGATAGAGCAGAAAGCGAGGATCATAGTAGCGCTGTCCCCCATTGCGAATTGTGTCGGAGAGCGGCAGCACCGAGCCGGCGACCACTTTCAGTTGTTCATCTAGTTCGCAGAGCCCAATCCGGCGTTGTAGGGTCGCACCTTGGCCAGAGTCGACACGATAGGCCATGAGTACGCGACCCTGGTAGCGGACAATGGCCGGGTTATAGACGCGAAAGTCATCCAGCATGTTGTCCCGCAACCAGGGTGGCGGTATTAATTCTGCCGTTCTATAAGTCAAATGGAACAATGTACAATTCGACATACAATCCAGTCATTTCATTGCCGTCGTTGCCGGCAAAGCCATGTAGGTCGCTTCGCTGTATTCACGATAGATTGCTTGCAATTCTGTATAATTGCGCACGATCTCTGCATATGAGCGACGCCACGGTTTTGCAACGTTGCTGTGTACCGATTCGATATTAGGAATATGCAGGTGTTCACAACAACGAGCTAGGGTATGTTCCCAATTGGTATGCGTTGCGAGGTCATCTTCATAAGTAATTGAGAGGTAAAGAGTACAGAACGTTTGATTCTTTTCATCGTAAGACAACCTCAATATACGAAAAGGCAGTCAACAAGAGTATCACACTTGAACGGGTGAAGGTGTAGCGCCGTTAAGCGGATAAGGGAAAGCATCCAGTAGCGGTGAAAGATCCCGTAGCTTGCCATGCCGGCCTTCCCCTTGCCACCACTGTTGGCCTGCGGACAGAGTTGTTACAAATTGGAGACGAATCCCCAGGTAGGCGGCCCAATCCTGCCATTTGGGCGGAGCATCAATGTACCCATCATCGTAAGCGGCCCACGGCACGCCATACGCTTGGGCCAGAATGGCGCCGTGCAAGCTACCGGTCAGAACAAAATTAGCACCAGCGATCTGCTCGATCGCTCCCCAAGGTCTGTAAAGACGCAGACCCAATCGTAACCACAGTTTACCCAACGATAGCACCTGTCGTTGCCAATGGGGCTGCCCCACTCCTTGCGGCTGGACTACCAACGGCGAGACCACTTCATCACACCCAGTGAGGCGACGCCGCAATCCAACGGACATCAAATGAACACGATGAAAGTGGGGCACGAGCACAGTACGGTCATGAGGTGGCTTCTGCAGTTTTGTTAGATGTGGCAGGAGCAGCGCCGGGTCACCCAGTGGTGTGTCGACGGGGAGGCCCAACCCATCTACCGTTTGGGGGCCACGGACTGCGTATATTTGCAGTTGTGCCAACTGTGCAGCAGGTGGGCAAATGCCCTTCCAACCACAGCCCCAGACATCGATCGGTGTGTGTAACTCCGCAAGATTGGCCTCCGTTAAAATTGAGCCGATCACAATCAGGCAGCGTCCATCATTCTGCACCCAAGGTCCAGATGCATGCTGCGAGATGAGATCATAGCCGAGAGCACTGAGCAAGATCGGTACGAGCGCATCACCCAGGTTGCCCATCAGCACATTTTCGCGCCAGTAATAACCGTGCAGTTGTGGTCTAGTTGTCATTAATTGTCCAGTGTAATAGATCTCGATCGATGTAGCGCTGTGTCTCCAAAATATCAGCGTGAAATTCTAGCGTCAACGTCTTGTGCAGCACCGAGTCTAGCGGTGGCGGCTTGGCAGCAAAGCGATCTAACCAACGGAACAACGGATGCCGCAGGCCACCAGGAATATAAGGCCAGATATGTCTGGTCTGTTCATTGAAGGGACTGCGCAGCCAAGGCGCTATGCCAACATGGGCAGGATTTTGATTGATGGATGTATCCGGAATGAAGTCAGAAGCGACGCCAAGGAATTGGTGAATTTGCCCCATCAGCCTGATTGTCTCGCGACAGAAATCCTCAAAGAGTGCCACATAGATTTGTTGACGAGGAAAACGCTCATAAAAAGCGCGCAAGGTGGTGGCATAGAGACTGCTTTCGCGATAGCACAAAAAGGGAAACCAGCCCTCCGCTTTGCGCCTGGGTTCGTCATAGAGGGCTGCAGCAAAGGTGGGTGCTGGCTCCCACCCCATGCGTCGGGCATAAAGATATTGGGAATAGGCGCGTTCCGCAGGTTGGCGCAGGAGAAGAAGCAACTTGGCATTGGGCAAATAGTGTTGAATACGCTGCGCAGCACGCAAGGTAAAATTAAAGAATGAGGAACCCTCCCCCAACGCTATCTCATCTTGGGCGTTGTCAAAGAGCGCGGTATAGTGCCGCAAGGTGGGTGCGGCAATGGGGAGATGGTCGACTGGCCCACCATGGTGTAACGCTGGTTGTTCCCCCAATCCCCAAAAATTAGGCGCACGCACCGGGCTGACATAGATCTGCGGATGTTGGCGCAGATAGGCATACAAGGAACTGGTCCCGGCTTTGGCCATGCCAATGATCAAAAAATTTGGTAAGCGACCTGTACTGACTTTTCCCTTTATGCTACTTGGCATTATCCCCTACCAGTTCATATCTTGTTCATAGTTAAGTTGGATCAGCAACGCACCGTACCGGGCTTTGAAGGCCGCAGCAACGGTTGGGTGAAATAATGACACCAATCCCCAGCAATCCCCTTACGGTACTTTTGACCGGGCATTCCTTCACCCCGTGCCCGTCCGTTGTTCTGTCGTTCAAAAGAACTTTCCTGCAGAACCCGTTGGAGCAGTGACTTGGGCAACTTGGTAAAGCGCAGCAACGGTCGGCAATGTAACCGCAGCATTAGCCGATTCAGCGCCATCGTACAATGCCAGTGCTCCTCCTGATTTTCGACAGGCAGCCCCACAAAGGTGAAAGCCTACTCAAAAAAGGCCTGGGGATCGAGAATCATCTCCTCATATCTCATTTCGCAAATGTTGGGCTGCTGGTAATCCCAATCCGCTAGTGCAGCCATATAGCATGCCGAAAACTCAATTTCCAGCAGCAAGCCTTGCTCTTTGTCCGCGGCAAAGCGCAGACGGTCGCAGCGGTCAGCATTCCAGCGATTGGCGATTTCTTTGCCAATCGAATTTCCAGATTGATGCCAGAAATAACCAGAAACTACCAGATCACGTGGATCGCGAATCACATGAAACCCCCGAAAGGGGCCGCGTTGTGACATAACCGTAACAACGGCACCATCCGCATTACCATGACAGAGCAAGTCATAAGGCCGATTGGCGATCATACGATAGGTATCGGTGATGCGTGCAGCTTGTTCCGGCTCTTTTTCATAGCCAAGCGGCAAGCGCGTCGAAAGAAATTCGACATGAGTCGTTAGACCCAAGCTTTGTGCCACAGCGCACAGGACGCTAATGATATAGGTTGTGGCGCACTTATGGTGACCGAAATAGGCGATTGTACTCATAGCTCTCTTACCGCTAACGCGGGTATCCTCTCAATAGAATCTACCGCAATCTTGGCCAGACAACAATACTCCTCCTGCGATCCAAAGGACACCAGCCAGTGTTGGCCCTGCAAAAGAGCGCCGCATGGATAGGCTGAACGCTCAACCCGTCGATCTAATTGGGGATGCTGCCGGCGTGGCAATGGGGGCGGCAGGATCAGCGGCGTTGGATCAAGCCAACAAGGTGCAAACGGCGGTGCTGCGGCGAAGCCATAGGCCCCACCTACATAACGCAGGATCTTGTGCGGCGCTTTGCGCAAGAAGCGCCGAAGTAAGTGTCGCCAGCGCTGCACCGGGAAGCAGGAATGGAAAAACGAAATATAGTGATCACCTACGCGTACAGGAGGAGTGCCACCACGCAGTTCTCCATAGCGATGGGTGTATACCGCTGTCTTCCAGTCATGCCGATAGAGTGGCCGGCAAACCAGGGGACCGCGCTCAGTCCACGTCACCCGTAACACAATGTGAGGAGAGATGGTATAGATGGCCCACAGTTCATCGTCATGGGCAAAAAGAATCCAATTCTTCTCAACAGGCTGACGCTGTCCCTCTAGCACAAGTTCACGCGGATAGCCCCGCGGGATAAGGCGATCAGGATCTACTTCTACAAGATAGATATGATTTGTTTCGTTGCGACCGCGCAGTGCACCATCGTTGTAATGGACGAAGAGCCGATCTTGAAAGGTGCAAAAACGTCCATCAGCATACCAATCCCCGCCCTGTTGAATAAACTCTGAAAAGGGCACAACTGGTTCGGACGCAATCTGAAAATCAGGCGTCAGGCGGCACAGTGCTAGGCGGCGCTGGCCGTCCGGCGTTACTACACGATAGAGCATCAGGATTTGTGAGCGAAAGCGGGTGATAGCCGGATTGAAAAAATAGCAATGCTCGGCTAAAGTATCAGACCACCTATCCGGCAAGAGGCGAGTATCGTCAAGCACTTGTACTGTTTTCATTATTCCTCATGTAATAAAAAACCGATCCTTGCAGGTACACGAAGCCTCTCGAATGTGACTTCCTTAGCCAACTACGCAAAGTTCACATAAGCGGCACTTGAAGCCGGAAGCTTACGGTTACAATAGGCAATGATCTGATGCAATTTTTGCCAACTCATATTCCCTAGCAACATCGGCCAATGCGTTTGCAGCAGCGCAGCATATTGTCCAGTGAGTTGCGCAACCTGCTGCGGGTGGCTCTGTGCATTCGTTGCCAGCGGTTCGAGAAAGGTTACCCGAATCCGCCCGCTATGCTCCAAGGTATTGAAGACCGGCAGCATGATTGCATTGGTCTCCACGGCAAGTTCGGCGCCACCGGAACGAAACAACCAAGGATGACCGCCGATGCAGAATTCGACACCTCTTGTCCCCTGGGCACCGTCGCCAGCGATCCAGACAATGCCGCTCTGCAACAAGAGTTCACGTGCATTGACAGTTTTAGCTACGGCAGCGACATGGCCCTCTGGCGAATAGCCGAGGGTCCAAGATGGACGTTTAGTATGGCGACGAATCACTTGCCACACAGCCACATTCCAAAATCCTGTGTGAGCACCCACCAAGATAATCGGCCGCTCTGTTGCCAATGTCCGCTCCAATATGTCGATCCCTTGCAACGAAACCCAACGGGCAAAGGTTCGCGGTTGCCGAAGCGAACGCGCACGCCAGTTGCGCCAAGTGTTCGCCAGAATGCTGAGTTCTTGAAGTCGGGCAACCGACGCCGCATCTCCCATCAATGCAGGCCATGCTTGCAGGATTACGCATTGTTGCTCCAGCCTCTTGCGTACGAATGGTAATCGAAGCCAGTGGCGCTGTAACCGCACACCGATACCGTATGGTAGTGTATGATCTCGCCAGTACGGCCCTCTACTGATTGCGTAGTGGGTCAAGGATTGCAGCGTCCTAGAACGTGTGTGCTTGGTGGCGCAATGAGATTGCGTAAAGGAAGCATGATGATCTATGCTGCCGCGGTCTTCGATAGCACCTGTCGCAATCAATTTCACCAGGTTGGCAATGGTCGGGATATGAAAGAAGGTAGCCGACACTTGCTGTTCATAAGTTTGCTTCAGCTTCAGGAAGAGGCGCATAGCGGCGATTGAGTCGCCCCCCAGTTCAAAGAAATTATCATCAATCCCAACTTCATCTAGCGCTAGCTCTTCAGCCCAGATATCAGCAATCTGCGCTTCTAACTCGTTGCGCGGGGCCACAAAGGGTGTCTCCAGATCAGGACGGGTGACGCCTGGCTGGGGTAAGCCAGTACGATCCAGCTTACCGGTTGCGTTGCGCGGCAACGTCTCCAATCTGACAAATCGAGCCGGGATCATAAAATCTGGCAGATGCGTGAGTAAGGCGTTACGCAGGTCACTGGTGGTCGGTGGTGGCGAGACAGTCGTAGTATAATAGGCCACGAGTTGCTTTTCACCACTGCTCGTCTCCCGCGCAATAACGACTGCCTCCGCAATCGACGCCAGACTGTTGAGCGTTGTTTCAATGGCTTCCAATTGGACGCGATAGCCACGGACTTTCACCATGTTATCTTTGCGCCCCCAATGTTGCAGCAACCCTTCCGATGTTAGACAGCCCATATCACCGGTCAGGCAGATCCGTCGTTGGGCGTCATCAGGGTCGGCCAGGAAAGTGGCCGCAGTTAGCGCAGGCTGCTGCCAGTAACCAGAAGCAAGATAGCGGCTGCGGATTGCAATCTCACCGATCTCACCAAGAGGTACGGGTGCACGATCTTCGTCTAGCAACAAAAGTTCCTTATCGGGTACGACATACCCAACCGGAACAGCATCACCACTGTACTCAGTTTGGGGGTCAAGCTTCAGGTCACACATCAGCATCGTCTCACTGCCCGCCAGGCGATAACGCAATTCCACCCCTTCCCCAAAGCAACAATAGAAGTGCTCGGCATCTTGGCGATGTAACGGTTGCCCGCCCAGGAGTATCAGACGCAAATTCGGCAGTTGCAGCTTGGGGGTTGCTCTTCCATCCACTAGACTGGTCATCAGTTGGCGTAACAGCCCAACCGATGGCAGCCCCCAGACCGTTACAGCCTGTTGTTGCAACTCTCCCAGCAGTGCCTCCATATCTGTGAGATAGTGATCGACCAGACAGAGCGTTGCTCCATTGAGGAGAGCGGCAAAGCAGAGCGTCATCGCTGCGCCAAAGCCATAGGAGGTGAGTATGGCCACCCGATCCTCCGGTGCCAAAGCATAGAGCGCTTGGTTTTGGCGTGCAGTGTGGAGCACCAAGAGCTGAGACCACATGACCCCCTTTGGTTCACCCGTTGTCCCTGTTGTGTAAAAAAGCGCGGCTAGCTCCTGGCTTTCTATAGAAGTGGTTGGCACCGGATCGCCTTCCTCTTCGCCCACAAGCTGCTCCAAGTCAAGACACTCTTCCGCATAAGAGGTCAGGGCGACGGCTTGCGCCCAATATTGTTGCGTGGTGAGCAGCGCTGGGCTGCCCGCGTCCGCCCAAATCGCTTGGAGGCGCGCCGGCGGAAAGGTTGGTGGTAAGAGGACAAAACTGTGACCCGCCTTGAGAGCACCGAGCAGGGCGACAATCACCTGAACGCCTTGCGGCAACAAAATCGCAATCGGTCCTGTGGTGCGCAGAGCGCGTCGTGTTAGTGCTGACGCCACGCGCGTAGAAGCCGTATCAATTGACCGATAGGTAAAGGTTCCCTCATCAGCGACAATCGCTACTTGGTCCGGACAGTGGGTAACGACACGCTGAAAGCGCGCCGCAATGGTTCCCTCAATTTCGCGTTCAGCAAAAGGGACGAGATCGATCATGGCTTCATGGCCTCTATCTGTTGGCTGGCTTGTGTAACTAGGCTTTCATTCCAGATCTGTTCAGCGCTGGCCGGCTGGTCAACCAACCCCTGGCCAACCGCCCACTCCTGAAAGGCCAAGATCGAATCTAGATTGACATGGCCGTCAGCCCGCATGGCCGGCCAGCAGGCACGGCGCAAGAGGTCAGAGTCAAGGTTGGTATACTTGGCCATGATCTCAATGTTGCGGTCGGTCTGTCCAGCATTGTACTGGCGCACCCCTTGGAGATAGGCGGTCAGGAAGCGCACACCGACCGCAGGATCGCCATCCAGCAGATGCTTGCCGAAGAGGATGAGACCAAATTGTAGATCTGGCGCAAGCTTTTGCCCTGCCTGCCAGAGCGCAACATTGCCCGTGTCCAGCAGTCGTGTCACCCAAGGTTCCCCCACAGAGATCAGATCAACCGCCTTGTTTTGTGCCGCATCGGCCAGCGCTGGCGGCGCGATATCCTGCACTTGTAGATCGTCAAGGGTCACCCCCTGTTTGCTTAAAAGACCATCCAACATGAACGCCTCAAAATTGGTCGGATCAATCGAGATGCGCAGGTCGGTCAGCGCAGTCGGGTCAGCCAGGGGATCCGTCGCGATCCATTGTGGTTGTGCCAAGATCGCCATATAGGTACAGCCATCTGGATCAAGATTGCCTTTGTCGGCCACAATGCGGATATCGCCGCCGCGTGCAAGCGCATTGAACAGCCCAGCTGTCGGCCCAGACGCAGCAACATCCACCTCCCCCGTTTCCAGTGCCGGCAGTGGGCCAGCACCGGTATCCATATGGACAAACTCGACGTCAAGCCCTTGTGCTGTAAAAAAGCCCTCCTCCTGCGCAATAAACAACGGGCCAGATGAGATATAGGGTAGCACGACGGCCTTGAGTTTTGTAGGCTGCCCCGATGTTGCAGAATTTGCAGGGGGTGTAATGAGGGTGCAAGCATTTAAGAAAAGCAGCAACACCGGGATAAGCATGCGAACTGGCTTTAACTGTAGCAGGAATTTGCGAAACATCGGATTCCTCTTCTGAAATGATTTCTTAGTGCCTGAATAACAAAACACTTTTGCAATCTTCTGGGAAACTTTGGTACACAAACTCGCTCTAGGATTGGAGCTTTCCGAGAGACGTTTGATAAACAACGCTATTCCATCAGCGTTCGTCATACGCCATAAAACGCCAATCCGGATTTTAACTATAACGACAACTCATTCTTCCTGAACGTGGTCGGCAAGCTGGTCAAATATTTCACGCGTCCCCACACCATTGTCGGCAACAGCTTGGGCCAGCGCTCGACCAACAAATCAATATAGCGAAACAACACATCATCCGCCTCTTTTGGTGAAGTAGGGGTCGGCAGCGGAACAAATTCCACTGTTATTCTGCCATTCGTGCTCATGCTTAGAAATGTAGCACAAACGGATGCCTGACTAAGCAACGCCAATTCAGCAAAGCCGCGCGGGATAAGCAACTGACGCCCATAGAAAGCAACAGGGATTGCGTTTGTCGCACCCAATCCGTCACCAGCGACCAAGACGGCACCACCATGCTGTAAGAGCTCAAATGCACTGCGAGCGCTTTGGGTGCGTTGGGCTTCCCTGGATAGTCCATATGGATTATCCCCTTTCCCCGATATAACGGGAACATCTTTTATATTGTGGTTCAGGAGTAGCCGTTGTGTAAATTTTACAGCAAATATCTGATGGGTAAAGACGATAATTAGGCCATTTCCTTTCTTCACCATCGTTTCAAGCTGGTCAGCACCTTGCCATGTAACCCAGTGGGCAAAAGCACTGGGAGATGACAATGCTTGTGTACGCCAGGCTTTCCAGTTATTTGCCATGAGATGAAGCGTGAGTTGGTCGTTGTGTGGCCTAGAGAGGCCAGCGTCGACCAGGCATTGCTGAAAGAGCATACTTTGCTGATGAAAAAACTTGGTCTGAATCATCGATTGACACAACAAAGAATGTTGCAAGTAGACCCCGATTGGGTAGGGCAACCCCAAGCCACGATAAAAGGGGCCTCGTCCCCAAAACGCGTTGGCCAAGCGGGAGGGAAAGGAGCCATTTGGATGATAGCGCTCACGGTCTAATGGTTGGCGAGGGCCAATCAAGTTAGCACCGTCGAATGCTGGTATAACAGGAGACTCTCCATTCATAATTTGCGTCATATGTCGGATGGTTGGCAGACGATAGTAGGGGGTAGGAATCGAGCCCTTTAGCTTTTGTTCTACTGTCAAAGTCATCCGCAACAGGGTCAACGAATCGCCACCGAGTTCAAAGAAATTATCATCAATGCCAACCCTGTCCAGTTCCAGCAGTTCACTCCAAATATCAGCAATCTGTTCTTCTAACGCATTTCTCGGCGCAACAAAGGGCGTCTCCACGTCGGGACGGGTGAAGGTTGGTTGCGGCAGCGCCTGCCGGTCCACTTTGCCGGTGGTGGTGATCGGCAAGGTGGCCAGAAAGAGCCAAGCGGTTGGGATCATATAGTCCGGCAGGGAACGGAGCAGATGCCGACGCAGTTGGTCGGTCGTGAGTGTCTGTTCTGGCTTGGGCACAACATAGCCCACGAGCCGAGGTTCAGCGGTTGCCGGTCGATAGACGCTGACGGCGGCCTGTTGGATAGCCGGCAACGTCAACAGGGCGGCTTCCACTTCCTCCAACTGAACGCGAAAGCCCCGGATCTTCACCAAGAGATCTTTGCGCCCTAAATGTTGTAACGCCCCCTCAAGTGTGAGCTGACCCAGATCGCCGGTTAGATAGAGCCGCAGTTGCGCATCTAGCGGATCAGGGACAAATTTTGCAGCGGTTGCCTCCGGCTTTTGCCAATAGCCGGTCGAGAGATAGCGGCTGCGGATGGCGATTTCACCGACTTCGCCTTTTGGCAACGGTTGTCCATGCTCGTCCAGAATCAAGATCTCCTTGTCAGCCGTGGGAAAGCCCACCGGCACGCAATCACCAATCGGAGTCTGCTGATCAATCAACAGATGCGCGACAGAGCCTGCTTCGGTTGAAGCCAAGCGATGGAGCAGGATACAGTGAGAAGGGAAATGGTAGCGGAACTGCTCAACATCCTTCGGATGTACCGTTTGTCCGGCGAGAATAACCATGCGTAGGTGTGGGGCATTCTGGGCACCGTGTAAAGAAGTAAGCAGATTGCGAAAGAGGGCCACCGGCGGATGGAAGAGGGTGATCTCTTCCTGAATCAGCCAATCAGCCAGGTCAGAGAGGCTATGCGGACGCGGGTCGAAAAGACAGAGGGTGGCACCGTTGAGTAGGGTATCATAGATATCGGGCACGGTCGCCGTATGGCCGCAGAAGCCTAAGAGCGAATGGCGATCAGCAGCCGTAATGGCGTAGGCATTGGTGTTATGCCAGGTGGAATGCAAAATTTGGCGATGATCACGCGTGATGCCTTTGGCTTCCCCACTAGAGCCTGAGGTGTAAAAAATACCGGCCAGGTGGTCTGCGGTGAGCGGCAAGTTGAGGTTCTCGTCTGCCAGATCGGCACTGAGCTGCTCCAGATTCACAAGTATGTTCGCATCCGCGGCTACGGCTGCGGCAAAAGCCAGATGTGCATCATCGGTCACGAGCAGGCTAGCCTGAGCATCCACCACAAGCTGACAGAGCCGTTCTTGCGGCTGCTGAGGATCCAGGGCAACATAGGCTTTACCGGCCTTTAAAATGCCTAGCAGGGCAATCAGGGTGGCGCTGCCGCGCCCAACCACGATCGCCACCGGTTCAGAGGCGCTGCCACGGCGCTGCACGAGTTCATGGGCCAGACGATTGGCCGCGGCGTTCAATTCCGCATAGGTCAACACCGTCTCCGCGCGGACCGCCATCCGCTGAGGATATTGGGCCACCTGTTTTTCAAAGATCTGCACAATCGAGCTCTCTATGTTTGCTTTGCTAAAACGCTCCTCACGCCAGGGCCGAGGAGGCTGCAACCGTGGCTGGGTTACATAAATGTCCGGAATAACTTCGCCAGGCTGTGGCAGATCGAGACCCTGAGATGGCGCAGGTGCCTGCCAAAGGACCGTCAATTCATGCCCCTGCAAGCGAATTGAACAGGTTGGCAGAAACTGCTGATAGAGCTGCTGCGCATCGGCTGCCGTCACCACATCATCTGTACACACATGCTTGATCCAAGCAGAACTCAGCCGGAAGCGCAGGATACGCTCAGTAGCGCGCCAGCCGTGTGTACGATAGAGTGTCGGTGCCTCCTGCAACACACGCTGACGTTGCCAGCGTGTGGATCGCCATTGCTGTGGAGCAGTGCTCACCAAATCACGTACAAAGAGCCGACCACCTGGTCGCACTAACCGTTGCAGTATGGGCAAAACCTGCGTCAATGACATGTTGTGTAGCGCATAGTCGCTGACGACAAAGTCAAACCCTCGAGAGTCAGTCTTATACGCGGCCAGGTCACCCACAGCAAACGCCACATTCTCTTTCTGCTGGGCAGCTTGATAGGCTTTGGCGCGTTCGATCATGGCGTGTGAGATGTCTAGCCCAGTCACGTGTCCGACAAAATCAGCCAGATAGAGAGCCAGTTGACCTGTCCCACAGCCAACATCAAGCACGGATTCCGTATGATCGGGCAACACCTTGAGTAAGCTTAGATAGTGCGCCGAGTCGCGCACGGTGCTCATCCAGAAATCATACTCTTGCGCTATCCAGTCTAAAGCGAAAGCGGCGTCTGTCATAGTTTCCATTATCTCCCTTATCTCTACTAGTTTGGCCGCTTACTTTGCGCCGACGAGAGATGCATGGGCTGAATCCACAAAAGTGCTGTCCCAAATCTGGTCGATGGTGGGAACTGTATCCAGGTATTTATTTACGTTGGCCCATTGCGCGAACTCGACAATACTCTCCGCATTGATTTTGCCGTCTGGCTGGAAGGCTGTCCAACAGAGATCTTGCAGCAGCGCGGGGTCAAGGTTGGTATATTGAGCGATGATCGCCACATTCCGTTCTGTCTTGCCCTCGGCAAACTGCTGGAGACCTTTCAAGTAGGCCGTCATAAAGCGCCGGCCCGCATCTGGATTCTGATTAAGCAGCGTCGGGCCAAAGACCACCACACCCGACTGAAAAGCCGGCGCACTGTCACTGATACGCTGCCATACTTGGCCTGCACCGGCCTGGCTAATGCGGGTAACCCAAGGTTCTGAAACTATCGCTACATCGATGGCACCACTGCCCAGGGCATCCAACTCTGCCGCAGCATCGGCAATGTAATCAATTTGGATATCTGCCAAAGTTAGGTCGTGGGGGGCTAAGATCTTACTAATAAAATAGCCTTCTACCGATGCGACATTTGCCGAGAAATGCAGATCTGGCCGCTGTGCCGGATCACTCAACTGCTGCTCGATTTCCCCATTCATCGATATCATAAAAACATCGGGTGCGCACCCCTCGGTAGTAAGATAGCCTTTGTCGGCCACTACTTTAATATTGTCCTCTGTCGCCATTGCGTTGAGTAGACCGACATTGATGAACCCACCATAGACATCGATTTGGCCTTGTACCAACGCCGGAATCGCCTCAGTCCCTTGTTGCATCTGAACAAATTCGATTTCTAACCCTTGTTCGGCAAAATAGCCCTCTTCTTGGGCAATAAAGTAGGGAGCGAAGGAAAGGAAGGGCAACAAAAGCACCTTTAATTTGGTGAGATTAGTGGGAACCGCTCCTTCCGCCTGCCTTGGCTGGATGGGCACACAAGCAGTTGTCATGAGCACAATGCTCATAAAGATAGCGATGAGCAAGCTACGGCTAGAATGGATGGTCATTTGGGTTTCCTTTTGAATGGAAAATAACATGGGACTTACGCGTTGGTACAGACTTTGGACTTAAACGCTTCCTGTAGGCGGGTGGCTTTAATACAACGCCATAAAAACGCTGCGTAGCGGTCGTCGTGGTCGCGATAGCACTTTTCAATGAGCTGTTGCATGCGTTTGCCGGGCCACAGCGGCGACGTAACAAATGCGTGAGAATAGGCTGTCTCTAACACCAGCGCGCGCATTTGCCAGAACGCGCTCCCTTCATGGCTGACAAAAAAATTTTTGCGTTTGCGCTGTCGGATTGACTCCGGTAAACTGCCGTACATGGCCTCGCGCAGGATACGTTTGGTTGCTACGCCATCGACAACACTACTGCTGGGCAGCGCAAAGGCAAAACAGACGACGCGCCAATCCAGTAATGGAGAGCGAATCTCGATGCCGTGTGCCATTGCAATCATATCTTTGAGATGCAAAACCCAGGGCAAGCTGCCATAATGAAAATCAAAATAGAGCTGTCGGGCAAGGATCTGCCTGGGTGCCAGCTTGTGCAGGTCGGCGTTCAAGCATGCATTGTCCATTGGTAAGCAATCAACGCGAAGCAGCTCAGCGCCTGCTAACATCTCGTTGGAGTCATCTGCCCCAGCCTTGGGCAAAACAGACTCGTCTGTCATGATCTCTGTCGCTAATTTTTTTAATCGAAGATAGCGCAGCAGTTGGGTTGGAAACTGGAGAGTCTCCTGAATCGCAAGCTCGACGTGAAGAGAAGTTGATGCAAACAGCTCATCGCCGCCATCACCAGTCAGCGCAACCTGAACCCCATCGCGTTTCATCGCTCCACAGATCGCCCAATTCGCTGGATGAAGCGAGTGAATATCCTCTGTATGGAAGAGCATGAGGTCGAGAGCATCGACAGAAATCAATGGCCTGACTCGTTCGTGATGAGCGACGATCCCTAACCTGTCAGTCAGTAAGGCAGCAGCCCTACTTTCATCGCGTAATTCATCGCTAAACGTAGCAACATAGGCCCGCAGTAAGTCAGCGTTAAATGTGTCATTTTTATGAGCTTTATGGCGCTGGATAACCTGGTGTGCTGTAGCCAAGACGGATGTCGAGTCCATGCCGCCACTGAGCGAAACCCCAATCGGCAACGCCGAACGCAGCTGAATACGGCAGGCATCCGTAAAGAGTTCCTGAAAGGCGGCAACTTGATCGACAAAACGCTTTGGCACTGCGGCCACATGATCCAATGTATTCCACCAGCGGGTGAGGCGAGGCGGGTGATCTGGCGAAAGCAGAAGAGAGTGGCCCGCGGCTAAGCGTTTGACATCCTGCAAAATTGTCTGCTCGCCGGCCAATTGATAGTGGCGTGTTGCAATCGCAGTGGCCTGATAGGGCAGGTTGACAGTGGGATTGAAGCCATCGAGTGCCAGAAACGCCTTCACCTCCGAGGCAAAGGCAAACCGACGACCATCAAAGGTGTAATAGAGTGGCTTTACACCAAACCGATCGCGCGATAGAAAGAGAGTTTTTGTCAAACGGTCCCAGATGGCAAAAGCCCACATGCCATTCAACCGCTCCTGACAAGCTCTTCCCCAGCACACATACGCCGCTAAGAGCACCTCACTATCGGTATCCGTCAGAAATTCGTACCCCTGCTGCTGCAACTCACTCCGCAACGCAACGAAGTTGAAAATTTCTCCATTGAAGACCAGCCAATAGCGTTCTTGCGCATAGGCCATCGGTTGGTTACCGCGCGGCGTCGCATCAACTATTGCAAGACGAGTGGCACCCAGAGCAAGACCGACAGCTTGATCCACATAGCATCCAGTCCCATCCGGGCCACGGTGCTTCAAGCTTGCCGAAAATCTTTGGATGCGCTCGTGCTCGATTGTCGAACCGTCTAACTGCCAAATACCGCTAATACTACACAATGAAGTGCACTCATTTCTCACAGGGGTTACCTAGCGCTCAGAAGCCTGACTTTTGATAAAAGCCCCCTTCTCTGGGGTCCCATCTGATGCTGCCTAGTCCCGACTTGGTACACGTCTATCTTTCGTTCCATGGCAACAGATAGCGTGCCATAGCGTTGAGGAGTACATTGCCGAGTAGTCCCAGTGCACCAATGACAATAAGCATGACATATAGTTCATGCAGACGCAGCGTTTGCCACGCCAGCCAAATGCGTGCGCCCAGCCCTTGCTGTGTTGAAAGCATCTCCACCGCTACGGTGAGGATCAGTCCATTGTTAACAGCCAGCCGCAAGCCCACCAGCGTCATTGGCAGGCTACCTGGGATAATCAACCGCCGTAAGAGTTGACGACCTGTTACCCCATAGTTTGCGGCTACTTCCCAATAGGTGCGGTCGATCTGCTCCACGCCGGCCAGCGTATTGATCAACATTGGGAAGAAGGCTGTTACCGCCACGACCGCGATCTTTGACGCTTCCCCGATCCCCAACAATACCAGGAAAAGAGGAAAGATCGCCAGCTTCGGCAACGGGTGCAGCACAGCCACAATAGGCTCGAAAGCGACACGCACAGCACGAATGGTGCCCATGCCCCAGCCCAATAACAGCCCAGCAGTGGCCCCAATCATCACGCCCCCCAGGAGACGTACCATGGTTATTACCAATGCTGACCAGAAGGCGGTGGTCAGCGCCACACGGCCGAGGGTCAGGAGAATCAGCGACGGCGACGGAAAAAAGAGCGTTGAAATCCAACCGCCACGCGCCGCTATCTCCCAACCTAGCACCCCGGCCAGGAGCACGCCGCCGATCAGCCAACACTCACGATAGGTCGAGCGGAACTCTTGCGCAGCAGCGCTTACGCTCAGTTGGCCGCTCGCACGCACAGCGTCTGTCTCACTTCCTGTTCCAACATACGCCAGATGTGCCATTTCAGCTCCTCTACTTCGGCATGGTTCCGTCCGGTTAAATCACGTGGACGCGAGAGTGGGACAGAGATCTCTTCCCGAATGTGCCCCGGCTGACCACTCATGACTAGCACCCGATCCGCCAGGAGCAAGGCTTCGTCAATATCGTGGGTGACATAGAGTACCAGCGTGCGGCGCTGCTGCCATAGATGTAACAATTCTTCTTGCATGACTAACCGCGTTTGCGCATCGAGCGCGCGAAAGGGCTCATCCATGAGCAGAATCTCCGGTTCGGTGATCCAGGCGCGCGCAATACCAACCCGCTGGCGCATCCCGCCCGACAGTTCATGTGGGTAATATTCAGCAAAAGTACCCAACCCCATGCGTTGGAGCAGATCAATGGCGCGTTGGCGGCGTACCGACGCTGAAACGCCTTCTGTTTCCAGCCCCAAAGCTACGTTGTCCACGACTCGCAGCCAGGGAAAAAGAGTGGCCTCTTGAAAAACCATCGCGCAACGAGGGGGGGTCGGCCAATTCAGAAAGGCAATCTCGCCACTCCCTGGTTGGAGCAGACCTGCCACAAGCCGCAATAAAGTTGACTTACCACAGCCACTTGGACCAACAATCGCAACAAACTCCCCCTGGCTTGCTACAAAACTCAATCCTTGCAGTGCCGCTGAATGGCCACGGCGTGAGTCAAACGTTTTGATAAGGTTGCGGACTTGCAACTGCATAGTTGTTCCAATCGGCGAAAACGTTGCGTTTGAGTGCCTCAGAGATCGGTCTATTTGTGCTGGCGCTGCTGCTTGATCTGCTGCCTGATTAACTGAAAGTACTCGCGCCGAGATCTTGTTCGCTCACGGATGCTCTCATTATCACCATGAATACGCCGCCAGGCCAGCACATGAGGGAGAATTTCGGTACGGAGTTCCATGCGGCGTGCACGCCACAGCCATTCCACAACGTCAATGATCCAGAGCGGATCAAAGGGGCCAATACGCTGAAAGGCATTGCGCCATATTAGCAAAGTGTCCAAGTGACAGCCATCGGTCACATCGTTGCTAAACAGAAAATTATCTTGGTCAGCGATTTCCAGCGTATTCATCTGCTTAAGCTGGCCGAAGACTGCTTCCAGATCTGGTGACCGCTGAAGAGCTTCGATCTGTAGCGCAAGTTTTTCTGGCGTCCAGAAGTCGTCAGCATCAAGAAATGCCAGTAAGTCACCCTTTGCCAACGCCACACCACGGTTGCGCGCCGAAGGGCTGCCGGCGTTGGGCTGCTGTTCTAATTGAATATATGGCAGATAACGACGGGCGATCTTCGCACTTTGATCAGTGGAACCGTCGTCGATGACAATCACCTGCTGGGGCGGCAAGGTCTGACGTAGCACACTCTCAATGGCTTCAGCCAGAAATGGTTCAGCATTGTAGACGGCAATGATCACACTGACTGAGGGCGAAAAATTAGGTAAATTTTTCACTGTGATTCACCCCACGCCGGAGAGAGAAGAGTATCGTTACCCTTTGTCATGCTATTCAAGCTGCCCTCCCAAAGCGCGTTGTCGTTGTAACGCACGTCTAACCGTCTGAAACCATTCCCCTTCACGAAGGGATTTGCCGTACGTCAGGCTGCCGGGGCGTATCCGGTAGAAGAGCGCCAGATGAGGCAATTTCTTTATGACAAGTTTCTGTTCCTGCAAACGCAAAAACCAATCAATATCTTCATTGACGCGTAGGGTAGGTTCAAAAGCACCGACCATTTGAAAGACTGCTTTGCGGCAGAGCAAACTGCCGAGCAGTGATGACCACGTCGGCTCCAGTGCAAGAGAGGGGGCAGCTGTCGCCTGATAAGCGCAAATCTGCGTATGTCCCCAGACCACCTGCGCCCCAGCATCTGTGGCCAAAGAGGCAACTTGATGCACAAGTTTGTCAGCAGGCCATAAATCGTCCGCATCCAAAAACGCAATGAATTCGCCCTGTGCCAATGCCAAACCACGATTGCGCGCCGCAGCTGGGCCCTGGTTGTGTTGGTATACGTAACGTATATCACAGCCAAGCGTCTGCACCACATGTGCTGTCTGATCGCTTGAGCCGTCATCAATGACGATGATCTCTGTGGGTACGTGTACTTGGGCGCGCACGCTGGCAATTGCTTCGGTGATAAATTCTGCGCCGTTATAGACTGGAATAATCACGCTGACCAAAGGTGTCTCAGCCATCCTTGTTTCTTCTCTAAGCATTAATGAATCTATGACTCACTGGAGACTGGATTGCCTGAGCAACGACCGGCGGAATTCCCGCCAAGTCACTTCCCAAATTGAGTTGGTAACAGGGAACGCGCCGTACCAATTCGGTCATCATGTGCACTTCCTCATGCGCAGCGCCAGGTTGATAGACCAGTGTACTAGTAATGAAATCTCGTAACACTTCTCTACGTTGGATCGGTGTGATTGATGTAGTGGTTGTCTTAGCCACTTTAGCGAGGAGAATAGCGCGAATCGGCAAGCAATCGGCAATTTGCTGTGGCACAACCTGTTGCAGATAAAGTAGCGCTTTTTCGGTAGCAGTCTCGTGTTCATTATGAACCGCGGCCAACAGGTTGGGAAAGCGTTCCATCTGTGCCAGGTGAAGTTTGGCCGAGTTGTAAACGCAATACACCTGGGGTTCCTGTGCCAATGACAACAGACAACGATCATCGGCCAGATAGCGCAAGCCACTGTTTAGGCAGGCAAGCGTCGTCGTTGACTTGCCGGCACCACTCTTACCGACAAGTAACACAGAGCCCTCTTCCGTGCCCACTGCACCGGCATGTATCATGGCTAGGCCGCGCTCACGCAACCACCAGTTCAGCAAGATCTTTAGGGGTGCAGCGCGTTCATAGGTGCGGAGGGAAGAAGGGCTATCAATCCAATAGAAACCAAGCCTACGACTTCGGTCAAAGAGGCTTATCGCATTAACATCGGGTTGAATGGCCGTGAGGATCTGCGCATTGCTAAATGTCGGCAACTCCCCGCGTAAAGCGCTATCTGCCGGTGTCCATGGCTGCGGAGGTGCAATACCGGTTGACGCGCCATCCCAGAGATATAGGGTTAGATTTGGCGTTTCCTCATCAGGGATGGCTAGATGGGCTAAGGCTGGCGTCATCAGTGACACCAACGCAGGACCGGCAAAAGCAAGGCGCACAGTGTAACCGGCAATGCGGTAATTCCGGATGATGCAACCCATCTTGTCCAAGGCTGCATGATATGCATCGTCAAACCTATCACACAACAGACGCGGCTCGACACGCGGCAACAGTGAGTAAAGAGATGAAGTGGTCACAGACGGCACCTTTTAACTGTTGCGCATGGGCCAACCATGCTTGCCAACTTCATGGATCGGATCGAGCAGTAGCAGGTCTTGGATATCGGTGTGTTCTTCAAGGATTGGCGTAGCAAACAATTCTCGATGTGTTAGAGGAAGAGAAGTTATCGTTGATAGGGATGGTTCTCCTTTGACAATGATTTCGGCTTGCGCAAGTTGACCAATAAACTGACGAACCGCAGCCTCGATCTCCTCCTGTTCGCCGGCATAGTGGGCTGTAATCTGGCTGACAACTTCCACAACAGAGTGCTTTTTCTCGATCAGAAACCAAATCCAATGCGCCGTACCAGATAAGCTGTAATATGTACCTAGATCAAAATCAATGATGATGGTTTCATCATCTAACGTTTCGTGGGCAAAACGTGGTGTATTCATACAGTATTTCATGCGGCCTCTATTCCAATATGTGCTAACGCGCAATAAAGAGATTTCTTTCTACGCCTTCACAAAGTGAGGCTATAGGCTATGCATCCAGCAATCCAGTCGGCCATCACATCTAGTCCATTAATAGCTGGTGCAGGTTGTGAAACAACGGCAAGTAATCAGGGATAGACGCATTTTTTAAAGTAGCTTTGGCCCGCTGCGCTGCAGTCACAGCAGTATACCTTAATTTTTTAAATTATAACCCAACTATTCACATATTACAACTTACGTTTATCTTTCCATCTCCTCTAATACAACTGACGTTTAACGTATGACACAAGAAAACCGTACGTAAAACAACTTATCTTCAAATAAGCCGTAAGGTCCATTTACATGATGCGCCACCAGCGGAAATGGTCGCATATTGGCTAGCCACTCCGATCCAACAGTCTTAGCCGGCGTGTCAGCCAATCAGTTCACAGTAATGATCAATATGCTGATCGCGCCAAGGAGTCGCTACGTATCACTGCGACGACGCGGATATGCACAACGCGCAAATGTAGGCTGTGAACAAGATGATCAGCGTTACGATGGGTAGTAAATGTTGGGCAGGCTCTATAACGGCGGAGCATTAGAGTTAACCCATAGTAAAGCGGCTGGCGGGGAATCGCAGCAAAATTCTACGCCGGAATTACCTTTTCTTTCTTCGGCGCTTGTGCCAGCGCCGCCGCCTGTTCAATCCACGGATCAACATTCAGAAAATTGCCCACACGCCCCGGCGCCACAATGGCTTTGATCGCGGCTGAGTTCAACTGCGCTAACGCGCCAAAAGTGGTAACGCCAGCGCCATATAGCCGTCCTGCATAGGTTGATCCAATGCCGCGAATCTTTGTCAGATCGTCGCGTGTGGCGGGGATAGTGGGGGAGGCTAGTGGTGGCGCGGTGGGCGACGGTGTCAGAGTTAGCCCGGTGGTTGGTGAAGGGGTCGCGGTAAGTGCAGCTGTTGCGGTGGGCAAAGGCGTGGCGGTTGGCGATTTCGTTGGCCCCGTTGCCAGGCAAGTAATCGCCAACGCATCTCCGTCAAGGATTCCCCAATCGGCGGCAAAGAGATCTGCCATGTACTGAAACGCCTCTGTACAAGTTACTTGCAGGCCGGTCTCGCGGTTCTGTTTAGTGGCGTTTTCGGTGCCGTTGATGCTGCTGATGTTGACATAGCTCTGGCCAGCGGGACAGCGAATTTTGGGATAGATACCAATTGCGATACCCCCACTTGCACAACTTCCTCACCCCAGCTACACTTCTCTTTATCTTCTGTCCCCCGCAGCCATCCACCTAGGGCGCTTGCGCACAAATAGAAAGAAACCACAATGTCTACCGCAAACCCACTCAAAATCCACATCACCGGCGTTTATGGCCTGATTGGCAATCTCGCCTACCAACATCTTGCCGCCCAGCCGGGAAAGTACGATGTCTACGGCAGTGGCCGCCGTGTAATGAGTTCTGCCCGCGCCGACGCCGACAGTATTACCCGCCTGCCCGATGACCATTTCCGAATCGCCGACCTGGCCGACGCCACGGCGATGGATACCGCCATCGCAGGAATGGATGCCGTTCTGCACATCGCCGCGGTGCCCGATCCCAGCGCCTCCTTCGAGGATGTACTGAGCAGCAACATCGTGGGCACCTACAATGTGCTTGAAGCGTGCCGCAAACATGGCGTCAAGCGGCTAGTCTACGCCAGCTCAATCATGACAACGTGGGGCTACTTTGTCTACGAAGAGCCCTATCGCGCCATCTACGAAGGGCGGCTGGCCGATATCCCCGCCGAGATCCCCAAAGTAAGAGTCACCGATCCAACCCACCCCACCGAACCCTACTCAGCGAGCAAGGTGTGGGCGGAGGGTTTCTGCCAGACCTACCACGATAAGCATGGCCTCTCGATTGTCTGCCTACGCATTGGCGGCGTCAACAAGGCCGATAGCGCCGACAGCATCGTGGGTAAGGCGGTCCATTGCAGCCATCGCGATGTACAGACTATAATCAACCTGGCGCTCGATGCCACTGCCGAGCCCCGGTTCGATATCTGCTACGGGGTTTCGGACAATCAGCACCGCTGGGTCGATCTGGAGAATTCCAAGGCACGGCTGGGCTTTGTGGCGCAGGATGGGCTGTAGATAAGGAGACAAAGTGACAGGAGAAAACTCTGTGCCCTCTGGGTTCTCTGTGCCCTCTGGGTTCTCTGTGCCCTCTGTGCCCTCTGTGCCCTCTGTGCCCTCTGTGTTCTCTGTGTTCTCTGTGCTCTCTGTGCTCTCTGTGTTCTCTGTGTTCTCTGTGCCCCGAAGTTATCAAGAAATTAACAAGTAACAAGGATAGGCGATGATTTACAACTTTGATGAAGTGATTGACCGACACGGCACCCATTCGCTGAAGTGGGAGGCCGGGGAGTTACTCAAACAATTTGGGCTGACCGAGCGCTTTGACGAGGAGACGATTCCGCTCTTTGTCGCCGATATGGACTTTGCTTGCCCAGAGCCGGTGCTGGCGGCGCTACACGAGCGAGTCGACGCCCGTATGTTTGGCTACAGCTTGCACACGACGACAACCGATTACACCGACGCCATCCGCGGTTGGTTCAGCAGGCGGCATGATTGGGCAATTGACGCCGAAGCAATCGTTTACAGTCCCGGTACCGTCGAGGCGCTACATGCACTGGTGCGCGCCTTTACCGAAAAAGGGGACGGCGTGATCATTCAGCGGCCTGTCTACGCGCCTTTTACCGGCGCAATTGAAGGTAATGGACGCACCGTGGTCAACAACGCGCTGATCAACAACGATGGTTACTATACCATTGACTTTGCCGACTTTGCCGCCAAAGCCGCCGACCCCCAGAACAAGCTCTTTATCCTCTGCAGCCCGCACAACCCAGTTGGTCGTGTCTGGACACCGGCCGAGTTAACGCAACTGGCCGAGATCTGTCTGGCCAACGATGTGGTGCTCGTGGCGGATGAGATCCACGGCGACCTGGTCCGCCAAGGGCAGACGCACTACCCGATCTGCACGCTGGTCAACGACGACCGCTTGATCTCCTGCACGGCGATCAACAAAACGTTCAACGTGGCCGGGTTGCACTGCTCGAATATCATCGTCAACAACGAGGCCATGCGCAAACGCTTTATCGAGGAGATCGGCTTTAAATCCCCCAATCCTTTTGCGATCACGGCGCTGATTGCGGCGTACAACGAGGGCGAAGAGTGGTTGGCGCAAGCGAATGCGTACATCGATGGCAACCTGGCTTACCTGGCACAATTTCTCCAAGAACGGATGCCGGAGGTACACTATCGCATCCCCGAAGGGACCTACATTGGTTGGCTTGATTTTCGGGGCTACGGGCTCAGTTCCAAAGAAGTACACGAACGGATCTACCAGAAAGCGAATGTCGTGTTAGAGGATGGCGAAATGTTTGGCGCAGAGGGCGAAGGCTATCAACGCATCTGCGTGCCCAGCCCCCGCAGCATCCTGAAACAGGCAATGGAACGCATCGCCGCTGAGTTTTAGAAAGTTGCTCATGGGTTAATTCACAGAAGTACGGACATGATGTGTCATGTCCGTACGGCAATTTCCGTCGATTGGCCCCATGAGCGTAAATACGTACTGGGACTTGCGCCGTAAACCGCACACCTGATTTGGGAAGTCACCTACGTTACAGCTTTGTTTAAATATTCTATGCTTGATGATATACACAATTGAGAAGTGAGAACGCCTACGTCCGAAACCGGGAGCCCCTGGGTGCGGCACGTGGACTTGCCTACGGCACTGCGGTATCGTGTGAACCACAGTAGCTACAGCAAGGTCAAAACGAGAGAAAGCGATGGTCGATGAGTAGCGAAACCAAGACAAATCAAAGTGCTCACGCCATTCTCGCCGGGGAAGAGAGCAAGGGTTGGTTGCAGCGCCTCTTGCCCTTTATGGGGCCGGCCTTTGTTGCCAGTGTCGCCTATGTCGACCCCGGCAACTTTGCCACCAATATTGAGGGAGGGGCGCGCTTTGGCTATACGCTGCTCTGGGTGATCGTCGCCAGTAATCTGATGGCGATGTTGATCCAAGCCATCTCGGCGAAGTTGGGCATTGCCACCAACCAGAACCTGGCCGAACAGTGTCGCAATCACTTCCCGCGACGGGTCGTCATCGGCATGTGGGTGGTCATGGAATTAGTGGCAATGGCGACCGATCTGGCCGAGTTTTTGGGCGCGGCGTTGGGCTTCAATCTGCTCTTTGGCATGCCACTGCTGGCCGCCGGCTTTCTGACGGCAATTGTAACCTTCTTGATTTTGGGATTGGAGCAGTATGGCTTTCGCCCGTTAGAGGCAGTCATCACGGCATTGATTGGAATTGTGGCGCTCTGCTATCTGGTGGAGACGATCTTCGATCAGCCCGATTGGGGGGCGGTGCTCTATCATTCGGTGACGCCACAATTCGCCGGCCCACAGAGCGTGGTGTTGGCCACTGGGATTTTGGGCGCAACAGTGATGCCCCACGCCATCTTCCTGCACTCCGCACTAACCCAGCAACGGATTGTCGTCAAAGATCCAGTGCATTTACGCAGACTCTTTCGCTTTGAAATTATCGATGTCTTGGTGGCCATGACGATCGCCGGCTTTGTCAACGCGGCGATGTTAATCATGGCGGCGGCGACCTTTCATGCGCAGGGGTTGACAACGGTGGGTACAATAGAAGAAGCACACATCACACTGCAACCGCTGCTTGGGGCAGCCGCCAGTTGGGTCTTTGCAATTTCGTTGCTCGCCTCGGGGCTCTCCTCTTCGTCGGTGGGGACGATGGCCGGCCAAGTGATCATGCAGGGCTTTTTGCATCAACACATCCCCGTTTGGGTGCGCCGCCTTGTTACCCTGCTGCCGGCGCTGGTGGTGATTGCGCTGGGACTGGACCCAACCTACACGCTCGTGCTCAGCCAGGTCGTTCTGAGCTTTGGCCTGCCCTTTGCGATCATCCCCTTGCTGATCTTCACCAGCAGACGCGATATCATGGGGGTACTGGTCAATCATCGCATTACAACGGTGCTCCTGGGCTTGGTGACGGTGTTGATTGTCGTGTTGAATTTCTTCCTGCTCTATCAGATCTTTTTGGGAGGTTAAGATGTTTCAGCAATTGCTGGCTCCCCTCGACGGTTCACAGTTGGCAGAAGCCGCGCTGCCGGTGGTAGCAGCGCTGGCCGAACAATTGAGCGCTCAGGTGACGCTCTTTCATGTGGTGGAAAATGCGCCGCCCAACCAGGTCCATGGTCAACCCCATTTGACCAATGCCGAGGCCGCCCGCGCCTACTTGGCAACCGTCACAGCGCGTTATTTCGCCACAGCAGCCGTTGTACATCAACATGTGCATGGCAGTCGCGCCATCGATGTGGCCCAGAGTATCGTTGCGCATACCGAAGAGCTCAATACTGACCTGATCGTCATGTGCACCCACGGCAGCAGTACGCTGCACAACCGGCTCTTTGGTTCAATTGCACAACGGGTCATCGCGCTGGGCGATGTGCCTGTTTTACTGGTCAATCCCGACACCACAGTCAAAGCCTTTCACTGCCGTCACATTCTCGTTCCACTTGACGGTGATTCAGAGCATGAACAGGGATTAGTGTTGGCCACCGATCTGGCACGCAGTTGCCACGCGACGTTGGAACTGTTAATGGTTGTTCCTACTCCTGCCTCGCTCTCTCCCATCCAAGCAGCAACTGGACGGCTATTGCCAGCAGCCACAGCGGCATTGCTCGATCAAGCCCAGGAAGAGAGCAGAGCCATCTTAGCCGAACAGACCAAAACGCTAGCGGCGCAAAGTCTATCGGTAACGGGCACCGTGCAGCGTGGCGACCCGGCGGCGACCATTACCGCCATAGCTCAAAATAGCGAGGCAGATGTTGTTGTGTTGGGCACTCACGGCAAAAGCCACATGGATGCCTTCTGGTCCGGCAGCGTCACCCCCAAGTTGGTTGCCCAACTGCGGACGCCGGTTTTGTTGATCCCGGTGCGGCAGGTAGACAGCAGCAATGGCTAAGAAAGATCGAGTAATCTAGAAGAAGCCCGCCAAAGCAGGCAAAACTTTAGCCACCTGTGTGGATTTCGTTCGGCAGCAGTGCATCACTTTGCTTTAGGTCGGAATCGTCACCCACTCTTTTGCGTTTGCTCCTTGATAGAGCGCAGCCATCACAATGTTGCGCGCCGCCGCCTCTTGCGGCGAAACCAAGGGTATATTGGGCTTACCGACCAACGCGTCGAGGAAGAGCTCAAAAGCGTGGGGCCAGGCTTCGGGCAACGCGGTCCACGGTGTTTCGCCATCGGCACCTTCGACATGGCTACTCTTGAAAAAGAGTTGGTTGTTGCAGGCATAGGCATGACCTTCGGTGCCACTGACAATCACGTTGATGGGATGGGCCACATCAACCCAACCGGCGGCCAGCGTTGCTACGGTGCCATTGCTAAATTCCAGCAACCCTTCCCCATATTCATCACAGTCGCCATAACGGCCGGTTGCCACGCCAACGGTAGCAGTGACGCGCGCAACGTCGCCCAGTAACCACATGAGAATATCGAGAGAGTGAGTGCCAAGATCGCCAAAGCCACCAACGCCGGCTTGACCGAGATCCGCCATCCAGCGCCAATCGGTGTCGAACCAGCCGCCCAGCGAACCGGCGTGACAGTTGGAGTGGCGGACGCGCGTAATTTTGCCAAAGTGACCGGCCTGAATTTGCTCACGCAGGAAGAGATGGATCGGGTTGCCGCGCTGGAAATAGCCGGTCTGAAAGAGCAGACCAGCCTTCTCAATTGCGGCGGCCATGGCAAGGGCATCGGCAGGGCCAATCCCCAGCGGTTTTTCGACAAACAGGTGCTTTTTGGCGGCGGCGGCGGCTTCGACCAGCGGTTGGTGGCGATCGGTCTCCGAGCAAATAATCACGCCATCAATCTGATCATCGCTCCAAATGGCGCGCACATCATTGACCTTCTGCGCGCCGGTTTCATTGGCCCACTTATCCGCGCGGGCAAATTCGTGATCCCAGACCGTGGTCACAGTCACATCGTCACGCGCCTGTAGACGCTTGACAAAGCCGGGGGTATGAATATGGGCACAGCCCACAAGGGCAAGCTGTTTCATGATAGTCGTTCCTTTATGCTGATGCTAATTCGTTCCTATGGGCGACAGTAAATTAAGTGCTTAATTTTTGATGCGTGTTGCGTATTGCGTGAACTGCAACCGAATCTCGATGCATCAATAGATCATAATCCAATGCGCATGTCAGGATCGGTCAACGTACACGCAATACGCAACACATTCTAGATCCCCGCCTGTTGCCACACTTGATCCATGGCAGCCGACGTGGCACGGATCGCCTCTTCCGCCGGCAGATCGCGCACGCGTTGGCTAAATGGCTCGGTGGTGATTGGGCCATCGTAATGGATATCACGCAATACTTGGAGGAAGCTGGTAATCTCCATCACACCGGTCTCGCCCGGCAGGGCACGCTCATTGTCGATCTGCTCATCGGGTGCCCGCCCGGCGATGGCATCATTGATATGCACCACCACGACATCATCGCGGTGCAGTTTGCGCACATCATCCAGGTCACCGTGCGCGGTATAGAGATGGAAGAGATCGAGCAGCAACCCGACATTACCGGTGCCCATGGCCGCGGCCAAAGCTAACATGCCATCCATCGTGTGAATGAAATTGTATTGGCGGCCGGCACGCAAGGTTTTGGGCCCAATAAATTCCAACCCCAAACGACAGCCATAGTCGGCCAGGATCTGGGCTGGTGCGCGCAGTCGGTCAACCTGAAAGGCAAAATTATCCTGAAAGGTGCGCTCATCACTGGCGGGCATAATCCAAGTGGAGGTCCGGGTGCATCCCAATTCGAGCGCAAATTCGGCCTGTTGCGGCAAGGCCATCAAGCCCTCGCGCCAGGTGGCATCATCTTGGCGATAGTTAATCGGGAAGCCCCAGGAACCGGGAAAGATATTTGCATCTTCAAAGAGGGAGCGTACACCTTCCACACCAATCTCTTTGGCCAACGCGACCGCCTCGGTGATCGAAAAATCGATGCTCTGAAAACCAAAGCGTCGGGCATATTCAATGCTCTGGACCAGGGAAGCTTTGACACCAATCATACCAGTATTTAAATTCTTTAACATAAAGAGTGCTGCTACTTTCTAAGTGATCAATTGTGATCTACTCGTAAAATACTCGTTTCAACTAGCACTGCCCCAAACTGCACGAGGTCTTACACGCTATCCACGAGCGAATTACACCCGACCTAGCCAGTACCGGGTGACGGATTTTACGCGCCTATCCGTAAGGCTTCTTGCTCAATGTTGATAGCGGCATTCCAATCTCGTTGATGGATGACGCCACAACCAACGCACGTCCATTTTCGGTCTGACAGGGTTAGTTCACCGTTGCTGTAGCCACAATCCGAACAGGTCTTGCTACTGGCGAAGAAACGTCCAACCTTGACTACAGTCCCATCGAAGGCTTTGGCTTTGTACTCTATTTGCCGGATAAGCTCACCCAATCCAACATCTGACACAGCAAGGGACAAACGCCGGTTCTTGACCATGCCTTTGATATTGAGGTCTTCAACCCCGATGAAGGCATAGGTAGACGCAATGGCGTGACTCGCCTTGTGCTGGGCATCGGCTCGTTTGTTGGCAATGCGGTAGTGGAACCGCTCTAACTTGCGCTTTGCCTTCCACCAGCGGTTACTGCCTTGCTTGCGCCGAGACAAGCAGCGGTTCAGCTTGCGCAACTTATTAATCTGAGTGCGTAGCGGTTTTTGGTTCTCAAACTCGCTACCATCCGATAACGTTGCCAACGTTTTTACGCCCACGTCCACGCCAACTGACTGTTTAGGAAACTGCTTAGGTTCTGGTTGTGGTATATCGACCTGGATAGAAACAAACCACCGGTCAGCAACCTTCGAGACAACCGCCCCCATGATCTTTCCCTTGAACCGTAACGGTTCTGCCATGTTGACTTCGCCCAGCCTGGGAATTCTGATCGTATGACCATCTACCCGAAACTTATCGTTGTTCAACCGAAAGGATTGCTTGCGATTCTTCTTCGACCTGAACTTGGGGAAGCCTACTTTTTGCCCTTTTCGCTTCCCACTTTTCGAGTCAAAGTAATTCTTTAGCGCCACACCAAGATCCTGAAACGCACCTTCGGCTACATCTTTGGCAACTTCGTAAATCCAGGGAAATTGCTCTGCCTTGAACAGGTTGAATTGGCGCTTGATTTCCAGCACGCCAAATCCTTGATACCCTGCGCCTTACCCCACTTCCAGAGGTCAAGCGCCTGATTGTAGACAAAGCGTTTGGTGCCCGCTGCTTTGCGGAAGTAGATTTCTTGTTCAGTCGTCGGATTCAGTCTGATCTTGTGCGCGCGTATCATCTTGTACCCGTTCCCATTCCTGCACGATTAGCCGATGTGCCACTTCCATGATTGTCTCCCCAGTCATGGCACTTACGAGACGAAAATACTTCCTCGTCTCTGTCCATAATCTGAATGTAACTAGTGTTTTATCCATGTTACTAATTTAGCATAATTAATAAAATTAATAAAGAATGGACCACTACAATTGGATTGTAATCGACTAGCGCACAGCAGCGCACAATTTTACACTTTAGCGGTGTCTAGACTTGCCTCCGTATCATGGCTCTTTGCTCATCTGGCCAAAGTACGTGCAATACGCCTTCACGGGTACTTGGCGTGCCACAAATTACCAAAGTTCCCAGTGTAGGAACGATTCATGGGTGACAGACGCAGGTACAATTATGAAAGCAGGTAGGTCGATCACTTCGTTGTGATGAACGAATGGCGATAAAGTACATCTCGTAAAACATTACAAAATTTACAACGATTCAGGGCGATGGTACAAAGCCCAGAATCGTTTCCGGAAAGCTATCGGTAACGATCAAGAACCCCTGCGCTTCCGGCGTCTCTAACCGAACGATTCCTTCCCAGTTGCGTGCAGTCCATGTGCCCGAAGGAGTATCCGGCAGTAGTTCCAGCGCAATCGGTGCCCGCTCGGTACGCACAATTCCTTGCGAGGTAACTTGAAACTCTAGGAGACGTTCCACCGGCTGTGCCTGCGTGTTGAATTGATCGAGGGCCCCTCGTGCCTGCAAGATCGGGCGCAGGCTGCGATCCCCTGGAAAGAAATAGTTCATTGCCCAAAAGCGACCGCTTTCATCGACGGCGGTGGCATCTGTAATACGATACTCGATTTGGGGGAAGGGCGTTACCCCAATCGGTGTCAGGGTAAGCTCATCAAAAAGATGAACAACCGGGTCGGGATTGACGCCAAGGCCATTGGCCTCATAGATCGTCGCCACTTGGTTGCCAACCAGGAAAATGGCTTCATCGGTGAGATTACTTAAATTCGTCTGTGGTTCGATGGGGGTTAGATTGGTAGGATCAAGACGCAGTAGACTCAGATCCTCGGCAATTTCACCCGCCACCACATAGCCCAACATGCCGGCCAGCCGTCTGGTTTCGATGGTAAGGTAAACACGATCGCCATCAAAGGCAATTGCCTCATACCCTTCCGAACCAATCAACTGCGCTTGGAGTACACTATCGTCCAGTGGAATTGGCTGTGGATCCAGTGGCTCCGTCGATTGCCCAGTTAGGTAGGCAACAATGGCACTTTTGGGCAGCCCATAGAGTTGATTGCCAAACCTGCCAGGGAATTGCGGCAGCAGAATTAAGGTATCGCCATACCAGGCCAAGCCAGATAACTCCGCTCGCGCCTCCGCCATTGGCTCCGTCAACGGAATCGTCGTCACGGGCTGGGTGACGACCGGTGTGAGTCTAAAGAGTGACTCACTTGCCCCTTCAATGATAATTGGTGGCGGCAAAATCCAGGTACAACCGGCAGTGGCGAACAACAGTGCCGCGAATAGGACCGATTGCGAGAGAACAAAAAAACGGAACCGGGAGATCTTGTAGCTCAGAATATACTCCTTTATCCAACGGCTGGCAATTGATAGGCGGCAACGGTATCACTCGTATTGCGGCCCCCATCACTGTAGCGGATCACCCAAGATGGAAGCCAGGCCAGCAACACATTACGAACATCAACATCCGTGCGGCGCGGTGAGATCTCTTCACTGTCGAGATCGTCAAGCAGGCTAGCCCAGCGCACCGTGATCTCTTCACTTTGCTCTTTCAGCTGCTGCCCCAGATCAGCAATTTCTCGTTTCATGTCGGCAATCTCTTGCTCTGTCTCTTCGACATCTTGGCCGGCCTTTGCGGTCATCCGCCGTCGATTGGCGGCCGTGCTCAGGGTACGCGTGCTGCGTCGGCCCAAAACCCAGCCCAACACACTTTCGCCAATGCCAACCATTTCCTGCTGTTTACGCGCGCTATGTTCTGCTTCATCGGCTGCCAGTTCACGCTCTTGCTTGCGCAGCTTGTCTTGCAGACGGTCGATCTGCCGATCAAACTTTTCTTCCAATTTATCGACTTCGTTGTCACGCTGTTCGCGGGCAGCCTGTTGCAGCCGAATCTTAAAATCGCGTTCGCGTTCACCAGGCATTTGGTAGAGGCCCAATTCATTGTGAACTTTAATCGAGAGACGGCTGTTGTAGTAAAGCCAATCGGCTAGATCTTTTTCTAAGCTCTGCAATTCGCGTGCGCTATTGGCCGATTCTGGTGCAGCTGTAAAGAAGGGACCTTGGGCGGCGTCTACCCGTTCCGGCGCAGTGATCAGATCGCGTTGTGTGAGTGAGAGTCGTTCCCCGTCCGCCCAATCGACTGCACCCAATCCTTCGGCAGCCGGGACCAGCAGTAGTTGCTCGGCCTGCTGATCGATATTGCGCTTGCGATCGACAAAACGCACGGAACAGATCCCCAGCAGCGCTGGCTCATAGACCAGTTGCACACTTTCAGCGGCGATGTGGCGCTTGGTCTCCTGCATCAAATAGCGCACAGCCGCCTGATCGTTGACCACCACAGGCAAATAAGCCTGCTTCACATCGGGATCAAGGGTTGGTGGCGCAGCGGAAAAGCCAGCAGGCGCAGTCGGCGCCGTAGCCCCATCTGTTGGAGTCGCGGCTGCGTCTATTTGTTCCACAGGAGTTGCTGGAATGTACCGTCCTTGGCCGGGTACGGGGGGGATGGCCGCCGCTGAAGTGGTTGCTGGCGTTTGCGGCGGCTGTTGGGCCATTAGCTCGCGCACTTGGGGCCGTGTCAAAGGTCCACGCAGATAGCTCATGGCCCAGCGGGTATTAAAGACCAGCGGGCGGGCAGCGTGAACATTGTGCATGAGAAAGACGCGGTTACCAAGTTGGGTAATCAGTTCATCATAGTTCACCTCAACATTACCACCGGACTCGGCAATCGCCCCCTTTAGCCCTTCCAACACCCGTGCCTTATCGCGTTCCGCCTGCAGTTTGCCAATGAACCAGGTACCAGCGTTGGTCAACCCCTTATAATCGAGATCGACCGGGTTTTGTGTCACTAAAACAACCCCGACACCAAAGGCGCGTGCTTGCTTTAAAAGGGTAAGCAAGGGGCGTTTGGAAGGAGGTTCCGCTGTGGGTGGGAAATAACCAAAGATCTCGTCGATGTAGAGCAACGCCCGCAGGCTGGTGGTACCGGATTGGCGCCGTACCCAGGTCAGAATTCCTTCGAGCAGCAGCGTCATAAAAAACATGCGCTCGCTATCGCTGAGATGGGCGATGTAGAAGATGCTGTGGCGCGGCTTGCCGTCGGCGGTGAAATAGAGCCGATCGATATCGAGCGGCTCCCCTTGCAACCAGCTTTGAAAGGTGGGCGCGGCAATCAGATTGTTAAAGGCCATGGCCAGTTCAAAGCGATCTTTTTCGGGGAAGAAGGTATCGACATCAAAGACGCCCAACTGACGCACGGGGGGGCTTTGGATCGCCATAATGAGTTGGGCGAGATCGAGATCGCGATTTTCTTTCCAAAAGTATTCAAAGATATTGGAGAGCAGAATCGACTCGCGGCTACGCACCGGGTCGGCCTTGACGCCAACCAGCCCCAGTAGTGCGGCAACGGTGCCGCTGATGCGCTCGCGAATCAGTTCCCCCTCGGTGGCAAAATCGAGCCGTGGTGCGGCCAGGCTTCCCAGGATATTGATTGGCACGCCGGCATCGGAGCCAGGGGTAAAGATTGTATAGGCAACCGACTGTTGCAAGAGACGCATTCGTTCCCCATCGATGCCCCAATCGGCCAGCCCACTGCGCCACTGTTCCGCAGTATCAGCGGCATATTCATCGATCTCCTTGCCCTTGCGCCGTGCATCATCCACATTGATCCAAGGGCGAAAATCCTCTGGCCGCAGTTCGGGGAATTGGAGGAGTAAATTGGTGATATCCCCTTTGGGATCAACTAGAATTGCCGGAACGCGATCAAGCGCAGCCTCTTCCAAAAGGCCGATGCAAAGGCCGGTCTTGCCGCTGCCAGTCATCCCAACACAGACGGCATGGGTTGTCAGGTCGCGCGCATCGTAATTGACGGCCTGCTCGCTGCGTTGGCCGCTGCGCAAGTCATATTCCGCACCGAGATAAAAGGATCCTAATTTTTCTGGTGGCGCTTGCATGGTGACTCCTCAACGTTGCTCATTTGTCTTTTTACGGCAAAACTTAACACAATGCGGTGCACTAGCGTTTAGGACCGACTTAGACGGGTGGCCAATGTGTGATCATTGAGACGCCGTCGCCGCTGAATGATCTGTCGTTTACGCAGTTGGCGCGGCAACCCCAGCAGCCCGGCCAGTTGCCCAAGTAGACGAGCACGCGCCGCGGCACCGCGTATATTGCGGAGGGCGTCAGCAGCGATCTGCAACTGCGCGCCCAGGATAGCGGGGAGATGTTGTTGCAGCAGTTCCGTCGGCATATTTTTGGCGATCATCCAGATCGTATTGCGCCCGACGTAGTAACTTGCCAGCGTATCGCCGCCGGTGGCACTGAGATGATGATAGACCCGTGCTGCCGGTGCAAAGACCGCCTGCCAACCAATCAATTGCGCGCGAAAGCCAAAGTCAACATCCTCAATGTACATCCAGAACTCTTCGTCGAAGCCCCCAAGCGCCTGCCACACATCGCGGCGAAAAGCCGATCCACCACCGGAGCCGCTAAATATTTGTTGGTGGCTATCGTACTGCCCCCGATCGTCTTCCCAAACCCCTCGGTTGTGTGGAATGCCATCGTAGCCGAGCGTATCACCGGTAGTGTGCAGCTTTGTACGCTCATTAAAGAGTAACATTTTGCTTGCCACAACCGCAGCCTGTGGATTGGCACAGATCACTTTCGCCAACTCGGCGAGCCAGGTCGGCTCCGGTTCCGTATCATTATTTAAGAGGACAACCATGCGGCCGCGGGCCGCGTCCACAGCGAGATTACAGCTCCGCACAAAGCCAAGATTTTGGCGATTGACCAAGATACGAACCGCTGGATAGTGCTCCTCGGTAAAGGCAACTGAATTATCGGTGCTGGCATCATCGACCAGGATCAGTTCAACATCGCCAAAGGTCTGCTGCTGAAGTGCGGTCAACAGCGTTGGTAAAAAGCGCATCCCGTTGTAATTTGGAATGATCACCGAAAAGAAGGGCGCCGCGGCTGCCTGTAGTTCTGGATAGCTGCGGACCGGACGTGCGGTAAACGCCTCCGGTACAGCCCGGAAGTTCTCAATATTGAGGGCAATCTGATGGCGCATGACGACACGGTTCTCTTCGCTCAACACCCCATACGTCTCATCGGTGACAACAGGGTTATTGTGGACGGCAACATCGCCTTCGGCGGCCCGCTGTGCAATCCGGGCGCGGGCCTGGCGGATCTGAGCGGCGCGTACCTCCGGTGTTTTCGATTCTGTGGACTTGGCTGGATCAGGTGTCGGTTTTAGATTATCGCTCATAATAGGTTACTTACTCTACTCACTCTACTCACTCTTCGCTTAATAATTGGCCACGATGCTGATTAATACCTTCGCCAAACCTTGTTTTGGCGGAAATTTCCAGATGTCATTCCTGCGCAGGCAGGAATCTACTCGTGTAACATGAAGATGGATTCCTGCCTGCGCAGGAATGACGGCTCTAATTTCTGAAATTGGCG
>DAOUCA010000221.1:0-113709 GCA_034432375.1 Caldilineaceae bacterium
CGCCAATTTCAGAAATTAGAGCCGTCATTCCTGCGCAGGCAGGAATCCATCTTCATGTTACACGAGTAGATTCCTGCCTGCGCAGGAATGACATCTGGAAATTTCCGCCAAAACAAGGTTTGGCGAAGGTATTAAAAGATATAACGCTTATATAAAAAAGAAAGACCACCCCATGAAAATCGAAACCATCGCCGTCCATGCTGGCAAAGGCATCGACCCCAGCACCGGCGCCGTCATGCCACCAATCCACCTCTCCACCACCTACGAGCGCGCCGAAGATGGCACCTATCCCAGCGGCTACAGCTATATCCGCGCCGATAATCCCACGCGCCGTGCCCTGGAAGATGCGCTGGTCGCCCTCGAAGGGGGCGTCTGTGCGGCGACCTTTGGCTCGGGTATGGCCGCGATTATGACCGTCTTCCAGGCGCTACAGAGCGGCGACCATCTGCTCCTGCCCGATGATATTTACTTTGGCACGGGTAAGCTCGTCAACGACCTTTTTGTGCCGTGGGGGCTCAGTTATACCGAAGTCGATATGAGTGATCTTGCCGCCGTGCGCGCTGCCATGCGCCCCAATACCAAATTGATCTGGATCGAGACCCCTTCCAACCCGTTGCTCAAAATTACCGACGTAGCCGCAGTCGCCGCGATTGCCCATGAAGCGGGTGCGATCTGCGCCTGTGACAGCACCTGGCCGACACCGATGCTCCAGCGTACGCTCGACTTGGGTGCCGATCTGGCGGTCCATGCCACCACTAAATATCTCTGCGGCCACAGCGATGTACTGGGCGGCGCGATCATCACCAAAGAGCAGAGTGACTTCTTTGAGCGCATCCGCTTTATCCAGCGCACTGGCGGTGCCGTGCCCTCGCCCTTTGATTGCTGGCTGCTCTTGCGTGGGATTCGTACCCTGCCCTACCGCATGCGCGCCCACTGTGAAAACGCGCGCAAAGTGGCCGCCTTTTTGGCCGAGCACCCCAAAGTCTGCACCGTCCACTATCCAGGCTTAGCGAGTCACCCCGGCCATGCCATTGCCGCCAAGCAGATGAGCGACTTTGGTGGCATGCTCTCCTTCCAGCTTTGCCCAGACGAATTGCGCAGCGGGCGCGAAAATGCCCAGCGCGTGGCTGGGCGGACGAAAATTTTTACGCAGGCGACGAGTTTGGGCGGTGTGGAGAGCCTGATCGAGCACCGCTATAGCATCGAAGGGCCGACGACCAAAGCGCCCGATAATCTGTTGCGCTGTTCGATTGGGCTGGAGCACCCCGACGATCTCATCGCCGATCTGGCGCAGGCGTTGGAGGCAACAGTGGCGGTGGCTTGAAGTGCATAGAGATGCTAGTGCCTACGCGCCCGCGTAGGCACCCCATTCGACGCTCCCGCACCGTGTGACGACGATACCTTCAACAGCTTCACCAACACCACGCCATGAATGCCACCCACAACGGCGCCGGCCAAGGCCAATCCGCCGAGAACGAGCAAGAGTGCGCCTGCCGTTATGCCACCGGCAGGCACCAACCCCATGACGGTGAAGATAATGATCATCCCCCAAGCCCAGGCGATGGCGTTGGCGGGAATCCAGAGCCACGCAAATTTTAGATGAGGACGCAAAACCCACCACTGTGGGAGCCCTAGCACCGGTCCCAATACAAGCCCCATCACCGCTGCCAACGTGTACATCAGTGCGTCACTCATCTCTGCCGGCGGCGCGGCGGTCGTCCCCGCACTTGACATTGAGATAAGGGTACTCGGAACCATGCCCAACGACCAGGCTACGAATGCACCAGCCGCGGTAGCCCCCCACCATACCTGGCTTCGCAGTTGAGGTAAAGCTCTACGTAGGACGCGCCACTGCAACAGCCCAACCGCGGTCCCTTCGAGTAATGTGCTGCCCACCACCACCACCACGGCGCTGCCGACAATGCCCAGCTGCTCCTCCATACCAAAGAAGAAGGCGATCCAGAGCAGTGATGATGCGCCCAGACCGAGCAGTTCGGCCAGCGCATTGGCCAAGACCCAACGTGTCCAAAGACGCCAAGGACTTCGTCGGGAAGCTAGTGCGGTGAATGGCTGTGCCGTTGCTTGACGTGTTTGACCATTTCCTACCATGTTCCGTCTCCTGAGAACTGCTGAATTTAGCCAGAACCTTGATAGACTGACGGATGCCCTTTTCGGCCACAGAGAGCACGAAGCACACGCAGAAAAGTTGCCTTTCTTGCGTTACGATCGCTGCGACTTAGACCAAAATCTGTCAGCCTGTCGGATTAGAAGCTCTCGTCAAGGATGTACCAAAGGAATCGATGCCGACAGGGCCGGCATCATCTTGTATCTTGTGTCATGATCTACGGTGTAGTCTATCGTTGCCAGAATCGTATTGCCGACTGTCTTTGCCGCCGCCAAATGGCGCTCTGTCACCGCACTAAAGCCTTCGCCAAAGCCAAAGTCGACGCCAGGGATGGTTACCAACCAAGCTGGCGGATACTGACCGTATAGCCGTTGCGCGTAGAGCAACAGCGCATCCGGCGTAACATGGTGCCCCAACACACGCCCCAAAATTGTCGGCACGACCGGTTTCACATCGATCGCCGTCTTTGCTTCGACGGTCGTATCAACAAAGATTACCCGTTGTACATCGGGCGAACTCAGCTCTATCGCTAGCTCCGGCGTTAACTGTGGCATCGCCAGGTGGCGCACACAGATACCTTGTGCCCGCCAATCTTCTGCTAGGAGCTCTGCCAAAGCCAACCCGGCACCATCGTCACACCGTAGCGTGTTGCCATAGGCGATGAGTAGTAGAACTTCTTTTTTACTGATCATTCTCGTATCTTCTCGTCTACAACGGTGCCGCTACTGTTCAGCAATTGCACATGCAGCGGCATCTGTCCAATCGCATGGGTCGAGCAACTGAGACAGGGGTCAAAGGCACGAATCCCATGCTCGATCCGGTTGAGGATCCCTTCGGTTAACTGTCCATTGCTGATATAGGCATCAGCGATCTGGCGCACGGTTTGGTTCATTGCCAGGTTGTTCTGCCCCGTGGCAATAATCAGGTTGACCTTCTGCAACAAGCCGTTTTCATCAACATCATACTCGTGAAAGAGTGTCCCGCGCGGGGCTTCGCTCACCCCCACGCTATGCAGCTGGTTGACATCGGCCCGGCTGCGGACATGGCTGTCGGTGATGGTCGGGTCAGCCAGCGTCAGTTCGATCTTCTCCAGGGCAAAGAGAATTTCAATCAACCGGGCGTAGTGATAGTGAAAGCTGCTCGAAACCGGTTTGCCGGCTGGGCCAAAGCTGCGGAAGATTGCCAACTCGGCATCCGCACGCTCGGTGCCGGTGTTCTTGCAGATGTTCAGCCGCGCCAGCGGCCCTACCCGGTACATCCCCTGCTGGTAACCTGGCATGGCCCCATCATGCCCAATCCCCTTGTTGTAATAGGGGAACTTGAGATAACTCCACGGTTCGACCGCTTCGCTGATCAGCGTGCGATAGTTCGCTGGATCAATCCCATCTTCAACAATCCGCCCATCGTTGTCCACAATGCGCAACACGCCATCATAATGTTCCAGCCCGCCCTGTGGTGTTACCAATCCCATGAAATAGGAGGGGAAGTCGCCATAGGTGGCGATTTCTTGTTGCAGAGTCGGCATCACGGTTTTGAGCAGTCGCAAGCCCAACGCAACATCGCTAAAAGCATCGGGCAACATTGCTGCGATCGCTTGACGAGTTGCCTCACTCAGCGGCTCGCGCACACCGCCGGGCACCGTCCACGCCGGGTGAACACTGCGCCCACCGAGCAAGCGGATCAGCTCCTGACCAAATTTGCGCAGACGAATGCCGCTGCGTGCCACATCCGGATGCGCTTCAATCAGCCCCATGATATTGCGCTTGGCCGGGTCGCTCTCCATCCCTAGCAGCAAATCAGGCCCGCTGAGGTGAAAGAAGCTGAGCGCGTGGCTCTGGACAATCTGCCCCCAGTTCAACAGCCGACGCAACTTCTCTGCCGTGGGTGGGATGCGCACCGAGAGCAACGCATCGCCGGCTTTGGAGGAAGCAAGCAGATGGCTAATCGGGCAGATCCCGCAGATGCGCGCCGTGATGCCGGGCATCTCCCAGAAGCTGCGCCCCTCGCAGAATTTTTCAAAGCCACGGAATTCCGTCACATGAAAACGGGCATCTGCCACCTGATTTTGATCATCGAGATGGATCGTGATTTTGGCGTGTCCTTCAATCCGTGTGACCGGATCAATGGTTACCGTGCGTGACATACCGTACTCCTCTTCTCGTTCTTCTCGTTCCACGCTCCAGCGTGGAATGCTTGCTTAGACGCTCCAGCGTCGAGCGTATGCTGCGTCCTGAAACGTGCTGCGATCAACCAAACTTGCGCATCGCGGCCGGTAATGCAACCGCTTCACCCGCCAGCAAGGCCGCAACCGCCGCCCAGATCCGTTCGGGGTCCGGCGGGCAGCCGGGGATGTAGGCATCGACCGGTACAACCTGGTGCAACGGCAACACTCTAGGCAGCAACGCCGGCATCACCTCGTCCGCCTCGCCGCCGCGTGGCACCTGGCCCGGCCCTTCATGGTAAACCTTGGTCAGCAGGTCATCGATAGGAAGCTTGTTCCGTAGGCTAGTGACATTGCCAGTGACGGCACAGTCCCCAAAGCTGACGACGATTTTGCTGCGCGCGCGAATTTCTTTGGCTAGCCGGAGATGATCGATATTGGCCACCGCGCCTTCCACCAGCGTGACATCGACGTTGTTGGGAAATTCTTTGATGTCGGCAATTGGGCTGTAGACAAGCTCCACGCTAGCGGCCAAATCGAGTAATTTTTCATCTAAATCGAGAAAACTCATGTGACAACCGGAACAGCCGCCCAACCAGGCGGTTGCCAGGCGAATTTTTGTTGTTTCAGCCATAAGTCCGTTCCTTGTTTACGGGTGTGGGGGGATGGGTAGACAGGGGGACAGGTATACAGGTACACAGGTACACAGGTACACAGGTATACAGGTATACAGGTATACTGGTATACTGGGATCGCTCTACCTGCTTCCCTGTTTCCCTGTCTACTTATTTACCTATCTCCCTGTCTCCCTGTCTCCCTTTTCACCCTCCCCATACGTCCAGATATCTTTTTCGCGCCCACTGACGATCCATTGGAGAAAGTCGCGGCGCTTGGTCATTTCGGACACGGTAGAGCCTTTGGTTGACAGCGCACCGGTGGGACAGACTTGGACGCATTTGCCGCAGCTTGTACAGCTGACGCTACTACCCCACGGCTGATTCAAGTCGCTGATAATGCGACTATTGACGCCACGCCCCATGACATCCCACACATGCGCGCCTTCGACTTCGTCACAGACGCGGACACAGCGCGTGCAGAGAATACAGCGATTGTGGTCGATGACAAATTGGCGGTGACTGGCATCGATCGGCAGGTCGGGGTGTAGATAGTCAAAACGGACATGATCCATCCCCGCTTCTGCTGCCTGATATTGCAGCTCACAATTGCCATTTATCACGCAGACGGCACAGACGTGGTTGCGTTCGGCAAAGAGCAGCTCGAGAATCATCTTGCGATACTCAACCAGCCGCTCGGTATGCGTGTGGACCACCATGCCCTCCTGCACCGGCGTGACACAGGCGGCCAAAAGCTTATTGCTGCCGGCGACTTCGACCAGGCAGAGCCGGCACCCCCCGCGCTCGCTCAACCCTTCCAGGTGGCAGAGCGTCGGCAACGCAATCTTGTTTTCACGGATCACGGCAAGCAGACTCTGCCCTGCCTGCGCGCTGACCAACTTATCATTGACTGTTAAGGTGACTACGCTCATAGTGATTCCCGTTCTCCCGTCCTACCCTACCAATTCCAACACCGGCACTTGCGTCATCTGGCAGACTCCTGCCGGGCAGTGATGATCGCGAATATGCGCTTCATACTCCGCACGGAAGTAGCGTAGCGTGCTCAGGACTGGGTTCGGTGCCGATTGGCCAAGTCCACAGAGGCTCGTCTGGCTGACCAGAGGACAAAGTGCTTCTAGTTGTGCCAGATCGGCTGCGGTGGCGCTGCCATTGGTGATGCGCTCCAGCAGTCGATGCATCTGCACCGTGCCGACGCGACAGGGCACACACTTGCCACAGCTCTCGTCCATGCAAAATTCCATAAAATATTTGGCGACATCGGGCATACAACTCTGGTCATCCATCACAATCAAGCCACCCGAGCCCATGATCGAGCCGAGCGCGCGCAGGCTGTCATAGTCAACCGGTGTGTCGAGATGCTCCGCCGGGATACAGCCGCCGCTGGGACCGCCGGTCTGCGCCGCCTTAAATTGCCGCCCATCGGGAATACCGCCGCCAATCTCAAAGATGATCTCGCGCAGTGTAATGCCCATTGGCACCTCAATCAGCCCGGTGTTGTTAACCTTGCCGGCGAGCGCAAAGACTTTGGTCCCCTTGCTCTTTTCGGTGCCAATGCCGGCGTACCAGGCCGCGCCGCGCTTGATAATTGGCGCAATGCTGCCAAAGCTCTCGACGTTGTTAATCAAGGTCGGCTTGCCCCAAAGGCCACTCTGTGCTGGGTAGGGTGGACGAGGGACCGGCTGGCCCCGTTTGCCCATGATCGAGGCCATGAGCGCCGTCTCTTCGCCACAGACAAAGGCCCCGGCGCCAATGCGCACATCGACGCGGAAGTTAAAGTTGCTGTCGAGAATGCGGCTGCCCAATAAGCCTTGGCGCTCGGCCATGCGGATCGCCCGTTCAATCCGGCGCGCCGCAATTGGATATTCACCGCGCACATAGACATAGCCCTGGTCGGCTCCAACCGCATAACCAGCCAACGCCATTCCTTCTAACACGCGGTGGGGGTCAGATTCCATGAGCGTGCGGTCCATATACGCACCGGGGTCGCCTTCATCGCCGTTGGCCACAATATATTTCTTGTCGCCCGGTGCCTTGCGCACCAGATCCCACTTGAGTCCGGTGGGATAGCCGGCCCCGCCGCGTCCGCGCAGCCCACTGGCGATCAGTTGTTGGCAGATCTCTTCGGGGGTCAACTCCTGTAGTGCCTTGGCCAACGCGGCGTAGGCATCGTGGCCAATCGCATCTTCCAGCCGTTCGGGATCAATGCGGCCGCTGTTGGCCAGCACAATTTTGGTCTGGCGCGCAAAAAAGGGTAGATCCGCCGACATGACCTTCTCCGGCAAGGATTCAGCTGGGGTCAGATGGCGCTCGACCAAGGCCACCGCAGCGTCGGCTGTCACCCGTTCGTAAACAATTGGCTGCTCACCGGCGATCTCCAATGTCACCATTGGGCCGCGGCTGCAAGGACCCATACAGCCGGTGGCGACAACTTGGATATCCGCTTCCAACTTGCGTTCTTTGACGAGATCGCTGATCGCCTGTTGCACGGCGGCCCCGCCGGAAGCCAGACAAGGGGTGCTCGCACAACAGAGGATGCGACAGCGAAAGGCCTGCTGTTTCGCTTGTTCATTGTGGGCCATCGCTTGGAGATCAAGCTGGTTCATAGGTGTCCACGCTTTCTTCATCCGCGCCTTCTGTAGAGGTGGTTGTCGCTGCTGTCAGACGCCCCAGCCGTCTGGAGACTTGGGCAATGACACTCTCCGGCGTCTCGCGCCCCAATACCTCCCCATCCAACACGAGTACGGGGGCCAACCCACAACTGCCCAAACAGCGCGCCGACGCAATACTCAATTGGTTATCCGGCGTGGTCTGTCCCGGTTCGATGCCAAATTCGGCGCGCAGTGCTGCCACGATCTGGGCCGCTTGCTTGACATAACAAGCCGTGCCCATGCAGACGATGCAACTGTGTTCGCCCTGGGGTTTGAGCGAAAAGAAATGATAAAAGGTTGCCACCCCATAGACCCAACTGAGCGGCAATTTGAGTTGGTGTGCCACGTAGATCAGCAGATCATCTTCCAGGAAGCCAAAGGCCTCCTGCGCCGTGTGCAACACTTCAATAAGCGCATCTTGTTGATACTGAAACCGTTTCAAGGTGCGGTCCACTAGTTTGAAGCGCGGATCACCACTGGGGTGAGCCTCTTCTATGGCGGCTTTCTTTGTGCCATTCGCTTTGCCACCAACGGCGGCTCGATTTACAGCCGTCCGCGCCTTGGCCCGCTCCTTCAGTTCCGCTAACGAGGCCATTTCTGTTTACTCCCTCTTTGAGGATGACAAGGAGACAAGGAGACAAGGAGACAAGGAGATTGTCTAGATGATAATGTCTCGTTTCTCGTTTCTCGTTTCTCGTCTCTCGTGTCTCGTGTCTCGTGTCTCAGTAGACCAACATACTCACCGGGTCCGGGCGCCAGGATTGCAACATTTTGATGTAATTGGCGCGGACATAGGCGTCGGCGCTGGCCACATTGCTCTGGCTCATGCTGCCCTGCAACTGCTCCACCGATTCATAGTCGTGATCTTCCAGCCAACTGGTGAGATCCTGGCGAATGTCGCCCAGCCGATTGACGCCGTGGCGCAACAACTCCGAGGCCATCATCGTGACGTTGGCGCCGGCCATCAGCCCTTTGATCACATCAATGTGGCTGTGGACACCGCTGGTGATCGCAAGATCGACGGGGACACGGCCATGCAGAATCGCGACCCAGCGCAGGGGTAAGCGCATTTCGTGCGAGCTACTCAACACCAGATTGGGTACAACTTCCAACTCCTCCAAATCGAGGTCGGGCTGATAGAAGCGGTTGAAGAGCACGAGCGCGTTAGCTCCGGCATCGGTCAGGCGGGCGGCCATGTTGGCAAAGGCACTAAAATAAGGACCGACCTTAACGGCGATCGGAATCTTCACCGTCGCCCGCACATCGCGCACGATCTGTAAATAGGTCTGCTCGACTGTGGCGCTGTCGGTGTGAATGTCGACGGGAATGTAGTAGATGTTCAGTTCCAGCCCGTCGGCACCTGCCTCTTCCATCAATTTGGCATAGTCGATCCAGCCGCCGGAAGAGACGCCGTTGAGGCTGGCGATGATCGGAATATCTGTCGCCGCCTTAGCGCTCTGGACCAATTCAAGATAGCGCGCCGGCCCCACGTTGTAGCGCTGCATCTCGGGGAAATAGCTCAGCGACTCGGCAAAGCTCTCCGTGCCATAGCTCATGTAGTGATCGAGAATGTGACTTTCGCCCTCGATCTGCTCCTCAAAGAGCGAGTGCATCACCACCGCTGACGCCCCAGCATCTTCGAGCCGTCGAATGCCATCTAGGGTATACGAAAGGGGCGATGCCGAGGCCACCAGCGGATGATCAAGCGTCAGCCCCATGTAGGTTGTTGATAGATCCATTTGGTTGTGCTCCTTATCGTGAGAACCGAATAGATATTATTTTGATTGATTTTGTGCCAATGTAACGATGACAAGAAGGACAAGATGACAAGATGATTCCAGCTTTTCAGGTCATCAAGTCATTCCTTCATCCGGTCATCCACTCATTCGGTGATACCGTTGCACTGCCTTACGCAGTGGGATTGAAATCCCCTGCTAACAGCGAGAAGTCGCCGCAGCGACTGGGGAAATGCTTTCAGCCCCTGCGGGGGCTTCTCGCTGTTAGGACAGGATTTTAATCCTGTTGTAAGGCAGTGCAACAGTGTCATCCCGTCATCCGGTCATCCCTCCGCCGCCATTGCTTCCAATTTTTCCCAATGTTCATTGACATAGCGCTGCCCTGCATCCAGCAATTCCGCGGCTGTGGCCGGGTCGGTTTGGGTCAGCACGGTGTAGCGATTTTCGTTGTAGATGTACTCCTTCAACGGAATCGACGGCGCTTTGCTGTCGAGTTGTAGCGGATTTTTCGCCTCTTTGCCTTCTGCCGGCAGCGCACGGCGCGGGTCAAAGCGATAGAGCGGCCAGTGGCCGGACTTGGTTGCCAATGCCTGCTGCTCCATGCCCTTGGCCATGTTGATGCCGTGGGCGATGCAGTGCGCATAGGCGATGATCAGCGAGACGCCGGGATAGGACTCGGCTTCTTGGATCGCGCGCACCGTCTGCCCATCGTTGGCCCCCATGGCAATCTTGGCGACATAGACATTGCCATAGCTCATGGCCAGTACGCCCAAATCTTTCTTGCCGGTTGCCTTGCCACCGGCGGCAAATTTGGCCACCGCCGCCAGCGGTGTCGCCTTGGAAGATTGGCCACCCGTGTTCGAGTAGACCTCGGTATCCATGACCAAAATATTGACATTGCGCCCGCTGGCCAGCACATGATCAAGCCCGCCATAGCCAATGTCATAGGCCCAGCCGTCCCCACCGACGATCCAGAGGCTGCGGTCGACCAGCACATCGGCGAGCGTTGCCAAATCCTTGGCGGTGGGAATCTTGATCTCGCTCAACTTGGCCTTGAGTGCCGCAATGCGTTCGCGTTGGGCGGCAACCCCGGCGTCGGTCGATTGATCGGCGGTTAGGATCGCATCGCGCAACTCGGCCCCGACGACATCGCTCAGACGGGTGAGCAGTTCGCGGGCATAGCTCTGCTGTTTGTCGAGCGCCAGCCGCATGCCCAGGCCAAATTCGGCGTTATCTTCAAAGAGCGAGTTGCTCCACGCCGGACCCCGCCCCGCGCGGTTCTGCGCCCACGGTGTCGTCGGCAAGTTGCCGCCGTAAATGCTCGAACAGCCGGTGGCGTTGGCAATCATTGCGCGGTCGCCAAAGAGTTGGCTGATCAGCTTGAGATAGGGCGTTTCACCACAACCGGCACAGGCACCAGAGAACTCAAAGAGCGGCTGTTTCAACTGTACATTCTTGACGTTGTTGTAGCTCAACTCAATTGGCTGCGGAGCGTGGCCATTGGCCGGCGTCAGCGGTGCATCGGGCAGTTGCTGGAAGAACTCCCACTGCTGCCGCCCTTGTTCCAGGAGCGGCAACTGCGGCTCCATGTTGATCGCTTTGCGCCCAACGGCTCGTTTATTCTTGGCCGGGCAGACCTCCACACAGAGGCTACAGCCGGTACAATCTTCGAGCGCCACCTGGAGGGTATAGAGCAGATCGGGCAGCTCGCGCCAGCGCGCTTTGGAGCTCTGGAAGCCCTCTGGTGCGTCGGCGAAATCGGCTTCGCCCGCCACCTTGCTGCGGATGACCGCATGGGGGCAGACGAGGACACATTTGCCACATTGGATGCAGACCTCGGGATCCCAGACGGGCACTTCGAGCGCAATGTTGCGCTTCTCCCACTGCGTTGTGCCGGTGGGATAGGTGCCGTCGTCGGGCAGCGCACTGACCGGCAGATCATCGCCATCGCCGGCGATCATCAGCGCGGTGACCCGTTGGACAAAGTCGGGGGCCGCCGGCGGCACCGCCGCTAGCATGGGAATGGTGCTCGTGACCGTGGTCGGCACCGTGACCTGGTGGAGATGGGCCAGCGCGGCGTCGACCGCGGCAAAGTTCTTGCGCACGACCGCTTCGCCCCGCTTGCCATAGCTCTTGCGGATGGCGTATTTGATCTTTTCAATCGCGGTTTCGCTGCTGAGGCGGTTGGCATTGTCGCCATTCTGCGCCGTGGGCAGGAGTTGATTGAGCAGCCCAAAGAAACAGGTCTGCATGATCGTATTAATACGCCCGCCCATGCCCACGTCCTGCGCCACGCTGTAGCCATCGATCACATAGAAGCGCAGCCGCTTGTTGATGATCGTCTGTTGAACGTTGGTGGGTAATTGATCCCACACGTCATCCGCGCTATAGGGGGCATTGAGCAGGAAGATCGCCCCCGGCTTGGCTTCACGCAGCACATCGTAGCGCTGGAGAAAGCCGAATTGATGGACAGCGACCAGGTTGGCCTGGCGGATCAGATAGGTGCTGTGGATCGGCTTGGGGCCAAAGCGCAGGTGCGAAACGGTACGTGCCCCTGACTTTTTCGAATCATAGACAAAGTAGCCTTGGGCTTCGTTGTCGGTCTCTTCGCCGATGATCTTAATCGAATTTTTGTTGGCGCTCACCGTGCCGTCGGAGCCCAGCCCCCAGAAGATGGCGCGCACCGTCTCGTCCGGCTCGACATCCACGGCGGGATCATAGTCGAGGCTGGTGTGGCTAACATCGTCCACAATACCAATCGTAAAATGATTTTTGGGCTGCGGCTTGCGCAGCTCAGCATAGATGCCGCTGATCATCGCCGGCGTGAACTCTTTCGACGAGAGGCCGTAGCGGCCACCGATCACTTTGGGCATGGACGCGAAAGGGGTATTACCGGCGGCAAAACCTTCCATCAGCGCGGTAACCACATCTTGATAGAGTGGTTCACCGGCGCTACCCGGCTCTTTTGTGCGGTCGAGCACGGCGATTGCCTTGACCGTGGTCGGCAGCGCGGCCAACAGATGTTCGACCGAGAAAGGGCGGTAGAGGCGCACCTTGATTGCACCGACCTTTTCGCCCTGCGCCACCAGATAATCCACCGTTTCTTCTACCGCTTCGGCCCCGGAACCCATGAGGATAACGACCCGTTCGGCATCGGGGGCGCCGATATAGTCGAAGAGATGGTATTGGCGGCCGGTGCGGGTGGCCAATGTGTCCATCATCGCCTGAACAATGCCAGGGGTGGCGGTGTAATAGGGGTTGACCGTTTCACGGGCTTGGAAATAGACATCGGGATTCTGTGCCGTGCCGCGCATGACCGGGCGATCGGGCGAGAGGCCGCGGCCACGGTGCGCCTGCACCAGGTCGTCGCTGATGAGCGCGCGAATATCTTCGTCGGCGAGTTTTTCGATCTTGTTGACCTCGTGTGAGGTGCGAAAGCCATCAAAGATGTGCAAAAAGGGCACGCGCGCTTCCAAGGTGCTGGCGTGGGCAACGAGTGCCATGTCCATCGCTTCTTGGACGGAATTGGCAAAGAGCATCCCCCAGCCGGTGGCCCGCGCGGCCATCACATCGCTGTGATCGCCAAAGATCGAAAGCCCCTGCGCGGCCAGCGAACGCGCCGCAATGTGAAAGACCGTGCTGGTCAATTCACCGGCGATCTTGTACATGTTGGGGATCATGAGCAGCAAACCCTGGCTGGCCGTAAAGGTCGTCGTTAATGCGCCGGTCTGCAGCGCCCCATGCACAGCGCCGGCGGCACCCCCTTCCGACTGCATCTCAACCACCTGTGGCGCACTGCCCCAGATGTTTTTGTCATGATGGACACTCCACAGATCCGCCAATTCGCCCATGGGCGATGCTGGCGTGATCGGGTAAATGGCGACCACTTCACTAGTTTTGTAAGCAACATGCGCGGCCGCCTCGTTGCCATCAATCGTGACGAGCTCGCGCACAACGTCCGCTCCCATCTCGTTGGTCCTTTCTGCTGTACGGTCTTGCACCCGAACCGGTTTGTCAGGACCGTTCGTGCGCTGTCGACCGTTTGTCACCTCGGCGACCTCAACCGTCAACAGTTGAACGGGTTGGGGCGCCGAGTTTGTCGCAAAGCATAATTCAGCGTGTGCCGCCGGCGTACCGACCGCAAGCTGCTCAAAATAGAAGCGGACCGATTCCGCGGTATAGCCCCCATCGGGATCGAGATTAATCTTGATCTGGGTAATGCGCTCACCAGGTTGCAGATTGGCCTGCTCTATGGTGACGGCCAGTAAGCGTTCGGTGGCGTGGTATTCGTGCATGGATGATACTCCGCTTCTCTTCTCAACCGTACCGCCATTCGTAGGGGCACGGCATGCCTTGCCCCATGTGTATCAAGCTAAGCATTTCAGGAACACTACAGCGGATTTTGGCGGCAACGGATCTGCAATTTCGTAAGTCAACCCGCCTCTGCTTTACAAACCTGTCGATTCAAGCGTTATTTTTTCCCTAGAATTCAGGGTACGCTGCGGAAAATTAGTTACCTCCCGGGAACCCTATGGGTGCCGTTGTACTGTTGGTTACGGCCCTTATTTCTTCGCTTGATACCAGTGAGGCAAGGCATACCTTGCCCCTACGAATGGCGGGGTATAGGATTATAATGTCGCCAGATACTCCCAGGCGCTGATCGCCGCTTTGACCCCTTCGCCGAGCGCCACCGTGATCTGTTCCGAATAGACATCGGTCACATCGCCGGCGGCAAAGAGCCCGGGGAGGGCTGTTTCGCAGCGCTGGTTGACGGGAATGTGCCCCGTCTCTGGATCAAAGTCGATCAGACCACGTACAAACTCGATATTGGGGATTAGGCCCATCTCGATAAAGAGCCCATCGACGGCAATTTCGCGGGTGGTGTAGCCAGCTGCGATTTCAACCGCGGTGACATAATCGCGACCCAGGACCCGCTGCACTTCCCAGCCATAGAGGGGCGTTACTTTGGGGTGATCTTCGAGTTGGCGCAAGGGTGCAACACTCGCCTCGCGGGTGGTCGATGAGATCCAATAGATATGCTTGGCCACGGTGGCTAGCTTCAAAATAGCCACCTGCGTGCGTTGCGTGTTGCCTACCACGGCCACGGTGCGGTCGACAAAGAAGGGGGCATGGCTCAGTGCCGAAAAACTCAACCCCTTGCCCCAGAATTCCTGTTCGCCGGGCACATAGAGCCGTTGGGGCTTGGCGCCCGTCGCTACGATGACTGATCGGGCGTGGATGGTGGTGCCGGCAGCCAGCGCCAATGCAAAAGTGCCATCCCCATTCTTGGTCACCGAAGTGACTTCGCTGGTTTCGTGGCAGATCGCTTCTGCCTTTACTGCCTCTCCAAAGCTCTGGACCGTCTCCAGCCCCCAGATCGGTCGGCTCTTTTTCTGTTCTTGTAGCCGAAATTCATAGTTGACCTTGCCCCCGAGCTCCGGAGCGATTAGCACGGTTTGTAATTGAAAACCATTTGTATAGGTTGCGGCGGCTAACCCGGAAGGCCCACCACCGATAATGACAACATCGTAAAGAGACATAGGTGACTCCCATTCAATAAGTGCGTTTCATTCAAGATGCGTGTTGCGTGTTGCGTATACTGTGATCGGTTGCGATCTTGCCACCTGCCACCTGCTACTCGCCACTTGCAACTAATTCGCCCCATGATTTGACGACGAGACGGAAGATGTCCGATTCGGTGATAATGCCGACGATGCGACCATTGGCGACCACCGGCAGGCCACTGACCTGGTATTCGAGCATGAGCTCGGCGGCATCCTGCACCGTCTCTTCTGGCCCGATGATCAAGGGATCGGTCGTCATCACCTGTTGGACCCGTTGATCTTGGAGCAATAGATCCGTTGCCAGATCCTCATTTTGGAAGAAGCGGGGCACCGTACGCAGGATATCGCTCATGGTGATGATCCCCACGAGGAAGCCACCTTTGTCTGCCACCGGCAACCGACGCACATCGTTTTCGGTCATATAGTTGTAGGCATCCAAGAGCGGTGTCTGCGGCTCAACGGTCAGCGGTGGTGCTGTCATCCAGTTGCGTATTTCTGATTCGTGGCGGTTCATCTTATGCCTCCCTGCGCTCTGATCAACGGCATTTCGCACTCTTCCCGGTTACCGAATCGGTAATGCAGCGAGGTGAGGAGTCGCAGTTGAAATTGCTTTGGTACTCTTCTGCCTACAGCATAGCAACAACTATCTGATAGAGTATCCGTCCTATAGGGAGACTTCAAGCTGGTCGCGTGGTGGGTCGTGGGGCTGGTCGGGTGGCTAGGAGCATAATCAGCACCCTTCCTCGCCACCCACGCTTTGCATCAGCAAACACCTGCTTGATCATCGGGAACATAACTATACCTGTATTCACAACTTTATCCATCGGACAGAACATAGCGCGGGTACCATTCATCTGTACTAAGCGCAATCCGTTAGATCGATTTAGATAAAAATACAAGCGGAACTGCTACTGCTATGTCAATGACGTTTGCCGAGCAACCAAATTGTGGACCGTCCCACCCCTAACCCGCCATTGGTTTCCCAAGCACCGTTCAATCGTCGCGGTGGACAACAACCCGTATAATGAAGGGAGACAAACGATTATTTCAGGAACCGTAAAACAAAAAAGGAAGCAACGATGGTAAATCGCCTCAAGCATTTTGTCTGTTCATGATCAGGTGGTTTTTTGTGGGTTTAGCCGTAAGACCATTCAAATAAGACGAATGAATACGTGGAGTAGGCGTTCTCTAACGCCGTCTAGTCGAGGACAAGCCGCATTAGAGAATGCTCCTTCCTCGTTATTTGAATGGTCTTGGGTTTAGCCGTGATTTTCTTACTGGGAAATGTTTAGGTCATGCTCAGGATGACGATTGCCCAGTTTAACCTAAATCGGGTCTCTGCACAGTTGGGCTATAGATCAGCTGGATTGGTTACGGAAGGTCTGACTTTTGGGGAGGGGAATCCTTTTACTGTTTCACATGAGTATAGCGTAGTGCGCTACTTCACAAGCCCACTCAATGCAGCAACATTGCAGGCACGGCTGCAAGAAACCAGGCTGAACCCGCGTGAGCAGAGAATAGATGAAAGCGCGTTGCTCCTTTCTTACAACGCGCTCGTGGATGGTACCCCGGCGCAGGTATTGAAAGCCGAGGGTTTGTTGCCTAACGTACCTAGATATTGTGGGAACTGAATATTGCGCGTATGGTCTGCCTTGATGAGATCTCCATGCTTGAAAAGTCAATCGAGCTCCGAGGCAAGGTGTTTAGCGACAATGTGATTGGCGTGAGTGTCTCTGGGGTACACATGCAACTTTGGATGTTGCCGGGTCTAGCCATCTGGAAAAGAATGTAAACGTTAGCTGCTTAAGTCTGCATTAAATCGTAACCTCACAGATGGCTAACGGACCATCGAGGAAGATTGCAAGCTGATTTAGCACATCACGACCCAAAATAATCTCTTCACCATAAGCGGCGGCATCAATGCCATAAACAATCTCTGCCCCAATTTGTACTTGCACTTCATAGAGACCAACACTTTGGGCAACGCCTGTTGTTCCGGTTAAGAAAGCTTTGTCAGCATAATCGGCATGAATGGATTGCAAGATTGCGAGTGGAACAACGGTTCCATCGGCACCGGAGTCAACAAAAGCTGGAAAAAGGCTACTGATTCCATAGGGCGAACGCAACCGCACCGCAATGGTGGGGGCGGGAGGCGAATAGGTCTGATCGTACACAAATGTATATTGACTCATCAGCGGCGACTAAGCTTGGGGGAGCGGATGTGGATCGATCCTGGCAAGGTTGGCTTGACTTGTCGCACTAACATAATGCAACCGGGATACATTGTATTGAGCCGTTGTCGCAGCGCAGCGCGGTCATCATCGCAATCAACCACTGCACCGTGATAGATTGCCACATATTGACCAAGGTGGTCACGCAGCAACTCCTGGTGAAGCGCCTCATACGCTGCGATTTCCCGCTCCATTGCATCGCCCGCTTGCGCCACAATGAAGTGCGAGGGCGGTTCGGACAGCGCCGTGGTATGATGGGCATGGTGTCCGGCCGTTAGACGGATCGGCGGTACCAAACGTGCAACCTGCTCGCCTTTATGTACCAGGAGAACTTCGTCGATAATGGCCGTTTGGCCAACCAATTGATTTAAGTCGGTCTCTGTAATCTCAATCGTCTTCATCTTTGCCCTCACTACGTACAGTCAGATAATGTAACAGCAAGCTTTATGATACCATAAGTTGGTCCAGCGAAAAAGGAAATCGCATCCGAACAGTCGATCTACCCGTTGGTTCTCAAAAGTTGCGAGCCAATGAGAGCAAGTTGCGAGCTAATGAGAGCCGCTCGATCCTCAAAAAAATCGCCCCAAAGCGCCACCTTTTGTAAAATTCCTGGGAAAGTCCTACGCCCATTTCACCCCGCTTCTCTCTGTAGTGGTACACTTTCATTGATGACCCATTGGTCGAAAACTAACAATTTCGTAAGCCTTGGACGATTGTCGCGCGCGGTGCTACGCCATACAAATGGCGTAGCACCGCGTGTTATATTGTTCAGGTAGGCGTAAATACGTTTACACCTGCCAAAACCCAAATTCTGCAAAGCACCATCACCCTTCCTTGCCACCTACACTTTGCATCAGCATGATGACCTGATGATCGGGATCACCAATCCATAGTTGTCACAAATCAATAGCCCAAATTGAGAATGACGGAGTCTCCTCTATGTGCGACCATCGACCTACGCGCGCGTGCTTTTATCTGTTGGGAATTTTGCTCTTGTGTGGACTAACGTTCTGGCATCTCCCCGCTTTGTGGCAGGGGAATCGCAATGCATCATCGACGGCAATGCAGAGCGGGGTGGTTTATGCCCAGGATAGTGAGCCAACCGATGGGACAGACACGACAGTCTTCCTCCCATTGATCGCCAATGAGGCCGGGCAACGAGCCGCGCTCAGTCCCCAGGCAACGCCGGAGAAGGCGTTCGTCCAAGAAATCCAAGCGCTGGCTACCCTGTTGGCAAGCTGGGCAGAGATGCTTGCGGTTGACACCGACCTCAGCGTGCTGCGTGCCGCTCTTGCCACCGAAAAAGTACGTTTGCTGGCACTCGACACCGAGATCCGCGCCAACTTTGCAATACAGGAAGAGAAGCTGCGGGCTGCGGCACTGCCGGCGCTGATCTTGCAGCGCCACACCGATGGCGTGCGTGCCCATGAGGAGGCTTGGCAACAGTTGCTTGATGAACTGACGGCTCTGGATAACGCGCAGACAGCTAACCAATTGCAGGAGGCGATTGGCCGCACCCAAGCGTTCCTCCAACAGAGCCAACCAGCGCCGGTCGCCCAGTTACCGAATGAGGAGGATCTCGCCACGCGACAAGCCCAAAACAAACCTATCCCTCTCACCTTTGCAACCGAACTGCCCACGGTCGGCGCGGCGGCCACGCAGGCGGGATTGAGTGTCCCCGGCAATCCACCGGACGCCACCGATCTGCTACCGACCATCGACCTGCCGCTCAACCAGGAGATCATTGATCTGGCCGCGACACTGGATAACGCCCCATTGCAGATCTACCAGTATGTTAAGAACACCATCGCCTACGAGCCGTACCTCGGTTCGCGCAAGGGTGCGCTCGAAACGTTGCATCTGCAAGAGGGCAATGATTACGACCAGGCGTCATTGCTGATTGCCCTCTTGCGCGCGGCTGGTTTCCCGGCACGCTACGTGGCGGGGCGGGCACTGCTGCCCGCGGCCCAAATCAATGGTTGGCTGGGGGTCGATGATGTCAACGCGGCTGGGAGCCTGCTGGGGCTAGCAGGCTTGGGGGTGATTGGATACAACATGCCCAACGGTGGCCAAGCAATCGAGTTCAACCATGTTTGGGTGGCAGCCTATCTGCCCTACACCAACTATCGTGGCGCGCCGGAAGATGCGAGTGACGCACAGTGGATTCCACTCGACCCCAGCATAAAGACGTTGGAGGTACGTCCCGGTGTTGATATTCCAGAGGCGATGGATTTCGATGCCGCCGCCTTTGTCGACAGCTATATCAGCACCTTTCACACGCTGAGCCCGGTCGAACTCTATCTGCAACAGATCGAAACGTATGTCGCAACCAACTATCCCAGCCTTACCTATCCCGATGATATCATCCGCCAACGGATCATCCAACCGGACCCGTTGCCCATGCTGCCCGCCTCCTTGCCCTATTTGATCACGAGTCAGAGCGCCGATTACGCCGAGATCCCGGCCAACAAACGCTATCGCATCGGCTTTGAATTGCTCGATGAAGACGATCTCACCCTCTTCACCTACACCGCCGATCTCCCGACCATTGCCGGTAAGCGTATCACCCTCTCCTATCTGCCGGCGACAGCGGCGGACCAGGCGGTGGTCGATCTCTATGGCGATCTCTATGCCACTCCCCCAAGCCTACTTAACCTCCAACCGGTGCTGAAGATCGATGGCGTCATCGTTGTACAGGGACCGGCGGTCGTGCCGGGTGCCTACCATACGGGCAAACACTACTTCTATCGGCCCACAGGTGACAATCTCGGTGTCAGCAGCACCAGCCACCTAATCACAGCGGGCGAATACCAGGGCATCGCCTTTGATACCTATCGCATGCGCCTGGGCGCATTGACGCCTACCAATAGCGGCAGCACCCCCGACACCGACGGTCTGCTGGGCGAACAGCTCTATCGCACCGCAATGGCCTATCTTGACCGTCAAGGGCAATCCTGGGAACTGACCGCGGACACGATGCAAGTGGTCAATGCTACTTCAGTGGCCCAAGCGATTGCCACCAACGACGTGGCGGTCTATTACTGGGGTGGCGGCGTGGTGGGCTGGGAAGCGAGGAGTTTGACAATCGATGCCCAGAACAAGACGGTTGGCGGCGCCTTTTCGGTGACCGACGGTACGAGTGATCTCTCCTTTATGATCCTAACCGGTGCCGAAGGGTCGACGTTGGAGAACCGTCTCTTTGAAGACCTCTATGGCCAGGAGGCAGTCTCCACGATCAAGGTGTTGGAACTAGCCGCCGACGCCGACATTCCGATCTGCGTGATGACCGCGGGCAATGTGGGTGCGTGCAGCACGATGAACCAATCTGCCCTTTTGATCGGCACCATGAACCTGGCCCTGACGTTGGGCTATGAAGTCGTGGCCCCCAAAGATGCCCTCACCTATCACGATTGGCATGGCGGCGGCTTCATCGCCCGCAACCCGGTAACCAAGGAGGGCTACTGGTATATTGTCGAAGGTGGGCTGAATGGGGGGATGACGGTAGACAACTTGATTGCATGGACGAATGATCTGAGCTATATTCTGCTTCTACCACTGGCTCATCTTTGTACAGATGAACCGGAAGTAACCGCTGAATTTATCTCACCACCCTCTCCTTTGGAGAATTCCTATTGGCCGCGCCAAAAAGGTTGGCTTTCCACGCTCGCGCTGCTACAGCCTTGGAACATTGGGCGAGTGCAGCCTGTCTTTGAGACAGAGTATACTATTTGTTTTGCGCTTATCGATGGGAGCAAGCTCTACCCAAAAGTCACGTGGTGGCATGCACCATCTGTTCCCTATCCAGTTGGCGAGCACACATTCTCAGCTGGCGCTGGTACAGGGATCACTCGCACGTTTACTATTTTTGATGTCATCGTTGATACGCCGGAAGGGGTTTATGCACCGGTGAATGGTGACGCTCTACAACTGGAAGCGCGGGTAATCCCGGAGATGCCGCCCGATGCTGCACTTGTTTGGGAACAGTCCGGTGTCGGAACGGGCAACTATAGTGCACCACTCGCCGCCATGACAACAGTCACCGGCACCACGACCGGTAACATGGTGACAAAGGTTACCGTTACCAATCCAAACGGTTCGGTGAGCGATGAACAGGATTTGACGGTCTTTGGGGTAAAAGTGCTCGATGGCAGCGATGCATTCATGGGGAAAGGGTACAATGCCAATCTACCCGATTTCCCGGATGCAGCACCGCCGGATCCGGCACAAATTCTCTATTACATTGATGCGCCAAATCATCCGGAACAAGGGCTTTTCATTGCACAACAAGTCACAATGACTGTTAGTAGTGGCAATGTGTTAACCCATACGACACCCTTGTCAATGTCACTGCCCGGTAATCGAAATACTACATGGGATGGTACCAATCTAGATGCCGATTTCGTTCCCGCCGGCCTTTATCAGTCGCGGATTATGGTGGAAGCACCAAACGGCAAAACGGCGGTTAGCGATCCCTATGACATTGCCGTTGTCGAGGTAACCAGCGTTGAATTCTTTGATCTAGCAGGCAATGCAATTGCGTGTCCGCCAGTCGTGCCACCAGCTGCTCCGGCGGCGGCATGCAATCAACATCCGACTCATCCCGGTGGTGTACGGATTTTCCCCGGTAGCCTTGTAGCAGGACAACCGCGCAATAACAAAATCAGAGTAAGGGCTACCCTTAATACAGCTGTGCCGATAACATCAGCTCTGCCAATCTATTTCAAATCGTATGACGTAAATGATCCGACTGGGTTGATTGATGATAACAACAATGATTTGACTGTCAGCATTCCTCTAAACGGTGAAGTCGATACTGGCATATCAGATGGGGATAATACAGTCGAGGTTGACTTCGTTGTAACGATGCATCCCGGTGACAATTTTAAGGTATTTGCCAGTACAAATCAATTGTTGCTGCAAAATTTATCTGACGCCTATGTCGAAAATGCGATTGACCCAACAGGAGCAACGACAGTTCCGCTGTTGCAGCCTCTCTCTTCTGAACGCTTAACGATATGGCGATACGTGCATGTCGAACGTGATTCAATGACCGCAGTCGCTAACGCGCTTCCTGGTGAAGAGAACTTTGTTCAGGGAAACATTACCGCAATTGATCAAGCAGCACAGCAAGCACATGTTGACATCGTTTTGCGTGATGGTAGCGATGATTTGGATTCGGCAATTCCGAGGAATGGACGGTTTGAGAATGGGGTGCTAACGACGGGAGGAGTAGCATTTCCAATTCTCGGTAATGGGATAGATTACCTTCGCTACAACAACCTACAGATTCCGTATGCAATTCTCGACAGCGGTGGGGGCAACAATGGAAATGGTGATATCCTCAATATGACGCCAAATGGCGGTAATACGGATCTGGTAGTTACCGGTCCACTTGTCCCCAATCTATATGTTAGCGGCACGATCACGATTGCTGGCACGAACTATGGTGTTGCACAAAATTTAACAGATACAGTTTCTGTCACAGGATCTATACAAATTTCGTTTACACTAGTGGATGATGATGCTATCGTAGATCCTGGCCCTCCGGATACCTCTCACGTAGTCGCTGGAGTGGACAATCGCTTCGCCTATGCGTATGTAGAGGCTTGGATTCACGATGATAATGCAGACGTTTCCTTTGTGCGAAATACAGGAATTACAAACGTTGAGTTGATTGCAGGTTATGATTTTGATATGAAACCTACCGTAGAAAATGGAGATTATTGGATCGTCTATCTATTAGGTGGGTTTCAGTTTGTTGAATTGCAGGACAGAGATCCATTACATGAAGGTGTAGCGTGGGGCTATGCAGACTCGATCGGTTCTGGAGATGGAGCAATAATTGCCATGGAAACCTATCGAGATTCTCCTCCCAATGATCCGGCGGTTCCTGGCTATGGGGAACCAAGCACAGTTGCTCACGAAATTGGACATTTATTCGGTGGTGATCATGATCAAGACGGCATTATGTGTGGTTTTACGGAACACCATGGAGGTATTTGTAGAAAATTCACTGAATTTGGTGATGCTACACTTATCTTTATTCGTACAATAGTGCATCCATAAAATGAGGTTACCCATGTTTAATACAGTACGTTACACGATATTTAGTACCATAATAGCGATTATTATGTTGGCAATCGGTGTTTTCTTGCTTCGTGGAATTTTACCTGACGAGTTCAATCATACAGCAAGTGTCCTTCAAACGCTTAGTAATGTTGAGGTCGCACCGCAGATTTTGACCACGACAGTATTATTCTCGCAAACAACACAGGCAGAAGAATCGACCTATCTGAATCTGACCTTTCACCTTGCGACTTCCCGCCAACAATATGTACTTGGTGAAGTCATAGAATTTACAGTAGATCTGTTAAATCAAACAGGTGACTCGATTCCTGGACATAGCAATTTACGACCAGAATATGGCTTCCTTCAATTGCATATTGCTGATAGAAAGAACTCAGTTAAGGATTACAAGGCTGGCTATTGGGGTATAGCTGAGTCTTTGTTTGTGCAGGAAATACTTCCTCCAGGAACACATATTTCGGAGACAGCAACTATCTACTTCAACCGTTCTACACCTAGAACCCCTGACCAATATCTAGCTTTTTCAGAACCCGGTACCTACTTTCTTCAAGCCGCATTAAGAAATATTGACACACGGGATTTGCTGCTCTCCAATGTTGTACAGATTGAGTTGTTGCAACCAACCGGACAAAATGCCATTGTATGGAAACAATTGCGTCAGTATGACAATGCAATTGATTATCAGAGAAATTATGATGGCGGCTTCAAATTCAACGGTTTGCTTCCCGTTGTGGCACGATTCCCCAATTCGATCTATGCCCAGAACATTATGGAAAAATTTGCAGAAATAGAACCGATCCCGACAAAACAGGAGTCACAAGTGCAGTCGGCTACTGCAAATCAAACTGGGCAGAAAATAGTCATGGTTGCCGATCAGCAATTCATAGTAGAAATTCTGCCATCTGTTTCTGTTGAGGATGAAGCAGCGTTACTCAATGAACTTATCCAGCTTGTCGAACAGTGGACGAGCGCTTGGAACAACCGTGATCTCCAAGCCTATGCTGAAAGCTATAGTCATAGTACATATACCCGTCAATATTGGGAAGCTGGATCAAATACTATCCACTACAATGAATTACGGGAGCGAGTCGAAAATTTATTTGTCAAAAATGGCAAGATGACTGTTGAATTTTTTGATTTCACAATTGGCACAGATGAGGTCACGGCAAACGTTGCCGGAAGCTTTGAGCAGAGCAACCAGTACACATTCGACACAATTGGTTTTGTCAAAGATGACGACGGTGTATGGCGACTTACTTCGCCTGGATGGTAAATACATAGTTTTACTTCGGCCAACTTAGATTAAGGCCACTCCAAGAAAATAAATATACGGGGTGTTGCGTGTTACGTGTTACGTGAACTCGTCGAGCTAGCTGTTCTGCGCTGTATGATTTATTCTCTGGAGTGGCCTAACCAACCAACTAACCACAAGGACACAGCCATGAGCAAGTTCTACCATCCAGTGGCCTGGATCAGCAGCCTCTGGCTCTTGATCGCCCTGGCGTTGCCATGAACAAATGAAAACTTCGATGAAACGACAGTTACAAAGAGTATCTATCCTAAGTGCGCTGGTGATTCTGGCTGTTCTGCTTGGGTTCCTGTTGCTAACAGCGAAGCGGTCCTATGACCTCGTATCCGCGCAAAATCAATATATCGCATCTCAAATCGAAGAGGAAGGCGCGACCATCATCGTCAATCACTTCCTCAATTTTCTGCCTGGGGATCGAATCGTCTTTGGTCACAAACCGTATACCCATTTAGTTCGATATGCACAAGGCCGAGAAACTTTGCGGGATGGAGAGCTCTTTTTTCTGGATAAGTGGCAGGACCGCAGCCCACAACCAATCAGAGTTTTTCAGTCATTTGTAAGACCATCGCCATTCGGTGAACCATTTAGTCCCCATGGCATCTACAGGAGTTTCGCCTGGGGAATTGACAAACAAACCAACGCTCTTGGTGTGGGTTACATCAGGGGATTTGCGGTTAACTTCATAAACATCCCCCTTGAGCAAACAGTCGTTCCACTGGAAGAGGACAAAGAGCCAATACGCGATGATGAGACGGAAAGCGAGTGGAATGTGGTAAGAGAGGACTATGCAGAGAGGGAGGGCCTTTATCTATCAGAACTTTTACTTCCGAACCTCACTGGTGATAAGACCTCATTCCGAATGATGAGCCATCCACTTGAAATTATTGAAATCTGGCACAAGGGTGGCGCTTGGCGACTCAAGGTTACGGTAGCCGGCGATGACTACACGTTGCACTTTGACGAGGAGCAGAAACAGTGGATTGTTGATGCCAAAGTCCTGGGTGAGAGTCAGATTGAGCAGTAGCTATCCACACATAAACTCGAATAATATAGTTCAAATCGATGCCAATCACGAGAGGCAATACTGATGCGACGAGCAAACTATCTAGGATTTGTTTTCATTGCTGTTTCGCTTATTCTGAGTATGCGTACATTACATGCTGCACCACTATACCAACCACCGCAGCCAGCCACCGACAACGGTCGCGCCTGGCTGCTCGCCCACCAAAATAGCAACGGCAGTTGGGGCACAACCAACAGCACCCGCGACACCGCGGTTGCCCTCAGCGCGCTCAACCGCCTCGGCGTCAGCGGCAGCGCACCCAACGCCGGCGTTGCCCATCTGGCCGGCCTCGCCGCCCCGGATCATGACACGGTAACCCGTCAAATCGTCGCCCTGGTCGGGGCGGGCTTCGATGTTTCAGCCCTCGTCACCACGCTGTTGGCCGGTCAAAATGATGCGCTCCTCAACCCGGCGCTTCCCAACTTCCCCGAAGGGGGCTGGGGCAGCGCATCAGGCTACGCCACCAACGTGCTCGACACCCTGCTCGCGCTCGATGCGCTTCATGCTGCCGGACAGGCCGCCACTGCCGCGGTCACCCAACCGGCGGTCGACTATCTGCGCGCGGCGCAGCATGGCGACGGCGGCTGGGGCTTGCAGGTCTATGGCGACACGAGCAATCTCTATCTCACCGCGCACGTGCTGCTCACCCTGCAAGCATACAGCGGCTATGTCGAGATGGGCACCGTCACCACCAGCGCTGCTGCCTGGCTCGTTAGTCAACAACAGGGCGACGGCGGCTGGGGTAGCCCCACCAGCGTCTATGAAACCGCGCTCGCCTGGCGTGCACTCAAACAACTCAACGTCACCCCGACGGATGAGAGCGGTGCCCTCAACTATCTGCTCAGCCGTCAACTGGGCGACGGCAGTTGGAACAGTCGCGCCTACGACACCGCAGAGGCGCTGCTGGCGCTGCAAGATGCCCTGCTCCTGCCGACGCCCAGCCCCACGGGCGGCCCGACCGCCACCGCCACCAACACGCGGCCGGCCACCCGCACCATCACGCCAACGTGGACCGCCACACCGCTGCCCGTGCCGTCAGCGACCCCGACCCCGCTGCCGACCTATACCCCCACACCGACCTATACCCCCTCCAACACGCCAACACCCCTGCCCCCCGCCGCGCCGACGCTCTACGATCCCGACAACGCCGACGAAGACGGCAACTACACGGTCAGTTGGAGCACGGTGGTCGATGCCACTGGCTATGCACTGGAGGAGAAGGTCGGCTATATTGGCGACTATGCCCCCCTCTACAGTGGCCCGGCCACCAGCGTTGCCGTCACCGAGCGCACCGCCACGCTCTACTGTTATCGCGTCCGCGCCGTGCGTGGTGCGCAAATTGGTTCGTGGAGCAATGTCGTCTGCCTCTTAGTGGCGCCGCCAACCAATACCCCTACCGCCACACCGGCTCCAACCAATACCCCCACCCCGACCCCCACCGTCAACCCGCTTAGCAATGTTATCCTCTACCTCGGCGCGGATAGCAACGGCACCGTCGGTGGGATCACCTTTGCTGACGAAGATATCCTCGCCTTTGATACCGCCACCGACAGTTGGTCGCTCTTCTTTGATGGCTCCGATGTCGGTGCGACACAAGATATCAATGCCTTCCACCTCGAAAGCGACGGTACGCTGTTGCTCAGCTATAGCGTCACCACCCTGCCCGATGTCGGCAGCATCGACCGCAGCGACATTGTCCGCTTCACCCCTACTTCCCTCGGCGAGACGACCGCCGGTAGCTTCTCCTGGGTGCTCGACGGCAGCGATGTCGAGTTGGAAGCCATCAGTGAAAATGTCGACGGCATTGGCCGCGCCCCCGATGGACGCTTGGTTATTAGCACCTATGGCAACTATGATGTTACCGGCCTCAGCGGCACCGATAGCGATCTCCTCGTCTTCAACGCCACCACTTTCGGCGAGACAAGCGCCGGGGGATGGGAACTCTACTTCGACGGTAGCGATGTCGGGCTCACCACCAGTGGCGAGGATATCTGGGATTTCTGGATCGACCCGACCACGGGCGATCTCTACCTCAATAGCTATCTTACCTTTAGCGTTAGCGGGCTGAGCGGCGATGGCGACGATATCTTCATCTGTACGCCAAGCAGCCTTGGCGAAACCACCGCCTGCACCTTCTATCCCTTCTGGGATGGCGATGCTCACGGCTTCAACTTTTACGTTGACAGCATGAGTATCGGCGGCACGGTGCCCCCGATCAGTGCCAGCGCACAGCGGCAGTTGCGTGTCGAGGAGCTTGCAACCTTGGAGATGACGGAGCGGGTTTTCTTGCCGCTGATTGCACGCTAGTGAGAGGGTTTGGTTCACTGCGATTAAAGTAAGAGCCTATCCTGAAAATCGGTTGTGGCCCAGCGGGAACAGAGATTTTCAGGACAGAGACTAAGTGTTTATCTGTCGTAATCAGTCATCAGGTTTCAGTGGAGTTCTTGGCGGACGCACTGAAACCTGATGACTGAGACCTGTTAACTGAGTGGCCGTGCGGGCAACAGTGGGACAGACCGCATCTTCTTGTCCTCCCTGCCTCGCTAACTTACCATTACCCACATCGCGGTTTGTCAGAGGTGACCGGTGTTCCGGGGACGGCCCGCACCTAGGTTCGTTACCCAGAGTTTCTCTGGGCCGTCCCCGGAACACTCGCTGGACGCTGAACCACACGCGTACTTCTGGGTAAAGGTAAGGCCTCTCTAAAAAGGGCGCACCGCTGCAACAAACATCACCGTGCACCGGGATAGTCGACTGGGGGATGTTTCAGCAACTCTGCCTCGATCAGATCCGCACCGAGGCCCGGACGGTCACTGAGCTTGAGCATACCATTTTCGATTTCGAGCGGGTGGGAGAGAATTTCATTGCGCCAGGGCGCGTCATCGACATCGTACTCTAGGATATAGAAGTTGGGGATGGTCGCCGCCACCGCGGCGGAGATCAGGGTATTGAGCGGACTATGACAGGCGTGGGGTGCGATCAGCACATCGTAGGCGTGGGCCATGTCGCAGATCTTCTTGCCCATCGTAATGCCGTTCCAGGCAAAGTCGGGCATGATAATATCCTGGGCGTGCTGCTCTAGAAAAGGCCGGTAGCCATGCTGGCCATAGAGACTTTCACCGGTACAGATCGTGCTCTTGGTCGATTCGCGGATCAGGCGTAGCGCCGGCGCATCAAAGGTCTCCGTCTCTAGCCACATCAGGTTGTATGGTTCGAGTGCTTGGGCTAATTTTATTGCACCGCCGAGCTTGAAGGTGAAGGCGACGTCGAGCGCAATGCCGACATCTGGCCCCAACACCTCGCGAAAGGTGCTGACGATGAGTTCAGCGTTGCGCAGGACCGCCGGTGCGGCGTCGCCGACATGGGTGGTATAGGCGTTGCGGATCGCAGTGGCATCGGGGCGATCTTTGAGGGTGAAGAGATTGGTTTTGAGCGCGGTGTAGCCCCGTTCGCCCACCTCTTGCGCCAACGCCCGCAACTCATCGACCGTCTCGACCTTGGGAATGCCCAGCCGCTGCCAACTACGGTTGCGGTTGGTGCCACAGTGTGACCAATAGAGACGGAGTTCGTCGCGCAGCTTGCCGCCGAGTAGCTGCCAGACCGGCGCGCCGAGCACTTTACCGCGAATATCCCAGAGCGCCGAGTCGATGCCACTCATCGCCTTCCAAGCAATGCCCCCTTGATGGCGCGCCGACGCCGCGGTCAGATCCCACCAGATCGCCTCGACCTGCATTGGGTCGCGACCGATCACCCATTCGCTGTAGCGCTCGACCGTCGCCACCACCGGGCCAGGCGACCCCCAATCGGTACAATCGCCCCAGCCCACTAAGCCGGGTTCGCTCGTCTCCACTTTGACAAAGGTCCACGGCCGAAAACCGCCATCGACGATAAAGGTTTTGATGGCAGTAATCTTCATTGGTACTGCTCCAAGAGGGTAGTCACGTACTGCGCTTCGTCGACAGTCAACGATGGCGGCGGGACAGTCTCGCTGTAATCGATCTGGGCGTCATAGCCGCCCCGTTCATAGACGGCGGCAACTACCTTACCTAGATCGAGTGTGGCATCGGGATCGGGATAGGAGAGTGGCACGCCGATGACCGGCAAGCGTGCATGAAGCGCAATCGGCCAGACAGAGACATAGGGTCGGCGGTCGGCATGGCAGAGCGTGATATAGTAGGGCGCAACGGGGACTGGCTGTTGGAGTGGTGGCCGGGTGCCGCCACGCAAAAAATCAATTTCAATCAGGTGGACCGATGAGCGTAGCAGATCACGTCGTTTACGCAGGTAATCGGTGTACGCTTCGTGGCTTGGCTGCTTATTGACCGGTGAAAGAATTTCAATGGCGGTGACCAGCAATTCACTATCGCTGCGCCGGATTTCGACACTGAGCAGTTCGAGCGGCTCGTCCAGCGTGACCGTGCTTGTCACCGGCGGTGGGTCGAGCACGGCAACCCCGATGGGCGCGGCGCTCTGGGGTTCACGACGTCGCATCACCCCCACATCGGGCCGAATGCCATGCACGCGCGACTGTGAGACTTCTACTGCTTCATAGGTGGTGTAAGGGGTCAGGCGTGCAAAATAGTTAGGACGAATACGCGTGTTGAGTTCGGCCCGAATTTCTGAGGCTAGGTCGTTATGAAAATCGACCCACAATTTACTCTGCTCGATATACGGGTCCATACCCGGAAAGGGTGATGGCATAGGGCATCTCCAGTCTGATAAAAGCAGCGCGAGTGGCTTCTATTATACGTGGTGGATGGGCCAAAGAGCAACTCGCGCAGAAGTGGCGGGTGTATCTTACTTTGGGGGCGAGTTTCTTCTACCACGAGTGTGCGTCGCACTGGTCGTACGCGATCGGGTTGACAAAATAACGCTTGACCAGTGCGACGCACACGGGCTCCCCCAAAGTGAGATACACCCGAAGCAGCGGCCATTGTGGGGAGACAAGCGGCTCAGAAAGTTGGTAATTCTGGATCTCCAAAAAATAAGGGCACCCCCCTTTATCCAAAGCTGGTAAAGGGGGATGCCCGCATCAATCAATAGACGGTGCGCAATCGCTCGTCACCGCGTTACTATGCTTACTTATACTTAGCATCATAGGCGGTCTGGTAGATCTCCAGATATTGGGAGAGACCGGTGCTCTCTAAGGTAGCGAGGTAGGTATCCCAATCGGCTTCCACATCGGCGTTGCCAATCACGAAGTTGGCAAACCACTCATCCATGGTGGTGTCGATGGAGGTTTTTAATTCACCAAAGAGCTTAGATTGCTCCTCGGTGAAGACCAACGGCGGAACAGCTTTATCGGTGGTGCCGTAGGGTTCCATCAGATCACGGGTCCACTCAAAGAGCCAGCGTTCCAACGGATCGTCTGGATTGTAGGTCTGCGCCATGCGGTATTCGTTGGTGCGGAAGGTTGGTACGGTCTGTGACCAGTGGCGATTTTGCGGATCGCCGCCCCAGACTTTCAACACGGTGTAAAGTGCCTTGCCACCGGCGATGGAGACATCCGTATCACTGGCACGCACCCAATCTTCCCCTTCGACGCCAAAGACCGAACGGGTGGTGGAATCAAAGCCATAGAAGACATCGGCCAGGCGGAAAGCTGCTTCTGGGTTCTTCGCTTCTTTCGTAATCACAAAGTTGGCCTGACCACCCGTCGGTTGGTAGGGCGTGCGTGGGGTTTGGCGCATACCGCTGGGCCCTTCGAGCGGCGCAATCGGCGTATACTCTTTCCAGCGGCCACTGGGGCCACCATTTTGCGTAAAGACCCCATACCAACCGGCACCGACCGCACCCAGGATCGGCACATCGGCATTTTCGCCCAACTGTTGGATCAGGCTTGAATCGTTGGTAAAGGCTTGGGGATCGATTAAGCCTTCGCTGTAAAGTTGGTGGAGGTATTTCAACCCTTCCTGCCAGCCTGGCTCGGTGAACGCGGCCTTGACCGTGCCATCTTCCAGGATCAGACTGCGGCCACCATTGGGTGTCACGTTGTCATTGTAGACGAACGAGTTCATGAGAAATTGATCAATTGGAGAATGCCAACCACCATTCGTAAAGACAGTCCCAGAGAGCGGAATCTCGTCATCAAGCCCGTTGCCATTCGGATCTTGTTCTTTGAAAGCCTTTAGCATCTGATGAAATTCTTCGGTCGTCGTCGGCACTTCCAGGCCCAACTTGTCGAGCCACGGTTGATAGACCCACATCTTCTGTGACATGCTACAATGGTAGCAATCGTTGACATGGGGCAGGCCGTAGATCTTGCCGTCAAGCAGGGTGATTAGATCTTCAATTTGGGGGTAGGCTTCGTAGACTTTTTTGAATTCGACCCCATATTTGTCGATGTAATCATTGAGCGGTAACAGCAGCCCTTGATTGGCCAAAATCTGCATTTGGTCGAGGCGAATGTTACAACCGATGATCACTTCAGGCAGATCACCGCTTGCTAACATCAAATTCAGCTTCTGCTGTGCATCGGGCACCGGCGGGATATCCAACTCCAAGCTGATATTAGTCAGACCGGTCAACCAACGCGTGTACTCATTATCATTGTAATCTTTGACGGAGCTGTTGGGGCAGATAAAGGCCTTGATCGTGAGTGGCTCACTGACAATCGGGAATTCACCGGCAGGCGAAACTTCGACACCTGCCGCTGGCGCAGCCCCTTCTTGCGCACTCTCCGATTCACCGGCCGACCCCGATGGCGCGCAGGCCGCGAGCACGATCGACAGCACGGTCAGGATCGTACAAAAGACAATTAAACGACGTTTGAACATGAAACTTCCTCCTTGATAGCGTGTAGTGCTTGGTACTTATTGGATAAGGATAATGGATGAGCGATACATCGTAAACCATATTGCATAAACCATATTGCATAAAGCGTACTGAATGAGTGGGGAACCGTACGATATTCGATCGTACAAATCATGCAATACGCAGGGGGTGCTGATGAACAACGGGCCATTCACCAAGTGCAACGAATGAGTTTTAGCCCTTGATCGAGCCCAACATAATGCCGCGCACAAAGTACTTCTGTACAAAGGGATAGATAATCAAGACGGGTACTGAAGCGACGACGATCAGCGCATATTTCATCAACTCGCGCATCGCCTGTTTGGCTGCCATCGTTTTCATATCATCCATCATATTCATGTCGACCTGGCTCTGGATCAAGATATCGCGCAGAATGATCTGCAGCGGATAGAGCTCCTCTTTGGAGAGGTAGATCAGGGCTGCGAAGAATTGATTCCAATGGCCGATGGCATAAAAGAGACTTAGCACCGCGATCAGTGGCGTGGAGAGCGGCAACAGAATACGCGTAAAGTACTGAAAATCATTGCAGCCATCCAATTGGGCCGCTTCCAATAATTCCGGCGGGATCGATGCGCGGAAGAAGGTGACGGCGATCAGCAAATTCCAGACCGAGAGCGCTTGGGGAATCAGCAGCGCCGAGCGGGTGTTGAGCATGTCCAGATCGCGCACCAACAGGTAAGACGGGATCAGGCCACCGTTGAAGAACATGGTAAAGACAAAGAGGCCGAGAATAAGACCACGTCCATAGAGATCGCGACGTGCCAACGGGTAGGCGGCAATTAACGTCATGCCAACATTAATTAGTGTGCCGACAACAGCATAGAAGAGGGAGTTCGCATAGCCACTCCAGATACGATCATAGGCAAAGATCTTCTGATAGGCGGCCACCGAGAAATCTACCGGCCAGAGCACCACTTTGCCGGCGATCACGGCGGCACCGTCGCTAAAAGAGGCGCTCACAATATAGATTAGCGGATAAAGAACCAGGATCAAGAAAAGTGCTAGGATGGTGTAGTTGACCAGATTAAAGAGCCGATCAATCCGGCTTTCCCGAATGTGACGGCGTGCGTGGCGCGCCGCTGCTTCTGTCGCTGCTTTTCCAGCCGCCGACGTCGTGACCTGTGTCGTAATTTGTGTACTCATCGGTGCGTTTTGCGCTCCTTCGCACGAATCGAATATAGACGCGGTATGGCCTTAAAATAGGCTGTTTTGTGAAAAGCGTTTGGAGATCTGATTGGCTGCCAGCAACAAAATTAGCCCCAAAATGGAATTGAAGAGCCCAATCGCCGCCGCATAGGAAAAATTTGCCACCCCACCGGCCAAACCAACTTTATACACATAGGTACTGATCACTTCCGAGGTCGCCAGATTCAAGGGATTCTGTAACAGAAAGGCTTTCTCAAAACCGACATTGGTCAGTTGGCCCATGTTGAGAATCAAAAGGGTCATGACCACTGGCATAATGCCAGGCACATCGATGTGCCAGATACGCTGTAGACGGTTGGCACCATCAACAACGGCCGCTTCGTGCAGCGATGGATCGATAGTTGTCAGCGCGGCTAGGTAGATGATCGTGCCAAAGCCGGTATTTTGCCAGACGCCCGACCAGACATAGATCGAGGGAAAGTAATCTGCAATGCCCATAAAGTGAATGGGATCAAGACCGATGGCTTGGATGAACAGGTTCAACGGCCCACGGCGCATATCGAGAAATTGTAAAATCAGCCCGGCCATGACCACGGTCGAGATAAAGTAGGGCGCATAGCTAATCATTTGAACGGTGCGTTTGAAGAGCCCCGTGCGTAGTTGGTTTAAACTTAGCGCAAGAATGATTGGGATCGGAAAGCCGATGACCAGCGAATAGAAGGAGAGGACAAAGGTATTGGTGAGTAAGCGCACAAAGAGTGGCGAATCAAAAAAGCGGGTAAAATTTGTCCACCCCACCCATTCGCTGCCTAAGATCGAGCGCCCAGGCAAAAAATCGCGGAAGGCGATCTGCGCGCCATACATGGGATAGTACATAAAAACCAGCAGCCAAGCGACTGGCAACGCCAAAAAGAGATATAGTTGCCAACTGCGCTTTATCTGTTTCCAAGCGCTGTTCTTTGCCTTGAATCGACGTGAAGCCGGCGCTTCTCGCCGTATAGTAGATTCTGCTGTAGCCACAGTAGTTCCTCATTTGTGATTAGTTGACCATACCGGTACTCAGCTTTTGTTCTGCAGTAACCATCTGGCGAAGAAATTTTTCCGCTTCCTGTAGATGGTGTAGCATCGCCTGCTTTGCCTCATCGGCATTATGGTGACACAATGCATCAACGATTGCACGATGCTCATCACGCGTGTTGTCAATGGCTCTCGGCAAGCTGTAGGAGCGGCAACGGCTCTCTTTGCCAAGCTCAGTTACGACACTGACAAAACGATACAAAATCGGGTTACGCGATGCGGCTGCGATGCACTGGTGAAATTCCCGATCAGCTGCTTCTCGCTCATCATCATTTCGAGCACCATCCCAGGCGCTGAGATGCTCTTCTAACTCGGCAATTTCTTCATCCGTAATGGCGTAAGCTGCCAACGTCGCCGTGCGTACTTCTAGGGTTCGGCGTACATCAAAAAGCTGTAAAATCGAAGATTCATCAAGCGCAAAGATAAAATCTAAATGTTGCGCCAATCGATCTGGCTCTAATCCACTTACATAGGCACCAGAGCCCGGATGAATTTCGATGACATTCATCGTTGCCAATGCCTGTAAGGCTGCCCGCAGAGAAGGGCGGCTCACATTCATCAGCTGAGCCAACTCCCGTTCTGGTGGCAACTTGTTGCCCGGTAGCAGCCGCTTCTGCTTGATCAGCGCCAGTAAGCTGTTGACGATCTTCGTCGGTAGTAGATCTTTCTCAACGGCCTCAAACATAAGAGTTGCGATTAAAGATTCAAGAGAAATATTTAGTTAACGCAGTGGGAATGTGGGAAATTGGTCTGACCAAAATGCCACGTGGGGAAGCTTATCATTGATGCAATTACGTGTCAAATCAATAAAAAGGGGCGGGTGCGCCCCAAAGGGCCAAAAGGAGGCGGGTAAGGATCTGATAATTGATCAACCAGTGCCAGTGGAGAATTCTCCACTGGCACTGGTTGATCAGTTAGATACATAGCTTACAGCGTAATTACCTGATCGGGCGGGCTGCCGGCCAAGGCCCCATACAGATCGGGGAAACAGCCGACATGGACACCGTCGACCACATTGACCACATGGCATTCACCCGGCTCGGTCCGCCCATGTCCGCTGGCATCGCACCACCGCGGTTCCCCTTCCGCCAGCCCACGTTCCAGGGCACACATATCACAGATCATCAAGAGAATGTTCTGCGCTTTGGCTACTTTGGCCAGCCGCTCGCCAATCGGGTTGCCCTTGCTGAGGAGAAGTGTGTTGTCATCAAAAAAGAACATACCCACCACATCGACACCGTGGGTGCCGGCCTCGAGCTGCGGCAGAATCATCTGGCCGAGGTTATAGCTGGCTGAACGGGGCATGGCAAATACATAGGCAATTTTCATGGAGATCTCTTTCTGCTATTTATCATTGATTGGTGGCCGCTTGCCACTGGCCGCTTGCCACTGGTCATTCGTCAGTCGCGGCGCGTTGGTTGCTCAAGTCAAGGCCACCGATTGTCGGTGTTCCTACCTGCCTAACGCCGCGACAATCGCTTCTACATTATAGCGCATAAATGCCAGATAGGTGGCAGCGGGACCATTGCTATCACTCAGGGCATCGCTGTAGAGAGGCACGACCGCGATGTGCAAGTCGCCGGCGATCTGTTCGGCTAGATTGGGGTTCACCGTGGTGCCGACAAAGATCGCTGGAACCCCTTCTGTCTTGATCTGATCTTGCAGGGCTGCCAACTCTTGCGCATTGCTGCCGGCTAGCGAGCTAAGCGAAGGAATCAACGCGCCGATAATCGTGAAGCCATAGTCGCGGGCAAAATAATTAAAGCTTTCGTGGTCTGTGACGAGTTTGCGCTTTGCCGCAGGAATCGTGGCGATCTGGGCACGCAACTCTTGATCGAGTACCTCTAGCTCTGCCTGATAGGCGGCTGCCCCATTGCCATACGCGGTCGCATTGGCTGGATCAACGGTGCTGAGGGTCTGCGCAATTGTGGTAACCCACTGCTTGACATTCGCCACACTTTGCCAGGTATGGGGATCATTGGGGCCATGCTCGTGCTCGTCCTCGCCTGCTGTCGTCTCTGCTACATGCTCTTCACGATCTTCTTGATTGGCCAGCAGATCCACCTTGGCATTGACCGAAACTTGAGGTGCGCCCGCTTCATTGAGCAGATCTTCGAGCCCCTCTTCCAGATGAAGCCCGTTGATAAAGATGAGATCGACATCATTGAGGGTCCGTAGGTCTTGCGGGGTGGGGGTATAGCTGTGAGGATCGACGCCCGGCCCCATGAGGGTAAAGAGCGTAATGTGTTCGCCACCGACTTGGGCAACAATATCGCCGATCATGCTGGTGGTGGCGGCCACTTGCAGCTTCTCACCTGCGGCAAGCGGAATTTCGGCCAGGGTAGAGACCTCCCCTAAATTGTTTGGTGTGGAGGAAGAAGAGTCAGTGGTGGTTTGTGAAGCTGCTTGGGGCATAGTGGGGGCTGTTTGGCTGTGACAGGCAGCGAGAAGCAGGCACAACAAGGCAGTGATAATTCGTGTAGCGAAGTAGGCTTTGTAACGATAAATTTGTTTTGTCATAATGCATTCCTTTATCGGTCAATTCTTTTGATTCGGCAGAGATACTCACTGCTATCCCTGTTTGGCCTTAGGCTGGCGGTTCTAAATGGGGCCGAGGGTGAAGTAAATGAGATTTATTCTCATTTGAGGATACTATTGGTAGCGTGCTTTGTCAAATTGCCATAACTAAACAAAAGCGAGAAACTCTTTGAAAATTGATTTTCTGCACGGGGAAAGGTTGAACGTGTGAACTTTGTCACGCTGACAGCATCTTCAAGGGGATTTACCGGAAGATTCTTGTCGCTGCCTACAGCGTGACACGCCTGGCTGGCGAAATTTTGCAAATAGCCCATAAAAATCTACCCTTGTACTTTATGAAAATCGATGTCGCTGTGGTATACTATGTCCTTATGAATTGTCTTTAAGCCAACAAATGCAGGAGTGGTGCATGGGTTACGATGGCCGTGTTCATACGGTGCAGATTGGTGAGTTGTCACGCGATCTCCCGTTGTTCGAGGTTGCCCCCGGAGTCAAAATTGCAATTTTTAATATGTTAGGTGACACGGAGATCGTAACGGTCGCCGGCGCTGAATTGGCCGCCAAGATGCCGCCGACCGCCGAAGTGCTGGTGGTGCCGGAGGTGAAGGCTGTGCCATTGGGCCATGTCCTTTCGGCGCTCTGTGGTTTGCCCTATATTGTGGCGCGTAAGGTGCGTAAGCCCTACATGGTTGATTGCATCGAGGCGGAAGTTGTCAGCATCACGACCGGGCAACCGCAGACACTCTATATTGATGGCAAGGATCGCCATCTGATCCAAGGCAAGCGCGCGGTGATCGTCGATGATGTGATTAGTACTGGCAGCACCTTGCGCGGCCTAAAGCTCTTGTTAGATCATGCCAATGCCACCTTGGTGGGAGAGATGGCCGTTTTTACCGAAGGCAATCCCGACGAGTGGCAAAGCGTGATAGCCCTTGGTCATCTACCCATTTTTGCCGATTGACAACGCTGCTAAGAGCGTAGAAGATGAGTTGTTGAAACACTATGTCAAGATTAAATGCACAGCTTGATAAAATCGCAGCGCGCTTTTCCGAAATTGAGCAACTATTGGCCGATCCGGTGGTGTTAGCTGACTATAGTCGTATGAATGAGCTTGCTCAGGAACGGAGCGAACTGGAAGATCTGGTCGAGGCTTATCGACGTTCCAAGGTTGTAGAAAAACAATTGGCCGAAAATCAACTGTTGCTGGAGGATAGCGATCCAGGGCTGCGAGAATTGGCTGAATTGGAGATTGAGGCGCTCGAAGGGGAACAGGAGGAGCTGGAGCAGGTGATGAAGCAACTGCTGCTGCCCAAAGATCCCAAAGATGATAAAAATGTGATCGTCGAAATCCGCGCCGGTGCTGGGGGTGATGAAGCCGGTCTCTTTGCCGGTGAACTTTACCGCATGTATCTGCGTTGGGCCGAAGAACATCGTTTCAAAACCGAAGAACTTAGCATGAGCGAAACGGGGATTGGCGGGCTCAAAGAGGCCGTCTTTGCCGTGAAGGGCAAAGGTGCCTATAGTCTCCTGAAATATGAATCTGGCGTTCATCGCGTACAGCGCGTGCCAGCAACCGAAAGTCAGGGTCGGATTCACACAAGTGCGGCAACCGTGGCCGTCTTGCCGGAAGCCGATGAGGTTGAAGTTGCGGTCAACGATAATGATATCCAAGTATCCGTCTTTCGCTCTAGCGGCCCCGGCGGCCAGAGTGTCAATACCACTGACTCGGCCGTGCGCTTGGTTCATACACCCACTGGCTTGGTGGTCGAATGCCAGGACGAGCGCAGCCAGTTGCAGAATAAGATCAAGGCGATGCGTATTTTGCGTACCAAACTATATGATTTGGAGCTGCAACGGCAGCGTGACGAACAAGATGCCAACCGCAAAAGCCAAGTCCGTTCGGGGGATCGTAGCGAAAAGATTCGTACCTATAACTTCCCACAGAATCGCGTAACTGATCACCGCATTAATCTGACGAGCTATCAACTTGATGCTGTGATGAATGGCGATTTGGACCAGTTTATTGAAGAGCTGGGACAATCTGATCAGGCCGAACGCTTACAAGCGTTGGCAGAAGATGAAGGCTAATTGGGATTCGGTAACTCCTTTCAACTTCATGCATTTGCGCCTCTCTTTGGACGAAGGGAATTACCTGAGTTTCTAGCAGTTTTTATGGCGTGTACGTCTTTCGTTGAACTTCTCAGTTGAAATGTCGTCTAGTTGTCAGACTTCTGTAGGTCAAATTGCATTGTCTTCCGACAAAAACCTGCTACAATTATTAGTAAGGTTCATCCCGAAATTGTGTGTTGCTGTTATTTCCCTCTACGCAGTCGTTGTCTCCGCACACGGTTTTACTGAAATTGATCGTCCACCCATTGATAACTTGTTTCGATACAATCTACTGGCAATGAGGCCGCTGACTCTGTATCGATTTTACCCCCAATGTGCACCTCTTTGGTACCAATGGTGTTATCATAGAGGAAAACATATGTTCTAAGGAGGTTCTTTTGACTATTTTGCAGGTCAACGTTCGACCAGCAGGTAAATTGCGCAAATCGGCAAACTCACAACGAAGCGAGGAAGCTGAGCACACCCTGATTCATCAAGAAGAGGCCCATTATCAATTGGTCCCGATCCGTACGAAGCGTAGTGCTGTAGATCATTATGTCTTGCAACCACAAAGGTACGAGAAGCAGATGATTAATGAATACTCTCGCAATGGGGATGTCCAACCAGATATCGAAGCAGATATTGCAGCGTCGCATTCGAACAACTATCGTGCAGCAAAGCCATCTATTTCAAGTCAACATACAATCGAAACTTCTCCAGTAGAGGCTCTTCTCCAGCATTCTGCTGCAACTGCCACGGCTACAACAGTCATGGCCACACCGCCGATGAAGGAGCCAACAGCTTGGCAAAAGGTCATTTGGAAGTTAATGCCCTTTACAACGGTCGGCCGCGCACTCAATTCTGCCCGTGAGCGCCTGAATGAAGCCGAGTGCGATACGGCAAGTCTGGATGCTCAGGTCATTTTGGCTTATGTCCTGGAGGTGGATCGCAGTTGGCTCTTTGCCCATCATGAATATAAATTAACTGCCGAACAGGCCGACGCGTTTACCGATCTGATCGCCCGTCGCATGGCACATGAACCGGTTGCCTATATTGTGGGTAAGCGGGAGTTTTACGGTTTGGAGTTCCACGTCGACCCACGGGTCTTGATCCCTCGGCCAGAGACTGAATTATTGGTTGATGCGGTGCTCGACTATTTCAGTGATAGCCTTGCTGATCGTGTCGTGGTGGTGGATGTTGGGACCGGCAGTGGTGCCATTGCGTTGTCGGTCGCTTGCAACTGTCCGCAAGCCCATATCTATGCGATTGATTTGAGCAATGATGCTTTGGCTGTGGCACAGCGCAATGTGGAACGGCTCGACGAACGCCACCAGGTCACCTTGGCCCACGGCGATCTGTTAGACCCCTTGCCTGAACGTGTCCATGTTATCGTCGCCAATCTGCCTTATATTCGTAGTGAGCTTTATCCCGAACTCGATGCCGATGTACGTGACTTTGAACCACAGTTGGCCCTAGAAGCTGGCCCAGAAGGGCTCGATGCCATTCATCGATTGCTATGGCAAGCCACACACCATCTGCACCCCGATGGGGTAATCTTCCTGGAAATCGGCCATGACCAGGGCGAAGCGGTCAGTGCCCTGGCCAAGAAGATCTTTCCCAACGCGCAAACAATCTCCGTGCGAAAGGACTATCATGGCCATGATCGGTTAGTCACAATCGCGCCGTGATACAGGTAGGCAAGATGACAGGGAGACAGGGAAACAAGTACTTGTTTCCCTGTCATCTTGTCATCTTGTCATCTTGTCATCTTGTCATCTTGTCATCTTGTCATCTTGTCATCTTGTCATCTTGTCATCTTGTCATCTTGTCATCTTGTGATACTGTTGGGTTGTCTTACGAAACACCTTACGTCCCGCTGTAACACTGTCATTCCTGCGTAGGCAGGAATCCATGGACTCCTGCTACACAGGAGTGACACAGCCAGATTGTAAGGTAGGCCAACAGTATCATATCTTGTCTCCCCATCCACTCTCGAAGGAGCCCCATTGCTTGTGCTAGCAACTGCTATAATTGATCTTGTCATTCTCGATCTCGACGGCACCGTTATTGATCCCTTTCGTGCGGGGGGACCGTCGCCACGGGTAAGGGCTGCAATTGCGGCGGTTCAGGCCGCCGGTATTCCACTGACGGTTGGCACCGGGCGCACGCTCGATTATATCCGCCAGAATCTTGGCTATTTAGGTCTAACCGTGCCGGTGGTTACAGCCAATGGCGCAGTGCTCGGTGATCCCCGTACCGGTAGCATCTATCGCGAAATTGCGATTCCACGTGCGCTTGCTCAAGAGCTTCTTGCTTGGTTGGATAGCTCGCCACTGATCACAACGCTTTATGTGAATGATCCGAACGGGCGTACCCATCTCTATCAAAACCGCTGGGGTAGCGCTGCCGACGAATCATTTCATGACCATGTTTTTGGGAACCACCGCGAACTGCAACCGTGCTTTTCAGCGCTTTTACAAGCCGAAGGCGCGCATCTGCCGATCAAATTTATCAGTGACAATGATCCTATGCACGAGCGCGATCGGTTTCCTACCTTTACCGATGCCTTTGGCGGACGCCTCTATCTGACGCGCTCCCATCCCCGGCTAATTGAAGGAATGGCGCTTGGGGTGGACAAAGGCAGTGGCCTGCAAGCGCTCTGTGACCGTTTGCAGATTGACCCAACGCGCGTGCTCGCCATTGGCGACAACGACAATGATATCCCCATGCTCAAGGCAGCTGGCTATGCCGTTGCCATGGGCAATGCAACACCGGGGTTGAAAGCCGTGGCCGATTGGGTCGCACCGTCGATTGAAGAGGATGGCGCGGCCGTCGTCTTGGAGCAGTTGGTTGCCAAGTGCGACTGATTTGCTTTGAGTCCATCCTGAAAATCGGTTGTGGGTCTATGGGCTACGCCTACAAGAGTGATCAGCACAGAGAATTTCAGGATAGATACTTAATAGCGCGCCGGCACATATAAGTCTGCCGGTAGCACCTTGCGCTCATAGTCCTGGCTAAAGAGCCGCTCCGGCAGCGTGATCGCTTCGTGTGTCACTTCCGTGTAGGGAATCTGGTCGAGAAAGTGGTGAATGCAATTGAGCCGGGCGCGCTTCTTGTCATTCCCTTCGACAATGAACCAGGGCGCTTCGGGGATGTTGGTGCGCGCAAAGGTCTCCTCCTTCGCCTTGGTGTAATCTTCCCAGCGCACGCGCGATTCGAGATCCATGGGGCTGAGCTTCCACTGTTTCAGCGGATCGTGGATGCGCATGAGAAAGCGCAACTGCTGCTCTTGATCGGTAATCGAAAACCAGTATTTGATCAGACGGATGCCCGAACGCACTAACATTCGTTCAAATTCGGGCACATCCTGAAAAAACTGTTCAACCTGATCCTGGTTGGCAAAGCCCATGACTCGCTCAACACCAGAGCGATTGTACCAGGAGCGGTCAAAGAGGACGATCTCGCCGCCTGCCGGTAAGTGCGGAACGTAGCGTTGGAAGTACCATTGCGTCCGTTCGCGGTCACTCGGCTTGGCTAGCGCCACCACCCGACAGACGCGCGGGTTGAGCCGCTGCGTGATGCGCTTGATCGCGCCCCCCTTGCCCGCTGAGTCGCGCCCTTCGAAGATCACAACAACCTTCTCATTATTTGCCACAACCCAATCTTGCAGCTTAATTAGCTCGGCCTGCAAACTGAGTAACGCCCTAAAGTACGCTTTGCGCTCCAAGGTGGAGGGATGCTTCTCGTTGTAAATGCGTCGCAGTTCCAACGAAAGCGCTGGCTCGGACATCTCCAGTTCATAATCTTCATCGAGCATGTCATCAAGCTCAGCCTCCAGCCAATCAATACCATCCAAGTTATTTTCGCTGTCGCTCATCAATCTTCTCCGACTCTATGGTGGGTTTGGTGGTGTCAGGTAATGCCAACAATAAAGCGTACCCAAAATACATTATGAATAGGTTAACAAACCGTAAAAGCAGCACCTAGAGCGCATGACTATCTTCATTCTGCCCCATTATTAACAGATCACAACGAAAGATTTGATATTATTTGACGAATCGTTAATCAGATCACACTATGCTTTTGGCCCTAATAGATAAATCGTAACGATACAGCCGTCTTCCTATTTGCCGCCTGTCATTCTGCAAGAATCTTTCAGGTAAGGGTACTTGGAGACTCTTGCAGACTTGTCCTCGCGAGGAGTGATAGATCTGCCAACTCTAGATGGCTGTATAGTTGCGATAAATCTCTTAAAATTGGCTCAACTTCTCTTGGGTAAAGATCTTCCGGTAAGTGCCATCTTTTAAGAGATTGCCCAGATGGTGGAGAGTCACTTCGACCTGCCGGCGTTGCGCGGAACGCGGTTGTAGCATCACCGGTTGGTGACGGCGTACATAGATAGCGTAGGATTTATGCAGCTACCGGCGGCTGAGCCTGTCGCAGCCAGAGTGTACGGCGTAAATCCTATGCCACCTACCGCTACTATCTTCCCTGGCAGATCGCTGCCGGCACAAAACGAACGAATCGACCAATGCTTCGAGTGATTTCCTATAACATCCGCAACAGCAAAGCTCCCGATGGTGAACACACCTGGTCCCATCGCAAAGCACGCGTAGCCAGTCTGCTAGCGCTTTACCAACCCGACCTGATTGGTCTACAAGAGGTGCTGTCCGATCAGCGGGCTGACTTGACAACGGCGTTGCCGGCCTATGAACCCCTTGGCGTGGGCCGCGATGATGGCAACAGCACGGGCGAACATGCGCTGATTTTCTACCGGCGTGCCCGTCTTGCTCCTGTGGCAAGCGGCACCTTTTGGCTGTCACCGACGCCGGAGGTGGCCGGGAGCATCGGCTGGGATGCCAGCTATCCGCGCATTGGGACCTGGGTCATCTTCGTTGATCAGAGCAGCGGCGCAACCATTCGCCAGCTTAATACCCATTTTGATCATCGCGGCCAGCAAGCGCGCCTGGAAAGTGCCTACCTGCTCCGGCATTTCCTCGCCAATGATTCCAACCAGGTGCCAACGATTATCACCGGTGATTTTAATTGCGCACCGGATGCAGAGCCCTATCAAGCGCTGACCACAGCTTGCCAGACCGACAGTGCCCCCCTTTGCGATGCAATGGTGATTAGCAAGGCCCCTCACCACGGTCCCACAGCCACAACCAACAGCAGCTTTTGTAATCCGTTGCGCCACAAAATCGATTATATCTTTTGTTACCCACAAGGATCTGTACAGGTATTGCGTCACGCTGTGTTGGCGGATCATTGGGACGGCATCTATCCGTCTGACCACCTCCCGGTCTTGGCGGACATCACGTTTGAATAGCCACTTCAGCTTCGGAGAACCAACAATGGCGATCCGATTGTTAGCAAGTTCTTAGCAACCTCTTAACATGTCACCCTCGTACAGTTAATAGTAATTAGCGTTAATAGCCGATGGACGCAACGAATCACCCCAATCGCCGCGTCATTCCGAAATTATGGAAACCCAGATTCAACGTTACACTTAAGCAAACACGCAAAGTAAAAGGAAGCCACATGAAAATCAAGTTGCAAACCGCAGTGATGCACTGCCTTGCGCTGATGGCAACCATTGTTGTCATGGCTGCATGTGCACCAACCGCACCCTCCGCCCCCGTCGCGGAGGCACCCGCCGCTAGTGCCCCGGCTGCCGCCGATATCACCTCGGCGGTCAATGCCGACGGCACCTGTGATACCTACAACGAATCCCCCATGCTGGCCGACCGTGTCGCGGCTGGTGAGTTGCCGGCTGTCGCCGAGCGCCTGCCCGTCCACCCAGTTGTGGTCGAACCGGCGGAGCAGATTGGCCTCTACGGCGGTGAATATCTTGGCATCTACAGCGGCAGCCGCCTCGCCGAATTCCGCCAGTATGGCTACGAAAACCTGGTGCGCTGGAATGTGGAAGGGACCGAGGTGATCCCGAACATTGCCGAGCGTTGGGACGTTAGCGATGATGGCACCACCTACACCTTCACCCTGCGCAAAGGCTTGCGCTGGTCCGATGGTGAACCTTTCACGTCGAAGGATATCCTCTTCTGGTGGGAACAGGTGGAAACCAACAGCGCCATCAACGCCAACCCGCACGGCTATTTCGTCGTCAACGGCGAGCCGGCTACCGTCACCGCACCGGATGACCTGACGGTTGTCTTCCAATTTGTGGCCCCCAATGGTCTCTTTCTGCAAAATATTTCTGCTTCGTACGGTGTGCGCGTCACCCAATTTGCTGAACATTACTTGAGCCAATTCTCCGACAAGCTCAACCCAGACGGCGTTGCCAAAATGATGGAAGCGGATGGCCAAACCGAGTACGGCCCTTGGTGGGTCAGCCGTGTTGGTTCCTATGGCAACTCGGCCGAATATAATGACCCGGCGCGTCCGTTAATGCAGCCCTGGGTGCCGGTTGCGCCCTACGTTGGCGAAGAGCGCTTTACCTTCGAGCGCAACCCCTATTACTTCAAGGTCGACCCCGCCTGCAACCAGTTGCCCTACATTGATCTGCGCACCTGGACGCTGGCCACCGACCCCGAAGTGCGTCTGCTCAAGACCCTCAACGGCGAAGATTACTTCAGCGACCGTGATATCAGCCAACCGCCAAACAAGGCTGTCTTCTTTGACAATCAAGAGACGGGCAACTATCGTTTTATCGATGTCATCAACAGTGACTTCAACCTGATGTTGCTGCACATGAAGTTCAACCATCCCGAAGCACAGCAGGCCGCGATCATGCAGAACAAGGATTTCCGCATTGGTCTCTCCTATGCCATGGATCGCCAGAATGTGATCGACACGGTCTACATTGGCCAGGGTCAACCACACCAGCAGGCCCCTCGCCCCGAGTCGCCCTTCTACAACGAGAAGCTAGCGACCCAGTACACCGAATACAATGTTGACCTCGCCAATGAAGCGCTCGACAAGGTCATGCCGGAGAAGGACGCCGAAGGCTTCCGCCTGGCCCCCGATGGTCAACCGTTTGTCTTCACCGTACTGGTGAATGAAGGCTTCCGTCCCGATTGGGTCGATGCGATGGGCATTATCGAATTGAACTGGGAAGCGGTGGGCATTAACACCAATTTGGTGATTGTCACCGACGATATCTGGCGCCAACGCATCGAAGAAGATGACATCGATGCCTATGTCTGGGCCGGTGAAAATGGTACGGGTCTGTTGCCGTTGCTCGCCGCCGGTGGTTATGCACCGGAAGCCGCCTGGGGCTGGACGGCCTGGGAATCAGTCAACATCAAAGGCCAAGATGCCGCCGCGCAGAGCGCTGAAGTGGTTGAGCCACCTGCAGAATTGCAGCAACAATACCAATTGGTCGCTGATCTGCAACAGGCGGTTGGTATCGACGCCCAAACCAAGATCATGAACGACATCCTCGATCTGGCAGCCGATCAATTCATGACGCTTGGCCTGAGTTTGCCAATGGGTGACTATCGCACCGTTAACAACCAACTGCGCAACGTCCCCAACCCGGTCATCTCCGGCTGGCTCTACCCCGGCCCGGCCCCGGCAAATTATGAGTCATTCTATCTCGATCCGAGCTTTGCGAAGTAAATAAGTAAACAGGGAAACAGGTACACAGGGAGCGACCCTTCAGCACTTGTCTACCTGTTTCCTTATCTACCTATTTACTTATCTCCCATACCTACCCATGCTCCAATACATCATCAAGCGTATCCTCTATATGATCCCGACGCTGCTGGCGATTTCGATTGTCAGCTTTTCGATCATCAATTTGCCGCCCGGCGACTTTGTCGATCGCCAGGTGGCAGAACGGCGGCGGGCGGGTGAAACGTTAACGCCACAAGAGGTGGCCGACTTGCGTACGTTTTACCGGCTGGATAAATCGTTGCCGGAACAGTATCTCAACTGGATCACCAACATTCTCACGCGTGGTGACTTTGGCCGCTCCTTCCGCTGGGATCTGCCGGTCAGTTCGCTGATTTGGGAAAGGATGGCGCTGACCCTGTTGTTGTCACTCTCCAGCATGTTTTTTATTTGGGCGGTCGCCATCCCCATTGGCATCTATTCGGCGGTCCGCAAATATTCGGTCAACGACTACATCGCCACCTTTTTGGGCTTTATCGGGTTGGCAACGCCCAACTTTCTCATCGCACTTGTGCTGATGTATATTTCCTTTAAATACTTTGGCCAGAGTGTCGGTGGTCTCTTTTCGCCGGAGTATATCAACGCCCCGTGGAATAGCGCCAAGGTGTGGGATATGCTCGGCCATTTGTGGATCCCCATGATCGTGCTCGGCACGGCAGGCACGGCGGGCTTGATCCGCACGCTGCGCGCCAATCTGCTGGACGAACTGGGCCGCCCTTATGTGACGACGGCGCGCACAAAAGGGTTGCCGGAAGCGTGGCTGATTGTGAAATACCCGTTGCGCCATGCGCTCAACCCCTTTGTCAGCAGTCTCAACGATATCTTTGTCAATCTCATTTCCGGCTCAACCATTGTGGCGGTGGTACTCAGTTTGCAGACAACGGGACCGCTGTTGCTCGATGCATTACGTTCAGAAGATATGTTCTTGGCCGGTAGCCTGATTATGCTGCTCAGTGTCTCGACCGTGATCGGAACACTCTTTTCAGACATTTTGCTGGCGTGGCTCGACCCACGGATTCGTTTCAAGTGACATCCACGAAGACACACGAAAACACACGAAGAAAAGCTTTGAAAAACTTTATGAGCCTTCGTGCGCCTAGTCTGGTGAATACACAGCGTCGCACTCTGCGTATCTTCGTGGATCGTGAAAATTTAAAAGCATCAATACGCTCAGGAAAGTTTTGTGACTGAACTCGTTTCTTCTGCTGAAAGTCGCACCGTCTCCGCCGGCCAATGGCGACTGATCTGGCGCAAATTTATCAAACATCGCTTGGCGTTGATTGGCGGCATTTTAACAATTCTGATCTATCTCATCGCCATCTTTGCCGAATTTCTCGCCCCCTTTACCACTGACCGCTATGGAGCTGACTATACCTACGCGCCACCGCAACCACTCCATTTTCTCAGGGAAACGGCGGATGGCCGTCGCTTTGCCCCCTATGTCTATGGCTACAAGATCGAGTTGAACTATGAGCAGGGGCGGCGCATCTTTGTCCCCGATCCAGATGTGCAAATCCCAGTTAGCTTCTTCGTTCAAGGGGAGACTTATAAATTGCTCGGCTTGATCGAGAGCGATACCCATCTCCTCGGCCCAGAGAACCCAGATGACCCCATGTTTCTGATCGGGGCCGATCGACTGGGGCGCGACATCCTCAGTCGCACAATCTACGGTACACGTGTTTCGATGACGATTGGCCTCGTTGGTGTGGCACTGAGCCTCTTCTTTGGCATTTTGCTTGGCGGCATCTCCGGCTACTTCGGCGGCTGGATCGACAATGTGATCCAGCGGGTGATCGAATTTCTGCAGTCGATCCCCTCCATCCCGCTCTGGATCGGGCTGGCCGTGGCGATCCCGGCCGACGTGCCGCCGCTGCGGGTCTATTTTCTCATCACCGTCATTCTCTCTGTCCTCGGCTGGACCGGGCTGGCGCGTGTGGTACGGGGCAAGTTCTTTGCGTTGCGTACCGAGGATTTTGTCAAAGCGGCCAAGCTCGATGGCTGTGGAACGTTGCGTATTATCTTCCGCCACATGGTGCCCTCCTTTATGAGCCACATCATCGCGGTCGTCACCCTCGCCATCCCCGGCATGATTCTCGCCGAAACGTCACTCAGTTTTCTCGGCATTGGGCTGCGCCCACCAGTGGTGAGTTGGGGTGTACTGTTGCAAGAGGCCCAAAACATCCGCTCAATATCGACGGCACCCTGGCTCTTTCTGCCTGGATTGGCGGTGGTGATTTCCGTGCTGGCCTTGAATTTTCTCGGCGATGGGTTACGCGACGCCGCGGATCCATATACGACATGAGACGGGGAAAGGGGATTCAGAAGGGAAGGGATATCTGATTTTATCTCTTCCCATGTGTATCAAGCTAAGAAATAAGGGCGTAACCAACACGACAACGGCACCCAAAGGGTTCCCGGGAAGCAACTGATTTTCCGCAGCGTACCCTGAATTCTAGGAAAAAATGACGCTTAAATCGACAGATTTGTAAAGAAGAGACGGGTTGACTTACGAAATTGCAGATCCGTTGCTGCCAAAATCCGCTGTAGTGTTCCTGGAAGACTTACCTTGATACACAAGGGATATTTGATTTTATCTCTTTCCTTCAGAATTTCCTGTCTGAATTCCTGTCTGAATCTCTTGTTGCCACCCATGTATTAGCGCCATTTCACGCAGATAGAATTTCGATACCCAATGACCACTCCTACCGACAATTTACTCCAAGTCTCCAACCTCCACGTTCATTTTCAGACTGACGAAGGTCTAGTCAAAGCGGTGGATGGCGCGACCTTTGCCATTCCGCGCGGTAAAACGGTTTGCGTCGTCGGTGAATCAGGCTGTGGTAAGTCGGTGACAGCGCGCGCAATTCTGCAAGTCGTCGATGAACCTGGGCGGATTGTTGACGGCACGATTGACTTTCAGCAAGCTGCTGGCGGCTTGGTTGATCTCGCTGCCTTGCCGCCCCGCGGCCAAGCGATCCGCGCCATCCGCGGCCGTGACATTACGATGATCTACCAGGAGCCGATGTCTTCGCTCTCCCCCATGTACACGATTGGTAACCAGATTATCGAGGCGATCCGCTGGCACTTGCCTGTCTCCAAACAGGCCGCGCGTGAAATGGCGATTGAGGCGCTTGGCAAAGTGGGCATTCCCCATCCTGAAGAGCGTATTGACGCCTATACCTTTGAGCTTTCCGGGGGCATGCGGCAGCGGGCAATGATTGCAATGGCGCTCGTCTGCGAACCAAAACTGCTGATTGCCGATGAGCCGACCACGGCGCTCGATGTTACGACCCAAGCCAATATACTCGATCTCATGCGTGATCTACAGCAGGAGATGGGTATGTCGATCATGTTTATTACCCATGATTTGGGGGTGGTCGCCGATATTGCGCACGAAGTCGTTGTCATGTACCTGGGCACCGTGGTTGAACGGGGTACAGTAGAGCAGATCTTTACTGCACCCAAACACCCCTACACACGTGCACTGTTGCGCTCCATTCCAACGTTAAGTCAGGCAACCATTGCACACAACAGTCGCTTGGATACAATCAGCGGCACCGTGCCCCACCCATTGAGCCGGCCCAGTGGCTGCCCCTTCCACGATCGCTGCACCTTTGCCCAACCTGGTATCTGTGATGTCGTCGTTCCGCAGACAATCCGACTAGAGGATGGCCGTGATGTGCGCTGTCTTGCCTACGATGTGCGCTATACAATTTCACTGGAACAAACTTCTGCCCAGCCTTCCCCAGCTTGTCGAGAGTGCCAAGATGGGGTTAATGCGGAATCAGCTCCTCCCTCGGCCTTCCCCGGCCCGGGGGAGGGTGAAAGTGTTAAGCGCGCGCTCTTGACGGTCAACGATCTCAAAATGCACTTTCCGATTCACAGCGGCTTTTTCAATCGCGTCACCGGCCACGTCAAGGCGGTCGACGGTGTCTCGTTTGCAATCTATGAGGGCGAGACATTGGGGTTGGTCGGTGAATCGGGGTGCGGCAAGACGACATTGGGCCATACGGTGATGCGCTTGTATGAACCAACGGCTGGAGCTATTTTATATGACGGTGAACGGTCAGACAGCGGATCGGTGAACAGTGTAAATCTGGCAGGTTTAACGGATGGTGAGATGAAGCGCTATCACCGTGAGATCAGGATGATCTTCCAGGATCCGTATGCGTCGCTCAACCCGCGGCTACCAGTGTTGGAAATCATTGGCGAGGTGCTCAAGGTCAATGGGCTGGCCAGGGGTAAAGCATTGGAAGAACGGGTTAGCGATATCATGGAGAAGGTGGGGTTGAGTTCCCACTACCTGCACCGCTACCCCCACGCCTTTAGCGGCGGGCAACGGCAGCGCATTGGCATTGCCCGCGCCCTTGCCCCCAACCCGCGACTGGTGATCGCCGACGAACCGGTTTCGGCACTCGATGTCTCGGTGCAGGCGCAGATCCTCAATCTGATGAAAGATCTGCAGGCCGAGTACAAGCTGACCTATCTCTTTATCTCGCACGATCTCAGTGTTGTCGCGCATATTAGTGACCGTGTTGCCGTCATGTATGTGGGTAAAATTGTCGAGCTAGCCCCCACCGCCACGCTCTTTCAGCAGCCACAACATCCGTATACTGAAGCATTGCTCTCGGCCGTGCTGCGCCCCGATCCCACCCAGCGCAACGTCAGCCGCATCCATCTTGAAGGCAGTGTCGCCGACCCGGCGAACCCGCCCAGTGGCTGTGCCTTTCATCCACGCTGCCGGTATGCGCAGGAACGTTGCCGGCAACAGTTGCCGCCTCTGCGCGAAAGCCAAGCCGGTCATCTCGTCGCCTGCCACTTTGCTGAGGAGCTGGATCTGGTGGGAGTTGGCGTAAAGAGCGAGCAGCTGCCGGCTATTGATCTTGGGCAATAGGCGGCTTGATCAGGTATGATAGCCATGAAACGGATTTTGGATTGGAAGGAGAGATTAATGGAAGCATGGAATGAAGCTTGGGCAACCGAAGCTGGGCGTCGGGAATGGCTGGTGCCGGATCCCTTTGTCGTAGAATTACTGCCAACGCTGCAAGCCACCAACGTACAAACTGCTCTTGACCTCGGATTTGGCGTGGGTCGCCATGCCATCCTCTTGGCCAAACAGGGCATCGAGCTGTATGGCATCGACGCGGCGGCTAATGGCCTTGCTTATGCCAACGAGTGGGCCGTGAACGAAGCCGTCATTCTCAAGCTTACAACCGGCGACATGACAACGTTGCCTTATGCGGAGAATTTTTTCGACTTGATCGTCACCTGGAATGTGATCTACCACGGCAAGATGGAGCGAATCGAGCAGACCGTACAGGAGATCGAACGGTGCCTCAAACCGGGCGGCCAGCTGATCTGCACTCTCCTCTCCCATTCACACAAACGCTACGGCAAGGGCAATGCAATCGAACCCAACACCTTTGTTATTCCCGACAGCGGCGAAACCAGCCATCCTCATCATTACTTCGACCGCACCGAAGCCGAGCAACTCTTGCATAATTTCACTATCCACCGCTGCGAAGATGTCGATCACGCGGTCGATCAGTCGGGCAGTTATCACTGGCAGATCTATGCAACGCTCGCCCAAGCAGCAGCATAACCTCTTGTGGCTACCAAATCAATGCGTTAAAACGTATTTTTGCCTATCAGCTACCGAATGAATTCGGTAGCCCCAAACGAAAAAACTGACCAATGATCAACCTCCACAACAAAGCAGAAATTACCACCCGTCACCCCGTGATGATCGCCCATCGTGGCGGCGTCATTGCGCCGGACGCGCCGGAAAATTCACAGCGCGCGATTGAACTAGCCGCGCAGCAGGGCTATGATCTGGTCGAATTAGATATCTGCTGCGCCGCCAATCAGGTGCCGGTGCTCTTTCACGGCCACGGCGGGCGCGGTGGGCTGCTGGTCGATTGTGGTGTGGCCGGCAATATTGGAGACTTCCCCAGCAGCGAGCTCGCTACTTTCACCTATCGTGGCACCGAGCAAACGATTCTAACGCTGGAGCAAGCATTGGATCTCTGCGTGCGCCATGATCTCGGCGTCATGCTCGACATGAAGACCATTGACGCCAATCCGCTGCCGGCGGCCTATCTGCAACGGGTAGTTGAATTGTTTGTCGAACGTGGCTTTGAACACGCCATGATGACCCTTTCCATGCGTCCCGAAGTACACGCCACACTGCCGTCTACAACCCTTTGGCCAATCCGTGCGCGAAATTTACACGACCTCCTTGCCACCGGTGCACCACTGGACGACTACTTCTGGTTTGACGATCCCGATTCGGTGACCGCGGAAGAGATTGCGCAGGTGCATGAGCGGGGTGCGCTAACGATTGCCTGCATCAACAGCTTTCGCTATCCTGCCCACTCGTTTCAGGGGTTGGAAGCACTGGACATTGCACGTATGAAAGCGTACCCAGTCGATGGCTGGCAGATCGATTCGCAATATGGCCGCTTTTTTGACAAGCTTACCACCTAGATCGATGCCATAAATGACATAAGCTAGTCTCAAATTCAATACCATCGACAGCACACGTCCTTTTGTTGGTGTCGGTACCCTATCGCTCTAAACACACCTATCCCCAAGGGATGAAACGTCTTGACATCTACAATCTTCTGCTAGTGAGGATGCACAATGATCGCAAAATTGTTTGGTAGCCATGATGCAGCGAATCAACCGTTCGATGACACCGCGCAGTTGACCACCGAGACATTACACAATGCGTTGTTGGATGGTCTCTATGCCCAGGGCGCAACGCTGCCTTCAGCCAGCCTCTACGATTTTTACATGGGCACCGCGGCGGCCGTGCGTGCCGATCTGTTGCGCCGTTGGCGCTTGACCAAAGATGCCCAATACGCGCAGAATCCCAAAATCATCTACTATCTCTCGGCGGAATATCTAATGGGCAAACAGTTGCAACAGAATCTGTTGTATACCGAGCAGACCGAGTCGCTCAGCGCGCTGCTGCAACAATACAATCAATCGCTGGATGCCTGCATCGCCATTGATCCAGAACCAGGCTTGGGCAACGGCGGTTTGGGCCGTCTGGCAGCTTGCTTTCTCGATTCGCTGGCCACGCTGGATATTCCGGCGATTGGCTACGGCATCCGCTATGAATATGGCATTTTCCGTCAGAAGTTTGTTGATGGCTGGCAGGTCGAAGAAGCTGATGAATGGTCGCTGGCCCAATACCCCTGGGAATTTCGCCAGTCCGACAACATGGTTGATGTAGGCTTTTATGGTCACACCGAGCCCTATACCGATGAAGAGGGCCATTATCGGGTGCGCTGGCATCCAGGGCAGATGGTGCGTGGGGAACCCTACCACCTCTTGGTGCCAGGGTATCAGACGGAGACAGTTAACATGCTGCGGCTCTGGCGCGCGCGTGCCAGCCATCGCTTCGATTTCCAAATTTTTAATAGTGGCGACTACGCACGCGCGGTCGAAGAAAAATCGCTCACAGAGAGCATTTCTAAGGTCCTCTATCCCAATGATAGCGCCGCACAGGGGCAGGAGTTACGCCTCAAACAACAGTACTTCTTTGTCACCTGTTCGTTACATGATATTATTCGCCGTTTTCAGATCAACAACGACAATGACTGGCCGCACTTTCCCGATAAGGTGGTGATGCAGCTAAACGATACCCACCCGGTCGTGGCGATCCCAGAACTCATGCGCATCTTTATTGACGAGTATGGACTGACGTGGAACGAAGCGTGGGCCATTACGACTAAGAGCTTTGCCTACACCTGTCACACATTGTTGCCGGAAGCGTTGGAGACGTGGTCGGTGGCACTCTTTACCCGTTTGCTGCCGCGCCACCTCGAGATCGTCTATGAAATCAACCGACGCTTTCTGGATGTGGTACACGGTGCCTTCCCTGGTGACAACGCCCGCTTAGCACGTATGTCGATTATCGACGAAACAAATGGCCGACGCGTGCGCATGGCGCATCTGGCCGCAGTCGGCAGCTTTGCGATTAACGGCGTTGCCGAGTTGCATTCGCAATTGCTCCGTGACCGGACGTTGCACGATTTTTATGAATTGTGGCCGGCCAAATTTCAGAATAAGACCAACGGGGTCACGCCGCGGCGCTTTATGAAGCTGGCCAATCCGCAATTGGCGGATCTGATTACCAACAAGTTGGGCAGCGGATGGCTCACCGACTTAGAGCAACTGCGTGGCCTGGAAGCGTTCGCCGACGATAGCACCTTTCAAGAGGAATGGCGCACGGTCAAGCAAGCCAATAAAAAGGCGTTGGCCGACTATACGCAGAGTCACATGGGCCTTGCTCTGAAGCCAGCCTCGCTCTTTGATATCATGGTTAAGCGGCTGCATGAATACAAACGTCAATTGCTCAAGGCGTTACACATTATTACGCTCTATCAGCAGTTGCACGAGAACCCGACTCTAGAGATCGTACCGCGAACGTTTGTCTTTGGGGCCAAGGCAGCACCGGGCTATCAGATGGCCAAGCTGATCATCAAACTGATCAACAATATCGCGCAAGTTGTCAATCATGACTCGGTGGTCAATGGGCGTTTACAAGTGGCCTTTCTAGAAAATTTTAATGTCTCATTGGCCCAGTTGATCTATCCTGCGGCTGACCTTTCGGAGCAGATTTCGCTCGCCGGCAAAGAGGCTTCCGGCACCGGTAATATGAAGTTTGCACTCAATGGTGCGCTGACCATTGGCACGCTTGATGGGGCCAACATCGAAATTCGCAATCTAGTTGGGCCTGATAATTTCTTCCTTTTTGGTCTGACGGTCGACGAGGTCTTTGCCCGCAAGGCAGAGGGGTACGATCCAATTGTGCACTACAACCAGAACGCAGCCCTCAAGCGCGCCATTGATAGCATCTCCGGCGGCCACTTTTCTGTGGGAGACACCGACCTCTTCCGTCCGCTGGTCGATAGTCTGCTCCACCGCGATGAGTACATGTTACTGGCCGACTATCAGCCCTATATCGATGCGCAAGGGGCAGTCGATGCGGCCTATCGCGATCAGGCGCAGTGGACCCGCATGTCGATCCTCAACACGGCGCGCTCCGGTTTCTTCTCGTCGGATCGGACGATCCGCCAGTATTGCGAAGAGATTTGGGGTGTCAAGCCACTCAACGTTGGGGCTGCTTAATCAACTCTTGCTCTGTGCCATAGGCCATATCGACCACATCGCCGGGCGCAAAGAGCGCACGCAATCCTGCTAACGCATCCTGCCGCGTCGTTTCCCCTGAATCGCCCATCAGCAGGATGCGGCGTCCATAGTCAGCCAACTCTTGCACCACCCACTCATAGCGATAGTAGGCAAAGGCGACCGGATCGATGGCTGTGGCGCCATAGCCGACAAAGAAGGCATGTTCATGCGGCTGCTGGATCACCGCGCGCGCGCTGACAAACATTAGGTCGCGCTCTTTTGGGGCCAACAGGATGCCATCCCAATCGACGATGTGGAGGGCATCCTGCGGGTCAACTAATAAGTTTGCCGTGTGGATGTCGGCGTGGCAGAGCACAAAGGGCGGTGGTGCGGCTTGAAGTTGCTTGCCTAGCGCCACTGTTCGCGCGACAATTGCCCAGATCTCGGCGTGGCGCTCCTGCCAGATGACAGCCAGTGCTCGCGCAATTGGATCGGCACCGTGCAAATCGCGGAGCTGTTGCTCCAATTTCTGCATGGTCTCATCCCAATAGAGCAAGAAAGATTCGCGCGGCAGTTGCTGGGATAATGTCGAGGGAAGCGCCGTGGTATGAAGTTGCGCGAGGAGCAGACCGAATGCTTGCCACTGCGCCGGTGCAAGCCCCAATGCCATTCCGGTCTCGCCGACGATAAAGGGATAGAGGATCAAGGTAAAGTCGCCACAAGGTGCGGCGAGTTGCCCATTCGCAGTCGGCAACGGTGCAACCACCGCCGCAACGCCATGATTGTAGAGATAGTAGGGAACGGTAAGGCTAGCGGCTTCGACTGGTCCCCGTTTGAGTTTGAACAGATAAGTCGCGTGATCTATCGTGTCGGCGCGAAAGATCCACGCGCTGGCATCGTTGCCGATAGGTAGGAAGGTGATCGATTCCGCGGACAGGTGATAGTCCTGTTGTAGGGTGGCCGCAAGCAAGGCATTGGCAATCGCGGGTGGCTGTAGCATGACCTTTTCTTATCATTTGCATTGGTAGATCGACCGGCAAGCGGGCAATAGACCGACATTTCAATTTGCATTCATCGTCCTTCCGAAGCACAATAGGAGTGCACTTTGGGAAGAAGCACGCCATACACGAATCAACGGAAGAACTATCATGACAGACTACCAACAGCTAATCGAGCTTGTCACCCCCGCCTGTGAAGAATTTGCTGTGTGCGAACTGAGCATCTTTGGTTCACAAGCACGGGGTGATTCAGATGAAGAAAGCGATTTTGATTTTGTCGTCTCATTTCATAAAACGCAAGGTAGCAAGCTGTCCGACCGTTTTTTTGGTCTGCTCTTTTACTTAGAAGACCATTTAGCAAAGCAAATAGATCTGTTAGAGCAAGACGCTATCCGCAATCCATATCTGCGCGCAGCGATTGAAGAAGAAAAGAAGATCATCTATGGAGCGCGAACTGAAGAAGCTGCTCTTTGATATTCAGGAAGCAGCACTTGCCATCAAACGCTTCATCAGTGACAAAAATTTAGCTGACTATCAGGCCAGCGATCTATTGCGCTCTGCCGTGGAGCGTAAGTTTGAAATCGTCGGTGAGGCATTAAATCGCATTCGTCAAACTGATGAAGAGGCTTTGGAAGAGATTACCGAGTATCGCAAAATCATCGGCTTCCGCAACATACTGGCGCATGGTTATGATGCTATTTCAGATGAAATTGTTTGGGAAATCTGCGGTGAGAGTTTGGATATATTGCTTACTGATATTGAGCGTTTACGCCAAAAATAGACCCTAAATCAACCCCGTCCACCGACAAAAATTCTCAATCAAGAGCTTCCCTGCTGGATGCTCGTCGGTCCAATATTCGGGGTGAAACTGGGTGCCGACTATGGGCAGTTCGTCGTGGATCATTAGTTGGACCGGCGTCGTCGCGGTTGAGGCATAGAGGCCAAAGCCATCCGGCAGACGTTTGATCTCCCACGAATGGGCATGACGAAAGATCGGTGCTTCACCCAAGCCGGCTAACAGCAGATGAGGCTTCAACAGCTTGATCGGCTCATAGCCAAACTCTTTTTTGAAGCCGGGCGCAAAGTTCGGATTGGGATCGTCATCATTTGGGCCAAGCGCGCCAATCCGCTCTATTGGCACCCCATAACTTTCCGACATGGCCTGCATACCGCCGCAGAAGCCAAAGGTCGGCCAAGCTTTCTCGCGCAGGGCGGCATACATCCCCGCCTGCTCTGCTGGATCATATTGGTCGGCATCGGTGCCGCTGCCGCTGATAAAGATCGCCTGCACACCGAGTTGGCGCAGCAGATCCGGCGTCACTTTGTTGTAGCGGATGATCAGGCAGGGCTGATTGGTGATATCTTCCAGCCGATACTTGATGCGCACACGCGCCGCCATCAGCCGCTCGCCCCACGGCGAGTCGTAGCCCTTTTCATGTTCGTTATCGATAAAAACGATCATTTTCTATTGTCCAAAGCCAAATTCCACGGCGCTAAAGAAGAGCGGGATCATCACGATCGCCCCACCAAAGATCGCGATGATCTCCAGATAGACCCAGCCCTGCGCCGCACGCAGCCACCGGCGTTGCCAATTGGTAGGTGCCCAATGGTGCTCTTGATAACGGTAGCGTACCATATACATCTCTTCTTGGGTGACCCGTTCCAGCGGCTCAATGTCCCAGCCGGCATGTTGAAATATACGGGGCAGCGAGAGGATCAGACGATGGGCCAGCAGGCCAAAGGGCAACACAATTATCCCGATAAAGAGCAAAGCACCGACAAAGACATTAATGAAGCGGCTATTTAGTGGACTCAACGCATGAAAAAAATCAACCCACAGCCAGGCCAAAAAGAGTAAAAAAGGCGAGGCCAAAATCCACTGTCCAATTCCATTGTTGCCCGGCGTCGCCTCAATCAGATCGGCGGGCACCGTTCGGCGCACAAATTTCTGTGTTTCAGCCTCTTCTTGCACTGGCTCACCTTGCATCTGTTCCTCCTCGCATCGACATCTTCTCATTCACCATTTACCATTCACCATTTACAATTCACCATTTACAATTCACCTGCCCAATGGACAAGAAATCATTTGCTTAGCGCCGACAGCTTCCTGCGCCAATCCAATTCTGGCGTTCCCCGCCTCTGCCATCGCCACCATAACCCCACTGGATAACCGACCATCTTGGCTACATCGCCGCTGAGACGAATTAGGGGCACAAGAAGCGCCGCCCCCATCTGTTGCACAGGTCGTAGGTCGCGGCCCAGCTGCAACAACCGCTGCCAGGGGCGGGCACAATAGGCGACACCTCCCACCAACAATCCAACCCAACCCAACCACGGCGCAAAATTCCCCCAGAGTGCATGGCCCAGTAAGGCGGGGAGAGCAACCAGATAGGTGAAGTAGCGTGCCAGGTGCCGTTTGCGCCAGAGATCCGCTTTGCCATCGCCGCGTGCATAGCGATAATATTGTGTCCAGAAACTGCGCAACGTCGCCCGTGGCTGAAAATAGACAGCTGCCGCTGGGGCCCAAACAAAGGCAGTCGGGGTTGCCGGCTGCTGTCCATTGATTGTAAGATCAAAGATCAGATCTTCACAGTAATCTAGCCACTCTGGATAGCCACCGGCCTGCGCCCAAGCTGCCTTGGTAAAGGCGACCGAACGGCTACTGGGGAGAAATCTTTGCGGATTGATCTCATCGATCAGTGGCAAGACGGTGGCGGCCATTGCAGTCAGAAAGGTCTGCTGCGCGCAATCTTGCCCTCGTTGATCGGGCAGAAAAAATCCCGCAACGGCCAGCGGTGGCGGTGCCTGTCGACGCATGGCCTCTTCCCACGGCGCGATGAGCGCTGCCAGCCAGCCGTCAGTCAACCGTACACCAGCATCGGTCACTGCAATCAATGGATGGCTAGCGGCGGCAATTGCCAGGTTGCGTCCGCGGCTGATGTTTGCGCCTGCTTCGGCGATGACGCGCAACTGCGGCAACCGCTGCGGGTGACGCTGCTGATAGGCTGCAATCAGTGCTACAGTGCCATCGGTGCTGCCGCCGTCACAAAGGATGACTTCGTCTGGCGTACGCTCTTGCGTTGCCAGTGTATCAAGGAGACCTTCAATTGTTGCAGATTCATTAAAGATCGTTGTAATTACCGACACCCGAATTGGTGTGTGCATAGAGACTTTCAGTGACAACTTAACAGAGAACAGTCAATTCGTGTAGCTTACTGCAAATTTTGAGACATTTATCCGATTAACATAAATGTCAATTGGGCTATGCTAACGCTATATTACCTGCCAGTATACTTCACAACAAACAAAGGATAAAGCTGGTTGGTCACCTAGGTTTATTCAAGGCAAGTTTTACCGAAGGATCGGTTAATAGAAAGGATTGAGCGTGTACAATGAATTTACCAGGGGGAAGATCATCATCACAACCGTCGTTGCAATTGCCCTCTTCATCAACGGGATCGGCATTTGGTTTGTTCAAACTTGGCTCTTAAAATGGTATGCGGAATTAGCGCGACCTTTATCTGACCCGGCAGCACGAGGGGCACTCCGTGAACTACAAAGTTGGTTTATCACAAACCAGGAGACATTTTTCACCAACCGCGTATTAAACTTTGGTATGGTGACCTTCCTATGTCTTCTCCTCTACTTAGGTCATGGTTCGTTACGATGGCTTTGGGCTGTCCATTGGCTAACCCGCGGTATCCTTGGATTTGCTCTTTCGATCGTGGCTTTGAAATATGTGGGCCAATCGAATCAATTGCTGGCTTTGAGCTTTCTGCTCTCCTCTACGTATGTAATTTGTGCCATTCTCCTCTTCTCCGAGCCAAGTATTCGTGTCTACATGAATAGCATGCGCCGCCCCGCCAGCGCACGACGGATTTAAGCTCTGTGAATTTATCTCTCCCTTGGAGGCTGTAAGGAGATCTTGCGCTGGCAATCCACGACAATCGTCCTTTGAGGAACTTTGGGGGGAGGTCGTTTGTATCTATACTCAAGTCAACTTGGGAACCGTAGTTTTGCGGGCCAACAGGATCGCGTGCGTCGCACTGACCGCCAACTGCTTCCAGTCCGCTAGATGCTTTGTCAGTGCGACGCACGCTGGCCAAAACTAGGGCTTTCATTCTGATCTAAGTATAGCGGGAGCCTTCTGGTGCGCTTGGGGCGTGTCACTCCTGATCCTCTCAGAACTATAGATGTTCAGAAAAAGATCCGTGATGGAATCCATTTTTCGTAGGGCCACGGTGTACCGTGGCCCTACGAAAAATTATCTGAACGTCTATAAGTTCTGATGGATAACGCCCCAAACCCGGCTGCTTAGTCCTGGTTACTACATTTTCGACGGGAGGTATTTGCGGGGGCCAACGTGACCGACATTGGGAAGATGTCGGTCACGTTCCAGGGGAGTGATCTTTACCCATAACGCGCGTTAATCATCCTATACTTGTAAAGCCGCCATATCGGCATCAACCATCAGTCGTACAAGACCACGGAAATCGACACTCGGCTCCCAGCCGAGGATGCGCCCAGCCTTGTCCGGATCACCTACCAGCAGGTCGACTTCGGCAGGACGGTAAAAGCGTTGGTCTTGGATCACATACTCTTTCCAGTCCAAATCTAAGTAGCTAAAAGTCTCCTGGACAAACTCTTCGACACTGTGGGTCTCGCCGGTGGCAACGACATAATCATCTGGATGATCTTGTTGCAACATTAGCCACATGGCGCGTACATAGTCCGCAGCATACCCCCAATCGCGGCGTGCCTCTAAATTGCCTAGCCGCAATTCGTTGGCCATCCCTAACTTAATCTTGGCGGCGACATTGGTGATTTTGTGCGTGACAAATTCAAGACCACGGCGCGGGCTTTCATGGTTAAAAAGGATGCCAGAGCAGCCAAAGAGGTTGTAGCTTTCGCGGTAGTTGATGGTAATCCAGTGGCCATAAACTTTGGCTACCCCATAGGGGCTACGCGGGTATAGGGGCGTAGTCTCCCGTTGTGGCACTTCAACAACCTTGCCGAACATCTCGCTGCTGCTCGCCTGGTAGAAACGGATCTTGGGATCTACCCACCGAATCGCTTCCAACAGACGCGTGACCCCTAACGCTGTAAATTCACCAGTGAGGACCGGTTGCGTAAAGCTGGTTGGCACAAAGCTCTGGGCCGCTAAATTGTAAACTTCGTCGGGCTTATACTCCTGTAACAGGCCGATTAGGCTCATCTGATCAAGTAGATCGCCTTGAACGATTTCCATCTGATCTTGAATATGTTGAATTCGCTCAAAATTTATTGTGCTGGTTCGACGTATCATTCCAACAACCGTATAGCCTTTTTCCAATAAGAATTCGGCTAAATAACTGCCATCTTGGCCGGTCACACCGGTAATGAGCGCAGTTGGCATTGTTTCCTCCGTAACTTAATTGTTTATCATTTTGGATATAAATTTTCGGCTCATCTGTGAAAGTGTGAGTTGCCGGAGGCAATGGTGTACCGCTTTGGTGCTCAACTCACACGTTCGGCTGATGAGCGAAATTTTCAGGCTAGCAAACGTCGGTTGAGTCGCAGCGCGTAGCGAAATCAACGTGGACGAGCTCGCTCTGTTTGCTTTTGATAGCTCTTTGCTTATTTAAGCGGACTAACTCCCAGCGGCACTTATGAATGGCTTACGGTGTACGAAGCTGGCCACGCCAATGTGCCAGTAAGTCTGCAAGCGATTGATCCAGTGAGATTTCCGGCTGCCAACCGGTGGCGGCCACAAGATTTCGATTGTCACAAACACTAACGGGAACGTCGCTAGGGCGTAACCGAGTTGGATCTACCGTAATTTCAACCGCTGCTGTGCTCAAGTCTAACAAGCGATCAAGCAGATAGCGAACCGGGTACTGTTGTCCGCTACCGATATTATATACAGCACCGGCGGCTCCTTGCTGGAGCAAAAGCCAGTAGGCGCGCACAACATCGCGCACATCGGTAAAATCACGTGCGGCATCGAGATTACCCACGGCAACCGTCGGTTTCCGCAAGCCGGCTTCGATTTCTGCAATCTGGCGCGCAAAAGCACTGGCAACAAAATCGTCAGCTTGGTCGGGGCCAATATGGTTAAAGCTACGCGCCCGAATCGTGGGCAATTGATGGCTATTCCAATATTGAAACGCCATCATATCTTGGGCGATCTTGCTCACACCGTACGGATTGTTGGGCCGAAAAGGGGTTGTTTCGCTGATTGGGAGATCGGTTGACTGCACCAAGCCATAAACCTCATTGGAGGTGACAACCAGCGTACGACAGGTGGGTGCCCATCGACGTAGTGCTTCCAACAGATTGAGTTGGCATTGGATATTAAGTTCATACGTTGTCCAAGGCTGTTGCCAACTGCCACCGACATCACTCCAGGCCGCCAGATGCATCATCATTGTCGGCTGCACCTCTTGAATCAACTCACTCACCCAGAGCGCATTGCGCAGGTCACCACGATGAAGATGTATATTCTCTTTTAGATGTTGAATGCGCCGCTCATGCCGATGGATCACCCCATGGACCTCGGCCTTATTATCACTCAGCAAATAGGTTGCCAAATGGCTTCCGGCAAAGCCGGCAATTCCGGTGACTAAAACACGCAAAGTACGCTCCTATTACGCTGAAAAGAGAGACGAGATAGGAGACACGAGAGAAGAGAGACGGGTCAACTGTCGTGGAGACGATTTCCTTGTCACCTTGTCACCTTGTCACCTTGTCTTCTTGTCTCCCTACCTACCCCCGTAAAGTCGGGTATAATGATAAAGATTGCTTGTAATCGTCTGCACATAAATTCGCGGTTCGTTGACGGTCAATAGCTCGACAAAAAGCGTATCATCTGCACCGACAATATCGCGCCAGGCTTGTGCGTTGCCTGGACCCGCATTATACCCTACCAGCGCCGATATGATATTACCGGCCAGGTAATCGCGCGTCCATGCTAAATAATAAGCCCCAAATTGGAGGTTGATGTAGGGGCGATAGATCACCTCATTGGTATATTCGGGATGACCCAAACGGTCAGCAACCCATTGCCCCGTATCCGGAATAATCTGGGCAAGCCCTTGCGCAGCAGCGAACGACCGAGCCCCTTCCTCAAAGAGACTCTCCTGGCGGATCAGGCTGAAGTAGAGGAGGGGATTGATCTTATAGGCCAACGCCTCTTGCATAATGAGATCGCCAAAGTGGCGTGGATATGCCCGTTGTTGCAAAAAGAGTGGGGCATCTTCAACCAGCCGTGCCGGCGAAAATTCAAGCAAACGACTCATGCTGATAATGCTCAGACGATAGGCACCCATCTCTTCAAAGATCAGGCTCAGCGCATAGAGTGATGGCGGATCATCTTGATAACGTTCATATAGGCGGCCTAATACATCCAACCCGTCCGCCCGCTCATCCAGATCAAGAAGGAGCGCACCTGTTTGGAGGTCGGCATCGGCACTGAGCGCAGCAGGTATTTGGGCAAGACTGGCTGGGTCAACCGCAAGCCACGCCGCAAGCCACGCTTCGGCAAAGGCACGCGAGCCATCATCCGTGGCAAGGGTGGTTGGTGGGCCGGCGATGGTACTCATAGCGTTGAGAAAATTCCCAGAAACCAGGGGGAGCTTTTTGAGGGATTGGGCGGCTAGAATGCCATAATAAATATCCGGTGCTTTCTCTACAAGAGCCTGCCATTCCGCTGTGGCTTCACTGTTATCACCGTGTGCCTGATGGGCCCGCCCCAGCCAAAATGCTACGCCCGGCCAATTATAATCAGGATAGTCGCGCTGCAACCGTTGATAGAGGGCAATTGACTGATCATACAGCCCCGCCTGATAGGCCCCAAAGCCAACGATGTATATGGCAAAGGGCGCACGCTCACTTGTTGGAAAGCCGTCGGCTAGGCGTAGCAGATCAGCGGCGGCCTCGATGCGATTATCTTCGTTTAGGGCCTGGATCCCGCTGCGCCAAAGTGCTTCCGGTGCCAGTGGATCGGCTGGATACTCACGCGCAAAGGTGCGGTAAATGCGTCGTGCCGCCACACTTTCTTCTTGGGCAACGAGTGCCGCTGCTTTGTCCAGCCACGCTTGCCCAAAACAAGCGCAATTGGGATAATTGGCAATCGCTTGATCAAGGGTCTCGATGGCAGCGCTATAATTTTGTGCTTTCAGATAAGCCTGCCCCATGCCGGCCCATGCTTCCCCGACACGAGTATCGCTGGCGCTCACACTGTCGATGTAGCCCTGGAAAGCATTGATAGCAGGCTCGTACGCCTCTGCCTGCAGATCAATATAGCCACGCTGATAGAGATCAAAGGCAACATTGCGATTCACCAACTCAACCAATGCCAGATAGGCCGAACCACTGGCCGGAGCCTCTTCGGTTGCAGCACGCCAACGCTCGATGGCCTTAGGCAGATCGCCCGCGCTGACCAATGCTTGGCCAGCGCGATATTGGATTTCGGCGCGATAGCCAGCATTCTGCGCCAGGGCTAGAATTTCGTCATAGGTGCTGATGGCCGCCTGGTAACGGCCGTTGCCAGCGTCAATGTCGGCTAGGGACTCCAGCAGGCGCGCTTTTGCCACCCGATCGGTGGTAGCATCCGCCGCACGCCGGTATGCAGCCGCCGCGCTTGTGCTGTCGTCCAAGGCCAGGTATGCCGCCGCAATTCGGGGTTGGACAAATTCAGCCATCGTTGGGTAACGCTCCAGAAACCGCCAATACGAGGCAATGGCCTGGCTATACTCCCCCACGCCGTTGAACGCTACTGCTTGTAGAAAATCGGCCTTGGCGCTCAAATCGCTTTGCAACGGTAGGGTGGCGGCCAGCGTTCCCGTGGATGGTGCCGTCTCTGTAACTACACCGGCGGCAGGCTCGCTTACCGGGCCGCTCCTGGTTGCTGTGAGTGATAGCAACGGCGTCACCGGCAACTCTGCTGTCAGCGTTGAGGAGCCGGTGGTGCCGACAGCCGCCGCGCCGACACTCGCATTACTCCCACTGCCATTGTTGGTCACTAGCGTCGCCAACAGGGCATTGGCTTGCTCATTATCCCCTTCCGCCAGATAGCTCCGTGCCAGGAGATATTGGGCTTCTGCGGCTAATGCAGGGGTAATTTCGGGGTGCCCAAGGAGTGCCGTCAGGGCAGTGCGGGCTGCCGCATAATTACCGATCCGGTATTGATAGTGTGCCAATGGGTACAGCTCATCGAACTGTGGTGTGGCTGTTGGCGGTGGCGTGGCTGTGGGCGAAGGCGCAGATGTGCCAACCGCGCCGATGCTGCCGCTACTGCTTATCTCTGAACGGTTGGCGTCTGGCGTGTTCGTATCTGCACGGCTTGCTGCTTCCGCCAAAGCCGTTGGTGTAAAGGTTGGTTGGAGTACGAGCTGTGATGTCGCGCGCACAGTTGGTGGGGCGGTTGGAGAGGGTTCGTCCGCGTCATCACCACAGCCGGCAACAAAAATAAGAAGGGCGATCAGCAAGCCAACTAGCCGATACCCTCTCTGATTATATACGTTCTGCTGCATGTCGTTCGCCATACTTCCACTCTTCGAACACGGCATCCATCACCATACTACTACTATACTCGCACAGCCATCAAAGAGAAAAATCCCCATTCTCTGCTCAGCCACGGGCAAGGATGGGCCCCTCTGTAAAAGAGCGCGGGGGGCACAATTGTGCCCCCCGCGCTCTTTTATGTGCAAATCGACTATCGCTTATTGTTCGTTAAATTCACCTACGGCTCAACAATAGGACGTTGTGCATGAGGCTTTGGTTCCCTATTTGCCGCTCTATACCCAAAACCGTATCAGAAGCCCACTTTGACGCTACTTGGCACAAAGATCTCATCCCCTGGCTTCAAAATAAAGTTGGGTCGCATCATATCAGGGTTGATCAGTTGAAGCAATTTCAGCGGTAGGTTGAAGTCATTGGCGATCTTGAGCCAGGAGTCTCCATCGCGCACGATGTAGAAGCGCCCCTGATTGCCAATTGCAATCTTGGTTCCCGTGGGAACGAAGAGCTGATCCCCAGGGTGAAGCACACCGCCCTCGCGCATGAGATGGGGATTGGCCATTTGCAATTCGGTCGTCGTCAGACTAAACCGGCTGGAAAGGCGAGTCCAGTAATCGCCGGGCTGCACTGTATAAAAATCGAGCGAGGCGCAATCTCCCACGCTAACGGCCATGCCATAGGTACGCGCCCAGCGCAGTTGTCGCATCCGTTCCAACTCATTTTCTGGGTAAAAGGTAACCGTGTATCCGCCATCATCCGTACGCACAGCAGAGAGCGAATTGATCAGCGGAATCTTTGGCGATGCATTTGTGCTGACCGTCTGTACCGAATTCTTGGGTTGCCAACCCGGCAGTCCAAGCGTATTGGCGAGACGCAACACATTGCGCACTTCGCCGGTACTCTGGGCGCAAAAGATCGGCCAAAAGCCACCGTAGCGGTTGACATAGACCGGCACGGTCGGCTGCCGCTCAAAACTATCGGCCAAGGGGCCACCAGCACCGGCAGCTTTGAGCCACTCTTTGCTAAAGTACTCCGTGCCATCGCTTCGGCATGCGAGACGGGGCGGACACTCTTTCAGCAAAACAACATCATCCGAAGGCACAAATTCCCAGCCTTTGGCATCGGCAGGGGCATCAATTGCGGTTAGCAAGGTCGAATCGCCCAACACACTTTCCATAAAGTTATGCCAGATCGGCGCGGCTCCCGTTACCCCGGTGATATTCTTCATCACTTGGCCGGTTGCATTGCCAGCCCAAATGCCAACGACAAGATGGCGGGTAAAGCCAATCGTCCAATTATCTCGGAAATCGTTGGTCGTTCCTGTTTTGACGGCTGCTGGGCGGCTCAGCTTCAACAGACTATTGCTGCCGAACATCGGTGCACGGGCACTGTTATCGCTGAGAATATCGGTGATCTGGAAGGCCGCCGCCGGCGAAATTGCCTGCACCGGTGCGACGGTCGGCAATGGGTGAATCAGCTGACTTTGGCTATCCAGAATCGTCAGCGCAACCTCCGGTTCGTGATAGAGGCCGTGGTTGGCAATTGTGCGATAGGCATTGACCATCTCCAGAAGGGGCACCTCGTTGCTCCCAAGGGCCATGCCTAAGCCAAACCAATTATTCTCTTCCAGACCATGCAATCCCATCGCTTCGCCACTTTCGACCATGCGATCGGTGCCCAATGCCGAAAGCAGCCGCACGGCTGGCACATTGTAACTATTGGCCAACGCCGCCCGTGTGGTCACCAGGCCGTGGTACTGTTCGTCGTAGTTCGTCGGCTGATAGAATTGATTTGCACCCAGATCGTAGGTGACAGGCACATCCCACATAATGGTGGCAGGGCTGATCATATTGTCGCTGAGTGCTGTGGCAAAGAGAATCGGTTTAAAGCTGCTCCCCGGTTGACGGGCGCTCAACGCCATGTTTACCTGGCCGTCAATACTCTTATCGTTAAAGTCCGCGCTGCCGACCAAGGCGAGAACCTCACCCGTATCAGGGCGCATGGCAACCAATGCGGCATTCCCCAAATCATGCTTCTCTTTCAGATCAGCGATCTGTTCGCGGATTGTCTTCTCGGCTAGCGCTTGCATCCGCAGATCGATGGTCGTAAAGAGATTAAAGCCCGCCCGCCGCAGGTAGCCTTCGCCCATTTGGCTATCAATGGATTGGATTACATATTGCACAAAGTGTGGTGCTTGCGTTGGCGCAGGGCTGATATCGCTGCGCAATTTTAGCGGCTGGCGATAGGCTTGATCGGCTTGTTTCTGGCCGATCAGATTGCGCTTAACCATGAGGCTGAGCACAATCTGTTGGCGGGCCTTGACTTGCTCAAAGTTGCGATAGGGATTGAGCACACCGGGAGATTGCGGAATTCCAGCCAATAAAGTCGATTCGGCCAGATCAAGATCTTCTGCTGTTTTACCAAAATAGGTCTGGGCGGCAGCTTCAGGACCATAGGTTAGATTGCCATAATTGAGCAGATTGAGGTACATCTCTAAAATTTCGGCCTTGGTATAGCGGGTCGTCAACTCCTGGGCCAGGCCAACTTCCAAGAGTTTGCGGTCCATGTCGGGGTTATAGCGATCTTCCGGCCCCATAAAGAGATTGCGCGCCAACTGCATGGTGATCGTGCTGGCCCCAGAAATAATCTCACCGTTTTGGTGGTTTTGCCAGGCCGCCACGGCAATTCGCAAGGGATCAATCCCCATATTGTCATAAAAGCTGGCATCCTCGGTCGCAATGGTTGCGTTAATAAGCTGTTGCGAAACACGATTCAGCGCCACCCAAGTGCGTCGCCCTTCGCCAAAGAGTTCGGCAATTTGGACACCATTTCGATCATAGAGGTAGGTGGTCTGGAACAGACGCGGCAGTGGACCTGGCTGATACTTTTGGAGGTAGCTTTCGACGACAGCCGGCAAACGCGAGGCGGGTCGCGTGCCAACCATCTCTTGGGCCTTGCCAAAACAGGCGCTGGTGATCAGGATGAACGCCAGCAACAAAACGGTAACGCTGTAGAGGGAGCGATGTTGCTTTTTCATGGCTGCGCAATTATCCTATGGATACAGATAGATGAGTACGTGTGTAAGGGTACGTGGCTTCAAGAAGATTTTCGTATTGTAAATACAAAACAAAACAGCGTTGTTCATAACTCGAACAAGCAAAAGTGAAGTCAGATGGTGAATAGTTGCAACTTCAGAAAGAAATTGCGGTTCTGCGATGCGTAAGGCCTGACTCGGGTAAACCGCAATGGCTAAGGAAATTGGCGTAGACAAAGCTAACGAAATGTCAAGAAAAGATGAAACCATTGTACACAGGAAGTGGAATTTGGTCAAGCATTTAAGTCCAATATTTACGGCAATCGAAAGAAGATAGGCAGAAAATCCGATGAACAGCACAAATGATTTCGTCAATGAGACCTTAATAAAGGAAAAAGTTGCCCAGGCACGGACGATTCTTCAAGAAACCAACATTGATCTGTGGATGACAGTGGTACGCGAAACCACGGCCGGCGGGGATCCTCTTCTACCCTTTATCTATGGTCATGATCTGACGTGGCAAGCCGCCTTTCTGATCACACGAGAGGGCAGAACCATTGCAATTCTTGGTCATTATGATGCCGAAAATGCCCGCAGGCTGGGGGCTTATAGCGACATCGTCACCTATCATGAGGCCTTCAGCGAACCGCTACGCCGCGTCCTAGCACAGATTAACCCACGACAGATTGCGCTCAACTATTCAGCCAATGATGCCCATGCCGATGGGCTTGGCCTTGGCCTCTTTTATCTATTGCAGGAGCAACTTGCCGGTACCTCCTACGGACAACGCTTTATCTCGGCAGAGCCGATTATTGCCCGCCTACGGGGGCGTAAAACCGCAAGCGAAATTGCCCGCGTACAGGCGGCGGTTAAAACGACCGAAACGATTTATGCGGAGACGATTGCCTATTTGCAGGTAGGAATGAGCGAACGTCAAATTGGTGAATTCATGCTGGCACAAGTCGATCAGATGGGGTTGACCACTTCGTGGGAGCGGGCCGGTTGTCCGGCCGTCAATAGTGGACCAGATAAATTTATTGGCCACGCCGGCCCCACCGATGCTCTGCTACAACTGGGTCATCTGCTTCACTTTGATTTTGGCGTCTGCCAGAATGGCTACTGTTCCGATATGATGCAGATGGTCTATCTGCTGCGCGAGGATGAGCGCGACGCCCCACCCGCTGTCCAAGCGGGCTTTGCGCTCATTCGCCAGGCGATTGAAGCTGCGAGGGCGGCCATCCGCCCCGGCGTCGCCGGCCATGAGGTCGACGCCGTTGTCCGCAAGCTGATCACCGAGGCCGGCTACCCAGAATTCAAATGGGCGACTGGCCATCAGTTGGGGCGGGCTTGCCACGATGGAGGGGCGTTGCTGGGACCCCGCTGGGAGCGCTATGGCAACTCGCCGAATCTCCCCATTGAAGTCGGGCAGATCTACACGATCGAACCGGGCATCGATATTCCTGGCTATGGGCGGATGCAGCTTGAAGAAGATGTGGTGGTGACTGCCGACGAAACGGTCTATCTTGGCAGACCACAAAGTTCCTTACTCTTAAAGCAGCCATCGCCACGAGCCTAATACAAAACGGTCTAAGGCCATTCCAAAATTCAAACTATCTACGAAGTTACACGAAGGCACACGAAGGCACACGAAGAAAAAGCAATTCTTTGTGTGTTTTTGTATCGGGGCCATATAGGTGTGGAATAGTTAAATTTTGGATCGGTCTAAGTAGGTCAGTGGCTGTGTTACTGTCTTACTGTTAGTCTCTTTTCGCCGCGGTGGACTGGCTGCTACTGGTTGCTCAAATAATTAGCCAATTCATCGAAATCTGCCATGGCCAACGGCGGAACGCAAGGCAGAACACAATCGCCTGATGTATGGAGATGGGTGACCAACCACTGCACAAGATGATCAGGCATGCCTTGCTCGACATCGATGTGGACAACCGGCAACCGCCCCACACGCAGCGGCACAGGCCGATTGATGGCCAAACTTTGGTCAACTTGGGTGACCGGGGCAGGTCGATTCGCCCGCAAGATGCGAAATTGATAAACCCCCGTCACCTCCATCCCCACAAAAAGTGATGAGATGAAGTGACGAATAATCTCTTCGCGCCAGAGCAACAACGTTGGGCCTTGCGCTTGTGACACCCCGTCAGCCTCTAGACGTACCAAACGGGAGCCAACACCAGAGAGATTAACCAATCCATAGACTTCCCGCTCATCCATATAAGTTTCAGGATAAGTGTTAGTGGGTGGGCTGGTCACGGGCGGTTGCTGCGTCATGTGAAAGGTCAAATGACCATTTTGCAGCCGACAGAGCTGACCAAATGCACGCAGGGTCACCAGGAAATAAAGAGAACCGGGAGCAACTCGGGGAAAGGGATGGGCGGGATCCACTGCAAAGGGGGTGAGCACAGGGTAGATCGAACGTTGGAAGTAGCCTTGCAGCCATACCAACTGCGCTTCTGAGAGGGTCTCTATCTCAGCAAACCGTACGTGATAGCGCGGCAGTCGGGGCAATAGTTGACCACGTACAATTTGATTGGCAGCTTGCAAAAGTTGCATTGCCTCGGCCAATGTAACTCCCCCAAATGGGGTGGTGGCTGCCAATCCCTTTACGGGGGGCTCCTCGCGCTTTGTGTAAACCGTTGCTGGTTGAGACAAGAGCGCATCTTCACTAGTTGCTGTGGTCTCTCCTTGACAGTTCGTCTGGCAGAAACAGGTGTCGAGTTTCTTGGCCAGTTGTCCAACGGCGCGCAGCCGTTTCGGTAACGATAGCCGTTTCGACTGAAGTCGATGGAAGAGTTGCAGTGGATCGGGATTATATGTGCGTGCCATCGCTACGCCTATCCTCCAATATGCCGGGCACGAATCTGCGCAATCTCTGCGTTCCGTTGGCCACTGGGCTCTTCTGCCACCGTTTCGATCGTCGCTGCTGCTTCGCCGGCGGCAACCATGCGTGCAAGCAAGCGCTGGCGCAATTCCGCTTTGATCTCCCCATAGGCTGCCTGCTGGATCAAATTGGTCAATTCATGGGGATCGGCTTCGAGATCATATAAGAATTCTTCCACATAGTGATCAGAGCCAGGTGCGCTGCTGCCATTGGCGTTGGGCACACTCACACTATATTTCCAGCGTGCCGTACGGATGGCGCGGCCAATCTGCGCTTCGCTGATCTGGATAAAGACCTCGCCGGGCCACGCTGCGGTTTCTCCGCGCAATAAGGGCAAGATCGAGTGCCCTTGCATCAGCTCTGGTACGGGAATGCCGGCTGCGTCGAGCAACGTGGGCGGCAGATCGATCAGACTGACCAATTGTTGGAGCCGGCCGCCGCCGGCAAAGCCAGGCCCATGAAAGGCCGTCGGCACCCGCACCGAGCTTTCGTGACAGGAGCGCTTGTATTCGGCATTGCGGGTTTTGAAGTGACAGCCATGATCCGAGGTGAAGAGAATAATTGTCTCATCCAATATCCCCAGACTTTTCAGCGCATCCAGCAAACGCCCTAGCGCCTCATCAAGCCGTTTGATCATTCCATAGTAGCCGCCAAGATGGGCATGGGTCGACCCCCCCAACGCCGCCAGATCGGGCGGGATCGCTTTGCCCGTGTAGCGGGCCCGATAACCATCCGGCGGCGGATAGTCATCCATATTGTTCTGATGATGGGGTTCGATATAGGAGAGAAAGAGAAAGAAAGGTTCGGCTTGATGGGCATCAATATAGCGAATCGCCGCGTCGGTTTGGCCGTCGACGCGGTAGCCGGGCAATTTCACCGGCTGGTTATCGTTGTCATACATCACCAGATCATACGGCCCCGAGGTAAATTCGAGCAGATTCGAGGCGAGCCAATAGTCGTAGCCGCCGCGCGCTTCCTGTGGCACCGGATCATCGCCGGCCAAGTGCCACTTGCCGATATAACCGGTGGCATAGCCGGCCTCGCCAAAGTAATGGGCCAACGTCTTAGCATCAAGCGCCAGGGTTCTGCTATTCTTCCAGACGCCCGTCTCTGTGGCATAGAGCCCTGTTTGGAGACAGGAGCGCGCCGGTCCGCAGACCGGTTGACAGGTAAAAGAATAGTGCACATCGGTGCCCTGGCGCGCCATACGATCAAAGTTGGGGGTCAGATCAAGCGGATTACCGTGGATGCCGGTCGAATCCCAGCGCTGTTGGTCGGTAAAGAAGACAATCACGTTGGGCTGTCGCGTGGTTTCTGAAGCCATAGATTCTTTCTCTTCTACTTCTTATCATTCGCTGTTCGTAGGGACACAGGGCCCTGTGTCCCTACGAACAGCAAATCAACCTTAGCCATGCCAGAATAAACGATTGATTGTTAGAAATATCGGACAGTTTAACAGAAAACTGTGATGATTTTGTCAACAGTTGCATTATATACTCTACACACCGCAACAACGCACCGCAACAATGCGGGGCAATCATCCGTTGGAGCTACGAAAGGGGGAAGCAGTGAATACAGCCGAATTCGTCTTTGGTCAATTGCTCAGCTTTGAAATGATGAAGCTGACACCCTGTCGCCCCCATCGGCGCACCGGCCAATCCCTAGCCAAGGAATCACTTATGGAAAATCAACTACTTGTCATTGCCTTGCTGGTGGTCGGCCTGATTGCCAACTTTACGGTAATGAGTTCAACTAAGAAATAGGCGCACACTTTTGGCTGCTGAACAGAGAAAAGGCGCGCTATACCCAGGGCATTGCCAGCGTTGGCTGGTTGGCGTAGCGCTGCATCTTTAAGGTTAAGCGTGCACCAGAGCCAGGGGACAAGTGTACAGTAAACGTTGATCCACCAACATCAACCCGTTGGCCATAAACCTGCACGGAATCAATCTGATGTTCGGCGTACGCCCCGCCTTGGATAATCACTGTACGCGCTTCCAGCGGACTGGTATTCACCAGCACGACGACTGTCTCATCGGCGCTGAGCTTTTCGACAAGCGCCGCCACATCGGCCGGAATACCGGCCCGACGATTGGCTGGATCAAAGTAGCGCAGACGGGCGTTGAGGGGGGAACCCTCACGGCCCGTGGGGATGCCACCCAGCATCAACTGAATCAAGGCATCGGTCGTGGCGGGGTTGATGTGATTCATGTCGTCGGAAAGACGGGTGTCGGGCGTTGATGTGTCGGCATGCAGGAGCGCGACCTTGCGCCGCAGGTGGTCGAGATCCTGCTGCAATGCCTCCACCGGATAGTTGGGTGCCTCGCCAAAGAGATAGTCAAACCAGGGGTTGTCGTGGGCCAGCGTTCGATCCTCCGGTTTCATCGACCAGTAATAGACCTCTTGCCCACCCGAGTGAAAGGGATAGGGCTTCCAGTCATACCAATCTTCCTCACCGAAATAATCGCCATACGCATTGGGCCACATCGTTTTGCCGTCGATCTCACGCGCGTTGGCGTTGATCTGGTTGATCACCCCGCGCCAGGTATCCACATATTTTTGATCGCCGGTGGCGATAAGGGCGTTGCCAAACCCATAGATCGCGCGACGGTGCGAATAGGTACGATGGGCAAGTTCCCCCGTTTGGGGCACGGTTACCGTAAAGCCCCAGCCGTAGATGCCGCCATACCACCGGCCGCCAGTCGCGCCGCCAATCGTGCCGTCGAGACCAATGTTGGTGGGAATAATACCGCCGTTGGCGTTGGTACGGTCGACCCAGGCGTCGGTATATTCGGCAATCCAATCAAGATACTTCTGTTCGCCGGTAAGCATGTAGGCGTTGAGTGCCAAAACAGTGGTCGAAAGGTTCATCGGATTGTCGCCGACCACATCATTGTAATCCTTGAAATGCTCGACAAATTGGTCATAGTTCTGTTCGCCGTGGCCGGCATGAAAGCGTCCTGCCACTTCAATGGGATCACCGGCCCAATCCAGCCCCGTCGCCTTGCGCAGGAGCGGCCCGCGGCTACCGTTGAAGGCGCTGCGAATAATTTTATGTTCGGGATCATAATTGGGCGCTTGCGGATCCTCATTCATGTAAAAGCCAGCATAGCGCCGTGTGCGTTGCTCCAGTTTGCGATCATCTGGATCGGAGAGCCCTTGCAAAAAGAAGGCACTGAACCCCTCACCATTGTGAAACCAATCAAACATGACGGGGAACTCTTTGTAGTACATGCCATCTAGCGCCAGGTCCACCTCGACCGTCTTGGCTTCCGTGTATTGGCGCAGATGGCCTTCCCAAGCGCGCTTGTAGAGGGCCAAGACATTGTCATCCCCTCCTAGGGCGTGGAGCATCGTCCAATTGAGAAAATTTTCGGCGGCGTCGTCGGGGCCATCATTGCCACCCCAACGCGGCACGCAAAGCAGATAACCACGCTCGTCAAAGTAGTGATCAAAAAATTCTTGACACGCCTCTGCCTGTGCGCGCAACAGTTCACGTTCCAGCAACGCCCAATAAGGCGGCGACATCGGTTTATCAACCTTGATGACAACGGTAGTTGGTTTGGCAGTCGGTAGAGTAGCCACGATAGTTTCCTTAAGGTAGATACTAATCATTAATAGTTAATGCTGAACGGTTAACTATTAACCGTTCAGCATTAACCGTTGTCACGGGCCCCAGTCGACCATCTGTTCCAGCACATAATCATAGTGCAGTGGCACAGTGACTGGCAGCGGCCGTTGGTTGGAGCCATCAGCATTCATCACCCAGAGTCGCCACGCGCCGGCCTCGTTGGCCGCGGTGCGGTTGCTCAGAAAAACAATCGATTGACCATCGGGACTCCATGCCGGGCTGACATTGCTGGGCATTTGGTCAACCAGTGCCGTTGCCGGCCGCGTCAACCCGCTCAAACCAGCGCCATCGGGGTTGATGCCAAAGATCTCATAGTGGCTGCCTTGGCGCTGTTGAAAGACGATGCGCCCACCTCCCGGCTGCCAGTCGGGATCCTGATGATATTGGCGATGGATATCAAAGTAGAGCAGGTGGTTATTATCTTCGGGTGTATCTTGGGTAATCTGCAACCCGGCGGCAGATTGATAGACGACGCCGGCGCTACTCCAATCCGGTGCAAAGGCTTCGGGCACAACGGCCAGATCGCGATAGTTATCCCCATTGCGATCCACGCGCGCCAATTTACGCACATGATCTTTGCCGGTAGCCAGCCCTTCCGTCACAAAGGGGGTAGAGCGCAGACACTCGCCGGTATCCTTGTCGATATAACACTTATTGAACTCATCCCCGCGGCTAAAGACGATCCAGCGGCCATCGGGGCTCCATTTGGGCGAGCGCAACAACTCACGCTCCCCAAAAATCTTGTGTTCATCGCTCCCATTGGTGTTGATCAGATAGAGCCCACTCTCCCCACCACCGCGCGTAAAGGCCACCTGCGTCCCATCTGGGCTGAGCGACGGATCAAAGCCGCTGGTCAGCCGTTGGAGTGTGCCACTTTGCAGATCATAAAGATAAATGTCGCCACCGTTGTGGTCGAGAAAGACCAATGTGCCCTGCAAGCCAGCCGGTTCTGCTGTGGCAGAAGCATTCGTTGGCCCGGTGCGATCCGCCATCACAGGCGCAGATAGCAGATCCCCCTGTAAAGTTGCGCCTGTGGTTACAGCCTCGTTTACAGCATCGACCACCGGCAACGCAGTTAGCGGATCGGTGACGGCAACGAATTGCGTGGCGACCCAGCCAAAGCCACCGGCTAGATCCGGTCGTTCAACCTGTAGCCAGCTTTGGTCGCCATTGCGGGCGATGACCGCTAGCGTAGCACCAGGCGCAACTTGCGCGATCAGCGGGTAGGTGAGACCAGGACCGCTGCGCACATTGAGATGCGCGTTGCCAGTGCGAACCAGCGCCACGATCCCCGCCGTCGCCAAGTCAGTCACTTGCGTCCCATTGCTGGCTGTTTCGGTTGTTGTGACAGGTAAAGTTGAAGTTGAAGTTACGGTTGAAGTCAACACTGCCTCTTCTGCCGGAGCCGGGGAGGCGGCAATCGCAGGGAGCGGCGTAGGTACAACGGTGGCCGCCGCGGCCAATGTGGCAACATCGACTTCCGCAACGGGTAGCGCCATACGGTCAAAGACAATCAGCGCGGCGCGCGCTGTCCAACCACTTTGCTCTTCTGCCGTGCGCACCAACAGCCATTGATCATCACGGCTGCGTGCCGTTGCAATCAGCCGCTCCCCCGCGGCCGCGTCGACGAGGCGTGTGCCCGCCGCTGTATAGAGGGTGGCACCATGCCCACCGGCCACAACGATCAGTTCATCATCAGCCGGGGCAGGGAGGGCAATGGGATCAGCGGTTTGGGCAAACAGAGGGACTGGTATTGCCACCATTATCACTGTAATTAGCCCAAGGAAGGTTAGCAGCGAGGGAAATAGTACAACGGGAAATTTAGTTTGCATGCGCGATCTTCTGTGTTTCTAATCAGCTTTTGCTAACACTTTGTGATGGTTAGCTGACATCTCTCAGTTTTCGGCTACAAGCAACAGAGCTTGCCGATAAACGTTCTGTTCGCTCTGGCTCGTTCCACGCTGGCGCGTGGAACGAGCCAGAGCGATGCTGACCTTGATACGTATGGGACACGGTGCACCGTGTCCCATACGTATCAAGGTCAACAAATCACTCTCTTCTGTGCGTTCAGGGTGCCCTGTGTATACCGCGATCTCGCCTATTCTGTACTCTCCGCCGTCTCGCTAAAGGTGGCGGTTGCTGTCATCCCTGGGATGAGATTTTCGAGAGATTCGCTGGTAAAGTGCAAGGTGACAGGGTAGGTCACAAGGCCAGATCCTTCCGCACTAACCGGGACAATCAAGTCCACAACGCCGGTGTATTCTTGGCCAGAGAGCGCATAGACAGAAATTGCGGCTTCCTGACCTTCCTTAATATGAGGAATGTCTCGCTGTTCGACATCGAGCACCAATTTGAGCTTACTCATGTCAGCAATCGTCACTACGACGGAACCGGCGCTAGCCTGTTCCCCCGGCTCTACATTAACGGCCAGAACCGTACCGGCGATTGGCGCAACCACCTTGGCGTTAGCGAGATCCAACCGCGCTTGCTCCAATGCAGTGAGGGACTGCTCGATATTGATTTCGGCGAGGCGTAGATCATTTTCATTTGGTCCCTTTTTCAGCTTCGCCAAGTTTGCTTCCGCTTCTGCCAGGTTGGCACGTGCTGCTGCCAATTCGGCGGAGGTTGGTTTCTTCTTGAGTTCGTTTAGATCATCCTGCGCGCGTTGGGCACTGGCCAATGCGGACTGGAGCGAAGAGGGTTTGGCCGGTTCACTGGCTTCATCAAAGCTGGCCTTGGCCGCTTCATAGCTAATCGTCGCCTCTTGCAGAGCTGCGGATTGGGGCATCGTTCCGGCTTCGGGCATCCAGGCGATCTTATCATACGCGCGCTGTGCCTCTTGCAGCGATATCTCAGCACTGCGTAAGCTCGCTTGGGATTGGGTGATTTGCGCAGCCGTTGGCCCTGCCTTCAATTCATTGTAGGCGGCCAGGGCGGCGGCAGCACTATTCTCGGTCGCATTCAGCTGTTCTTCGGTAGGTCCAGCCTCAACAACAGCGAGATTTTCTTTAGCCAACAGGTATTGGGCGTCGGCCAGTGCCACATCAATATCGTCGACATCCTCTTTTAGCTTTGCCAGCCCAATTCGTGACGATTCAAGATTCATTTCGGCATCTTGGACTGCCCACTCCAATTTTTGGGTATCGAGTTGCACCAACACGGCACCGACTTTGACTTGATCGCCAACTTCGACGCTCACCTGATCAACAATACCGCCAACCATCAAAACGACCTGCTGTTTTTCTTCCAATTCAATATGCCCCACACCGCTTGGTGGTTTGGGAATTGTCCCGTTCTGTTCCCATGCGTTTTGTTGGCCGGCGGCAGCAACAGGCAAGGCAAAATTAGCAATCAGCAATAGGCCCATGAGACCCATCGTCACCATGCGTTGGGAATACGCAACCATACTCTTCATGTGTGCAGCTCCTTTGGTCAATTCTACTTAGTGTCCGTCCGTAAATTCTCTGTTCCCGCTGGGCCACAACCGAATTTTCGGATAGGCTCTTAATACAATCTATTGTGAAAGGCGTATGTTGGCAGCATCTACCGATAGACAGGCGTCAGCTTCCCATTTGGGCTAGAGCCCAGGCAATCAAGTGGCCCATTCAATCAAATGGGGCGGGGTACTCTCTCGTACTCTCTCCTAATCTCTCGTAGTATAGCTTTGGATGCGCCTCAACGCAACCTGCAAAAATCTAGGGGGTATGATGCCAGTAAGCTTACTTCTACTTTTTCATGATTGTATGATATTGTATGCTATAGTAGCAGTCACAATGTCCACAGATGCCCAAGCCACAGATAGCAACGTACAATTCCTATGCCACCTTTAAACGCGAATCCCTACCAGGAAGAGACGGGGCCCGCCGCACGCCAACGTTCGTTTGTTGAGCCTCGCCTGGCAGCTTCTACTGTCGAGCGCCCACAGACCACACGCGCCGCCACTACCCCCGGCACTACTACCCCCGGCACCACTACCCCCGGCACCACTACCCCCGGCACCACAGCTGGACAGAGAGAGCCTGAAAGTAGCATCGCAACGCCTGAAACGTCCTCCATACCCCCGACAACTAGCGTACCCAATCCGGCCGAAATTCGTCGTCACCAGTTGGTCGAATTCCGTACACGCCAGCTCGAACAGAATAGCTTCTCGGAGATAACAGTTGCTGCGACGCCGGCAAGCGCAACCGGGCCACTTGCCAGCGCAAGCCGTGGCACAGAGGTCGCCGATTTTGTTGAAACCAACCGCTGGAGCCTCTTGGGCCCAACCGTGGTGCGCGAGGGGCAGAGTGGCAAACAGCCAGCAACGAGCGGCCGGGTGCGGGCCATTGCCGTCGCTCCCGGTGGTCAACGGATCTATATTGCCTCCGCCAATGGGGGCGTTTGGCGCTCGGAAGATGGGGGGCATACCTGGCTCTCTTTGATGGATGCCTTTGATCTGAATCCATCGCTCTATCGCGCCGATTCGCTAGCCTGTGGCGCGCTGGCCTTGGTGCCCGGCAACTGGGCCGGCCAGGATCTGATCTTTGTTGGATCGGGCGAACCGGGGGTCGTGCCCTGGTTTCAGGGGGATAGTGCCTACTTTGGCGTCGGCCCAATCGTCTCCATTGATGGTGGCCTCAATTGGGTTACCGAAGAGAGTGAACCATCGTTAGCTGGTCGTGCCTTTTATGCCCTGGCCGTGGATCCCCATTGGCCGCAACGGGTTGTTGCCGCGACCATCGATGGTCTCTACCGCCGCGAGCAGGATGCAGAGGGTACCTTTCGCTGGGTGCAGAAACAGAGTGGCTATTTTTGCAGCGTCGTGGCAGCCCACCGCAATGAGGTCACAACCTTTTATGCAGCGGCCTGGTATGGCGGTTTCTGGCATTCCCACGATGGGGAAAGCTGGACGCCCTTGGGTGGTGGCTTCCCTGGCTCTGGCATTGCTGGCGGTGATAGCGCTCCACCCCCAGAGAACGCGGTCAATGTCAATGTGGGCCGTGTGGGGCTGGCAGTTCAGCCGGACAATCCGGATCTGATCTACGCGCTCGTCGCCAACAGCGCTGGCCATTTGCATGGCCTCTACCGCATGGATCGAACGGAAACCGCGCCGCAAGCCGGCGCACAACCGGCGGAACAGTGGCGTCCTGTTCGCAATGTTCCCGCCACCCTCTTTGGGCCGGATTTACAACAAGCCGGACAAGGTGGCTATGATTTGGCCATCGCCGTCGACCCTGACGATCCAAACCGTGTCTATATTGGTGGGTCGATTGTACTCTCCGACGGCATCCAACCGGCACAGGGTGGGGATTGGTCAGGCGCGCTCTACCGCTGTGAAATTGCGGTCCATCCCACTCGGCACACGGTTCAAGCGAATGCCACCTACATCGGGGGCGCGATCCATGGCGATCTTCACGCACTCTGCTTTGCGCCAGGCAATGCACAAGCGTTGTGGGTCGGCTGCGATGGTGGGGTCTTTTTTAGCAATGTGCCAACCGCCAATCCGGCCGATCCGGCGTACTTTGCGGGGATCTTTGCCTCGCGCAATGTCGGATTGTCCACCCTGACGATGAATTATCTGGCCCACCACCCGACCGAAGAGGCGGTGATCTTCTGTGGCACACAAGATAATGGCGGCTTACGCTACACCGGTGATCCCGTTTGGCTTTACTCTTCAGGCGGTGACAGTGGTTACTTTGTGATCAACTGGCGCGATCCGTATGTGATCATGACAACCTTTGTCTACAACCAGATCTTTCGCTCCACCGATGGCGGGATGCGTTATAGCTACAACGCAGTGACAGTGCTGCCGGCCACTGGCGATAGCGCTCAATTCTATGCGCCCCTAGCCGGTACCCCCTATGAGCCGACAGCACCCGAGACCGCTGACCGGGTAGCGTTTGGGGGTGAGCGTGTCTGGCTTAGCGAACGCTTTGGGGGTGATGGGCTTGTGTGGAATGGTAGCGGCTGGAGCGGAGAAGTCGATTGGCGTTCACTGCCAACCAACCAGCTAGACGATGATCGGTTGGATGGCAATACGGAAGCCCTCGTCTTTGCCACAGCCAACAAACTTTACGCCGGCACAGCGAATGGACGGATCTACCGCTTTGATCGGTCTATGGTGGATAATGCCGGGGATAACAACACTGCTACTAAGAGCGGGGCCGGTCAGTGGCAACGCAGCACACTCCCGCCCATTGCGAACGAGGAGGTCGCCGCTCGCTTTGGATCGATTACGTCAATTGTGGTTGATCCCGCTGTCGTCGCGGGGGATGCGATTTATATCACACTGGGCGGCATGGAAAATCCCCACCGCGTCTGGTACTTTGACGGCAAACACTGGGAGCCGCGCAGTGGGCCGCAGCCGCGCATTGGGGAGAATACCCTTGGATTGCTCGATGTGCAACACAATGCACTGGTTGTGGATCCGCAGCAGCCGGCTCACCTCTACGCAGCAGCCGACATTGGAATTTGGCGCTCCGTCGACAGTGGCCGTAGTTGGCAGGTCTTCTCGCGCGGGTTGCCGGATGCGGCAGTGGTCGATATCAAACTGCACGGGCCAAGTCGGTTATTGCGAGCAGCCACCCACGGGCGCGGGGTCTACGAGTTCGATTTGGGCCGTCCACAGCGCGCAGTCGATCTCTACTTGCGTGATCACATTTTGGATTTAGGGCGTAGACCGGCGGCCCAAGGCTTGCCGGATCCTACTTTGCCAGGGGCGCTCGTCTATACTGGGCAAAGCCCCGATATCAAAATTGACCGTCTGCAGGAGGATGGCACCTATCGCGTGGCCATTACATCTACTACCGGGGCCGCCACCGGCGTTGCGTCACTATCTGCAAGTGAGCGGATCGATCTATACAGCTTTACGGCACTGCTCCCAACCGAACCACTGGTGTTGACCCATAGCCGCCTTAATTTGCAAAATCATATTTACGTGCAGGTACACAACCGCGGTTTGAATACCGCTAACAATGTCCGCGTCATGCTGTTGCTGGCGACCGCAGAAGTCACAACTTCAGAAGTCACAGCCCCAGAAGTCACAGCCCCAGGACAGGGAAAGGAGGATAGCGCCGCCACGTTGCCCCAGGGTTTGCCACCGTTGCCGGACAATTATGAACAATTCGTGCGCACGGGTCTGCCGATTGCCTCCGATCATTGGCAGACGATTGGCTTCGTTACGGTCCATGGCATTCGTGCCGGCTATCCACAGATCGCCCATTTTACGCTGGCTGCTGACCAATTACCCACGCCGGGCCAACTGCGCGCCGACAGAACCTTTTCGTTGGTCGCACTCGTCCATTCGACGGAGGATCCCTTTACGGCAGAGTCCTCTACCCAACTCACACCTGGCAACAACCGTCAAGCAGCCCACAAAGCGATCTCGATTACCCCTTTTACTGGAACAATACCCGCGGGAACCGTACGGCGCAAAGCGCAGACTCCCACAAATATCGAGTGGTTGGCGAAACACAAGGTGCGTGCCGGCGAAACATTAAGCAGCATTGCCAAACACTACTACCAATCCCCCCAACTTTGGCCCGTCATCTATTATGCGAATCAACAGTTAATTGGCTCAACCCCTAACCTGATCCATCGGGGATGGATCTTGAAAATTCCCCCTAAACCGTAAACTTCAAGAATACTGGCAAAACCGTCAGCATTTTGAAAGGTTCTGTAATGAGTCAATTGCTTGTCAATTTTAGGTAATTTGTCCTGTAAAACCCCCGCAAACCATCTGGCCAATTTAGGAATAATCACTTTGGCCTTCGCTTTTTCTGTGGTAAGCTATTCCCTCACATTCAGTCGCTTTACAATAAACCCAGGTAACTGTCGGCATGAATTATCTTTGGCAAATTCTTTACTCCACCATTTTTCTTGCTACGACTATCAGCACGCTCTTATTGACGGTTGCGGTGCTCTTCGTCAAGCTCTTGATTGTAACCGCTGGTCAAAGAAAAGCAGCACTATTGGCTACCGAGCGTGCTGCCCAAGTTCACGAAGTAAACCGCCAACTCCAACAGACCTTGGGCGCGATCCATGCGCAAGTTTGGTATCTTGATACTGAGACGCGTGTCGTCGACTACAACCGCTTTGCTAAAGAGTTTTTAGCGATGGCACCTCTACAAGCGCGCGGTCGCCCCATGATGGCACTTTTACCCGCCTGGCATGAGCCTCAACTGGCACAAGCACGGAACGAGCAGGTCATTGCCACGGGCGAAAAGCTTCTCGGCATCCTTGAATCCTATCAAGCACAGGGGGAGACCTATTGGATTACCGTTGACCGCCTACCCTCCTTTGATGAGCGTGGTGAAATTGACGGGATGATGCTCTTTCTGTATGACATTACCCCCCTAAAAAAGGTCGAGAAGGCGTTGCGTCTACAAAAGACCATCTTGGAAGCACAAAGTGAAACCTCTCTGGACGGGATCCTTCTCCTCGCACCCGAGCATAACTATCTATCCGCAAACCAACGCTTTATTGACCTCTGGCAACTGCCATCGGCTGTTCTTACAGAGAACTGCGCGGATGAGCTTTTTGCGCTTATTCGCACACAGTTGGCCGATGCGGCCTCATTTCAGCAGCGGATAGCAAGCTTTGACGCCGACCCTTCCAGCCAGGCAAGCGATCTACTCCAGTTACAAGATGGGCGCATGTTTGATTGGTATAGTTCGCCCATCACCGATGATAGCGGGACCCAATATGGTCGCGTCTGGTATTTTCGAGATTTGACGGAGACACGCCGAACAGAAGAGGCCTTGTGGGAGAGTGAAAGCCACAACCGTGCACTGGTCAACAGCATTCCAGATCTCATATTCCGCGTGCGCGACGATGGCACCTTTATGGACTATCATGGCACGATGAACTATACACCCGCGATGGCACCGGAAAAGTTTCTGGGCCGCAAAGCGGCAGATGTCTTTGAGCCGGCTATTGCCCAAAAGTTTATGCAAAAGCTCCAGATCGCACTGCAAAGCAGCGAGGTGCAGATCCACGAATATGAAATGCCCATGCTCAGTGGTGAGGTACGTAGTTGGGAACAACGGATTGTCGCCAGTAGCGAGCGTGAACTTTTAGTTATTGTGCGCGATATTTCATCACGCAAACGGGCCGAAGAGAACTTACGTGTAGCTCATGCCGAGTTAGAGTTACGGGTTCACGAACGCACAGCAGAATTGCGTACGATCAATGCACAACTCCAACAGGAGGTAGAAGAACGTGCACGGGTTGAAAAAGCGTTGCGCGCCAGTGAAGAGCGGATGGAATCTGCGCTCTTTGGCGCGGATCTCGGTCTGATTGATATTGATCTGCAAACGGGAAAAGCAATCTACAATGAACGATGGACAGAACTGCGTGGCGATCCCCTTGATCAATATATTGATACAATGGGTACCTGGATGGCATCGATCCATCCCGATGATCGCCAATCCGTCTCCCATGCCCTGGATAACCATTTACGGGGCAATGTTCCTTTTTTCGAGCAGGAATATCGCGTCAAACGGGGGGATGGCAAATGGCGTTGGGTTCGCTGCCGCGGCAAGGCTGTCAACCGCAATGAGATTGGCCATCCGTTGCGCTTCTCCGGCACCCAGACTGACATCACACAATACAAACAGTTGGAACAACAGCTTTTGCATGCCCAGAAGATGGATGCGGTTGGGCGGCTGGCCGGGGGTGTGGCCCATGATTTCAACAACATTCTGACGGTCATCATGAGCTACAGCGAACTTGTTCTGCTCCAGATCAACGGGGACAAGCGTCTGCGCGCCCGGGTGGAAGAGATTCGAAAAGCAGCTGAAAAAGCAACTCGTTTGACTCGCCAACTCCTCATGTTTAGCCGAAGCGAGACCGTGACGCCGGTGATGCTCGATATGAATCGGCTGGTCATTGATATTGAGTCGATGCTCGAACGGCTCATCGGTGAACATATTCAACTCGATATTCATCTTGATCCCACAATTAATGCCGTGAAGGCCGATCCTGGCCAACTGGAACAGGTTCTACTCAATCTGGTTGTCAATGGCCGAGACGCCATGCCAGATGGTGGCATCATGCATGTGGCAACCCGGCGTGTGGAATTTGCCCCACAAGATGCGCTACCACATGCGGAGATGCAGCCTGGGCTTTATGTCGAACTGTCGGTGAGTGATAACGGCTGTGGCATGAACTCCGAGACACAAAAACGCATCTTTGAGCCCTTTTTTACGACCAAAGGGCCGGGGAAAGGCACGGGGCTTGGGCTCTCTACCGTCTTTGGCATTGTGAAGCAGAACCTTGGGTATATTGATGTCCAAAGCGAAGTGGGGGAGGGAACGACCTTTCACATATTCTTCCCCTGTCTACCCAACAAAGAGTACGAAGTGTTATCGCCCACAACAACGCTGAGCGATAGTGAAGCAGGCATTGAGACGATCCTCTTGGTCGAAGATGAGGAACAGATCCGCAGCCTGGCCAGTAGCGCACTGGAAGCAATTGGGTATACGGTTCTGTCGGCTGCGAATGGGGAAGAAGCCTTGGTACTCAGCATGGAATATCGGGGGCCGATTCACTTGATGCTAACCGATGTGGTGATGCCCGGTATGAGTGGCGTCAAGTTGTCCAAACAGATCGTGGCGCAGCGGCCAATTACCAAGGTCTTGTTCATGTCCGGCTATACGGATGGTGAACTCAGTATGCGCGAGAGCATGGACGAGCAACAGGCGTTTCTACACAAACCCTTTACCCCCGCTGTTTTGGCCAAGATCGTCCGCTGTCTGCTCGATAATGAATCGATCCGCCAGATCTAGTCAAAGTGGGTAGCTATTTGGCACTCCTCGGAGAGTTCGCTATACTTTTGAACGCCACCACCCAATGCGAACCTATCAGCAGTTACCGACGAACGGCAATCGAGGCTTATGTCATCTACTACTTCTACCACCACTACCACCACTGCTTCTACCACCTTTCAAATTTATCAACAGGAATCACGCAAAACCTGGTCACTCATTCACACCGACCATGCCATTGTCTATCCGACACTCGGTCTCGCCAACGAAGCTGGCGAAGTGGCCGGCAAAGTCAAAAAGATCTTTCGCGATCGGAACGGCGTGATTAGTGACGCCGACCGCGAGGCGCTCAAAGGCGAATTGGGGGATGTCCTCTGGTACCTTACCCAAATCTGCACCGAACTGGATTTGACCCTGGAAGAAGTCGCCGAAGCCAATCTGACCAAACTCTTCTCGCGCCTAGAACGGGGTGTCATTGGGGGCGAGGGCGACCACCGATAACGTTGTATCCGAAAAGCAAGTGGGGATCATGGCTGTACATAGTCAGTAGACTGCCGTGCTCGGCGGCTGAGCTTCGTCCTTAGCCGGTCGAAGGGCCTGTCGAAGCCAGAGAGCCTGTCAAAGCCAGAGAGCAAAGCAGTCTACCGATAGTTTACAATACTGGGAGAGCACAAAGTTGTAATGTGCCTGCCATCGGAGTAAAATATACAATAAAATAAAAGTTACTGACAACCTTGGTCTTCACAGATTATGCCTGCTACTGATAAATTTCACGCTGCTGTGCGAACTGCACTTCAAAATGACGGATGGTTGATCACCCACGATCCGCTTTTCTTGCAAGAGGGTGCTGTGAACATGTTTGTCGACGAAAATTTACAGATTTTGCAGAAAATTAAACAAAAAAGGACGTAATTCCATGCCAGCCAAAGTAGCGTTTATCGGTGCCGGGAGCACCGTCTTTGCCAAAAATCTGATGGGCGATATCCTCAGCTATCCAGAATTACAGGATAGCACGCTCAGCCTCTTTGATATCAACGATGAGCGGCTAAATACTTCCGCGATTGTCGCCAATCAAATCAACAAAACCCTCAACGCCAACGCCACGATTGAGACAACAACTGACCGGCGCAAGGCCGTTGATGGGGCCGACTATGTGATCACCATGTTCCAGATCGGCGGCTACAAGCCGAGCACAGTCGTCGATTTTGAGATCCCCAAGAAATATGGTCTGCGCCAAACCATTGCCGACACCTTGGGCATTGGTGGCATTATGCGCGGCCTACGCACGATCCCCGTCCTGCTCGATCTTTGCCATGACATGGAAGATCTCTGTCCCGACGCCACGCTGTTGCAATATGTCAACCCGATGGTTGCCAACTGCTGGGCGATTAACCGCGCCACGTCAATCAAGACCGTCGGCCTCTGTCATAGCGTGCAGGGCACAGCTTCACAACTAGCGCGTGATATCAACGTGCCGCTCGATGAGATCAACTATATCTGTGCCGGCATCAACCACATGGCCTTTTATCTTACCTTTGAGCATAAAAATGGCAACGGCACCGAAGATCTCTACCCGCGCATTCGCCAAGTGCTCGAAGAAGGCAAGGCCCCGGATTGGAATCTCGTCCGCTATGAGATGTTCAAACGGCTGGGCTACTTTGTCACCGAATCGAGCGAACACTTTAGCGAATATGTGCCGTGGTTTATCAAGCGCGACCGCCCGGAACTGCTCGAAGAGTTCAATATCCCGCTCGATGAATATCTCCGCCGCTGCGAAGTGCAGATCACTGGCTGGCAATTTATGAAGCAAAAGTTGGAAAATCCGGATGTAAATATTAGCGAAGAATATGCCGCAGCGATGAAAAAGGCGGGCGTGCCAGAAGAACAGCTGCCGCGTGCGGTTGCCAACTTTGAGAATATGAACGAGATCAAACGCAGCCATGAGTATGGCTCCGGCATTATCCATAGCATGGAGACCGGCAATCCACGGGTTATCTATGGCAATGTGGCCAACAACGGTCTGATCGACAACTTGCCGGCTGGTTGCACCGTCGAGGTGCCCTGCCTCGTTGACAAAAATGGCGTACAGCCGGTGGCCGTTGGTGCCTTGCCGCCCCACTTGGCGGCGCTGATGCAGACCAATCTGAATGTGCACAACCTGACCACCGAAGCCGCACTTACTGGCAAACGGGAGCATATCTATCATGCCGCCATGCTCGACCCGCACACCGCGGCCGAGCTGAGTCTGGATCAGATCTGGAATCTGGTCGATGATCTGATCGAGGCCCACGGCGATATCCTGCCGGAATATCATTGATCTAAGGGGGTGGCATCTCAGGGGGGTACCCCGCTTTGGCTTCGACAAGCTCAGCCTCCGCTAGCTGGCTTGTCACTTCCAGCCCCCTGAGATACCGCAGAACCCCAAAGGTTACTCACGTTGTACCGTCACTTCCACACTCATCCCCCAGCGCAAGCCAGCCGGCTGCTCATCTAACCCAACCACAACCGTATAGACAACGTCACCACCAATGATCGAAGCTTGGGGGGCAATGCGCAGCACGCGACCATGAAGTTCCTGATTCAATGCTTCCACAAAGACCGTCGCAGACAGCCCTTCAGTAACCTGCCCAATATCACGCTCGCTAAGATCGGTCGTTTGAGCCTGCAATTGTGTTAAGTCGGCTACTGTTAGCACCGCACTGCCGGGCTGTGTCATCTCACCAACGTTGACATTCATTAAGGTTACGGTCCCTGTAAACGGTGCACGTAAGGTCAGATTGGCCAAGTTAGTCTCCGTCTGTGCCAAGGTAGCCTCGGCCTGTGTGACAGCGGCAGCAGCGGCGGCAACTACTTCATCGCGCGCGGCAGCAGTTAATAGCTCGAGTTGTGCCTGGGCGGCACTTAGGTTTGCCTGCGCCGCCGCCACTTGGCTATCCGAACCGGGGTTCAGAACGCGATCCAGGGCCGCCTGTGCCTGTTGTACTCTGGCTTGCGCGGCGGCAGCGACATCGCTCGCTGGATCGCCATAGAGTGCGTCGTAGCGTGCCTGCGCGGCTTCATAGTTATTGGTTGTCTCTTGTAACTGACGGCTTTCCGGTCGGGCACCAATATCATTGCTCCAGGCAACCCCGTTGTAGGCTGATTGCGCCTGCTGCAACGCTGCTTTGGCATTGGAGAGCGTGGCCAGCGCGGCGATACGGTCTGCCTCGCGTGGACCGTTGCTCAATTGTTGGCGAGCCGCTTGCGCTGCGACTAATTCTGCGCGCGCCGCCGCAATTTCGTCCGGCCGGGCCGCTTCGGTCAACTGAGCAAGTTGGGCGGCCGCGCCATCGACAGCTGCCTGTGCGATCGCAATCTCTTGCGGGCGCGGCCCAGCAATGAGCGCCGCAAGTTGCGCCTGCGCCTGAAAGAGCGCCGCTTGGGCACTGGTTACCGCTGTTTGCATGGTGGCATCTTCTTGCACCACCAACGCCTCCCCCGCTGTTACTGTACTTCCCACATCTACCAGGCGCGCTCGTACTCGCCCAGCCACAGGAAAGCTCAAGTTGGCGGATTGTGCAGGTATAATCTCACCAGAAGCAGTTGCTGCACCGCTGCGGGGTGCGGTGGCCGGATTCGCAACGGGCGTCGCCGCGGGAACAGGCGTCGGCGTTGGTTGGCGGTTGCAGCCAGCCAACAGCATCAATAAGACAATCAGCCACCGCCAATGTTTGACGGCCATCAGATCCCTCCTACCGTTGTCGCTATTCACGCCGCAACGCCGTTATCAACAATGCGTCCATCGCGCATGGTGACCGTGCGGCGCGCAAAGGCCATTACCCGTGGATCGTGGGTTGCAAAGATAAAGGCGGTGCCCGTCTCTTGATTGAGCCGCTGCATGATCATCATTGCTTGCTCGCCGTTGGCTGTGTCAAGATTGGCGGTCGGCTCGTCGGCGAGCACCATGAGCGGCTGGGGTGCAAGCGCACGCGCAATCGCCACCCGCTGCTGTTGACCACCGCTGAGTTGATCCGGGCGATGTTTTGCGCGGTCTGCAAGCCCCACGGCATCGAGCATCGCCATGACTCGCTCTTTGCGCTCTTTGCCGCCGGTGCCGTTAAGGAGCAAAGGCAATTCCACATTTTCATAGGCGCTGAGCACCGGCACGAGCGCAAAGAATTGGAAGATAAAGCCGATCACATCGCGGCGCAGGTCGGCGCGCTGATTGGGATTGAAGCGGGTCACATCCTGGCCATTGATCTTAACGGTGCCGGCGTTGGGCTTATCGAGGCAGCCCATTAACTGCAAGAGTGTCGTCTTGCCGGAGCCTGATGGTCCTGTGATTGCCGTGAATTCCCCTTCTTCAATCGCAAGGCTTACCCCATCCAACGCTCGCGTCTCCACTTCACCGATCCGATAGATTTTCGACGCGTTTTCCACTTGAATAACTGTCATTGTGAAACTCCTTGGTAGGAAGTAAAAATAGAGTGCTATAAATTGTGTAACGCCTCAGCCGGCTCGCGGCGGGCGGCAAACCAACCCGGATAGAGTGACGCTACCAGGATGATCAGCAACGTCCAGAGGGCCAGGTTGACAAAGAGTTGCGGCGCATAGGCGGCGTAGATTGTGGTACCCAGCGCAATGCCAGGCGTACTGCCGGCCATATCACCGAGAAAGATGCCCTGGTTGGCGAGATAAGCCACCCCGCCCAATCCGATCAGCGCACCAAGCCCGATGCCGGCAATACCCAGAATCGCACCTTCGAGCAGGAACATCGTCATGATCTGCCGTCCCTTCATACCCAGCGCCGCCAGGATGCCCATCTCGCGAACGCGTTCAAAGACGGCCATGAGCAAGGTGTTGGCAATGATAACCGCCACAATCAGCATCACAATCGCATCAAGCAGCAGATAGAAGCTCATCCCAGTTTCGACCGACTGGATCATTACCTGATTGAGCGCACGCCAGGTGAGAACGGCAACACCAGGGGCGGCGAGCGCGGCCGCTACACCATCTGCCTGGTCTTGTTGCTGGAGTAGCACCACAATCGCACTGGCATGGCCATCAGTTCGGGTAAAGGCTTGTGCTTTGGCGATTGGCATAAAGAGTGCATTCTCGTCATAGGTGACCACGCCGGTTGTAAAGATGCCGCGCACGGTAAAGATGCCCTCTTCCGGCGCGCCATCGGCATTGATCACGGTCAGGCTCACTTTATCATCGACGCGCAGTCCCAGATTGTCCGCCAGCCGTTGCCCGATGAGAATCCCGTTGCGGTCATCAGCCGTGAGATACGCACCGGTTGTCATACCGGTTTGCAACGGGGTATATAAGGTCGATGTCGGATCGATGCCAAAGATGCGCAAGCCGGCGGAGTCATCGGGGGTCGCCACCATGCCAGTGGCCCAGAGGACCGGCGCCGCCGCCTGCACCTGCGGCAATGCTTGCGCACGCGCCGTCAGTTCATCGGGATTGTCCAGCAGATCAGCCCAGAGCAGGCTTATCTTTTCATCGCTATAGGTGGGGGCGCGTAGCTGCACATGGCCCGTCTGTAGCCGAATACTATTCTGCAAGGCATCATCAAAGACGCCGGTAATAAAACCATTGAGGACAATCAGCAACGCCAAGCCCAACGCCACCGCCAATAAGGTAAAGAGTGAACGACGTCGGTTGCGCAGCAGATCTCGATAGCCGATGGTCCATAATTTTCCGAATGCCATGTAAACTCCTTTTGATGCGAGACAGGAGACAGGAGACAGGAGACAGGAGACAGGAGACAGGAGACAGGAGAGACGAGAGACGAGAGATGAGAGATGAGAGACGAGACATGATCGTCTAGACGCTCTCCTTGTCTCCTTGTCTCCTTGTCTCCTTGTCTCCTTGTCTCCTTGTCTCCTTCTCACCCTACCGCTAAACATGATGCAACGCATCCGCCGGTTCTTTGCGCGCTGCTTGCCAGGCGGGATAGAGCGAGGCAAGGGCGGCGATGATGACGACACCGATCCCGCGGCTAATCAACTGCGATTGGGTCACAATTGGATAGAGTCGGCTGCCCATCAGCGCCGTGATCTCGCCCATGCCCTGTGCAAATGAAAGATCAAAGCCAATCTGGCCAATCAATCCGACAATCACTGCTCCCAATAGACAGCCAACCACCGCCCCGACGACACCGATTAGCGCGCCTTCCAACAAAAAAAGCAGCAGGATTTGGCGGCGCTTCATCCCGAGCGCGGCGAGCACCCCCATTTCGCGGGTGCGCTCAAAGACGGCCATCAGCATCAGATTCAAAATACCGATGCTGGCGATCAATAGGACGATCAGACCAAAGAAAGAGGTAAAAGCACCTTTGGTCTGGAGCGTCTGCGCGATCTCGGGGCGCAGGGTCTGCCACGAATCGACCTCATACCCCGGTAAGAGCGTCTGGAGGGCAGGGATTACACTATTTTCTGTGCCAACACTTTGTAAGGTGACCGCCACTTCACTGGCACTGTCGCGCAAATTGTATAGACTCTGCGCCTCGGCCAACGTCATGAAGACCGCACTCTTTTCGGCATCGCGCATCCCCAAGTCATAGATACCAACGATCGTCATCGTGCGCTGGCGCATCGTCTCATTCTTGCGCCGCCCCACCAACGTCACCCGATCATCTACATTGACCTTGAGCAACTCAGCCAATCCGCGGCCAATCACAATGGTATCGCCATCGTTCTCTTGCAAGTAGCGCCCGGCGCTGATATTTTCGGCCTGGATACTCAGTGTCTGCTCAATGGTTGGCTCAAGGCCGGTAATCGCCACTGGGAAGGCACCTGCGCGACTGCTGATGAGGCCAGCTGTGTTGATGCGTTTGGCCGCGGCGACCACGGCCGGGTTGCTGCGCGCTGCTGCCACCACCGCATCAGCATCGGCCAGCGGCAAGAGCGGCAGCCGGCTCGCTTTGACCCGATAGCCGGGGGCGTGGATCTGAATGTTGCCGCCATAGAGGCGCACGGCATTGCCAAAGATCGCTTGATCAGAGCCGGCGATAAAGCCATTGAGCAAGAGCAGCAGAATCAGCCCCAGCACAATGGCCACGACAGCAATCGCCGTGCGTCGCCAATTGCGCCATAGATTGCGCCAGGCCAGGGTGAATAATTTACCCATGCACATTCCTCCTTCGCATCGTCCTCATATCGTTATTGTGATTTAAACCATTTTTCATAGATGATGGCGGCATCGAAAATTTGTAGTGAGCCCGCGGCGGCACCCAATACCCGTTCCGTGGCTTGTTGATACGCATTGATTGTCTCCGGTAGAAGTTCCGCCACATCTGCATGTGGGTGCAACAAGAGATCGGCCAAAAGCTCAGCCATCTGTTGAATCAGCTGATAGGTTATTTTGGCAACGGCCTGCGGATAGGGGGTGACAAAGACCCCCTCTGCAACGCCCTGCTCGATCACCTTGGTCAACAGGGGGATGAATTGCTCCGTAGACGCGCGCATTAGTTGATAGCGCAGCCGTAAATTTTCATCGCGATAAAACATGCGCATGAGGTCGAGCATAAATCCTCTGTGTTCGACCTTCCATTGATGGGTTTGTAGATAAATCTGCGTGAATTTTTCCAAAGCGGGCAACGTTGCGTCTTTGACTAATGCTTCGACGATCCCGATCGCTTCGACCGCAATGCGATCGGTTAGCTCTACCAATAGTGCCTGTTTGGAATCGAAATAGTGATAGAAGGTGCCTTTCGCGATGCCAACCGCAGTGAGTAGATCTTGAATCGAGGTCTGTTCATAGCCTTTCTGGTAGAAAAGCTGTTGCGCAACATCAAGAATTTCCTTGCGGCGGCTGTCGTGATCTTTGACGGTTCGTGCCATGAGTCAGTGTCCACTTGCTCAAATTACATAACCGACCGACCGTCGGTCTATTAGTTCAACAGTATACGCTACTTGGCAGCTTTTGTCAATAGAATTCGGAAAAAACAGCACCGTGATTCCTTTGACAGAATGCCAAGCTATCCCTGTACTATAATCATGAGCGAGCATTCTCCCACCCCACTCACGAAAACGCCCTGGCATCGTTTTTTGGCCAAGGCAATGGAGCTCGCCGCAGCAACAGAGCAAATCGGCGTCGACAGTGAGATTGCGACAAGCAGCGAACCGCCACGGGTTGATATCGACTGAATATGGGCCAACCGACATCTCTGGCATCTACCGTAGCCATAATATTTATGCAGCAGAGATACCGCTACTCGTGTTGAACGAGTTAAGCGATGAGCCACCTAATTCCCTGGTGAAGGTTTTTGCCAGCCGCAAAGCAGAAAAAGCCAAAGCATTTCGGGCATTGCGGGAACATTGGGCGTTACCAGCAGCGTTGTTGAGCCTATTGGAAGTCTTACAAGCAATTTGGTATCTACCGGAAGGAGCGACGATGAAAGAAGTTTTGACAGTCGAACGGGTGATGGAAATGGCCGAGGAGCGGAAGCGCATCTTGCTGCGCAACCTTCCGCCGGAAGAGTTAGATGCCTTGCTTGATCCGGCCTACAAACAGAGTCTGTTGCAAGCCGGCCAAGCTGAAGGCAGAGAAGAAGGCAGAGAAGAAGGCAGAGAAGAAGGCGAAAACGCTGCAAGGCAGATAATCAAACAAATTCTCCGCCAACGCTTAGGAGAAGTCCCCCTACCGTCAGCGACCAACTACGCCAATGCACGCTCGTCGAATTGCAGACACTTGTCAACCCAGCATTGGATGTGACGACATGGGAGGCGTTTGTGGCGTGTTTGCCGAAACAGGTGGAATAGAACAGAGACGAAAAAGGCAAAGAGGTGTTGCTCGGCAGAGGCGTAACACCTCTTTTGATTGGCTCTCCACTGCCACTGCCATGGAAACGGGATTCGTGCTTCTCAGTCCATCAAATACCGAATGTTTCGCAGCCCTCACTTCGAGGTTTCGCTATTCCCGCCGCCTCTACCCCAACACCTCGCGATTTACCACATCCGGCGGCGTCTCACCGCGAAAATAGGCAAGTACCCGCTCCACAGCCATCACTTCGATGCGCTCGCGCCCTTCGATAGTGAGGCCGGCCGTGTGGGGCGTGGCAATGATCAACGGATGGTTGCGTAGGCGCGAAGTCACCGCGGGTGGCTCGGGGTCATAGACATCGAGGCCGGCACCCATGAGCTTGCCACTGTCGAGGGCTTCGAGCAGCGCGGCTTCATCAACGAGGGGACCGCGCGCCATGTTGAGGACAAAGGCACCATCCTTCATCGTTGCAATCCGTTCACGGTTGACTAGATGGCGCGTCTCCGGCGTAGCTGGCACATGAACACTCAAAAAGTCTGCGCGGCTGACGACGCTATCGAGGTCGGTCATCTCAACCCCAATGGCTGCGCCCTGCTCTGCTGTTACATAAGGATCGTATGCCACAACCCGCATCTCCAACCCCAAGCGACAGATATTGGCAACGCGCTTGCCAATCCGCCCTAAGCCGACCAACCCCAATGTTTTGTCCTTTACTTCGACACCAATAATGGTGCCGGCACGTGGTCCCCATTTCCCTTCGGCCATGTTTGCATCCCCTTGCTTGAGCCGCTTGGCAAGGGCCAGCAGCATGGCAACGGTATGCTCGGCGGTCGATTCGGTGGGACCATCGGGGGTGTTGGTTACGAGAATGCCGCGCGCGGTGGCATCGGCCAGGTTGACATTGTCATAGCCAATGCCGGTGCGCGCAATGATGCGCAGGTTGGGGAGCGTGTCCATAATGGCCCCGTCATACTGGACCAGTGACGACGCCAGCAGCGCCTGGTAAGGTGCTCCCGGTTGTGGCACGCCCGGCGGATTCGGGATAGTAATAGTAACATAGTCAGGAATATATTTGAGCGCGTCGGAGATAAATGGGGATTCGACCCAAAGGTCAGTTAGATCAGTTAGATCAGTTATTGGCATGATAAGTGGTTCCTCTGCTGTGGATGGAATAAATCGATAGAGCCGTCTGCGCTACGCCGCCATTCGTGGCACCGGCGGCTGCGCGGTCTCTACTGTGGTAACAATAGCAAAATCTGGGTGACCGCGCAATAGTGTCACTGGATAGTTTACGTCCACGCCGTCGTCATGCGCATGGCCCACCCCATCGGTGCGACCAAAGAGCGCCAACCGCAACACCGTACGCTGCCAGATTCCTCCCTGACAATAGAGACGTATCCGATTTGCGCCAAGAATATCCGCCATGCCCAGCGTAACAGCCATCGGTGGGAGCACCGCAAAGTTGCCACTGGCACCACGGCTGGCGTTCATGACCATCGTTTCGGGTGCCAATTGGACCAGGCGCGTTTGACTTGCTTTGAATTCAGCCGGAGTCACGGTAAACCAGCGGCTAATCGGTGGCTCGTTAAAGGCAATATGCCCGTGGATGCCAATGCCACCGTAACAACTATCGATGCCCCCCAAGTGCGCAATCGCTTCGCTGGCAGCATCAAGCTGACGCGGGTCGGGAAAGTGCAGTTGGGCCGGCGGTAACGCAAGATCGGGCCGCAGTTGATCGAGCAAAGTGCGTTTGGCAAAACCGACAAAACTCAAGGGATGATCCGGCGCAATCAAGCGCCCCTGCCAGTCGCAGTACTCATCCATAAAGAAGAGATGGACACTTTGCCATCGAATGCCCTGTTCGTTACTGATCTGCGCCAAACGGGGCAGATAGCCAACGGGGCCAACCGGCAAGATCAGGCGGGTCGGCGCGCCACGCTGATTGTTGGTCGCAATCTCATTGGCCACTGCATTGGCAAAGTGCTCGTCGAGTGAGGCAACATCTGGCAAAATGGTCAGCGGGATCGGCGAGCGCTGTTCCAGTTCGGTAGCCGGTACCAGGAGAGAGGAGGACAAAGGGAGATCGGTCATTGGGCTTATCCTTCGATTTGTAATTTGACGGCATCGAGACTCGCCGGGGAACCAACCACCGTGACTAAATCCCCCAGATCCAACCGCGTGTACCCATGCGAGACGAGTGTGCTGTGGCCGCGGCGTAACGAGAGAATCAACACATCGAGCGGCAACCGTAGCTCGCGCAACGCAAGGCCGCGAATTCGCCGATTGCGTACCTGCAACTCCATCACAGCCTGATCTTTGTTCATCTCCAGCAAAATCGAGGTGGCAACAGGTGACCGCACAAAGAGATCCAACAAGCTCACAGTGGCATTGATCGGGTCAACAATCACTGCCCCCAATGCCTGGAAGCGTTCATAATTTTCATGCTCCGTCAGGCGCACCACCAACTGCTCTGTGCCATAGTGCTCATAGGCCAGCTCACAGATCTGGTAATTTTCCTCGTTGGAGAGCATGGTGATAATGGCATCAGCCCTTTCAGCCCCAAGCTGTTGCAATGCTGCCAATGTCAAGCCGGGGATCGCCTTGATTTGGATTCCCGCCGTCTCTTCCGCCAATTGGGGCCACTGATCGGCAGTGCGCGATGCAATTGTCACCGTCCAACCATGGGTGGCCAACAGCCGAGCCAATGCCATCGACTGATTTTCCAAGCCAAAGATAAGCGCATCACGCTGACCATCAAACTCGGCCGCTTGCCCACGCGAGTGGGCCTCGCCCACGCGATTGATCGCCCATTTAAAGAGTGGCGGGCCAAGCAGTTGGCTGACCACGATCACCGAAATGATCAAGGTGGCAAAGGCATTGCCCCACTCGGGAAACTCAATCGCGGCTTGTTTCGCCAGGCCCAGGCCAACCCCTGCCATCGTCACGTAAGTCATCCAACTGATCGCATTATGCTTTGCCGAATCACCGGCCAACACCCCACCAGCATAGGAACCCAGAAAGATCGCTGCCATGCGCAAGGCAAAGATCACCAGTGCAATTGGCCAGATTTCGGCCAACACATCAAGGCTAAGCGAGGCACCGGTCAGGGTAAAGAAGATCACATAAATGGCTGGGCTTACATCATGCAAGATTTTCATAAACTCGGCACGGTAAGCTGAATAGTTGGTGATAACGAAGCTACCGACCATGCAGATCAAGAGCGGCTCTAGAAAAAATTCAAAGGGCAAATGCACATGGCTATACTCCCGAACAAAGGCAGCCAAGAGAAAGATGCCGTAGCCGGCGAGCATGATGAAGGCGGTTTTGGCCACCGTTGGGATATGTACCAGGAGGATGAGCTGCAGTAATCGGCCAAGCCCGTAGCCAATCAATAGGGAAACCAACAACTCCACCAATAAGAGAAGAACGAAGCCCACATTGATACCGATATTTGTGATCAACGCATCGGCGACCAACAACATCACCGCAAAGAGCATGATGACCAGAACATCGGTCAGCATGGTGACACCCAGGGCAGTTTGGGTGAACGGACCTTTGGCACGCAATTCATTGACAATCGCAATTGCCGACGATGGCGAGCGCGCGAGTAAAATTGCGCCGGCAACCAATGCGGCGGCCAAGCGGCTGGCTGCTGGCAGATCGTGCATAAAGGGGATAAAATCGGCGAGAAGGTAGACGGCAACGGTGCCGACGAGGGGGACAATCACCAAATTGCCGGCCGTCACCAAGAGGATACTGCGAAAACGGCCACGCAATTCGCTGATATAAAATTCACTGCCGGCGGCAAATGCAATGATACTGAGCGAAATGTCATCTAAAAAGAGCAGGGGCTTGGTATAATCGGCATGGATCATGTCGAGCACATAAGGACCGGCGATTAAACCCGTTAAGAGAAAGCCGCTGATCAGTGGCAAATTAAATTTTTGCAGATAAAAGCCAATGCGCTCGGCGGCCAGCGTAACGAGCGCAAAGGCGAGCAGAATCACAAGCAATGTTTGAATGGCCATGAGCCTCCAGGCAGCGGTGAAGTGGAATCAGCAGTTGGTCGCTGCCCTACTGATACCATTATTTACCGCAACTGTCAATCGACAGTTGATGCGAGGGTGCGTACCACATTGGGGGGATTACGCCGGACGATCAATTTTGTCCTTCTGTGTAATCCCCCAAAATGGGACGCACCCTTGATGCGACTTCACTCATATCTGTGGCAGGGCCATCGCCATTTTGCAGCAATTGTCCAGCGGCTGTGGTACGCAGCACGGTGGCCCGTTGCGTCGTGGTCAAGCTGAGTAATTCCCAACCCTGTTGTGGCTGCAAAGGGTGATCGGCGGTCGGAATGATGACTTGTTTGTTTTGAATTGCCATCAGCGTGACGCTCTGATCGGCGGGATATTGCTTGCGATAATCGGCCATCGTGAATTGCGCGGTGAGCATGGTGCGTTTAATCACTCCGCCACTGTCGATCATCTCGGCCAACTTGCCATAGGTTGCATCGGCATCAAAGAGCAGGCGTCCCAATGGCACCATGTTCCGTGTATGTTGTTTGCCGGTGGGGCGGCTTGGCTGCAATTGGTAGACATTTTCGGATTCAAAATCATCTTCAAAATGTTGACAGGCCAACGCATTTGCTTCGTCATTGCTCGTCAGCGCCAACAATCGGCCGATGCCATCTAATTCCAGGGTCTCTTCGACAAAGGTCGAGAGCAAGTTGCCATGCTCTACATCCAAACCGCGCAGGCGGGCGTGGAGCACATTTTGTTGATTGGAATCGATCAGCCGCACCTGAAAGCTGGCCGCTTGTAACGCTTCGGCCAGCGCACACGCAAAGGGGGTCGCTCCCATTAAGAGAAAGCCCTGGGGATCGGCTTCGCTAACCCCCAGATAGCGCGCCAAGACTTTGGCTGTGCTGCCTTGGATCAAGACAGTACCTACAATAACGAGAAAGACCAGCGGGCTGAGAATGCGTGCTTCCGCGTAACCGAATTCGATCAATTCAAAGACAAAGAGCGAAGAGACAGCGGCGGCTACAATGCCGCGCGGAGCCACCCAAGAAAGAAAGAGCCGTTCATTGCGGGTCAGATTGCTGCCCAAGGCGCTGATCTGCACCCCAAGTGGTCGAATCACCAAGAGCACAATTGCCAACAGAACGAAGGCGCGCCAATCCAATAACGCGAGATCGGCCATTGTGACATTGGCTGCCAGCAAGATAAAAAGGGTCGAAATGAGCAGTACACTCAACCGTTCTTTGAAATACCAGATCTCACGCAATTGGCGCAAGTCCGTATTGGCCATATAAATCCCCATCACGGTCACAGCCAATAGACCAGACTCCTCGGCAAAGGTGTTCGAGAGGGCAAAGATGGCTAGAACACTCGTCAATACAGTCACATCGCGCAGATAATCCGGCACGAGGAAGCGTCGCACCAGATGGGACAATGCATAGCCACCCGCCAGCCCCAGCACGGTGCCAATCCCCACAATCTGTACCATGCCAAAGAATGTGCTACGCAGCCCAGAACCCCGGGAAATGATGAAATCAAAGACGAGCACCGCGATTGAAGCGCCAATCGGATCAATGATAATCCCTTCCCAGCGCAAGATCGAGCCAATATTGGCGGTGGGGCGTACATTGCGGATCAGGGGGGCAATCACCGTGGGACCGGTCACAATGATCAGCGCGCCAAAGAGCAGCGATAGATCCCAGGGCAACCCCACCAGATAATACGCAATCAACGCGCTGCCGGCCCAAGTAATCAATGATCCAATGATCAGCAAATTGCGCACGGTGGAGGCGACCGCACGAACCTCGCGCCAGGTTAAGGTCAGGGCACCCTCAAAGAGAATAACCGCCACCGAAAGTGAAATAATCGGGAAGTAGAGCGCACCCATCGATTGCTGTGGATGCAATAGGTTGAGCACAGGACCAGCCAAAAAGCCGGCGGCCAATAAGGGTAAAATTGCCGGCACTTTGACGCGCCAGGCAAACCACTGACAAAAACTACCAACGGCCAAGACCGCAGCGATGAGTAACAATTCATTGTGTTCCAAAGTGATTACGTCTCCTGTTTGTTTCACGACTTACGCATTGAGAAGGGCTAACCGGAAAGATCCCTTTGTGGATCAGCTGCTTGTACTCAAATGGCTCTGTAAGTCCTATGGTATACGGTCGGATCGCATAGTTTTGTAGCCTAATGCCATCCAATTGCTGTCGAGAAGGTCAATCGTGGATAACGAGGATCGGCGTTGATCACCAATTGCACGAGTTCTTGTAACAACAAAAACCCCGTGCAAAGTATATGCACGGGGTCTTACTGACGCTGTGAGATGCGTCTCTATCTCCGAAGCTAGTCAAAAATTCTCTGTTCCCGCTGGGCCACAACCGAATTTCGGGATAGCTATATCGGTTTGCTTCGATGGGCTTCAAAGATCGGCTTGGCTTTTTCCAACCCATCCCAAGCCGCAGCAAAGCCAGCATAGATGGCGACTTGAAAAAAGGTCTCCACGATCTCGGCTTCGGTGGCACCGTTGTTGAGGGCCATCTCGATGTTGAGCGCCAGTGCATTGACCCGCCCTTGTGCGGCCAACGTGGCAATGCTGACAAGGCTACGCGTGCGCAGATCTAAGTTAGGCCGCGTCCAAATCTGCGCGCCAATGATGCCCATAACTGCACGCTCAAATTCCGGTGATACCGCTTGAAAGCGCGCCTGTAACGCGTCGATGCGATCTTCGCCGACCATTTGGGCAAATTGGGCAAGGCCCTGCTGGTACTGCTCTTCCGTGCTCATCGGCTATTTCCTAACATTAGGGATCCCACTGTACCAGAAAAAGTTTGCCCACGTGAAACGTAACAGAACCATCATGCATTAACAATTCACGATTGGCAATTCACCTTTTACAATTTGTGGCGGCTTTACCGCATTATGTTTTACGTTTCACGCTTTGTGTATTAGTTCGCGGCGACCTTGGCCGGTGCCTGCGCCATCGCTGGAACAGTATAGATGCGCTTTTCCATCATCATCTGGGTTTCGTAGAGTGAGCCACCCCGTTCTCCAGCCGGCAGAGGCATCAACACCGGGACATCGGCCAGACGTGGGCTCTTGGTCGGTTCGCCGCGCAGAATATTGGCGTTAAAGGCATCCCAACCGGGGAAGGCATTCAGTGGCCAGGCATCATTGGCACAATATTGATAGAGCAACAGCCGACGTGGATTGGGGGAGGTGTTGGGGGCCGAGCCATGCAGGGTGCGCACATGATGGATCGAGATGCCGCCGGCCCCGACCAGGATCGGCACGGCGTTGCTGGGCTCAAAGTTTGGCTCTGTCACCGCGCCCACAAAGAAGCCTTTGCTATGATGGTGGCTAAGCACGGGGCCTTTGTGTGAACCAGGTATTACCAACAGACAGCCATTTTCAACGGTCATCGGGTCAATGGCAATGCCGACGGCAAGCAGGTCGTCGTTCGTATGCGGGTAGAAGGCCCAATCCTGGTGCCACTCAACAGGGCTACCAAATTGCGCGTATTTCATGTTCAGCTTATTGCCATTGGTGCGAATCGCAGGACCAATCAGCTGCGCAACAATATCGAGAACCTTTGGATGGCGCATCGTTGCATCATACACAGCATGATGCTCAATCGGATTTTTCAGGCGGCGCAGGCGAGGTGTCTCGGCTGTGTGTCCCGGCTCCAGATCAAAGGCGGCCGTATGGTCAGAGACTTGGCGCGATTGCTCGACAAAGTCATCGGTTACACGCCGCAATTCGGCAACTTCGGCGGTAGAGAGGACATTCTCGACGCCGAGATAGCCATTTTCATGGTAAAACTCAATTTGCGTTTGGGTCAGCATGGTTCCTCCGCTGGCAAGAATCAGTTGGACGAGAGTCAAAGCAAAGCGATATCGTATTGGGGCATTCGTTTCCTGCTAAATTATAAAGCAAGGAGACGAATAGACCAAGGTCGATTTTTTGCCGGTTGGCTGCTTACCCGTTTGCCTGTTTACGTCTTGCCTGTTTACGTCTTGCCTGTTTACGTCGATGTCTGCCAGCGCCACGCTAAATATGATACTCGCCTCGCAATCTGTAGCGGATTGTGGAGGATTCTTCCTGCGATCCTACCCTAAAGCGGCAAAATTGGGGCAAACTTGTACAATATCCTCAGGCCGTGACAGTTCATACATAAAGATGCCCGTGTACTCAACCTCTGCCAATGTCTGCAAAACTGCCGGCCACGCAATGTTGCCGCGCGTCGGCAGCAGATGATCATCCCGTTCGCCGTGGTTGTCGTGGATGTGGACGGTAAAGAGTTTCTGGCCCACCACCCGCAATGCATGGGCGGGATCCCCATGCAAATTGCGGTGACCGGTGTCTATGCAGATACCAAGATTTTCGGCGTCTACATCTTCCACGAGCGCCAGCAGGTTGAGCGGATCGCTAAAGTAGCCGCTCGTCAGATTCTCCACGGCCACACGGACGTTGCGCGTGGCCGCATAGCGACCGATTGCTTCCAGATTTTCAATCAGCGCGGTCAGCGCATCTTCGTGATCTGCTTCACCAACCTCGGGCACCCCATGATCGTGGGTGACTAAAATGCCGCCACCAATGGATGCAAAGGCATCAATCGCTTGGCGGTAGCTGCTCAATAGATGAGCGCGCACGGTTGGGGTTGACGCGGTCAACGCACAAGTGGGATCGAGGTAGTGTAGATGGGCATGCAACGTGGCAATCTGCAAATCCAACGCGTCCACGGCTGCTTTCAACTTGGCAAAGGCCGCCTCATCCGCGTAATCAAAGCCGGGATGGTAGTCGGTCAACTCTAGATAGCCAATGCCACTCGCCTGCATCTTCTGCAACAGATCACGCTCTAACGCCTCCTGCCTAAACGCAATCGTCGACGCCCCCACATTCATTCCTGACCCCCTTATCTTCCTATTGCCCTTTTCCCTATTGCCTTTTCCCTATTGCCCTATCCTACAACCCGAACTCCTCGCCCCAGCCCAGCACCAAATTGCGCGGCTCTTCCTGGCCGCGGAAAAGCTGAAAGCTACGCCAGTAGCCCTCGCGGTTGCTCGGGGCATGAGCCATCTCTACCTCGTGTCCAAAGATGGTCCAGCGTGGGCGCACCCCAGCCACCAACCGCGCCATGTCGTTCGACCAACAGTTGGGTAGCAGCAGATCCACCCGGTGATGCAGCCCGACACTGTCGATCCAATGCCAGTCCAGATCCTCCGACTGATCACCGGTGTGCATGACGGTGATGCCCTCTGGCGTGCGGATCAGGTAGACATTGTTCGGCACGTTCGCATTTTGATGGCCGGGGTAGACGGTCAACTGAACGGCGTGGCCAGTGGCGGTGCTGATGGTTAGCGTTGCCGGTTGCAAGCCTTGTGGATCGCGCGGCGGACGATGGAGCAGCGGATGATCGGGCAGCTCGGCGAAGATCGATGCTTCCATGATCAGCGGAATGCCACGTACCAATGCCCGATCGCGCACGAGCGTGTCCCGATGGTCGCCGTGGTTGTGGGTGATCGTCAGCAGATCGACCTGATTGACCAGCCGCTCGACCCACTCGGCGGAGAGGCCATAATATTCATCGGGCGCGTCCATAAAACGCCAGCCGCGCACCAGATCCATGCCGACCGTCACCGTTGGCGTACGTAGGACAAAGCCATGGTTGTAGAGCTTCCAGAGCCGTGCGCCGTGGGTGACGGTTGTCTGTTCGATCGATTCAATCGCACGCGTCAGCCGTGTCACCAGAAAATCGCGTGTGCTGCGAAAGCGATTGGCATCGACCAGATGGAGCGGCCCATCGAGCATCATCAGCGCGGCTTGGCGATCTTGGGATGGCGGGTGGGCGGGTACGTGTTGCGCCAGCGCGGCATCGGCGGCTGCAAAGATCGGCGTAACCCATGCCGGTTCGGGGTGAAAAGGTGGTTCTTGGTGCATCATCATTTCCTTTAGCCTTGAGCTACTGTGTGCTGCTGTTGATTTAGGATGGCGGCAAAGCGATGGGCCGTATCGGCTACATTCTGCAACTCGTGCCAATACCGTTTGCGCAACTCGATGCCCATGACGGTGCCGGGGCGCAATGGCAACAGCGGCAATAGCCCTTCCCAGTCGATGGTACCCCAACCGGGCGGCATGTGCATGTCACCCTCGCCAAAGGCGACCTGATCGCCCGCATCGCCCAGCTTCATCGTGACTGGATTGCCACACGAATCGTGGAGATGGAGATGGTTAACATAGGGGGCAAAGGCTTGGGCCGCGGCGCTATACTCGTAGCCAAGATAGGTGGCCGCCACCCAGCCGTGGCTAAAGTCGAGACAGCCGACCACGTTGGGGTGGTCGATGGCGTCGATCTGTTCGGCAAGCCGCCGCATATCGCTGCCGTAACAGACGGTCGCTGCGTTAGGACCGGCCCCGAGGTTTTCTATGGCAATGCGCACGTCATGGTCACGGGCGAACTCCGCCAGTTCACGGACGGTGCGCTGCTCCAGATCAAGCAAATGGCCGGCGCTGTCGTGCCAGGTGGCTGCGGGCACACGACCGGCGTGGAGCACCATGCTCGTTGCACCCACCGCGGCGCAAAATTCAATCGAGGCGCGGGTGACGGCAATATGCCGGTCAAGCCGCGGTTCATCCATCAGGTTGATCGCGTGGGGCGCGTGGACAACGACTGCCAGATCATATTTTTCCAGGATCGCCTGTACCTGGGTCACCCGCGGCTCATTGAGTTGGCCGTTGATGATCACATCGAGACGCCGGGCGGTCAACTCTACCGTGTCGCAGCCGACTTCGACATACTCGGCCAGCAATTTGTCAAGCGCATCAAGGTCGCCGTCGGGGAGGGTAGTGGTGTTAAAGCCGATGTTGGTGATGATCGGTTGGGTCATGGGTTGTTAGTCACTTTCTCTTCGCGATGCTCTGCGTTGCAATGTCATAGAGACAGGCTGTGCTCTCACCTAAAACCAGATCGGATTGGACCAAGCTCGACCGCCGTCGTGCGCCACCACCGTCACCCGGCAGAAGGGGCTGTCAAAGCCCTCCAAGCTCAACTCTGCCCCCGTGATGAACCCTTGGTCGTCAGTCTGCTGCGCAATGAGGCCACGACCCTCGCCGGCCCACTTGGTGCGCCGCGAGAGTGATTTGTGGCCGAGCAGCAGAATCTTGGTGGCGGGTGAAGAGGCGACCGTGATCTTTTCCCCAGGAATGACCTGGATATCGTGGATCTGTGGGCCGGTGCTGGAGTAATAGTGCCCCGCCTTGAGCGCGGCGAGCAACATATCCGGCTCCAAGCGCGCCGCCTTGACATGCACCCAGCCGTAGGCAAAATCGGGCACGTCGGCATCCTTGAAGTGGAAGTCATCGGTGGCACAGGCGAAGTAGCGATAGCCGCGGTTGAGCAGCAGATCGAGGAAGGGCCAACTATCGGCACGCTCGATACTGGCACAGCCGCCGTTGATGATCTCCACCGCGTGTACCGCGCCCAGCGACAGCGCATCCGGCTCGCTCAGTGCATACCAACTGGGGTGGGCAATCGAGACAAAGGCCCCGGCCGCCAGCGCCCGTTGGGCCAACTGCGGACCACTCTCGCCGGCAACCGGTGGTGCAAAATCGAGCGGCAGCCCGTTGGCGAGGATGTGCCAGAGGCCGCTCACTTGCGTGTCGCCACTGTGCAGTTCGGCACCCAGGATAGTGGTGAATTCGTTGGTGTGAAAGGGGGAGGTATCAAAAATTGGATGGTTGTACTTTTCCATGAAGTGGTCGGTGAGGGAGATAAAATCGTAACCGGCCTCGCGATACTTGGCGCAAACTTGCTCCGGCGGTAGCGTGCCGTCGGAGAGGTTGGAGTGGGTGTGCAGGTTGCCGCGCCAGAATTGGCCGGGTTGGGTGAAGGGTAGGTTATTCATGATCTGCTTTCGTTTGATAAGCGGCTAGAAGCGCACTTTGGCTACAATCGCTCGGTGGTCAGATGGCCACGGGGTCACGACGATGTCCGCTTCGGGACTCTTCTCGCCAACGACTTGTGCTTCCTCAACGGTCAGCCCTGCACCCTGAGCAAAGACAAAATCAATGCGATCATGATGGTCTTCCGGGTCGCTGGGATCGCCGGTTGGCGTCCAGGTAAAGGCCGGTTTGGCGACGACATCGGGGTTGGCGCTGCGGAAGGCGTCGACAAAGCCCTGGCTTTCGATGGCCAACGTGGACGGCCATTCGACGACCATTGGTTGCAATCCGGCGTTTACCGCGTCTGCGTTCCAATCCCAATGGGACGGTTCGTTGAAATCACCGAAGATAAAGGCGGCAGCCGCGCCAGCAGCCGCGGCTAAATCGGCCATCAGCAGTTTCAATGCCGGACCGCGTGCGGCTTGCGCGGCGGCAACCGCTTCCTCGGCCGTATCGAGGTACGGGGCGTCGCCATATTCAATGTCGAGCAATTGATAGGGCTGATAGGGGAAGTCGGTCAGGTGGATGTTGAAGGCGTAGACGGTGCGCCCGTCGACATCGATGGGCACGCCCAAGTCATTCGGTGTGGCCGCGCCGATGGGGTAGCGGCTGATAATGGCGTTGGCCCAGAGCGCGGCATTTTCCTGGGTCTGGTCGTAATAATAGAAGCCCAACGCATCGGCAATCGCCTGCGCCACGCTGGTGCCGGTGGCCGGGCAACTTTCCGCCGTGCATGGATCGGACTCCAGCCGGGTCTCCTGGACACCAATGATGTCGGCCCCGGCGGCCTTGATCGCGGCGACGGTTTCGTCAACCGGCTTCTCTTCATTGGCACCGCCGCCCCAAATGTTGAAGGTCATGACGGTGAGGGATGTCGCGCCGGTTGCGGGTATTGTGCCTTGGGCCGGTGCTGGTTGGATCGGTTGGCAGGCCGTTGATAGCATCATGGCAATCGTTAGTAGCAAGGCGTAGATCTTTTGCATTGTCGGTTTCTTTCCTATAGCGTGCACGAATTGAAAATGAGTAGTCAACACCATCGCCAACGCCAGCGAGAGCACGACGATTAGCAGCACCGTGCCGACACTAAAATAGAAGGTGTTGCGTAGCACCTGCCAGAATTCGTCAATCTGATACAACCGTTGAAAGTTGTGTAGCCCGACGAATTCCGGCATCGGGCCGATGAAATCCCATTTGTAGAAACTCAGGCGTAACGAATAGAGCAGTGGGTAGATTGAAAAGATACTGATGACAATTAGCGCCGGCAGGATGCAGAGATAGCCGGGCAACCACTGCGTGCGCATACGCCGCCAGTTGATACCACGGCCAAAGCCTGTCGATTCTGTTCGTAGGCGGGTGCCGCTCTCAAGTGTTACCATGTTTTGGTCTACTTGTTGCATAATCTCCTCTTACGTTTTCTGAACAAGAGCCACCGCATTTTGATCTTTTCCCAAATCGTACCGGTATCGTTTTGGGGGGTGGATACCAGTACGATTTGGGAAGGTTGTAACATTCGGTAGCTGATAAGCGAAACCTGGTCAAACAGGTGATTGTCGTGCACCGAAACTATTCTCGCTCTACATCGTTCATGGCATACAAAAAACAGGTGGCGGTCTGTTCCCCTTGAATGGTTACCGCCGGCGGCACCATTGTGCGGCATTGCGCCATCACCTGTGGACAGCGGTCGGCAAAGTTGCAACCGACAGTGTTATTGGCGTGGCCATTCTGGTTATTGGCGTGGCCATTCTGCTGCGTCTTGGCGTGGCGTGTATGTTGCGCCCAACGGACTGCCGGATCGGGCGTGGGCACGGCCGCCGTCAACATCTGTGTGTAGGGGTGGCGCGGCGCGGTGATCACCGGGTCGATCGGCCCCTGTTCGACGGTCACTCCCCGATAGAGCACCAGAATCCGGTCGCTGATCTGGTAGGCGGTGGAGAGATCATGGGTGACATAAATAAACGAAATCCCGTGTTCTTCCTTGAGCCGCAACATGATCTCCAACATCAATCCCCGCAATGATGCATCGAGCATCGAGACCGGTTCGTCGGCGACAATCAGCCGTGGCTTGGTCAAAAAGGCGCGGGCGATCATAATGCGCTGCCGTTGGCCGCCACTCAATTCATGGGGATATTTGCCCAATACATCGTCGGCGCGCAGACCAACCGCCTCCAATGCATCGGTCATCATCGTGCGAGCTTGCTGCCGGTTTGAGGAGAGCTTGAATTTGCGGATTACGCTGCGTAAGACGCGGTCCACCTTGTAGAAAGGATTGAAGACCTCGTAGGGATCCTGGAAGATCGCCTGCACCTCACGGCGATATTGGCTCCACCCTTCGCCTTGGAGGTCGCGCAAGTCGGTGCCCCGAAAGGTGACATGGCCCGCACTGGGCGTCAACAACCCCAATAGCAGATTCGCCGCGGTCGTCTTGCCGCTGCCACTCTCCCCGGCAATTGCGACAATCGAGGGCGTCTCTTCGCACAGCAGCAGATTAAAATCCTGGAGCGCAACGGTTTCGTCACCCTTGAGCAGACCACCGCCAAAGGTTTTGGTGAGTTTAGTTGTTTCTAGCAAAGGCATGGATCCTGTAACCCCCTCCTCACCTCCCCAGCTTGGGGGAAGGATAGTTCCTCGGTCGTGGAGATCATCACTCCCTCTCCGGTTTGGCTTACCATTACCCACATCGCTGTGTATCAGCGCTGGCTAGCGTTCCGGGGACGGCCCAGAGAAAATCAGGTAACGAACCGACATGCGGGCCGTCCCCGGAACGCGGGGCGGTGTGCGCATTTGTGGGTAAAGGTAAGCTCCGGTTTGGAGGGGATCGGGTAAATTATTCCGCCAAATGACAAGCCACCTGGTGCCCCGTTCGCACCTTGCGCAACGGCGGCACTTCTTGTTCGCAGCGCTGCACCGCAACTGGACAGCGCGCCCGAAAAACACAGCCGGTCGGCTCGCCCAACAGGCGCGGTGGCAAGCCGGCCAATCCGCGCGGTGGTCGCTTCTCTTGCATTGAGGGCAAAAATGAGATGAGCGATTGGGTGTAGGGGTGTTGTGGTGCATGAAAGATGGAATCGACCCCGGCGATCTCGACAATATGCCCCGCATACATCACCGCCAGCCGGTCGACCAACTGCGCCTGTAGCCCCATGTCGTGGCCGATGAGCAGGATCGATGCGCCAATCTCTTCCTGCACCTGGACCAATGTCTGCGCCACCACCTGCTGCGTCACCACATCGAGCGCACTGGTCGGCTCGTCGGCGATGATCACCTGTGGCTCCAGCAGAATCGCCATCGCAATACAGACCCGCTGTTTCATGCCACCGCTCAACTCGTGGGGATACATCTCCATCACCGCGGGCGAGAGGTCGACCTGTTCCAGCACCGCGCCGATCCGTTCGCGCATCAGCTTTCGTGGCGGGTGACGACCGTTTTGCCGCACTTGGTGCTCCTGCATCACATCGGCCATCTGGTGGTAGATGCGCAGGACGGGGTTTAGCGAGTTCATCGCCCCTTGGGGGACCAGTGCGATTCGCTGCCAGCGCACGGCGCGCATGGCATCATCGTTGAGCGCCAGGAGATCTTGGCCGGCCAGGTAAATATGTCCCACATCGGTGGTGGCGCTCTGCGGCAAAATGCGCAGAATCGCTAACGCCGTCGTCGACTTCCCACTGCCCGACTCGCCCACCAACCCCAGCCGTTCCCCCTTGTGCAGCGTAAACGAAAGGTTGTTCACCGCCCGTACCGTGGCACGGGGCGTGTGGTAGACCACCCGCAGATTTTCGACATTCAGCACAATCTCTGTCGCATCCATTCTTCGTGTGCCTTCGTGTGTCTGGTATGATGGATACACAGCGCCGCACTCTGTGTAATCTTCGTGGATCGGGAGTTGCCTTACGTGTTCCCCCGCAACCGTGGGTTAGCAATTTCATCGAGCGCCAGGGTGACGAGAAAGGTGGCCAGAAAGAGCACCGTCAACACAATGACCGGCGGTGCCCACCACCACCAGAAGCCGCGGATCATCGCGCCGCCGGCAAAGGCGCTGTTGAGCGTCATCCCCATGTTGGGGATCAGCAGCGGCCCGATCCCCAGCAGTTGCAAGCCGACCGACGCGAGAATCCCGCCGGCCACCGAGCCGATAAAGCCCGCCAAAATATAGGGCAGCAGATTGGGCATCAATTCGAGAAAAATAATCTCAAAATCATTCATCTGGGTCAGCCGCGCCACCTTGGTAAAGGCCCGTTCGCGCAGACTCAACGTTTGGGCACGGATGGCGCGCGTCGGTCCCGCCCAGGCCAGCGATCCAACAATGAGCGCCGTACCTTCAATCGTTGTCGTGCGGGTAAAAGAGGCGATCAAGATGAGCACCACCAGCAGCGGAATCGTCAGCACAATGTCGGACAAGCTGCGGATCACCGCATCGACCGGGCCGCGGAAATAGCCACTGATCAGGCCCAATGCTGTCCCAATGCCGGTGCCGAGGCTGCCGGCGATTAGCCCAATCGATAACGTTGGCCCGAGACCGTAGATCAAGAGTGCAAAGAGATCGCGCCCCACATCGTCGGTGCCCAGCGGATAGGTGGTCGAGGGCGGTTGGTTAAACTTAGCATAGACCGGTTGGGTGGCCGCTTTGTCAATGGTTAACGGGCCAACAACGGCCGCGATCAGCAAGAGCAGTAGCAACACAACCCCCAACCAGAGCTTCCAATTCCGCCACATAGTTAGCGCCTCTCGTAGGTGATGCGAGGATCAAGCAGCGGGTAGAGCAGGTCGATAATCAGCACCCCCACCGCCACCGAGACCACCAAGATAAAGGTGATGCCCTGAATCACCGGAAAGTCCAGATTGTTGGTCGCCGTCAAGAGCGCGCTGCCAATCCCCGGATAGAGAAAGACCACTTCGACCAACGTCGCACCGGAAACAACCGTTGCCAGCGAGATGCCCAACGCGGTGACCTGTGGTAGCAGCGCATTGCGCATGGCATAACCGAGCATAATGCGCCGTTCGGAGAGCCCTTTGGCGCGCGCCAGCGTGATGTAATCTTCGCCTTGCACGGTGATCATCATGGCGCGCATGCCCAACGCCCACGAGCCAACGGCCGCCAGTAAAATCGAAAGCGCCGGCAACATCGAGTAGTTGATAACCGTGAGGATGGTCTGCCAGTTGAGGACCTTCACCTGATTGACCAGCGATGCCGCGGTGGTGGGCAACCAGCGCAGCGTGAAGCCGAGCAAAAAGAGCAGCACAATCGCCACCAGATAATAGGGCAGTGGCGCAATGATGATCAGAAACCAGGTCACCAGCCGCAGCAAGGTCGGTGTGCCGCGCCAGATAAAGAGCGCGCCGAGCACGATACCAATCGAGAATGCCAGCAGCGTTGTCACCGTCAGCAGCCCAATCGTCCAGGGCAAGCTGGTGGCAATGATCGAGGAGACCGTGGCGGGAAACGCCGTGATCGAGTAGCCGAAGTCCAGCCGCAACACCGACGCCAAGTAGCGCACATATTGCACCGGCAGACTCTGATCCAGGCCAAAGCGTTGTTTATAGGTCGTAATCAACTCCGCCCGGTTGTCGACGGCCACGCCCTGCTCTTCGAGCCGATTGAGCATCGCCGAAATGGGATCACCAGGCACCAGCCGCGGCAACAGAAAATTGAGGCTGGCCGCCACCCAAATGATCAGGGCAAAGATCAACAAACGGAAAGTTATGTAACGAATGGACATGGTAGACGAGTGCCCTGCATAATGTTATACTGTGCCAAAGTTGTTGCGTAAGTGATGAAACATGAGGTGTTCCATGCCGGTTACTGAACTCTTGCAATCTGTTCGCTTCGTCGTTGGCAATGAAGGAAAACCAACGGATGCGGTGATCGCGATCGATGTCTGGAACGAACTGGTTGAATGGCTTGAAGATCTCGAAGATGCCCAACTCGTTCGTGATGGATTGGCTAAAGTCCGCGCGGCAGGCAGCCCCGAAGCAGCGGGATTAGTTCCGTGGTCTCAAATTACAGCAGAGCTAGATGCTCTAGACCAAGCCGAAGAAGCCGACTATGCTAGACTCAAATCAGAATGGAAACCCCTAGTTTCGGCCAGCGTGCGTCGCACTGACGGAAGCATCTAGCGGACTGGAAGCAGTTGGCGGTCAGTGCGACGCACGCGATCCCGTTGGTCCGCAAAACTCCGGTTCTCATTCTGAA
>DAOUCA010000222.1:0-9119 GCA_034432375.1 Caldilineaceae bacterium
AATGAAACCCCTAGTTTCGGCCAGCGTGCGTCGCACTGACGGAAGCATCTAGCGGACTGGAAGCAATTGGCGGTCAGTGCGACGCACGCGATCCCGTTGGTCCGCAAAACTCCGGTTCTCATTCTGAACGCAGTATAACACCGAAAAGCCGCCTCAGCGGCAACATACCTAGCCGCTGAGGCGGCTTTTCGGAGTTAGTCGGCCAATTGATTGGTCGTTTTGGCAAATCTCAACAGACTCTAGTACACCGCGGCGAAAATAAGACCACAGTTCCCGCCCTGAGATCGGGGAGGGTTAGGGTGGGGTTAAGCTATTTGGTTATTTACGCCATCGTGTACTAGATCATTATACACGAAAATCAACTGCTTCATCCCGATTGTGACGGGGGCGGTGGACGAGCGTTTCCGTTGTAATGGCCATGAGTGCACCGCTGACGGCGGTCTCTAGCGCGGCGTGGACCACGCGCACGGGATCGACAATGGTTGCACCCTGGCAGATCAATGGTTCGGTTTGCAGCACATCATAGCCGCTGAGATGGGGGCAATCGAGCAGACGCTGTATGATTGGAGCCGGCTCTAGCCCGGCATTGCGCAGGATGGCCCGCGCCGGTGCCAGGAGCGCGACCTGCAAAATTGGCAGCGCGGCCGCCTCATCGGCGGAAAGCTGCGCGGCGTGGGCGAATTGATCGAGCTGGGGCAGTAGGCGCAGATAGGCGACGCCACCCCCGGCAACAACACCCCCTTGTAGCGCCAGCCGTAGACTCTGCACCGCTTCTTTGGCCCGCGCTTTCTGATAGTCGCGCTCGCTTTCGGTGGCTCCCCCGATTTCCAGCAGGGCGACGCCGCCCAATAATTTCCCAATCCGTTCGGTAAGCCGCTCGCGCTCGCGCCCCGGTTGGGCTTTGCTGCTCTCGCGTTGCAACTCTTGCTGGCGTTGGCGGATGGTGGCTGGACGCCCCTTGCCGCCAATGATCGTAAAGCCGGAGCGGATCGCTTGCACTTCGTCGGCCTGCCCCAAATCGGCCAGTGTCGCCGCCTCCACCCGTTGGCCAGTTTCGTCGCGCAGCAACTGACCACCACAGAGGATCGCCAGATCTTGCAAAATTTCCAGCTTCTCCGAGCCGAGCCCTGGTGCTTTGATCGCTAGCGTGGGCAATACATTACGCGTCTTGTTCGTCACCAAAATATTGAGCGCATCGCCGCTGATCGCTGGGGCTACTACAACCAGCCCGCGTTGCCCCACCTCGTGCACCTGGTTGAGAATGCCCACGAGTTCCTCCGCTTTGGAGAGTGGACGGGTGGTAAAGAGCAGGTAGGGCTCTTGCAGCACCGCGCTGCCGGCGGCAGTGGTGAAATAGGAAGAGACCCACCCTTGATTCCAAAAGGTGCCCTGAATGTAACGGCGGTCGTGGATGCGGGCATAACTGCTGCGGATCTGGATTGCCCCATGAGGCCCTACCGTGTCAAAGATCTCTTCTAGATAATTTCCCAACGTTTGATCACCCACAAGTGAAGTCGCCAGCGCTGTGATCTGCGATTGGCGTGTGAGCGGAATGGCCTGGGCATCGATTGCGGCCAACATCGGCGGCAACAGCTTTTCCATGCCGCGCCGGATCATCATGACATTGTGCCCGGCGGCAACATAGCGGTTGGTCTGTTCGATGATCTGGCGGGCTAACACCACTGCCGTGGTTGTGCCATCGCCCACGCTCTCCTCCATGCGCCAGGCAATATGGCGCGCAAGAAAGGCCCCCATCGTCTCAAAGCGATTGGGCAATCCAAGAAAGCGACGGGCTATGTAAGCGCCGTCGCGCAATAGTTCTGGAGCTTTGCGGGAATTGTCGCCGGCGATGGCCACGGTACGCCCTTTGGGGCCGAGCGTGACTTCCATGAGCGTGCAGAGTGTAGAAAAGCCTCTGTTAATGGCTTGGCGGGCGGCGGGGGAAAAGAGCAGACGCGGATAGGTCATGAATATTGCCGACTGTGCTGCTGTTGTTTAGAAGGAACAGCAGCGGTTGAAATCAAGGAACGGTGTACCCCACCCCCGACCCTTCCCCGACATCAGGGAGGGTAGAATGCTCTTCCGCTGTTCGCGGGGAGGTTGGGCGGGGGTACATCGGTATCAATAAAAAAGAACTCCGCAGAACCGTGAGGACAGTGGGTGCGAACCTGCATAAGCAGGTGGGTGCCGATTGGGCGTTTCCGTCTTGCCAGAAGGCTATCACATCCACGCCACGTTACCGTGCTCCCGTTTGTGAAGTATTGGCTCGCCCCGTGTGCTATCCATTCACGTAGACTGCAGAGTTTCTTTAGTATACAAGATTTCGACTTTTTTGGCAAGCAATCGCAAACTCTAGCGTGCGTCCCACTTTGGGGTCACCCAGCCAATACCTTCGCCAACCCTTGTTGTGGCGGAAATTCTCCGATGTCATTCCTGTCCCCACGGAGGAATGACGAGACTAATCTCCGGAATTGGCGAAGGGATTACACAGAAGAACCGATTTGATCGTTCGATGTAATCCCCCAATGTGTACGCACGCTGAAGGTTGCGATTGCACCAAGGCGTCAGATCTTTAGGAGGGCATTGGTGCCTTGGCTTCGGCCGTGGGATTGGGGGTCCCTTTGACTTTGTAGGTTGCTGTTTTGTCCTCGGTTATTTTGCCATTGCTGTTCTTGCTTCCTGTATCTCCGGCTGATTTGCCATTTTGTGGCTGATCGCCTGACCGGGTTTGACCCTCAATATAGCGCTTGAAATTGCGCAGATCGCTTTCGAGCATGCCCTGCGGGTCATTAAAGAGACGGGCAAAGAGATCGCCAGCGATGCCTGCCGGTGGGACATATTTGAGCATGACTGTCACTTCAACCTGACCATCGGGCAGTGCATTAAAGGTCACCTGTCCGCTTGTTTTGATATCGCCCTCTGTGCTCGACCAGGCAATGCGCTTGTTCGGTTCCAGACGGGTCGTCTCAGCATTCCATTCGAGACGCATGTGGAAAGGCCCTTCCATCAACCAACGGCTGCTTTGCTCGCCGGTCTTGGCCACAGAACGAATATGTTCCATAAAGCGCGGGAACTTTTCAAAATCTGCCCAGGCCTCATAGACATCATGTAATGGTGCCTTGACGATAATATTTTTTACCGTGATCGGGCCGTTGCTGTCAAGAAAGCTGCCAGACTGGCTCTGTTTGCCGCTAAAGCCCTGCTCAAAGCGCGCTAATGGGGAACGGCCCGTTAGTGCATAGTAGGCTAACCCAGCCCCAAAGCCCATGACCGCCAAGCTGCCAAAAGAACGACGCAGCCCTGCCAGCGCAAGAAATCCCCCGCCAACGAGTGCTGACCACCGTTTGATCTCCTCTGTATTAAATGTCTTTGTTTCACTGTGACTCATTTTGTCTGCTCCCATCTTTGCATCGCTGCTCTGAAGCCAATCAGCCGCGCCCCGAAGAAGCGCCGTGGGGGAAGGCCACTGTTCCTGTTGCCACTGTGCTTTCACCTGATTGCCCAACTTATTCAACTGCTCTTGTGTAGTTTGCATCAATCCCTCCTGCAAATGCTCCCGTGCTCCTGACTGTCCCTCTGCTCGCGCTGCGGGCGTGCGACTTTCACTGTCATAGGCCGTCCATGCTTCGCTGATCGAGGGTGAGCTATGCGACTCACTATATTCCCCATCCGGTGCGCCGGTTGTCTCAAAAGGTGCTTCGTACGACATTGGTAACTCCACTTCCTGTCTTTTTTACTTTTTTACTTTTCTATATTTCTACATGGGATCTTGTTTATACCCAATCCTATCAAGGAAGTGGTTCAACGCGCAGGGGTCTTGATATAGAGGGGAGATATAACCTTTGGTACCAATTCTCTAGGCCATGACTTGGCTGATCGCTCAATGCGATCGAGGCGAAAGACGCGCTCTTGTTGGCAGAGGTGATACCAACCAATAAGATAACGAATGCCGTGGCGCTCTTCAGTCCAGTAGGGGGTTACGGTACGGGTGGTGATATGGCCATCGGTTGGTCCCCAGTAGCGGATCTCGATATCTTGCCCAGCGTCGAGGGACTGGCGGATTGTTGGTTCAGGGTCAGTGGTGGCGGGCAGATGCCAGGGCGCAAGCTGAAGATAGCCGTTGAGCGCGGCTTGGAGTTGACCGAGCAGCGTCTGTGCCGCATTTTCGGTGCTGGCTTGTTGCAAGGCGGTGAGGTGGCTACGTAGATCCTGGCGCAGATCCTACGGCAGGTCGATGGGCAGGGACAGATGTTGCCCGAGACCCGGGTAGAGGGTGATGAGGAACCATTGCAGCGCGGGAGCGAGGCCTCCGCCGTTTGCTTCAGAATCCCCGGCCCCTGAGCTTGTCGAAGGGAAAGGGAATTCTGAAGACGCGAGTGGCTCGACATAGTAGCCGAGGGTACGGAGGGTTTGGGCCTAGGGGAGCCATCGCACGGTGACTCCCCAGTCCGCTTCAGCGCGTTCTGTCTAATCGGTAGGGATCACGCTATTCGGAGACAATCGATTCGTTGGCGTTGCCGTTAGACCGTTGGTGCAGCGGTTGGGCTTGTCGTGGCTGTGTCTGTACAAAGTGGATCGCCTTTTCCATCTGCTCGCATTGGTAGCTGCTGCCGCGGATTTGTTGAAACGATCTCAGGATCTGCGCTTTGTCAACCGTGGGAAGTGTCGCCACGCGTTTCATCGCCTGATCGAGCGCTTGGCTATCTTTCTCCGGCACAATGTAGCCATTGACGCCGTCTTTGATCAATGCCGTACTGCTGCCCAGGGCGGTGGTGCCAATCACGGGCTTTCCCGCCGAGAGTGCTTCCAGCACAACAAGGGGACCGCCTTCGGCATCACCGGCGTTGGTAATCGAGGGCACAACGACAGCAGTGCTGACTTCGAATAGATAGGCCTTTTGTTGCAAATCGGCAATCCAACCGCAAAAATGGACATTGGCAATACCTTCGCGGATAGACCACGCCTCTAACTCCGCTTTCAGCGGTCCATCCCCGACGATCAGCAAGGCGACATCTTCCGCTTCTGCGGCCAACTGGCGAAAGCCTTGCAAGAGATAGGCCACGCCTTTGAATTCAACGAGGCGTCCAATATAGAGAAAGATCTTGGTGGGGGGCGCAAAGGGCAGCGGAACAACTTGTGGCACTATCTGGGAATAGAGATGGCCGGGATATTCGTTGGCGACAAAAATTTTGTTGCGCGCTACGCCGAGCCGCTGGAGAAACTCCACCTGGACCTCGCCTAGCACATAAAATGCATCGACCCCAGCCGCGATCAGGCGAATTATCAGCCGCTTAATTTGCTGTTTTTTGCCAGAAAAGGGGAACCAAAGCTCTTCCCACAGGATCACCTTTTTGCCCAAGAGTTTGGCGAAAAGCAGCCCCAGGATCGAATAGCTATTCCATAGAAACGAGGTGATGAAAATATCTGATCGCTTTATGCCGAGGGCGATTCGTGCAATATCCGCCACAGAGAGACGGGAGGTAATGCCGCTAGTTACTTCCCCTTTGCTGCTGTAGAGGCAATGGAGCGAATGGGGCAATGCAGCGGGTTCATGAAAGAAGAAGGTAATGGCGTACCGCTCTGCCATCGCTTCAAAAAACGGTAGACGGTAGTCCATCAGCTTGGGATGGTTCCAGAAAATTTTGCGCATGGATATCCTGTCCCTCTTCGCCACTCTAGGAAGAGTGGCTACTACGACAACGGTAAATTCCAAGCACTAGACAGGATTTATAAGATCAACATGAGTTTTGTTCTGCTCTATTCATTCTGGTAAATCTGTCTAATGTAACGTTGTCATACTACACACTTAGCGCAGATAAAATTGCCGAAATCGTCTAAGATAGAAGCTGACAATCAAGCCAAGTACGTGTTGGCTTAGGCTCGGCTATCGTTTTCTCCAATCTAATGCTGGTCTGATGCTGGCGCTAAATGTGACCACTATTTCTAGTATACTACAGATGTTGTAGTCAAACGCTTACTCTTCACTTACTTTTTGTGGACGGAGTAAAGTGGGGAAAAACCCGTACAGAGAAATCAAATAGCGATCGCATCAATCGTAGGGGCGGCCCTTGCGCGTGTCCATAAGAGGCGGTGGCCTTTTCGGCCCCTACAGATATGTGCAACTTTTATCTGGTTTGTCTATCAGAATTGATTAGGCGTTACGCAGTTCTTGACTTCGATACAGTCAAAAGCCACCTACTCAGTCAGCGAACTGCATAACCCCTAGTGATCAGGCGTGGAATAAGAGTGATCAGGCGTGGAATAAGATCGAGGTGGGTTGCTTTGCCAAGAGCCGTTATGGCTTGACTCAACACGGCTCTTGGCAAGCGGCCTACTTTAAATGGGGGAACGCTTGGCGACCTGCATAGTGTGCAATGTCGCCCAATTCTTCTTCGATGCGTAACAATTGATTGTACTTGGCAATGCGATCGCTGCGGGCTGGCGCACCGGTCTTAATCTGCCCCGCGTTAAAGGCAACGACCAGATCGGCAATCGTGGCATCTTCGGTCTCACCGGAGCGGTGGCTGACAATCGCTGCCCAACCGGCCCGGTGGCTCATATCGATGGCGGCGATGCTTTCGGTCAGTGTGCCAATTTGGTTGACCTTGCAGAGCAGCGCGTTGCACGCCTTTTCCTGGATCGCACGTTCAATGCGCTTGACATTCGTTACTAATAGATCGTCACCCACCAACTGAACTTTATCGCCCACCTTGGCGTAGAGCGCCTTCCAGCCCTCCCAATCGTCCTCTGCCATGCCATCTTCAATGCTAATGATCGGGAAACGAGCGCACCAGTCGGTCCAGAGATCGACCAACTCTGTGCCGCTCAACTCTTTGCCTTCGATCTCCAGCTTATAGCGCCCCGTCGCGGCGTCGTAGAGTTCGGTGCTGGCGGGGTCAAGCGCAATGAAAACATCTTCGCCCGGTTTATAGCCCGCCTTTTCTATCGCCTGCAGAATCACCTCTATCGCCTTGACGTTGCCACCCAAGCTCGGCGCAAAGCCACCTTCGTCCCCAACGTTGGTGCTGTGACCGCCATCGTGGAGCACCTTTTTGAGGCTCTGGTAGATCTCCGCCCCCCAGCGCAACCCTTCGGAGAAGGTTGGCGCGCCGACGGGCATGACCATAAATTCTTGAAAGTCGGTGCTGTTCGTGGCGTGCTTGCCACCGTTGAGAATATTCATCATGGGTACCGGTAACGTGCGGGCAGAGACACCCCCCAAGTAGCGGTAAAGCGGCAACCCCAATGCTTCGGCCCCTGCTTTTGCCACAGCCAGGCTGACGCCAAGAATCGCATTGGCCCCTAACTTGCCCTTGTTCTCGGTGCCATCGAGCTCGATCATGAGCTCATCAATGGCAATCTGTTCCAGCGCATCAACGCCGATTAACTCCGGGGCTAAAATGTCATTGACATTGTTGACTGCCTGCAGAACCCCTTTTCCACCATAGCGCTTTTTGTCGCCATCCCGCAGTTCAACTGCTTCGTGTGCACCGGTACTTGCGCCACTGGGGACAATCGCACGGCCCAGTGCCCCTTCATCCAAAAGTACCTCGACCTCGATGGTCGGGTTGCCGCGACTATCCAACACTTCACGCCCATGCACTTGCATAATTTCGGTCATGATCAAATCCTGCTTTCACATTTTCTATGCTGATGAAACCTAGCGCCCGATTGTCATCCTCACGAGCAGCACAGATAGTAACTCATTACCCCTGTGAAAAGTGTTACTTTCTGACGCTCGTTGGTCTATCTGCACGCAATTTCTATCTGCGTAGGAGAGAATATCATCCAATTTTCTGCGTATAAACGCTGCTGTAGTTGTATCACGAATGGCGCGAAATTGCGAATTTCTTGAGCTTTGTCAATTTACCTTGTCGGTCGACGGCTGCGGTGCCTTCGTTTGAAACTTGTCTGCTACTTTCACGTATTACTCAACAGACGAATCGCTGCCCTCGCCTTGCAGAAATTATAGTCCCAAAGTCAACAGTGCGGCAGATGGCAGCTTACCTAGCACAAAGGAGTGAACGATGAACGACTGGACACAAGAAGAGCAACTGCGTAACACAGCAGGTGCCCCAGCAGGGTTGCCCGGTGCCCCTGTGTCAACAACCCAAGCAACCGAGCGTATGCAGACGCCGTTGCCGCAACCGGCACCCTTGCCCCCTTTCCAACAGCAAGCGATGACGGGATATCAACCGAGTGAGTCACCACAGCCCAATGCCTTGAATGGCAAGACCCTTTGGAAGCAGCGTACAGATGGGTTGACCTTGGTTGCCGGCTATCATTTTCTCGTGGCAGCGCTCTTCCTAATTGGCACATTGATCATGATGATTCCCACCGGCATCCTCGGGATTGTCTCTGTGGTGGAAGATCCGGATGCGATGATCGCGATGTTCATTGTCGGTACGATTGCGATCCTGACTTTGGGGCTATGTCTCCTCTATCTGGCGGTGGGGTATGGACTGTGGACCTTAAAACCGTGGGGGCGTGTGGCGGCCTTGGCGTTGGCTGTGGTCAGTCTCTTTGGCTTTCCCATCGGCACCGTGACGGGCGGGCTGACCCTATGGTATCTCATGCAACCTCAGGTAGCAACAAAATTCGAGCCAATGTAGTGTTCTGTAAAGTACATGTTGAACGGTACTCGTAGGTCACGCTTGCTGGGCGACAGCGCAAGTGCTACTCGATATGCGCAGCAAAACGCGGGTAAAGCGGCTTTGTCACACGACACGTGTGACCTACGCTAATCTATAGACGTTCAGATAATTTTTCGTAGGGCCACGGTATACCGCGGCCCTACGAAAAATGGATTCCATCACGGATTTTTTTCTGACGATCTATAGCCTAATTTCGGTGACGGCGCATTAGTATACTGTCACCGAAATTAGGCTAGGGTCTGTTGACATTTACCAAAACGACCAATAAATTGGCCGACTATACTGAATTCAGAACGAAAAGCGGAGTTTTGGAGGAGCCTGATTGCTGTAGAAACAGATAGGAGCCGCCGCTGTCATTCCTGCGTAGGCAGGAATCCATCTGTCATCGGCCTGGATTCCTGCCTACGCAGGAATGACAGTGCACACCTTCCCGCCTCTTCAAAAACTCGGGTTTTGAAGTTGACT
>DAOUCA010000223.1:0-77444 GCA_034432375.1 Caldilineaceae bacterium
GCCCCGTTGAATTGCAGCCGTGCCGCCTGCGTACATTCGTAGGCAGCATTCGTTAGCGTGAAGCTGCCGCCGCCGTTGGTGTAGAAGCTCCAACCCGCACTCCCCGCTTCAAAAGTCCCATTTTGTACGACGTTGCCACTCGCAGAGGTACAACCGCCCGCGACGGTGGCGGTGGCGGTTGGCGTGACCGTCGCCGTTGATAGCGGTGTGCTTGTCGCCGTTGGGGTGCCTGTCGCCACTGCTTGAGCAGTCGTTGTTGCAGTGGCCGTGGCCGTGGTCGTGGTGGTACCCGGCAGCTGAGGTGTGCTTGTTGCGGTTGGCGTGGCGGTCGACGCTGGAGCGGTCGGCGTTGGGGTGACCGTGGCTGGATTGCTGCTCGCTACTTCCAGCCGCACATCGTCAAGGCGATAGCGATCACCGGCGGTTGCCTGGCCGACAAACCAGAAGCGCAGCCGACCATCGTTCACTGGGCTAGCGAAGCCACTGCTAGTGAACTCATAGCTAAAGCGCTGCCATTGGTTGGTCAGATTGACCGAGTTAATATCAAGCCCATAGCTGCCATAGCCCGCGGTATGTTTGTGCAGATAGACTGCCAGGTCGTGGCCACTGCTCGATGTGGCGGCAAAGGAGAGGCGATAGCGCGTGTTGGGTTGCAACGCAATATCGGGCTGGAAGAGTTGCATGTTGCTTCCCGCGCCACTGAATTGCAACTGCGCCGCCTGCATGCATTCATAGGCATCGCCCGTCAAGGTAAAATTGCCGCCCCCATCGGTGTAGAAGCTCCAATTGGCGCTCCCCGCTTCAAAGGTGCCATTCTTCATCGCATTGCCGACAGCCGTGGCGCAACCGCCAGACGAGGTGCCTGTTGCCGTTGGTGTAACCGTTGCACCGGGAACGACTGTTGGTTGTGGTGTGCTGGTTGGGCGGGGAGTGCTCGTTGGCGGCGGTCCGCTCCCCCCACAGGGGGAACTTTGGTTTTCATAGAGAACAAGAGTGCTGTTCTCCCAGCCAATCGAGACAATATCATAATCGCCATCGTTGTCGATATCAACGACGTGCGCGCCATTATGATGCTCATCGCCGGTATAGACAATGTGTTGAGTCCATGCTGACCCATCACCGTTGAGATTTTCAAAGATCAGCATGCGTGCGCTAGCTGGATTCGCCGGGTTGTGTTCACCGACAATCACATCCCAATCGCCGTCATGATCCATATCCTGGAGATCAAGGCTCATGGGGCCGATCACGGTATTGGCAATCAGATGCTCCGCCCAAACGGCAGTCGGGTTATTGGGCTGCTCATACCAGGCCAGCTTACCCACGGTGCTAACCGCTTCAAAGCCGACCACCGCATCCAACCGCCCATCGTTATTCAGATCGGTCAGCCGGTTGCGGTCGGGATTCGGCTCGCTCGCCGTCGGGAAAGCGCTCCAAGGTCCAGAGGCAGAACCGGTTGTCCAATTGTTGCGTAGCCAAGCCGTGCCTTGTAGCAAATCGTCATCACCGTCGCGGTCAATGTCCCCTGCGCTCAGCGCTTCGTCTTGTGAAGCCGTCGAGACCTGCCGCCACTGCCACATCGTGCCGACCGGATCGGTCGGCACCGTCAGCATCTGAACGCCTTGATTGGCTTGATGCCAAGAGAGCGCAACCTCTAGCGTACCACCCGGCTGAAAACGGTCTACTGCGACACCCTGCAAAAAGTTACCTTGGCCATTGGGGATATTGGTCAGGATGGTAAAGTTGCCGGCGCCATCATTGCGACCCCAGGCAAACGCAGCATTGGGATTGCTCGATTGGCCTTGCGTACCAAGAATATCAATATCGCCATCACTGTCAAAATCATAGAGCGCGGCCATATTATTGAGGGGTGAGCCAATCGTTTTGCGTACCCAACTGCCGGCCGGCGTGCCTGGATTCTTGTACCACCAGCCACCGGTCACCACATCGGGTAGCCCGTCGCCATCGATATCGGCGCTGTCGACAAAGATCGCGCGCCAGGGCTTGGCCGGATCGATAAGGCGGCGCTGCCAGGTGGTCAGCGATTGGCGACAGGTACCGCCATTCAACCAGAGATCGAGTCTGGGTGTATCCCAATCGTATGGCTTACCGAGGATATCCAAGTCGCCATCCCCGTCAAGGTCACCCACTTTCGATTCGTGATTGCCATAGCCGGTGGAGACTTCGGCACGCGTAAAATTACCGGCACCATCGCCCGTCAACACCCAGCTTTTGGCATTTGGATTGCCACCATCGAGACGCATCTCGGCCACAAAAATATCCAAATGGCCATCGCCATTGATGTCAGCGGCGGCGAGACTATGGCCATGAATGACGGTAAAGCCTAGCAGATCGCGCCCGATCCAATTACTCCCATTCCATGAATAGAGTTTTAGTGGGCCATCGCAGTCGCCACAGACAAAGAGTACTTCCGGTCGCCCGCCAAGGATGAATTGTCCAACGGCGGCACGTGCAAAGCGCATCGTATCATCGATCACATTGGCCGTATAGCTAGTTCCGCCATTGTGCTTAAACCAACGGCCACCACCAATGATATCCATCTTGCCATCGCCATCAATATCGGCTTGAGCCAGCCCTTCGTGCTCAATACCTGTCCAACTGTAAATCGTCGTGAATGACCAGGGTTGTGTGGTACGCGGGTCAGCAGGAATCTCAGCCAGGTTCAAGGCACGGGCACCCTGATTCCAGAAGGCTAACTCTGCCTGACCATCTCCGTCGAAATCACCAAACATCTGATCATGATGTTTAGGGGCTCCCGAATCTTTAATGAGACGACGCGTCCAGCCGCTGTTTGGATTATAAACAGGGTATGGATTTTCCCACCACCATACTTTGTTTTCGACATAATCGCCCCCCATAACAATATCTAAATCGCCATCACCGTCGATATCATAGTAAGCACCGCCGGCCTCAATCGACAAGACGCTGTTGTCGATCAGATACTTTGTCCAGCCGGTGGAGTTACGCTGATACCAGACGACGGCGGGACCAGGGGCCTGGCGACTGGCAATCACAAAATCGTTCAATCCATTCCGATCCACGTCGAAAATTAGCGCGGCAGTCTGTTGGGTACTATTGGTAGGCAGCGGCAGATCTCCCTGCTCGGTCGATAGATGCACCCAATCTTGTGCAAATACGTTGGTGCTCGTCAGGAGATTTAACGGAACAATGATCAAGACAATATAAAGCAGAATCAGCGGGAGGTGGAGGGTATATTTTTGAACCACCAAGGTCTCCTTTTTAGATATCTTTTCAGACATCTTTTCAGACATCTTTTCAGACATACGGGGGACTAATCGCTACGCTCTGAACATTACACCGGGAAAGGAATCGTTTCAAACCGTATCAAACGGACCGGTGTAGGTGTGGATGAGTGAATGGGTGCAGCGCAGAGGGAGCAAAGAGGAGAGCGAAGGATCAAACCGGAATAGATAGAGGTACAACTTACTTTCAATATCGTAAGAGTACACAACTTGTTGTAGGAAGTCAACTAAATCTTTCTTACAATTTGCCAACATACTACATCTTCCCGATTAAAAACTATCCACACGACAATGGATGTTAGCGGCGATAGAATTCGGATTCGTGAGCATAGAATAATCCATTTCCTTTTGGATCTCTTACTCATCCTGGCACCTCCACCGGCTTGAATACGCGCTAGATGCCATTCATTACCCAAAGAGATTGACAACGTTCCCTTTTTCTATTAGAATAGCACCATTGTCTAACAACCCAGCAGGAGTTGGGATATCACCCTTTGTAGAGATGGTGTGGAGGGATGGCCGAGCGGTTTAAGGCGGTTGTCTTGAAAACAACTGTGGCGCAAGTCACCGGGGGTTCGAATCCCTCTCCCTCCGCCAGAACAAATATCATGGATTGTTAGCAACCTTGGGGAGGTCGCATAGCCCGGTCGAGTGCGCCCGCCTGCTAAGTGGGTAGGGGTAGCAATATCCCTCGAGGGTTCAAATCCCTCCCTCCCCGCCACAATTTTTTCGGATTGCAACCGAAATGAACAACAAAAATGGCTCCGATCTCATGATGAGATCGGAGCCATTTTTGTTGTTCAGAGAACTATCGGCGGCGGCTAATCGCGCAGTTGCGGGTCGAGCGCATCACGCAGCCCATCGCCCAGTAGATTAAAGCCGAGTACCGTCAACATGATCGCCATGCCAGGAAAGAAGACCAAGTGGGGCGATTGACGCAGAAAGGGGATGCCATCGCTGATCATTGCGCCCCATTCCGGTGCCGGTGGCTGTACACCCAAGCCGAGAAAGCCCAAGGCCGCCGCAAAGAGAATGGCACCGCCAACCCCCAACGTCATCTGTACAATAATCGGCGAGAGACTATTGGGTAGAATATGCAGAAACATAATGCGGCTGTCACTCACGCCGATCATACGGGCAGCATCGACATAATCCCGTTCACGCAGCGAGAGCACCATCGAGCGGACCACGCGCGCATAACCCGGTACGCCAACAATCGCCACGGCAAGAATTGTGTTAAAGACCCCGGGGCCACGCACCGCCACAATTGCGATCGCCAGTAGAATCGAGGGAAAGGCGAGCAGCACATCCATCACCCGCATAATCGCCGTGTCGAAGCCCTTACCAAAGTAGCCGGCAATCAACCCCAACACCGTACCGGTAGTGCTGGTAAAGAGCACGACAACAAAGCCAATTGTTAGCGAAATCCGTGTGCCATGGACAATTCGTTGCAGAAGATCGCGGCCCAGCCGATCGGTGCCAAAGGGATGATCCAATGAGGGAGGGAAGCGCGATTCCGCCAGGTTGGAGTCGGTGGAGGGATCATAGGGATTGACAATCGGCGCAAGAATGGCCAGCGCCAATGTCACTAGAATTATCAAAAGGCCAACACGGCCATTCCAACTGTTAAAAAGCCGTCGCCACGCATCGCGAAAAAGGCTGCGCGGCGGTTGCGACAAAACTTCGTTGGCAGATGTAGGTTGTGCAGATAGCGTTGCACTCATTGTCTTCTCATCTAAGATACGCGCTGCTTGATGAACATTAACGGTTAAATTCGGTATAGCGGAGGCTGAGCCTGTCGAAGCCGCAGCGGCCCATTTACCGAAATATTTAGGCTCATCTGTGAAGAGTGTGAGTTGCCGGAGGCAATGGTGCACCGCTTTGGTGCTCAACTCACACGTTCGGCTGATGAGCGAACTTTTATTTAATTTCCATAAAGCAAGCGTAAAGGTTACATTAACTATACCGGATACGCGGGTCGAGGTAGGCATAGGAGATATCGACCAGCAGATTGACGCCCACATAGATTACAGCACTGACAAGCACAGCCCCCTGCACAATGGGATAATCGCGGCTGAGGATAGCACGATAGGTCCACAACCCCATGCCGGGCCATGAAAAGATCGTTTCCGTCAGCAGGGCACCGCCCAATAGACCACCCAACTGCAAACCGACTACGGTCACGATTGGCAAGAGCGCATTTTTTAGGGCATGGCGGGTGATGACGAGGTTGCGCGTCAGCCCCTTAGCGGTGGCCGTGCGTACATAATCCTGGCGCATCACTTCGAGCATACTGGCGCGCGTGAGTCGCGCAAGAATTGGCATAATCACCGTACTCAGCACAAAGCTAGGCAAGGCCAAATGCCAGAGTGCGTTGCCAAAGAGCCGAATATCACCCATGAGCAACGTGTCGATCAACATGAAGCCGGTGTGACGTGTGACATTCAAATCGACATCCAGCCGCGCACTGGGCGGGAAGATCTGACGATTCACTGCCAATGCATAGACCAAAATAAGTGCCAACCAATAGATCGGCATCGAGACGCCAAGTAACGCCCCTGCCGTCGCAACGAGATCAACCCAAGTATTGCGCCTGAGCGCAGAAATAATGCCAATACTGATGCCGATGATCATCCCAATGATCATCCCCACGATAATCATCTCGATGGTAGCGCTAAGACGATACTTTAACTCGTCCATGACCTGCGTACGGTTGATGATCGATGTTCCCAGATCACCACGCAAGATGCGTCCCATCCACTCAGCATATTGCACATAGACAGGACGATTAAAGCCCATCTCTTCGCGCACACGCTCAATATCTTCTGGCCGAGCCCGTTCACCCAGCATAATAATCACTGGATCGCCAGGAATCATGCGGATCAATAAGAAGACTATCAGCGACACCCCAATCAATACAGGGATTAGCGAAATTAGGCGGCGGGTGATGTACTGACCCATGCAGGAAACTCCGTTACTTTAGAGAGGGTGACAGGAGATACGAGACGTTTTCCTTGCCTCGTATCTCCCAGCTACCTATTTCTCAATATACAAATACTCATACCAATCGCGGAAGACGACAGGCGTGTAGCCCTTGACTTCATTGCGCATCACAGTGGTGCTCGTGGTCCAGACGACGGGAATCCGTGGCACATCTTCGTGAACGATCTCCTCGGCCCGTTTGTAGATCGCTTCGCGCTTATCCAGGTCGGCCTCAATACGGCCGTCGATCAACAATTGCGAAAGTTCATCGTTGTTATAGCAATCTTCTTCCTTGGGTTCGCCAATGGGGTGGGCAAAGTGATAGCCAATAAAGTTATCCGGGTCACCATTGTCCGAACCCCAGCCCAACATCCACATCGGAAAGATGCCCTTGTTGCGGTCATCGAGATAGGCACCCCAATCTTCGGTCTGCAGGCTTACCTTGATCCCCACCTTGGCCAGGTCGGCGGCAATCGCTTCGCCGATCGCTTTGGAATCGGGGAAGTAACCGCGGATCACAGGAATGTACCAGAAATCGGTCTCAAAGCCATCCGGCAGCCCAGCCGCGGCCAATAGTTCTTTGGCCTTGTCGGGGTTATATTCATAAGGTGTAATATCTGGGTTGGAGCCGAGGATCGCTGGCGGTTGGAAGGAGCCGGCCCGTTCGCCAAAGTCGCCATAGAAGGCGGGAATCAGCGCATCCCAATTGACGGCATGAGCAATCGCCTGGCGTACTTCAAGCTTATCAAAAGGTTCGGTACACTGTTGGAAGGTAATGTAGCCAGTGCTCAGTGCCGGCTTGATGTAGACGGTAATATTGGGATCATCCATCGCCGCCGGCAGGTCGGTTTGCGCTAGATCGGCTTGTTGGATCGTACCGGCTTGCAATTCAGCAAAGCGGGCAGAGTTGTCGGGGATGGAACGGAAGATAATGCGATCGAGCTTTGGCCCCTCGCCCCACCAGTCGTCATTGCGCTCGACGGTGATGTGATCATCCGGCACCCACTCGACAAATTTAAATCGACCGGTGCCGACAGCAGTGCCGGCAGGGGTTCCATACTTATCACCTTGTTCTTGCACCGCAGTTGGGCTGTTCATCCCAAAGACAAAGCTTTCAGCCAATTTGTTGAGTAGCACTGAGGAAGGGGTGGTCAATTTTAGCTCAATCGTGTACTCATCAACAACATTGACCTCTTCCAGGGCCAAATCCGTGCCGAACTCAATATCGTAGTACTCAAAGGTACGGCCAAAGCGCCACTCATTGTCGGCATTGCGCCAACGATCCATGTTCCACTTGACAGCCTCCGCATTAAAGGGCGTACCATCGTGAAAGGTCACCCCTTGGCGCAGATGGAAGATCCAGGTCTGGCTATCTTCGGTCTCCCACGACTCAGCCAGCCACGGAATCGGCTTGGTCGAGGTGCCTTCGAGGGCAACCAACCCTTCGGTGATCGTGTTGATCACACGGGCCGATTCGCCATCGGTCACCGCACCATTGTCGAGCAGGACAGAATCACCACCGCGACCGACAATCAACGTACCACCGCCAGCAGCCGCGTCACCAGTCGCAGCGGTGCCGCTGTCTGCAGCAGCTCCCGTATCGGTGCTCCCACTGCCGGCCGGCGCAGCAGCCGGACAAGCAGTAAGCAATAAGCTAGCAACAAGCAGACATGTTGCTAAAATCCAACTTTTTCGCATTTGTAGCTCCTTTATGATTGGTAAACAGGTAAACAGGTAAACAGGGAGATAGGTAGATAGATTTACCTGTCTCCCTATTTACCTGTTTACTTCTCTTCCTACGCCAACAGCGCTTTCACGGCAGTTTGCAGTGGCAGCGTTGTTACTTCAACATGGTCTTCATGCACATAACAGTTGATCTCACTGCGGATTCCCAACCCTTTGGGCGTGACGCTATCGTCAAAATTGAAGTCGGGCAGATAGATGCCTGGTTCAATCGTAAACATCACACCCGGGATCAACGTGCGCCGATCTTGGGTTTCGACATTGTCAATATTAACGCCGATCCAGTGGCCGGTGGGGCCAAGGCTATGGCCGGTGCGGTGGAGAATCCCCCGTGCATAGCCGGCCTGCTCGATCAATATGCGACAGGCATCATCCACTTCGTAGCCGTGGACCGGCTGCCCAGCGGCAAAGCGTTCCTGCGCAACTTGTACAGCCCGATCACGCCCTGCGCGGACAATCTCAAAGATCTGCGTTACCTTTTCTGGCACTTGCGCACCACAATAGGCCGTCCACGTCAGATCAGCCATCGAGGATTCGGGATTATCCTTTGGGCGACTCCACAGGTCAATCAGCACGACATCCCCGACCCTGATCGGGCTATTACGTTTGGCGCTGGGGAAATAGTGAGGATCAGCGGCGTTGCCATTGATCGCCACGATACATGGCAACGGTTCCAGACCATGGGTATCAAAGTAGTTGACCACCACCTGCTGCGCCTCATATTCGGTCACAGGTTCCCCGGCGCGTAGCTTCTGCGCAATCCACGCATAGGCATGATCCTTGGCCGCCATACAGACATCGACGGCCTGGCGATGACCGGCCAACTGTGCCTCATCCATGCGTGCCACGGCCAGTTGTACGGCGTCAGCACTACTCAGGATTTCGGCACCGGTGGCAGCAATCACCACCTCCATCATGCCCGCATCAACACGGCTGACATAGGGGACGGCGTTCTGCGGGCTATATTCCATAAGGATGCGCCGCGCCGGTTGCCCATCCACCTGAACGATCTCGGTTAACAGCGCCGCCATCTCCTGCCAGGTGATGTACAAATGCACGTCGCCGGCACGTTCTTCCGGCAGATCCAGAAAGGTGGTGCGTTCAATCGCCTGCACAATCCACGAGGGGCGGCCGACCTTAGGAATCCAGAGAAACCAACGGCGGCTGCCGCCAGAGCGCAAACCAGCTACTGCCAGGGCAATTGGATTCTGGTCCCGAAAACCATAAAGCAGCCACCCATCAACAGCTTCTTTTTGTAGATAGGCTTGGATCAACGAGAGGTCGGTCATGGTCAGTACACCTAATTTCTATTCGTTGCGCTGCAGAATACCGAGATTGCCTGATGGCAATCGTTACGCTGCGAGGGGCTATCAGTAAATTGGCGACAGCAATTATTACTGCCGTCAAGCTCTCTGCGCAAAGAACGGTGCACAGGGAAATTCACGGATAGTTTTACATTTATAACAACCACAATTGATGGGTTGCATAATCGATCTTATCGACCGAGAGGAAAGTATAAAAAGTATTATGGCAGAAGGTAGAAATTAACGCAAGCGGGATTTACAGTGGTAGTACAGTTCGCCGTTCACCTGTACTTCTTGCACAGATGAACGGCGAACTTATGCAACAGATAGTACAATGGAACCAATTCTCAATCTCATCGCAGCAGTGTAGAGAGCCAATAGAAACAGATTGTCTATGATCAGTAGATCGCAATCGAGTAGTGAGCACGGCGACGTGCGAAACGGCCCGGCACGTGGGTGTGCCTACTACGCTGCGGTCTACTGATCATAGGGACAGGACATGTCCTGTCCCTATGATAGGCGACTTACAACTAATGTTGGAAAGTTACTTAGCGGAAGTAGACACCGCGTAGGCCATAATCTTCAGCAGTTTCATCAATGACACCGCCCTCTTCCGCCAGATTCAACTGGCCACTCAGCCAATTCGGAACAGAAGAGAAATCGTACTCGCTCATGGTCAGCTCAGCAAAACCACAGATCTGATAGCCATTCTCTTGATCGCCATCGTCATAGAGGACGATAGTTACCGGTCTATCCAGCCACTGGTCAAGCGCATCGGTAACCTGCCGCACATTTTCGACCTGCGGGCCAGCAGCAATCCGATCACCGACATAGCGGACTCCACTGTTGCTGGGGTTCATGATGTTGTCGGCTAACTCGCTATCGGATGACATTCCACCATCCCAATCGAGCCAGACCAACTGACAGCGTCCTTCGCCGGTCGGCGGGCCGGTTGGCGGCTCTTCATCACAGAGCGCCCCTAGATTGCCGGCAAAGGTCGGTTGATGAATCTCAGAGCTGGTCGTCAGTGCCCGTACGGCCACAGAGCCATCAATGTTGGCGGAGGTCGTGACCTGGGCATAGGGGGCCAAGACTGCACCCATCATGTTGTGCGAACCAAAGTTGATCGAGCTGGCTTCGGCAAAGTTCCAGATGACCCGGCTACGCCCTGCCGTCCCGGTAAAGTTGCCGACCATATTGCCGTTGCCACTCCAGTTAACCGACGAGCCGGTCACATTGATGACAATCGTCGAGGCCGACCCTGGGTTCAACTCAATCTGCTGCACATTGCCATTGCCAAAGAGATCGGCACCAGCAATTTTGAAGATCGCAACAGCATTATCGGTGACCGCGGTCACGTTGAAACGCGCTGGGCCCGGTTGGCCCGTGGGCAGCGTCACGGTGTTGTTGGCATCTTCCGCCGCCAGTTGGGCAGAAGCATCTTGCAACAGACTCGTAATCGGGCCCGCCGACAGCGAGCTATCCTGAATCAACGAACCACCGCCATTGAAGTTAATCGTGCGGCCATTGGTGCCACCGCCGATACGTAAACTGCCGGAGTTGAGTTGAATTGGATTGCCGGAGGCAAGGTTGCCCACCACCACCAGCATTGCTTCGCTCGACGCAATACCAGAGACGTTAATCCCGAAATTCGCCGATGACGAACTGATCAGACTGCCCCCGATAAAGGCACGATTCTCTACATCCGAACTGGTCGACAGATCATTCAAGACGATCAGCGAGTAGCGAGCCATCGTGGCGGCTGTGTCATCGAGCGCACAAGTACCGGAAGAAGGCGTTGCAGTGGGCGTCGGTAACCCTGGTACAGTGGCGGTCGGTGTCGGCGTCATCGTTGGCGGCACCGTTGGTGTTGACGTAATGGTTGGTGTTGTCGTCGGTGTGGCCGTCGGCAATGGGGTCGGCGTCGGCGTAAAGCCACCACACAAACTAGAGTACCCAACAAAGTCAGCCGTGATCGTATTCTGCCCCGGCAAGTTGTAGCTTGTGAGACGGATGATCGCAAAGTTCTTAACTTGGTAAAGTGCATTGCTGCCGCTGCCGCTAGCATAGCTCCAGACTGGCACGGTAATATCTTCAGTCAGAAGTGTATCGAGTGCATTGCGAACTTCGTTCGAGTTCGAGACACCCGGGCTGCCCTGAATCCAGTCCCCGATCGAGACAATGTGATCGGATGAATTGTTTGGATTTACATAGGTGTTGCTATCGCCTGGTGGCATCAAACTATTGGCCAATGTTGTGGCGCTTGGCGAACCGGCCCAGGTTAGCCAGCCAAAGTTGCCGGGTTGACTGCCGTTCCAAATATCGCCAAGACTTTGACCCGGGACCGCCCCACCAAAGGTCTGCTCACCCAGCGCAATCGGCGAGAGCTGACAGACCGATGGCGTCCATGTGGGGGCTGGCGTGTTGGTCGGTGCTGCGGTTGGCGTCGGGATATTACCCTGTAAGCAGAAGGCATCGACTTTGGCCCAGTCAACGCCATTGGCATTGACGGTTACCCGCACCTTGGCAGCATTGGCTGGTGCGGTGCTTAACGCCAGGGTATACGGACCACCAAAAACATGGCCTCCCAGATCAATGTCGACGGTGATCAGATGGATTTGTGGTAACCCAATGGCACTGCCAGATCCATCCATATATTGCAGCGTCACCGTTTGGACGCCTGGAACATGCGACGATGAGTAGAAAGACATACTATAGGTAGCACCGGGCACCGCAGTTATCTCCTGATACATCGCTGGGTCGTTGCGATAGTGATAGCCATAGCGCGTGCCATCGGGAATGACATAGCCCGAAGTCGAAGCAGTGTGCCCTGTGCCACTCCAGTTTAACGGTGCCCCACCACTGCCAGTTAATTCAAAGCTTGGGTTCTGCAGCAAGTTCAATGGACAGTAGCCCAAGTTTGGTGTTGCCGTTGGCACCAGAATCGATGTCGGTGTTGCCGTTGGTACCGTGGTGGCAGTTTTAGTCGCAGTAGGCACCAGCGTTGCTGTCTTGGTTGCCGTTGGTGTGCGGGTCGGCGTTACCGTATTCGTCGCCGTCGGCACAGCTGTATTGGTCTTGGTCGGGGTCGGTGTAGTGGTTGGCACCGCAGCCCCTCCCGTCATACACATGGCATCAACTTTGGCCCAGTCCACCCCATTGGCATTGATGGTCACCCGGACTTTGGCGGCACTGGCCGGTGCCGCACCAAGTGCAAGGGTATAGGGACCACCAAAGACGTGGCCACCAAGGTCAATATCAACAAGAATGAGATGTACCTGGGGTGTGCCGATCGCATTATTAGACGCATTCAAATATTGCATTGTTACGGTCTGAACACCAGGTACATGCGACGATGAATAGAAGGACATGCTATAGGTCCCACCCGTTGTCGCGACTACGTCCTGATACATCGCTGGATCATTTTTGTAATGGTACCCATAGTAGTTGCCATCTGGAATCACATACCCTGACGTATTAGCAACCCGTGCGGAACCATTCCAGTAAAGCGGTTTACTGCCGGAGCGCTGCTCAAAGCTACCATTCGATAACAAGTTGTTTGGACAGAAACCAGCCGGTGCTGATGTCGCCGTTGCAACCAGGACGGAGGTCGGTGTTGCAGTCGGCGGCACCGGCGTGTTGGTATTGGTCGGAGTCGCGGTCGGCGGCACCGGCGTATTGGTCTTCGTCGGGGTCGCAGTCGGTGGCACCGGCGTGTTGGTATTGGTCGGAGTCGCGGTCGGCGGCACCGGCGTATTGGTATTGGTCGGTGTTGCAGTCGGCGGCACCGGCGTGTTGGTATTGGTCGGTGTCGCGGTCGGCGGCACCGGCGTGTTGGTCTTCGTTGGGGTCGCAGTCGGCGGCACCGGTGTGTTGGTATTGGTCGGTGTTGCAGTCGGCGGCACCGGCGTGTTGGTCTTCGTTGGGGTCGCAGTCGGCGGCACCGGCGTATTCGTCTTCGTCGGGGTCGCGGTCGGCACTGGTGTATTCGTCTTGGTCGGCGTTGCCGTCGGAATCACCGCAGTCATACACATGGCATCGACTTTGGCCCAGTCCACCCCATTGGCATTGACCGTCACTCGTACTTTGGCGGCATTGGCCGGCGCAGCGCTAAGAGAAAGAGTATAGGGGCCACCAAAGACGTGACTACCAAGGTCAATATCAACCGTAATCAGATGCACCTGCGCCAACCCGATCGCATTGTTGGATGCATCCAGATATTGCATGGTTACGGTTTGAACCCCAGGCACATGCGACGAAGAATAGAAGGACATGCTATAGGTGCCGCCGGGGCTAGCCACCACATCTTGATACATCGCTGGATCGTTCTTGTAATGGTAGCCGTAATAGGTTCCATCCGGAATGACATAGCCCGAGGTATTGGCAGTTAGCGCCGATCCGCTCCAGTAGAGCGGTGTGCTGCCGGAGCGTTGCTCAAAGCTACCATTCAACAATAAGTTGCTTGGACAGAAAGCGGCAGCCGCAGGTACGGGCTTTGCCAGCCCAGAGCGGGGCGCAATCGACAACAATGAAGTTGCGGCCAATTCGTTTGCATCACTCGAGGCCGCTGCTACGTCAGCAGAGAAACGCTCTAGCAGAGCGCTCTGCGCCGAACGCAACAGAACGGATGGCCATACTGAAGCAGCAGCCAATGACAAGGCCGATGAAGCTGGTTGTTGCAAGGCCATCGCTGCGCCCGGTAGCGGTTGAGCAGCCAATGGGGCGTCATCTAATAATGATGCTGATGTGTTATTACAAAGCATTCCGTTGACAACAAAATCGGTCGGGATTCCGCTGGAGTAACTGTAGGTTGCCTGGAAGCCAAAGCTAACCGAATTGTTGTTATAGACAATCCCATTGTAAGGCATGTTGCTGATTGTCACATTTTTGCCACTTTGTGAAACCTGACCATTCCAGATGTTATAGATCTGTTGATTGCGATCAAACGTCCACGCCAGCGACCAGTTATTGTAGGTTGTGCCGGTCTTGTTGAGAATTGTGACCGTGGCCTGGAGCACCATGTTGCTACCATACCCCCACGAATTGTCAACATGATAGTTGACACTACAGCTACCGGTGACTACCGGTGTGGCAGTGGGGGTTGCGGTTGGCGTGGCCGTCGGCGGTGTATCAATAACCGTAAAGGTCACGATCAACTGAGTGCCAGCAGTTCCATTGGCGCCGGATTGCGTATAAGGGGTACCTGTAAGCGTGTGCTGGCCAGTTGTGGGAGTCCAGGGATTGTAGGAAGTAGGACCATTATCCCCACGTAGTGCATAAGGCACTATACTTTCTGTCTGATAGTTGCTATTGCCATCATAGGCAAAGCGCACACTGCCCACGGTAGAGGGGCTCGTATCGGCCCGCACGCTCAGGTTGCGCGAAGGCAACGTACCCAAGTCGAGCACAGCACCATTCGTCAGCGTGCCAATATCTTGGCCCGTATCGGCATTGATGAGCGTAAAACTCGTCACGGCCTGTTGATTGGCCGGCGTCGCTGTCGCCGTTGGTGGCACGGGTGTATTTGTCTTGGTCGCTGTTGGCGTCGGCGGTACGGGCGTATTCGTCTTGGTCGGCGTTGCAGTCGGCGGCAACGGCGTATTGGTTGCGGTCGGTTGTGGCCCTGCCACAGTTGGCGCGGTCGTTGGGGTCGCAGTGGGGAAGCCACTGCCATCCGATGGCAATAGAATCATGCCGTTAACATGTTCGGTATTGCTATCTTGCAGAATATCACCCATCGTGGGCTGCTCGACAATCTCCAATAGCAGGGATGCACGTGCCCCCAAATAAGGTTTGGGATTCTCCAGATGCGCATTCATGCCGACCTGTGCCGCGGTGTTGCGCTCGGAAACGTTAATCACGGCACCCTCATAGCGGGTGCCGGGAATCCCTGTCAGCGTGCCTTCGATTGTTGTATAGTAGTACCAACTTGTTGTGTCTGGGCAGCCACCATTGCAGACGGGGCTGCCGCCGGGGATGGTAGAGGTACGCCCACTAAAGCGCAGATCGACAATAAAGCCATCCCCGTTAATGTTGATGACCCGCTCCGTCGTATGGGCGTTACCATTGCCATAGACCGTGTGAACGCCATTGTAGTCGGGATCATAGAACATGTAATAGGGACGGTTTACCTGACCCGATGAGTAGGTGGAATCCAACCCGCGCAGATCAAAGGTATAGTCAAAGGTCCCATCATTGGCGTTGCCGATCTTATAGATGGCTGTGACGATTTCGCCAAAGTCATCCTTGCTGATCTCGACGGGAAACGACTCAAAATTCAAACAGTCACAGCCGTTGATACCAAGTGGAATCGCCTTTTCTACACCCACAAGTGGCGCATAACCGGCTGTAGATTCAGAGTTTGCTGTCAGCCGATTGTAGCCCAAGATGCGAGCAAAGTAGGTATCATAATCTTTATCGACGGTGACGTCCACCCCTTTGCCGTCAGCCGTATAATTCCAATCGACTTGGGTGGCACCATTGGCAGTTGCCAAATCATTTACTTCTGCATCGATACTGGCTTGGTCATAATCCAAAGCCAAGACGCGCGCACCGGCCATTGCAGCGCTATCCGCTGCTGTCTGCATCAGTCTGCGCTGTAAATACGCATTGCTACTGTCAATGGCAAGACTGGCCATTGATAGCAACATCATCAGGACCAATGCAAAATAAATTGCCGTTGCGCCTCTTTCTCTCTTAAAATAATTCTGTAATCTTTTGATCATTGAGGCTCTCTCTTTAACTCTGCTTGACTCACTCTGCTTGACTCACACTGCTTGACTCACTCTGCTTGACTTACACTGCGACAACAGTAAGCAAACGTATGCCTCCAAAAAGAGAACAGACCTATGCTTACGCCAGCGTAATTTCGCTCTTATAGACATATTACTTCGCAATAGCGGTGAATATTCTTTCAGATTTATGTCAAAGCAATTTTCGTAAGGTGTTTTCAAAAGAGCTACCACTGAGGAAGCAACTTAAAAGGGCGATTGCCTTACTTAAGTGCTCTTATTACGCATGTATTTATATCAATGCTGGCAAGCCGGGCACATCTATTGATAGCCGATCCGTCTTGCTTGAAATCATTGCCCTCTAAAGTGAGAAATTCTTGCCCCGAAGTGGAAACGTAGCCGATTTTGGCGGGTGCGTACCACATTTGGGGGATTATGCCGGACGATCAATTTTGCCCTTCTGTGTAATCCCCCAAAATGGGACGCACCCGATTTTGGCTTATTTCTTGATCAAAAATGGCGACAGTTATATAATGTCAAAAAATAGGCACAATCCATAGGCTAAAGCTTAAGTTATTCTTTTCGATCATAAATTGTTACACGATTTATTTGTTGAACATTCACTCATTATGCAACCATTCCAACCAATCCTTGACGATGAAGCGCTTATCACTGCCTGCCTAAATGGTGACGCGATAGCTTGGGAGCGGTTACTGATGCGGTATAGCCGGTTAATATATACAGTTCCATTACGCTTTAACTTTGAAGAACCTGTTGCTGAAGAGGTCTTCCAAGAGGTATGCCTTACAGTCTTGGAAAAGCTTGATACCTTACATGACCCTGGACAATTTAAGCCTTGGTTGGTAACAATTGTCCGGCGTGCTTGTCTGCAGCGTCTTCGCAGCCAGAGAAATCAAGGCGAACAACTGCTGACCGAACAGATCGTGTCCAATGAAAAAACCCCAGAACTCACTATATTGCTGAGGGAGCAAGCAGACAATGTACATCGCGCACTTGCCGCACTTGATGACCGTTGCCAGCAGCTATTATGGTCACTCTTCTTTGAACAGACGGCCCCCTCTTATCAGGCACTTGCCCAACTTTTAGAGCTTCCTGTGGGAAGTATTGGTCCAACGCGGGCGCGCTGTCTCGAAAAGTTCCGTCAGGTATTCATGGACTTTGATTAATGAAACTTATGTATTTTCTGAGCAAAGTTTGCATCTGTATAAATGTAAATCTAATAGATTCATGCTGCTTTTTTGGCTCTGCCTGCCGTAATATAGCTTTCGGTGTGTAGTACTTCAACCGCGTAGATTTACCTCTTGGTGATCATGGAGTAATCATTTGGGCCATATTGAATTTGCCACATTAATTGACTATCTTGACGAGCAAGTCGAGATTGAATTGCGTACCATTGTGGATGAGCATCTAGCGATCTGTGCTGATTGTCGGTCTTCATTGGCAGCTGCGCGCGAATTTTTGGATAGCGCGCGTAACCGCACATTGGCAACACCAAGCCCTGCACTAACCAAACGTGCCTTGGCTGCATTCCATCAGATCCAGCAGCGCAAATCAATGCGTGACGAGCCAACCGCTAGTTTACAATTCGATAGTTGGAATCTTGCCAACCCTATTGGTGCTCGGGGCCAGTCTCATGAGCGGCAGCTCTTGTATACGTTTATGGATTTTGATGTAGATGTACAGATTACACCGCAGGTTAATACACGAATCTACAACCTTCATGGTCAAATCTTGCGCGAACATGGAGACTTGGCGTTGTTAGAAGGAATTGCGGTAAGACTTCTGGATGAGGAAGATGCGTCCAACGTGCGACAGACGATGGTTGATGACCTGGGGCGCTTCCATTTATCCCAAGTGCCTGCCGGTCGTTATTTATTACAGATCGAGCTAACTGACGCCAAAGTCCGCATTGGCACCTTGTTGCTAGATCCGCGGTAACGCTGACTTTTAAAATTGTACTTCACACCAAGTAAGTTTATTCAACACTCATGAGCCAATTTGCGCCATTTTTTGCACTAATAACCCCTTCAGATCGCCGGCAGTGGTTAGAGGTACACTACCCACAACGGAGCGATGCGCTGATTGCGCAATTGTGGACCGAAGCGGCAGCCCGTGAACGGAATGCACCTCATACGGTGCAAGTTGTCGTTGATGCGGCGCATGATTTGGCTATTATTTGGCAAGAGCGGGAGTTGGATGCAATTGCTTTGCGTATTGAGGCAAGTATGCATCGGGCGTTGGGTCGCCATGATAGAGCACTCTTGCGCTATCAAGCTGCCATTGATCTGTACAACCAATTGGGAATGGCCGATGACGCAGCACGAACCACTGTCGGTCCACTTGATACCCTTATGTATCTGGGACAATATGACAAGGCCCTAAATTTAGCAGAGAGGGCGATCACCCAAATGCGTGCGATTGGTGACAATGCTGTCTTGAGTCGGCTTCTGGTCAATCAAGGTAACATCTATGCGCGCACTGCCAATTACTCTTTGGCACAGAAAGCGTACGCCGAGGCCCGTCAATTATTTACAACGCTAGATCAACCGCAACATTTGGCGATGGTCGAAGCGAATGAAGCAAATGTGCTGACCAATCTCAATGAGTTTCGTCAGGCAGAAGCACTCTATTTGCTGGCCCGCGAACATTTTATAGCGGCATCACTGGCTACTGCTGCCGCGCAGGTTGATCATAATCTCGCCTATTTGGCCTTTGCACAAGGCGACTATCAACAAGCTCTGCACCGATTTGCCGAGGCCCGCGCTGTCTTTGAGACCCAGCAAAGTGTCGTTGATATCGCTTATGTCGATCTCTATCGCGCTGAAATCTATTTAGCTCTCAATTTATGGCCGGAAGCATTGGCGATGGCCCGCTCGGCACGCCCTATCTTTGAGGAAGCATTAATGCAATGGGAGGCAGCGCAATTGCTGCTCATCGAAGCTGCGGCGCTGATGCAATTGGGGTACGATACTACAGCAGAGGCACTTCTCACCCGAGCCCATCAACTCTTTTCCGCCGAAGGCAATCTGTTTTGGGTGGCCGTGACCGGTGTAAGTCAAGGCATGTTGGCGTGGCGACAGGAAGATCTAATAAAGGCGCACCGGCTCTTTCTTGAATCACAACAGACATTTGTAGATGCTGGCGTGCCAAGTCGAGCCACACAATGCGCAGTATGGCTTGGTGATCTGGCTTTAGCCACCGGCGATGACAATCAAGCAACTGCTCACTTCCAACATGCGCTTGATACCATGCAGGATACGCCTATGCCGGTCGTCACCTATGCCGGTCATTATGGTTTGGCACGCATTCACCAACGACATGGCGAGATCAGCGACGCCATTAAGCGCTACATTCTGGCTATCGCTGATCTTGAGCAAGCCCAAGCCACTATTGGTGCTGAAGAATACAAAATAGCCTACCGACGTGACAAGCTACCGATCTATGAAGCACTGATCTTGCTGTATCTAGAACAGAATACCGTGGAAGCCATACGAGCGGCATTTGCCTTGGTCGAACGCGCCAAGTCACGCAGCTTACTCGATACGATGGCGCGTATGGACGAGAAGAAACGATTGGGAATTCCAGACGAATTTCTGACCAGATATGAGGCATTAAAACGAGAACTCAACTGGGTTTACCATCGACTTCATACGCCAACTCAGGAGCCGAACAGTCCCCTCGAACAGCAGCGTAGCTGGCGTGGCGCACTCCGGCAACATGAGGCAAGTCTGGCAGAACTCTGGACGCAATGGCACGATCCCGACTTGATTACCGCACCTCAGAATCCGATTTGGACTGTATCATCGACAGCGATACAGCAAACGCTAACATCAGATACATTGTTGCTTGAATTCTATACAACCGAGCGCGATATTCTGGTTTTTGGTCTTACACGAGATCATATCTGGACCTATCGCCTAGCCGTAACGCGTGCCGAACTGGCTCATCTACTAGAACAATTGCGATTTCAGATGAATAAGTTTAGTTATGGAGAGGCTTATCGAAGCCGTCATGCAGCGGCCCTCCTCCAAAGCACAAATGATCTGTTACATGTGCTCTATCATCGGTTGCTTGCACCCTTGTCAGCGATCCACTCGGTAGAACATCTCATTGTGGTGCCACATGGTTTGCTCCATTATGTACCATTTCATGCACTGTGGCAGGGGGATCGGTATCTGATTGAAACTCATGTTCTCTCCTATGCGCCAAGTTCAACCGTGCTTCATCAAGTGGTAACGACAGCGCACCTTACCCCCAGTGACCCTCCGCTACTCTTAGGTCTTACGGACCCAACCATTCCGTACGTGAGAACAGAGCTTGCTGGGTTGCAGCAGTTATTCCCTTCCGCACAGACGTATTTGGATGAGCAAGCTACAGTGGCCAAGCTGCTCATTAAGCACCGGCGACCGCTCTTCATCCACATGTCGACCCACGCCATGTTTCGGCATGACAATCCGGCATTCTCTTCACTAAAGCTATCCGATGGCTGGCTAACCGTCAATGAGATTTACAATCTGGCAACAGCGGCACCACTTGTCACATTGAGTGCCTGTGAAACAGGGCAACATGAAATTGGAATTGGGGATGAATTGATGGGACTTTGCCGGGGCTTCTTTGGTATTGGTGCACAATCATTGGTGGTTAGCCTATGGCGTGTGGAAGATCGGTCAACAGCAGACCTGATGCTCTGCTTTTATCAGGAGTTGCATAAAGGAGTCCCCATCAACCAAGCGTTGCGTACTGCCCAACTGACGATCATGAAGCTTCATCCTCACCCCTATTACTGGTCACCCTTTGTTCTATTGGGGAATCCAACACTGCGCCTTAATTGACCCTCTGCTTCATATGCTATTCCTTTTTAACAATGGTTGACTCAATAGCACTACAGAGTGCTGCCCTATTATACATGTAGATAGATGGAAAATGTTCTAGACAAGACCAGTCAAATAGATGAGCTTGTCAGATAATTGTAACAGTTGATTCATTCTATTTCGTGTAAAGTTTGGGAAGGTCGGTTTTGTGGAATTTCTATCTACAGTAGACGATAGAAGACAGGCAGAATAGTCGCAGTGAGAAAGTTGCAACAGTAGATTTGTCCCCTCTCGGTGCTTTTTCTACATACATAATTTAATCGCAACCATAGCCGTGGTTTGCAGCAATCTACACTATTCGATGCACAGTGGTTCACAAAGTTGTAGTTGCTTGAGCCTCTGTACATTCCCAGTTAGTGAATGTGTAAAGGCTCAGTAGAGCCAGGGAGAACAACATGGTCTCAGGTAGAAACCCTAGACGCTATTTCATCGCGCTTGCACTTAGTCTGGCGCTTTTTCTATTTCCTGACAATTTGGGGGGGACAAGCTTTCAGATGGTGGCATTGGCCGGCGAGCCAATTACATTACTGGTACAGGTTCGTTCCCAAAATGACATCACTCAGTTGAGCAGCGAATACCAACTGCGTATTATTGCAGCACTACCAGTACTGAGAACGTACCTTGTGCAAACAGCAACACCAGCAGTGATCGACAGGTTAGCAATCGATACCCGCGTTATTGCAATCCAACGCAACGACCTACTGTCAACCTTTGGTGCCCAACAGCGGTCATCAAGTATCAATGATTTTGAAGCCTTGCAACGCTACTTTGGTTTTGGCAATGGGGGCGACGACAGCGATGTTGATAATAGTGGTGAAAAGTCCTCAAAGCAGCAAAAGAGCGCACAGACACCGCGAAAAGATGGGCCACCAGATCAGGTGCTTGTCATTTACCAAGATCAGCAGTACAAAAAGGAATGGTTGGATTGGGGTCTTCGCAAAGTCAAGCTAGACAAAGTGCAAAAATATGCCACTGGGTCTGGGGTAACAGTAGCTATATTAGATACGGGTGCCGACCTTGATCATCCTCAATTGGTAGGCCATTTAGTTGCCGGCTATGATTTTGTCGATGGGGACCAGGTTCCCAACGATGAACCTAATGGCCTAGACGATGATGAGGATGGTCGGACCGATGAAGGCAGTGGGCATGGCACCCACATTGCGAATATTATTGCAACAATTGCACCCGCTGCTAGGATCATGCCTGTGCGTGTGCTCAATAGCGACGGCGGTGGTACGCTCTATGATATTCTGGCAGGGCTTATCTATGCCGTCGACCACGGTGCACAAGTGATCAATATGAGCTTTAGTGCGGTGGACAACTCAGCGTTTCTAGAAGCAGCCATCAATTATGCGCTGGAGCATCGGGTGCTTCTCGTGGCTGCCGCAGCCGGTGCAGACGGCTACCTCGAATTCCCCGCTGCTTATGACGGTGTGATTGCCGTAGGTGCCACAAGAAACGACGACCATGTAGCGAGCTTTTCCGAAGCCTACGCCTCGGAAGTAGATATTTTTGCACCGGGCGAGTTAATCTACTCTGCCTATTATGATGGACGTACTGCTTGGTGGACAGGCACTTCAATGGCTGCGCCCTTTGTGACAGGTAGCGCCGCTTTGATGGTAGATTATTGTAAGTGTTCACCCGATGTTGTCAGATCAATTCTGCTGAAAGAGGTGAACAACGTCAAACCAAAGTTCAACCATCGTGGACGACTAAATCTGGAGAAGATCTTTAAAAAACTTGAACCGGCTTGGCAACCCTGTGATACAGGTAAACCACAAGCTTTAACCTTTTTATACACAGGCGAAGCTTGCACCGCTAGCAGGAATAGGCAGTCAGAAAAATTTATATGTAGTGGCCTGCCTGCTTCTGAACCGGCGCAGGTCCAGGTTCTGAAAGATGCTGACAAGATCAGAGCATCTTTAACATCCGTCAGAATTGGCGAACTACTCACTTTCACCACAACAGAAAAAAGCCTCAAATCAGAGCTGGAAGTCAATGTGGGTGGACAACATCTAAAAGTAGATATATCGTGCTCCAAGCCTATTGATATCGGTGAGCAGTTTGGCAGTTTGCGTTTGGTAAAATTTATTCCCGAAGGGGCCATCATGAGCGCCGCGGCGACAACTGTAGAAGAGAGCAGCATGGCACACAACCTCTTTTTGCCTCTAGTCACTCGCTAGAACGGCTTCAAAAAATGTCATCAGCCCCACCAATATCAATGGTGGGGCTATTTTTTGCAAGCTTATGCTCACCAGCCCGATTTTATGTAAGTCGCTCTTCAGCTCTTCCCTTCAAATTGCCCCACTTTGCCCCAAATTGATCGTTATTTCCATGTATTTTCTTCTAGTAAATTGCATCTGTATAGGTGCGAAGTAGCAGGCTTGCGGCTACACCCCTGCTATGGCGTCAGACTCAAGCACCGAGTTAAGGCAATTTGTCCTTCTTATAACTCATGTTACGCACGGATTCGACACCCCTCTTCCCCGCCCCAGGGGCGGGATTAGGGATGGGGAAAATCCTTTCCTGCGTAACATGAGTTATAAATCACTTTTCGCACCAAGAAAAGTGATTCACAAACCACCGTCGAAAGACATTTCTGACTGACCTGAAAGATGCCCTGCTTGACAAACATCTCGTCTATTGTAGATGGGGGCTATCTTTCCGCTGTAGCACCAACATCCTATCTATTATGGAGGCATAAATGCAGCACAAACATCAGCGATTCCGTCCGAGCACACTTCTATTAAATGCAATCGGAACGATCATTAGCGTTGTTATCCTGACAGCGTTTCTAGTGGCAAGTGTCCAGGCGCAAGCACCTGCTCGCGATACAAGATCCTGGACCGATCCAGGTGGAAGTGGTGTAACCATCACGTTTTCTACACCGAAAACCTATGAATCGTGTACCAGTATATCTGATCGTATCTATACGCAAGGTATACCTGCGAACTGGTTTCTCAATGGTTCCGTTGAGTTTTATTGGGCCACGACATCCGGCCAAGAATTAATTCGTTCTTACCCGATTCGGCAGAACGGGAATCTAGATCTAACCATCGACTATCCACCAGCCTCGACTTGGCCAGATCTGAATCCCATTGGCAATCCGCTGCGCGAGCTGCATATCGCGGTGGGGATTTTAGTAGAAGACGGACAGAGAAATGTCGTGCCTTGGGTCGGTGGCGATTTACAATTTGCACCTGGTATTTTGGGTGCTGGTGGTCAAGTTTGGGATGTAATTTGCTTGCCAACCGGCAACCCTCCGACACCGACTAACACCCCTGTAGGACCGACACCCACCAATACGCCGGCAGGACCGACACCCACCAATACCCCCAGTAGCGGTACGGCTGCGCTTGGCGACCGCGTTTGGAGTGATACAAACGGCAACGGTATCCAAGATACCGGCGAGCCGGGCGTTCCTGGTGTCAAGGTTGAACTATTGGCGAACTGCACTGGAAATACAGTGTTGGCCACAAACTCCACCAATGTCAACGGTGATTACATTTTTGATAAGCTAGCAGCCGGTCAATACCGCGTTCGCTTTACGTTGCCCAGTGGCTTTAGTAGTTTCAGCCCGAAAAAAGCGATCCTCGATGATGACTATGACTCCGATGCGAATCCCGATGGCGCAACGGACTGTATTACGCTAAATAGTGGCGAGCAGAATTACCGCGTCGATGCTGGTCTGCTCAAAGGCGGTCCTACCCCAACACCAACCAATACACTGGTCCCCAATTTGGGCTCCCTAGGTGACCGCGTCTGGCTTGATAATAACAGCAATGGCATTCAGGATGCCGGCGAACCAGGGGTACCCGGTGTGACGGTCCAACTCAAGGATTGCAACAACAACGTGCTCCGTACCACTACCACCGATGCTAACGGCATCTATACCTTCCCAAATCTCAATACCGGCTGCTACGTTGTCCGCTTTATCAATATTAACAGCACCAACTTTGCCTTTACCCAGGCAAACCAAGGTGGTGATGATACCCGCGATAGCGATGTTACCCAGCTGGACAGTGTCACACCCGGCATCGTTAATGGTCAAACGGATCCTATCAATCTGGCCCAAGGCGAAAACAACCCCACGATCGATGCCGGTTTAGTTCCACAACAGCCGCAGCTAGGTTCGCTTGGTGACCGCGTCTGGCGGGATGACAACAGCAATGGCATTCAGGATGCCGGCGAACCAGGGGTACCCGGTGTGACGGTCCAACTCAAGGATTGCAACAACAACGTGCTTCGCACCACGACCACCGATGCCAACGGCATATATACCTTTGGTGGCTTGGCTGCCGGCTGTTACCGCGTCGGTATCGTACCTAATGGCTTTACCATCAGCCCAGTCAACCAAGGCAATGACGACACCCGTGATAGCGATGTCAACCCGAACACTGCTATGACCGACAACATCAATTTGGCACCGGGTGAAAACAATCCCACTGTTGATGTAGGGCTGATTTCGCCGCCACAGTTAACATGTGGATTGACTATCGAGCAGAAATGTATCGTGCCTGTACAACCACCTGCCGGCAATTTCAACTGTTCTGATGCGAAACCGTTAAATGAAGTAAGTATGCGCTGGAATGGCACACAATCAGTAGATGTGAAGGCGTGGAAGGGCAGTGTAGGTTCAACCCTACTGGCTACAGTCACCAATGTCACGCCAAATCAAATTGTTACGGTCACCGGCTATGCCGGCTCACCCAACGATGTGATCTGGGAGGTCTTTGCAGCAGGCACAAACAGTAAATTGGGCGAATCCACATTCCATCTCTCCTGCTCCGATAGTGACATGAATGGTCCCGAAGATTGCGGTTCTGCGCAAGGCAACGGCAAAAAGAATGAATCAGGTTTACTTAATTTGTGGCAGCTTGAAGGTCTTGGCGGCAATGGTCAGCGCTTTACTTGTAGCAGCAGTACACCACAACAAGGGGCTGATTCCTGTACACTTGTCGCTGGGGGTGGGTCTGTTTGTAACGGTCAAAAACCAAAGAGTCTGACTTTCCGTTACACAGGAAGTGCTTGTAGCGCTTCCACGAACCCTCAAGGAGGCAAGTTTCAGTGCAGTGGAAGCTCCGGCAGTGGGGCGGTCTCGGTTGCTGTTACAGGCAAGGATGCGAGCAAGTTCTCTGTTACGCCAAGTACGGTCAACATTGGCCAGGAAGTGACCATTGCTCGTACAGATGGCAAAGAGTTTTCAGCTGAGACCCAATTACAGGTGGGTGGGCAAACCCTAGCGATTCATACTTCCTGCTCACAGGCGCTTAACCTTGGGGATATTTTTGGTAGTCTTGTGTTGGTGGGCGCGGATGGTCAGCGCCTCGACACGACGGTAACCTTCAATTTCTTCGTGGCAAATAGTGGCGACCCACTAAGTAATGTCTCAGTCGAAGACAGCTTTGGTACCGTTGCCGGGCCTTTTAGCTTAGCAACAGGCGCTTCCCGCACCTTTGAACGACAAACCACAATTGCAGACACAGTTACAAACCTCGGCTTTGTAAGAGGTTTTCTGGCCGACGGACAGCTATGTAGCGACGAAGACCGTACCACGGTTACAGTCGAACCTCCGGCCCTGTCGTGTGATGATGGCAAACCAATCGCACTTGTCTTTGAGTACGGTGGCGGCAGTTGCAGCGATACAACGAATCCCCAGGGGGGCAAATTCCAGTGCAGTGGTAATCCTGGTAGTGGTTCCGTCGCTGTCTCAATGCAAAAAGATGCGGATAAGATCTCGGTCAATCCAAGGAGTGTCAGCCCAGGACAGCGGTTCACCATCGCCCGAACGGACGGTAAGGAACTGGCGTCAGAGACAAGTATGCAGGTGGGTGGTCAATCGCTCAACATTCATACATCGTGTTCTCAAGCATTGAATGTAGGTGATCTCTTTGGCAGCTTACGGCTAGTACAATTCGTGCCCAAGGGTTTCCCTGTCCCATCGGCCGCAAGTGATGGGGACGCAGCCAATAGCATCTTCTTACCGATGATTACACGCTAATACAAGGGTTCAAGTGGTGCAGGTTACCACTGACTGTAAGAGAAGCAGTCAGTGGTAACCTGCAGTTATATCAATCTTCACTTTTAACCGAAGCAATGTAAAGTTGACTCGATGCATCGTATACTTACGGTTTTACTGGTTGAAGATAACAACGACCTGCGCGAATTGATGCGTTACTTTATTGAAACATCGTATCCAAATTGGCAAGTGCTTGAAGCTCACAATGGATTAGAAGGCATCGAGCTTGCCCGCTCCGTCTTACCGGATGTAATCGTCGTCGATTATAACATGCCAGTAATGGATGGCTATGCAATGGCTGTCAACCTTCAACAGTGGCCTGAGACACGTCAAATTCCATTGATCTTGAATAGTAGCGAAACCGAGGCTAACCCTCATCTTCGGCAGCTACATATTATGTGTCTGTCTGTATTGCGTAAACCCTTTTCGCGCAGAGATATTGAAGCGGCTTTTCGCCATTTTTTGGTATAGCTCTCCTATTGCGTCCTGTTTCGTCAATCTTCTTGTCTGAAAAACAAGCTATTTTTAGCACACAAGCGTAGCGCTATACAACTACATCGGCTACTCTGAAATTGCCAGTAGCCTTACTCTCGCCGAACACCATTGCTCATGAAAAGAAGAAGGGAGACGATTGACAATTTGTGCGCCTAGGAGGCAACCGGCCATGGCCGGTTGCCTCCTAGGCGCACACACCTCTTGGCCACCAGCGCGTTGACTTTTTCGGCGGCCAACTGTTGACTTTTTCAATGATCGCTATTTTTGTATACAACCCAAAGTGTTGACTTTTTCATTGGCCAACCGTTGACTTTTTCATTTGCCAAAAACACCATCAACTGTAGTGGCAATACACAAAATTGCGCTACTATGCGCTACGCGGCAGTCCTCATTTGCGTTGGTCTATGGAATTAAATGGGGAGCCAGTCAGAGAATTAGAAGCCCTGCGCCCTCGTTTTGAGAATTGAATGAGATTACGGTCTTCGTGGCTTGACTTCAAAACGAACTAATGGTACATTAATAAACGAATACGAGACCACATGGCTCATGAATATTTTTTACTATCCAACGTGTGGTTGTTGCGATTTTGTCCCCGTAGCTCAGTGGATTAGAGCGCTTGGTTGCGGTCCAAGAGGCCGGGGGTTCGAATCCCTCCGGGGACGCCAAAGTGACAAGCTCCTAGGGTTTGTCGTTGGAATCAAAAAGCGCCCCACCGTCGTGCAGACGGTGGGGCGCTTTTTGATTGATAAGCTCTCTATTTTTATTTTTCCTGCCGCCGATGCCACGCCACCACATCCCGATAGGGCACATCGCCGCCAAAGATATCCAATGCGCTGCCAATCGTCAGATCAACCCGGCCTTGCCCCAGATCCTTTACCAACTCTAGATCCGCCAATGCCTTTGCGCCACCCGCATAGGTGACCGGCAGCGGGGAATGGGCCCCCAAAAGTGCGACCAAATCCGTTTCAATGCCCAGCCGCATCCCTTCGACATCAACGCCATGGACCAGAAATTCGGCACAGTGGTCGGCCAGGGTTGCCAAGGTCTGTGCATCGACCCGTAACTCGGTAAAGCGCTGCCAACGGTCGGTCACTACCCAGTAGTCTCCGTCACGCCGGCGACAGCTGAGGTCGAGGACAAGACGCGTTCGCCCGACCGTTGTCACCAACTCGGCCAGGCGCGTCTGATCGAGAGCGCCATCGCGGAAGAGATACGATGTGACAATGAGATGGCTTGCTCCCGCATCCAGATAGAGGCCAGCGTTGGCTGGTGTAATCCCACCCCCCATCTGCAGCCCACCGGGATACGCCTGCAATGCCGCTAGCGCCGCCGTTTGGTTGCCCGGCCCCAAGGCAATCACGTGGCCACCGCGGAGTTCATCCTGTTGATAGAGGGATGCATACTCAGCCGCGTTGCGGTCGGTGGCAAAATTGGTGACAGTGCCCTGCTGATCCCCATCCCGCAGCGAGCCACCGACAATCTGTACTACCTGTCCATTCTTTAAATCAATACAGGGTCGAAAACGCATTATTTTTGCTCATTGTCTTTTTCATGCGAATCGGTTAGACTACAAGCCCACCCGACCATTCTCTATTTACTCATCATCAGTAGCCCGCAAAGTAGTAGGCACACCCATGTGCCAAATCCACGGAGCCCTCGGTTGCGCACGTAGGCGTGCTCACTTCTCGATTGAGCGCTACTGAACATTAACTTCTCTATAGGATAGCACGATGGAGCAACAATCGCTACAGAATAAAGTCGCCTGGATCACAGGCTCTTCGCGCGGGATTGGCCGCGTCATTGCCGAGCATCTCGCCAGTTTGGGGGCGACCGTGGTCATCCATGGCACCGGCCCCTACTCCACCCGCGCCTTTGGTGAGGCCGACTCGTTACAAGCGGTGGCCGATGCCATTGCCGATCAATACGACGCCCAAGTCCTTGCGGTGCATGGCGATCTGGCTGATCCAGCAGTCGTTGCCCACCTGGCCGCTGAAATTCACGCCCATTTTGGGCAGATCCATATCCTCGTCAACTGCGCCGGTGGCGATATTGGCGCGCAGGGCACGATGGGGGCCAACGCCGGTAAACCATTGCGCAATGATGCGGTCTATATTGATGTCAATGATATCCGCACGCTGATCGACCGCAATTTGATGACCTGTATCCTCGTTTCGCAGGCCGTTGCGCCAGAGATGATGGAGCGCCGATCCGGTTGGATCGTTACCATTGGCAGTGTTGCCGGCACCGTGGGCCGTGACGAAGGGGTCATCTACGCCACCACCAAAGCCGCCGTGCACGAGTATAGTCGCTGCCTGGCTGCGCAGTTGCGGCCACACAATATCAACGTGAATGTCGTAGCACCCGGACCGATCATCACACCGCGCTTTCTAGCCAGCCGTGCGATCGACGATCAGAAACGGGTAACGGAAGGCACCTTAGAGCGCTATGGGCAGCCAGAAGAGATTGCACGCACCGTCGCCTTTTTGGTCTCGCCGGGTGCTTCCTACATCAGTGGCCAGGTCTTGCGGGTGGATGGCGGTCTACAACTCTGGCCGGCCTAAGAGAGCTATACCCGTTTGCGCATGCCGCTACCCTATTTGACGCCATAACCGCTCGCCGCCCACTTGGGCCGTAAAGGTCCGTACTTGGTCTGCCAAGTCAGCATCATCCACAAAAAAGGTGCTTAGCTGTGATTTAAAGGCCCCAATCGCACGAATTTTAGTGCGCAGGGCTTCTTCGCGCAGGACAACTGTCTCTGCCGCCCATCCACGTTCATCGGCTGGAATCACTTGGTGCAGTGCGCCGGGCTGCTGCGCATAGGGATAATCCTCATAATAGCAGAGCTGTTGCGCATCAAAGGCGGCCTCTGCCGCGGCGCGCGTCAAGGTATGATCCACATGATGGCCCAAGGTCAACGGTACAATCAACGCGCCATGTGCAGGGAGCGCCGCGATCTGCGCCTGCAAGTGCGCCACCACGAGCAGCTCTGCGGCGTGAACCGCGCCAAAAATATCGGCGTCCGATCGATAAAAGGGTTCGCCCGTCTCTGGATGATAGCGATAGATACAATCCGGCAGATCCCAGTGTAGCCACGCCGCGCCAAGAATTTCACAGGCGGCAATATCTTCGGCGCGCCGGGCGGCCACCGCATCGGTGACCAAAGCCCAGCGCTCATGTAAGCTTTGGACATAGCTGGAAAGCTGCTCATGGGGCGGATCGCCAGCCGTGATCGAGACGATCAGCACCTGCTGACCAGCCGCCGTGCGCTGGTAGATCTGCCCACCACAAGAGAGCGCAACATCGTCAAGATGTGGCGCGAGATAAATGGCGTCATAATAAGAGTACATACTGTTAGATGCTTACAGATGGATAGTGATGGATATGATAGAGTTCTACTGATTTACGACCAGCTCTATTTTCAGACCGGAGGAACCATGTCTGTAAAACCTACGACGTCGGCTACTGTAATGTCACAATCGTCCGCCGCGGCAATGAGCTTTGGCCCACCGGTACGACGCATTGCAATGCTTAGCGTTCATACCTGTCCATTGGCGCTCTTGGGGGGCAAGAAGACCGGTGGCATGAATGTCTATGTTCGCGACTTTGGGCGCGAGTTGGGCTGTTATGGCATTCAGGTTGATGTCTTTACCCGTTCCCAGGATGATTGCCAGCCGCGCGTCAAACATGAACTTGGGCCAGGCGGTCGGGTGATCCATGTGCCAGCCGGGCCGGAAGAGCCGATCCCGGTGGCCGAGGTGGCCAACTATCTCGATGAGTTTGCCGATGGCGTGCTCGCCTTTGCCGAGGCCGAAGGGATCACCTACGATCTCATTCACAGCCACTATTGGCTCTCTGGCCTCGTTGCCGAAAAGCTCCAGCGCGAATGGCAGGTGCCCATTGTTCACATGTATCACACGTTGGGCCACATGAAAAATTTAATCGCCCAATCGGCCAGCGAACGCGCCCCACAGGACCGCTTGGATGGAGAAGCCCGTGTGTTGCAGGTGGTCGATCGGGTAATTGCAGCCACGCCAGCCGAAGAGCAACAGTTGATCGACTTCTATCATGCCGACCCCGCCAAACTCGTGGTGATTCCTCCCGGTGTTGACCCGGAACGCTTTCACCCGATTGATGCCAAGGAGGCAAAGCGTAAAGTCGGTATTCCCTGTGGCGACGCCAACATTCTCTTTGTTGGGCGAATTGAGCCCCTCAAAGGGGTCGACACGCTCTTACTCGCCATGTCGATCTTACAGGAGCGTCACCCCGAAGCGATCAAAGGTACCTGTCTGGCCATTATCGGCGGCGATCCCTGGAATGAAGACCGTGATAGCGAAATGGCCCGTCTGCAACAGCTACGCACCGATTTGGGGATTCATGATCTGGTGACCTTTTTGGGGGCACGCGATCAAGATATCTTGCCCTATTATTATGCCGGAGCCGAGATGGTGGTGATGCCTTCACACTACGAAAGCTTTGGCATGGTCGCCTTGGAAGCCATGGCCATGGGGACCCCGGTTATCGCTTCAGAAGTGGGCGGCCTGGCTCACCTGGTACAACATGGCATCAACGGGTTTCATGTCCCCCTGCGCGATCCCGAAGCGTTGGCCGCACGTATTCTTGAGTTACTCACCGACAAGGAGCTACGCAACCGGCTCGGCGAACAGGCCCGGGCCTCCACCCGACGTTACCATTGGGCCACCATTGTTGAACGCATGTTGGATGTCTATGCGGAAGTGGTCAATTGAGACAGTGAGACAGTAAGACAGTCCTACCGATTTACTGTCTTACTATCCTACCGTCCTGCCGTTATGCGACACCGAAACTCTCTAGCGCCTCCGCCAGATCGAGCCCGGGCGTGTAGTGAATGGCGTGCATGCCCACGGCCCGTGCCCCTTCGACATTGTGCGCAAAGTCGTCGATAAAGATCGCTTCCTCTGGCTGACGGTTTAGACGCGCCAGAATCCGCCTAAAGATTGCCGCATCCGGCTTCATGATCCCCTCATAGCAGGAACCCATGATCAGATCAAAAGCATCGGCCATCGGGTAGCGCACCGTGACGACTTCCAGCAACTCGTCCATAAAGTTACTGAGCAGCGCGGTCTGATAGCGGGGCTTGAACGAGCGGATCAGCGCAACCAGCGCCTCATCCAACTGATCGCCCCCCCAAAAGTCCTGGCGAAAGCTTGCCAGGGCGGCGTCATCTAGCCCCAACTCCTGTTGCACCCAGGCCCAGAGTTCAGCGGTGGTAATCTTGCCATGTTGGGCTTGCCGGCCAATGGGGCTATTCATGACGAGCCATTCGGCCTGCCCCGTTGCCAAACCAAGGCGCGCTTCTGCCGCGGCTCGTGGTGCAGGGTCGACCGTCCGCACGAGGACTCCACCCATATCAAAGATCAAGGCTTTGATCAACGGATCACCCCAACGATTCCAGCGGCTCTTTGACATTGATAACACGGCCGTTGCTGTAGGCAAAGGCTGGACCATTGCTGGGGGCGGCCCAATGCGCCGCATTGGCGATCACCTGCTGCACTTCACTCTGATAGTAGGTGGGGTAGGTTTCGTGGCCAGGGCGGAAGTAGAAGATCTTACCACGCCCGCGGTGGTAACAACAGCCGCTACGGAAGACTTCGCCGCCCTTAAACCAACTGACAAAGACGAGTGTGTCTGGCGCGGGAATATCAAAATGTTCGCCATACATCTCTTCCGCCGGGATATCGATATAGGGGCCCAAGCCGTTGGCAATGGGGTGTCCTGGCTCTAGCACCCAAATACGTTCGTTGTCGTTGGCCTCGCGCCAGCGCAGGCTACAGGTGGTACCCATCAGCTTCTTAAAGAGCTTGGAATGGTGACCGGAATGGAGCACGATCAGCCCCATGCCCGCCAATACACGCTGATGCACCCGATCGACGATGGCATCATCAACCTTCCCGTGGGCCATGTGTCCCCACCAGGTCAACACATCGGTATTGGCAAGCACTTCCTCGGTCAATCCATGTTCTGGTTCGTCGAGGGTCGCGGTACGCACATTCTCAAAACCATGCGCCTTCAGCCCCTCGGCAATGGTCATGTGGATGCCATCGGGATAGACCTTGCGTACCTCTTCGTGCTCTTTTTCGTGTTGAAATTCATTCCACACAGTAATGCGGAGACTCATTTTAAACCCCTTTTGGATGCAATAAATTTTTAAAAACTAAAAGCCGCAAACGATCGTAGCGTAGAATGGGGACAAATGCAAAGCGCTTGCTAACTGGAAGGGATTTCTTGGTGCCTGTCACCTGTGAGGGTCGCTCGCCGCAAATCCTGTAGGATTTGCGGGATCTTGTGTGAGGCAGCCGTGCGGCCCGCAGCAATTAACGCGTCCACGGCCGAAAGATCCGAAAGGCTCATGCGGCCGACCGCCGGTTGGATCAGACAATCGGCCAGCGGTATATCACGCTGTGCGGCCCGGATCAGCGTGTAGAGGGAGGTCATACTGACTTCTAGAATATTTTTCGGTTCGATCGACGCGTCGTCGACAAAGGGCAAGAGGTCAACAGCAATCACATAATCGGCCCCCATCTCTTCAACAACAGAGATGGGCAGATTATTGCTGGCACCGCCATCGACCAGCAGCCGCTCACCACGACGCACAGGGGTAAAGATCCCAGGAACACTGCAACTGGCACGAATCGCCGGGGCAATTGGCCCTTCATTCATCACAATCGTTTCACCGGAAGTTACATCGGTGGCAACCGCAGCAAAGGGAATTGGTAACTCATCAAAGGTCACATCGCCACCAAGTGCAGAGATAATCCACTCGATCATGCGGTCCAATCCAAAGATCCCCAATGGCATGGTGATCGCAGTGAAGGCCGCCCAAGTCAAGTTGACAGGCATACTGCTAAACATGCTCCACTTCAGCTTGCGCGCCAGTTCATGAAGTTCGGCCCCGCTCAATCCGGCAGCATAGAGCCCACCGACCAACGCACCAACGCTGGTTCCGGCAATGACACTTGGTCGGATCTGATGTTCTTCTAACAGCTCTAGCACACCAATGTGGGCAATCCCACGGGCCACGCCACCACCCAAGGCCAACCCGATGCGATTGGGGCGCGGTGGTCGCTCCCAAACCAGGCGCTGCAGTACTGCGGGGGTATCCATTGGTTCAGTCCCTGTACGCCCCAATCGTCTATCCTCCAATCATTCACAGGACTTACGCAGGTTGCCGGTTGAGTAGCGTGCATTTTTGCGTATCGAAACCAGAGAACTGCGTAAGTCCTAATTCATTCTCTAAGGCGATAATGTCTGGCTTGGACCCCATGAAAGTCAGCTTGATCGACAACGGTGCCGTGGCTGTCGAGCCACGCCCGCATGAGATAGCGCGCGTCCCACATCTCGACTTCACTGCTCAACAGCCAAAGGTCATCACTGCCCGCGGTAATGCTCCGCATCTGCTCATCAACAAGGGTCTGCGCCTCTGCATCGGGCTGGCCACCATTGGTCCAAAGCCCCTCCGCCCAATGGCCCATCCGTGCCGGCGCGCCATCAAAGAGCTGAAAAGAAAAGTCGCTGGTGTAATATTGCCAGGCCCACTGTTGATGGGGGATCTGCAAAATTAGCAGCGTAGCCGGGTCACGCCGCGCCGCCACATAGGTAACCCCGGCACGCAGATCATATTTGATCGTCGTTGTCTTTTCCAGCCGACCAGCGTAGAGCCAGAATACAACTGTGTAGCACAACAAAATGGTCACGATGAGACGGGCAAGCGGCCCAGCATAGTCTAGAATAGCCCGTGCACCAAGCGCCATCAGGACCATCAATGCCGGCGCGATCCAGATCACATAGCGATCGGTGTAGACCGGTTGGCGCAAGCTCAACGCATAGATCATCGCCACGGGGAAGATCAGCCAACTTACAATGAGGGCATGGCGACGCCACGGAGCGAGGGGATTTTGCGGCTGCTCGGCATCATGGGGGATCGCGCCTCCGCCCAGCAGCAGGCCGACCAACGCCAGGAAAAGCATCGGCAGTAGTTGCAGCCACCGCACCGGTGGCAAAAGGCCATAGTTGTGGCTCATGAGGAGCGATTCAAGCATTTCCATTATGGGGACAAAAGTAAAGCCCGTCTTGCGTTCGCTCGCCATCAACATGGGCCACTGCCAGGCGAGCAGGGGCAGGTAGGGCAGCGTGAGCGCAGCCACAGCCAATAGATAGCCGCGCCAGGACTTGCGGCTCTGCGGCCAGGCCAACAGAAACCAGATCAGATGCAAGGGGATGATCATAATCATCAAGAGGTGGCTATACATAGCACAGCTGACCGTGATCAGGTAGCCCAACCAGGGCCGCCAACCGCCGATGCGAATCCCTTGCAACCAAAACCAATGGGCCAACAACGCCAGCGCCGTAATCAGCGCATACATTTTGCCCTCTTGCCCATACCAGAGCTGATAGGGATTGACGGCCATGAGGAGCGCGGCTATCAGGGGAAGGCCATCCGCCTTTAGCCCTAGGGTAAGCCGCTGCGTCTCCTGTGTGGATGAGAGCAGACGGCGGGCTACTTGCCAGGTAAGTGGAATCGCCAGGGTGCCAGCCAGCACAGAGATATAGCGCAGGGCGAATTCTTCGGCACCAACGAGCGCAAACCAGAGACGTAAGGTCAGAAAGTAGAGGGGACCATTCTGTGCCATAGCCACAAACATCGAGAGGGTCTCGGGCAAATCGCGCAACGCAAAGTAGATGGCATCGACCTCGTCACGCCAAAGGCTTTGGATTGTCAGCCCTTGCAGACGCCAACCATAGGTAGCCAAGATTAGGAGCAGAAGTGTGAGACGGTAGCGTGCGTTCAACGATGGTACGTGGGTATTGGTAACGGTCAGGTTATCCATCGACATATTCATGGTAAGGAAGCGGGCCAAAAGTCATCGTCGGCTTCATCTTGTGCGGCCCCACTTGTCTGCCGCTCGTTCGACGGTGTTGGGCGCTGGAATGGAGAGCTGGCAGCAAAGCGATCGTTGTTAAATGGCTGAGTTGCAAAGAGATCATCAACGGCAGGAACTTCTTCCGCAAATTGACCATCAAACTGTCCACCAAACTGTCCACCATCAGCTGGCTCGCTGCCAAATGGCTCACCATCAAATGGCCCCCACTCCGCGTCGACCAGCTCTTCATCAACGATGCGATACCGGCGGTTTTCCCGCTGACGAAAGCCCAGGCCAGCAAACATACCGGCCACAGCAAAAAAGATAATGGAGCCAACCAAGAACCACAGCCAACCTAATGTTGCGGCAGAGGTGGTCAGCGTCGCTGCGATGAGTGTCAGGTAATCATCGGCGGGGCCGTTTCGGCTAGGGGTCGGCAATACGCCGCTACTCTCCCCACTAGCGGGCGGGAACAGCACCACGGCAGGGAGCACTGTCGCTGTTGGTGTGGCCGATGCTTCTGGCGGGGTGGGTGCTGTTGGTGTTTCAGTTGGCATGGGCGACGGAGCCTGTTGGGTCAAGAGCAATAGGTTTTGGGTCGCCTGCGCTTCGGCGGTCAGGGCTGCCGCCGCCACTTCTGTCAAAGCAACTTCTGTGGCAAAGAAATCAACTGGTGGAGTGGGCGTCTCTAAAAAAGAATCCGCCAATGGTGAATCGGGCACAAAGCCGCCTGATCCATTATCCGCTGCCCCCACGGGCGTCGAAACCGAATTTAGCCCAAACGCATTTGTAGGCGTGGCGAGAATCGATAAGACAACGTTGGTTGCCGTGGGTGTAGGGGGAACAGTTGGCGTTGTCGTGGGGATCGGAGTCGGGCTTGGTGTCCACGTCAAGGATGGCGTAACGGTGGGCACAGGAGTGAATGTTGCTGCCGTCACATTGATCGCAAAGGCATCATTGACGGGCACCGTGGCACCATTGACGCCACGCGCCGTTACGCTTAACGAGGGATTAATCGTGCCCGTAGAGACCCAAGGGCCGAGATAAGAGCCAAGTTGCAAGGTCTCCGCGAGAAATTTATTGGTCAATGTAATAACTTGGCCAACCCCCAGTTGGTAATCAAAGGCAAAGTTAACTGCCGCTGGTGCGGGTTCACTCAGGGCGAAGCCCGTAATCGGGACTTGCCCCGTGTTGCGAATCACGACACAGTAGTAGAATTGGGTCGTGCTCGAAATCGCCAATGGTTCTGGGGCAACACAGCCATCGGGCGTGGTACGAGCGTACTTAACCACGGTGAAAATCAAGCCACCCACAGTGACAACCACCGTGCCTTCCGTGTGCACCAGGACTCCTTCAGCGGTGTAGCCATTGACGGTAATCGTACTGTTGAGTGTCGTGTTCTGCGCCGCGGTAATGAGCGTCTCTAACGCACTATCAAATGAGGATGTAAGCACGATTGAAGCACCAGCCGGCACCGTGCGGGTCAGCGTTCGCTGTAAACTTAGTTGGGGCGCGCTAAGCGTAAAGCGTTCCAGCGGCAGGGTGCCGGTATTTTTCAGGTGGATGCAATAGTAGGCCCTGGTGCTGGTGAGCACAGAGAGCGTCTTCGTCGTCGCGCAGCTTGTAGGGTCAGTCCCAACCGTATAGGTCAAGGTGGCGGTGGCACTGCCGACAACCACCACCGCCGCCGCGCTATTCTCCGTAGCGACCCCCTCCTTCGTAGTCGAGGTCACGGTGACGATATTGGTGAAGGGTGCGGTAATACTCTTTTCAAACTGATTGGGGGGATAGTTGACCCGCACCTGTTGCGCGTTGATCTGTTGGGTGGGGAGTGCTGGATTTGCCGGTGTATAGACAAATGTGGCACCGATCTGCGGGGCGCGAATTTCATGACGCACAAAATCCAACGTACCTGTATCGGCGATGGTGAGACAGTAGTAGACGGGCGTGCCGCTGACAACGGCAATGGCTGTGGTGTTGGCACAGCTTCCTTCAACTGTGCCGACCGTCTGGGTAATGACGGTAGAGGCCTGGCCAACGATGACGCGCGCAGTGCCCTGGCCGGTATATTGATTGCCCTCTTCATCCGTAGAGATAAGGGTAACCGTACTCGTAATATTCTGGCTGGTAGTGTTGATCGTGCGAGAAAGGCCCGGCGGCGTAAGAATAATATTGATCGATTTTAGATAGCTATCATTCACAGCAAGCTTATCGCCCGGCAACATCGCTGTGGGAAAGGTTCGGGTGATGCCTAATTGAGGAATGACAAAGGTATGGCTGGTTAGCGTTACCGGATTTGGATTGACAATAGTAAAACAGAAATAGACTTGTGTGCCCGCCGCCGTCGCCGGCACGGCGATTACCGATCTGTCGGCACAATAGCCATCAGACGTACCAACAGTATAGACCACACCGACCGTGCCTTCTTGGGTTGCTTCGGCATGAAGTCGCGTCGGTAAAGTGCAGAAGAATAGAAAGAGCCCCAAAACCGTGCTACTGAGTAGCAGGGCATAGAGTGCCATTGGGGCAGAAGATCGCATAGAAGATCGCATAAAAGACCGTATAGAAGATCGTATAGAAGATCGTATAGAAGATCGTATAGAAGGTCGAGCAGAAGATCGAGAAGATAAGTCGAGCATTGCTACTTTCGTTTGTTCAAAAACCGCCGTTTAGGATCGCCGTGTCAGCACGAGACCAGTCACGGTAAAGAGCCCCACAAAGAGTACAGCCACCAAAAGTAGGCTAATCTGTCCGCCAGCAAGGCGTGCAGGAAACGACCACAACGCTGCTATCGGGCGCCCAATCGATCCCTTTGGCCCAGCAACACTCCCTGGCGTCTCAACAGGCGTACTGACGGTCAGGGGGCTCGTCATTTCCACAGGTGCTACAGCAGTTATATCGACGACGGTAGCAGTGATTACATCTGCCGGTAACGGCTCACTCGCGGTCACAATGGTGGATGTGATCAGGCCCGTCGTCGGCGTAATGGCGACAGTCGTGGTAACCGAAGTGGTAACCGAAGTGGCAGCGTTGGCAGATGTGAGCGGTGAAAGGGGCGATATCTGCCAATCGGGTGCGGCATTAGCTAGATTGAGGGGTGGCAAGATCAGTGCCCCGGCGAAGGCCAATACCACCGACATGATCGCCCCCCCAAGCAGCATGGGTTTGCGCCACTGGTTCATTTGGCAGAGGTGATGCAAAAAGGTAGAGACAATTGACAAGTTTCACATCCAACGCTTGATAGAAGAGATACAAAACAGATACAAAATAGGTACAAGGGAAGTATACACAGAAGCATTAACATCGGAAAACCAGATGAGAGGTGTGCGTCTTACCCCTCCGGTAGACGCACTGAAACATCGCCGACCGCAAATTGATGGAGGGTACCGTGCTCATCGCGCACAAGCAGATAGCCCTCCGCCGTGACATCGACAGCAATCCCCTGACAGATCACCTGGGGAGGCACGGTCGCCGTCGCTGTGTTGTAAATAACCACTTGGTGGCCCAACGTCCACAAATGGGCACGCCAGCGATCCACAATAGCGGGAAGAGCCTTGTCTGTCACATCTCCCTTGCGCAGCGGCGGGGGCCATAATAGCGCGGCCCAAGCCTGACAGAATGCGATCAACAGCGCAGTACGGTCGGGCGCGACAATGGCTGGTGCGGGTGGCACGGCAACAGTCGGTTGCGGCGTAGCTACCGCAGGCGACTGTGATAGATAGGCGAATAAGCTGGTGGGTGCCGGTGCACCGGGTTGCGCCGAAGGCAACGCCGTTGCCGCTTGAAGCACATTGATCCCTGTGCCAATAATGACATAGTGCAACGTCGACCCATAAAAGCGACTCTCGACTAGGATCCCACCCACCTTGCCGGCATTTGCCATGCCATACCCCAGCAAAAGGTCATTGGGCCACTTTAGCCCCACCTGTGTTTGCAACGCTGGGATAGAGGTGGTGATTGCTGAAAGCGCCGCCAAACCGGCGACCATCGGCAACTGTTGCAGCGGCAAAGGAAGGGGTGCTTTTAGGATCAAGCTCGACAGCAATGCCTGACCGGGGGGAGTCTCCCAACGGCGTTGCTGCCGCCCACGGCCAGCGCTCTGCTCTTCGGCAATGATCAGCGTACCGCTGCGCACCGTGGGATCAGCAGCGCGTTGGTGTGCGAGCGTCATGGTGCTCTCTACCCGCTCGTGATAGTCAATTGTGTGACCAATGGGGACCGTGGCCAGCGCTTGGGCAATCTGTTGTTGGTTGATCGGTATTGCATTCATCATGATTGAATCGAATAGAGTGCGTCCCATTTTGTTGGCATTTTAATAGGGCACTCGAGTAAGCGTCTGGTGCAATGCCCAAACTGTGGTACGCACCCAATCAGATAGGGTGCTTGGCGTTCATTGCAAGAAGCCCTATAATAGAGCAGGCTTATCAGAACGAAAAACGCGCATCTATACTGCGGTTGAAATGGGAACCGGAGTTTGCTGGGGTAGAAACTCCGGTTCCCATTCAGAGCTGAGTATAAGCAAATGTGCAAACGCTCTTCTCGCCACATCCCCCATTGTGTGCATCCACACGTCGCCGGATGCGCTTAACCATTGCATCGGCGATGTGCGATGATCTTAAAACCGCGTGTGTCTCCCCACATGGCAAACCCTTGCGCTTCCCCGCGCGCTTTCGACAAGAGAGGAACCTTATGGAGTATCGAGTATTAGGACGAACGGGCGTAAAAGTATCACAGCTCTGTTATGGCACCATGTCATTTGGCGGCGATGCCGACGAGAGCACCTCCGCGGCACTCTACAAACGCTGTCGCGATGTGGGGATTAATTTCTTTGACTGTGCGAATGCCTATTCTGGCGGACGTTCAGAAGAGATTCTCGGCAAATTGATCGCCAGCGAACGCGATGAAGTTGTAATTACCTCCAAAGTATTTTCTACCATGGGTCCGGGCGTCAATCAGCGTGGGCTTGCCCGCCGCAACATCATGATTGAAGTCGAGAATAGTCTGCGCCGGTTGCAGACCGATCGCCTCGACATCCTCTTTGTCCACAACTATGACAATGAAACGGCCATGGAAGAGACACTGCGTGCGCTTGACACACTGGTCCAACAGGGCAAAGTGCTCTATCCCGGCGTCAGTAACTGGGCAGCGTGGCAGATGGCCAAGGCCCATGGCATTTCCGCACGCGAAGGGCTGGCACGCTTTGCGTGTATTCAGCCGATGTACAATCTGACCAAACGCCAGGTCGAAGTGGAAATATTGCCCTTTGCCTTATCGGAGAATGTCGCGGTCATCCCCTACAGTCCCATGGGTGGGGGCCTGTTGAGCGGCAAATATGCTGCCAACAAACGCCCGGAGAGCGGTCGCCTCGTCAGCAACAAGATGTACATGAGCCGTTATGGCGATGAGAATTACTATCAAATCGCTGGCGACTTCACGGCCCACGCCGAGGCAAAGGGGATTCATCCAGCCACCCTAGCGGTGGCTTGGGTGATGCACCATCCCGCCGTCACCGCGCCAATTATCGGCGCGCGCAATGTGGAGCAGTTGGAAGGCTCGCTCGCCGCCGTTGATGTGGCGATGACCGATGCATGGTGGGATGAAATTTCCAAACTTTCCTACGCACCACCACCGGCGACGGATCGGAGTGAGGAGAAGTAGAGACACGAGACATTGTCGTATAGCCGACCACCTTGTCACCTTGTGATCCTGTGGGCGAATGCGCCGGGAAATGAATTTCCGGCTAAAACCTAAAGTCGGCTAAAGCCCGACTACGGGGGATGCCAGTCCACTTCAGTGGACTTTGGCTGTCAGCCTGCACTTTAGTGCAAGGCTGACCAATTCGCCAACAGGATCACCTTGTCACCTTGTCCCGTCTCTATCCCTCCACCGTAACATCCTCGCCACCGACGACGACCTGACGACTGCTAAGCAGGTAAGGATGGGGGGTGCCGTCGGCAGCGGGCTTCCAAATGTGCCGCCAGAAGCGGTTAGCGAGGTGGTTGCTGCGGCGGACAGCTTCACTATAGGGTCGGCCATGTAGCCAGTTGTAAAGAAAGACCGAAAGGGTCGGTTCGGGGAACCAATTGATCCCAACCGACCCATTCACCACTTTGGCCCCCAATTGACGCCAGGTATCGGTCAGGGAATAGCCATAGCAATTAATGCCAAAGACCATGCGTAGATCCAAAAGCGTCGGGTCCTGGCAATAGGCATCGCAGAGGGGCGAAAACGTCTCTTTCCCCACGCGCGTTTGGCCGCGAAAGCCTACGATCTGGCCAATATAGCCATGGGCCAGCAAGAGCACATCCACCTGATGGGTGCGGCTGGTTGCAACGAGGGCGTCATGCAGGGCCACCCCATTGGCCTGTGCATCCTCCAGGATCACCACCTTGTCATAGCGGCGATAGGCTCCCAATAGACGCAAAAGCACTTTGGCATACTCTTCCGTTACATAGTCGATCGTCTGCATGGCCCAACCAGGCAGCGTAAGCCCGGCGATATGGCCGACGTTTTCCAAAAAAACAACGAGCGCAACTGGTTTACGAAAGAGTGGTACAGCGTGCATGAGTTTAATTCTCTTGTGGCATCCGAATAAAGCGCACCTTAAAATTTTCGGTTAGTGGTTCAATTTCGCCCACCAACTTCTCCCAGGGGGTAGATTTGAAGATCTGCTGGGCATGTTGTGTGCTGTCGACCGTCCCGCCACTGAGGATCTGCGGTGCATCACCCCACATCGTATACCAGACATCAGAAATGCGAAAGCCCATCTTCGCCAACCCTGGCGCAAATTTGTTGACAAAATAATCCTGGCACTCTTGTTCTTTGCCGGTTTGCATGTCATAGCTGATCAATACTTTTAACATCACCGATTTCTCCATCTTATTCTATCCAGCGCTATCAAAAGAGCCAACAACGAAATGATCAAAAACGAAATGATCAAAGAAGAATCATTCTTCGTGACGATTCAGCCACCCCCTCCCGACCTCCCCCGCTAGCAAGGGAGGAGCCTACTCCCCTCCTTGATGTCGGGGAGGGGCCGGGGGTGGGGTGAATCGTTAGCATTCTTCTAGATTGACGTTGCGGCTAACTCTACTGTTCCATTACGTGAATTCGATTATACACGAATTGACGCACACGAAACTACGCCAAATTATGCAATTTCTATAGGTCATTTGCACTAGACACTGGAGAGAAACTTCAACTGACATAGCTTAAAATTTACTAAACCTACTCTGTGGCCAACGCCAGCAGATCAGTCAAACGCATTTCCGCGCTCTGTCGAAACTCCTCTACCGATATTGTACGGAATAACCAGATCGCGATCAGTAAGCCCACTACCTCCAAGCCAAAAACTGTCACATACCCGATGAGTGCATTACCGGTCAGTTGGAGGAGCATATCGCGCAACAGTCCACTGACAATGTTCCCCAACGCCTGGCCGGCAAAATTGGCCACGCCCCAAGCGCCAATATAAAGACCAGCAGCCTGCGGTATCGTCATATCAAACATAAAGCTGAGATTGCTCACTGTCATTAAGCCGCCGCCCAAGCCCAACAGAAAAACGGCTCCCATGAAAAGCGAGACATTTTGAAGCAGCCCGGTCACAATAATCGCGCTAAAACCGAGCGCCGCGATCAACGCGCCACCGTTGGCGCTTGCCTTCTTGCCAAAACGACGGACCAACGGTAAACCACCCAGCAAGGTGATAAAGACCCCAATCCCCCAGATACCGGTCAGCCGCGAGGTCTGCGCGACCGGCATCCCTAAGGCCTCGGCCCCAAAAGGTTCAAGCAGCACATCTTGAGCGTGGATGCTAATGAGCACCAGCAAAAGATAGACAAAAAAACGGCGGGCCGTTGGGTTAGTGGCCAAGAGTTCAAAGGCCACCAATGGATTGTTGGCGCTGTTGTGGAGGGTGCGATTGGCCGTGGGTGGCGGCTCGATCCCAGCGGCGCCAAAGAGCACCAGAAAGCTGGCGACCATCCAGACCGCGCCAAAGGCCGTATAGAGTGCCGCCTCGGTGTAGGGATCAAGCAAAATCCCCAAGGTAATCGAGGTAGCGATCGTGGCGAGGATCATCGTCGTCCACATGGTGCTGACGGTACGGCTGCGCCAGCTTGGCTGATCTTCGCTCAGCTCGCTAACCAACGAGAGGTAACTGACCGAAGCAATGTTCACCCCCACGCCCCAGACGGTAAAGGCCCCTAACGCCGCCAGCAGACCTAGCCACCAGTTGTGATTCATCAAAAAGACGGCATGGGGGGTGAGATAGCTGCCAAAGGAGGCCATCAACCCACCCATCACGATCCATGGTGACCGATGTCGCCCCCAAATAGTGGTACGGTCCGCCCAGTCGCCCATCAAAACTTGAAGCGGCGAGAGCAGATAGGGCAGCGCGATCAGAAAGCCAACTAGCAACGCGGAGAGTTGCATATCGGCGATCATAATGCGATTGAGCGTGCTGGTAACCGGGACAACGGTCATCGATACGCCGACATGGACCATCGTCAGTTGTAGTACTTTTTTCCAATTCATAGCAGAGCATCCATAGAATTCCATAGATTTTTCCTGAGTGTACCACCGGTAAATCCAATCTAAATAATTGGCAAAGGGCGCGATGAACGTTATCCGCAACCACCATTTGTAGCGCACCACGCGCGCTGGCTTCGGCAAGCCCTTTGCGCCCCAAAGGCCCCCGCGCAGGACGAAGCTCAGCTGCCGAACGTTGTGGCTACTGACCCTTCTTAAACTTGCCATAATCTGCACACCCACTGCTTTTAAGGACAACGGAGCGCACACGAGCGTAGACTCAGGTTGCAGTCAGAACGCTGCAATTTCACTGTAGAATCATCCCACAAATGAGGAGAAATTCATGCTCACAAAACAGTACAAACTTACCTATCCGCAACTCACCGCAACCTTCGCTGTTACAGCAATGTTGTTGTTGGCGGCCTGCCAGCCATCACAACTCACCAAGCCAGCCGCCAATGCCGTTGGCGCTGCCAAAACAGCTGTTGCCACGGTCGCCACAGCAGCACCCAATGCGCAGATGACCGACAGCATTACCGCCTCTGATCAGACGATTAAAAATGGTGAAGTTACGATCGCCAAGGTCATGAGCGAAGGCCCAGCTTGGCTTGATATTTATACAGATAACAATGGCCAGCCTGGCGATGTCATTGGCCACGCTGCAATCAAGGTAGGCGAGAATGACAATGTTGCGGTCCAAATTGATCAGACAAAGGCGACGCCCACACTCTATGCCATGCTCCACAGCGATCTGGGCAAGGTTGGCACCTATGAATTCCCCGGTGTCGATGTACCGGTCATGATGAACAATAAAATTGTCGATTCCACCTTTACCCTATCCGGGTTGGCAATGAAACCGGCCACACCGGCCCAAGCTGTCAAACCAGCGGCACCAGCCACCGGGGCCCAACCAGCAGAGACGATGATTATGTTGCGCAAAGATGCCAAATTGGGTGATATTCTGACCGATGCAAAGGGAATGACGCTCTATCTCTTTACCAAAGATACAACAGAGAAGAGCACCTGTAGCGGTGGCTGCATGACCAAATGGCCCGCCTTTACCGTTAAAGACGCTAGCGTTAAGATCACAGGGGATACGGCATTGACCGGCACCTTTGCCACCATTAAGCGCGATGACGGCACCTTCCAGGTCACCTATGATGGCCATCCGCTCTATTATTATGCCGAAGATAAGATTGCCGGTGATGTCAAGGGACAGGGAGTGGGAACAAATTGGTTTGCCCTCCACGCCGATGGCAAAGCCGTGAGTTAATGGGCTACGCATCTGCAATGGACAGGCCCAAGAGGCAGCTGCCTCTTGGGCCTGTCCATTGCATTTTCTCTTGCTTTACAAGTGCATATCGTGCCTGTGCACTGCGACACAGCGCTGCCAATTCGCTGGGAGGAAAATGGAACAGGGCCGCCTATCACCCCATAGCCGGCCTGTGTATTCGTGAGATTCAGCAGATAAAGGAATAAGCTTATGTGTCGCATCGGCAATCGTCTATTCAAAAGTCTATTCGGGGGTCTAGGTAAGCTACTATTGGTCTTCGCTCTTCTTTATAGTGGGCTAGCGTTGCCAACCGCACCCACCGCCCGCGCAGCACCGGACACACCCACCGCACCCGACGACACGCCGGTCGCGCTGGTTAGCAGCGCCGCCACGCGCTATACACTGACCGACCCCAAGCTCTTTTGGTATACTGGTGTTCCTGCCTGCCCGCCAAGTGTCACCGCGGCGAGCAGTGATCAGAGTAATGGTGGGCAGTATACCGAACTGATTCGCCGGATTGCCGCCTATGGCAGCACCGTGCGCACGCTCTATTCAGAGCTTCGCAACTGCAACCAGGGGCAGGTCGCCTCGAATATCGTCGCCGACAATGACTTTCTCTATTGGATCAATGGCCAGGGTTTGCAGATGCTCTCGGTCAACGCCAACCCCGGCGATGCCCCACAGTTGATGAACGCGCTCGTTGCTGGCTTTGGCGAAGTGGCCGATGGCGGCGACAAAGTCTTTACAATCAACTACGTCGGCAACAACAACTACGCCGTCAGCTATGTGCTCAAATCCAACAAACAAAAGGTGTCCATCGCCAGTTATAGCTCTTTCCCCAGTACCATGCAGTGGGATGGCACCTATCTCTACTACAAGGTAAACGGCAATCTGATCCGCGTCAATCTGGGGGTCGATAGTGGCGTTACCATTGTATCGGGAGCCAGCAGTTACTATGCCGAAGGCCGCCGCCTTACCTTTTGCACGATCAATCCCTTTCACTGCTTCTTTTCTAACACAGTTTACGTGGCAAAAGGGCGACAGGTCTTTGTCTACAACAATGAGAACAATTCGCTGGGTTCGACACCGGTTTACACAAGTGTTGACCCCAACGCCACCATTGCCGAGCTGATCACCGATTTCGGTAAGCTCTATCTCTTTGAAGGACGCCCCATCCCCTGTAGCCCAGAGCCCTGCTTCCAATCCTACAACTATGTGCTCAACCGCACCCCTCGGGGCGGCGGCACGGTCGATGCGCTCTACACCTTTGGCCCGACCCTCTTCAATGGTCCCAGCAATCTGCGTGCCAACGGCGACTATCTCTTCTGGCAGGAGAATGATCAGGTGCAAAGGATTGCCAAGGACGCGTCGGCACTGCCCCAGGTTAACCTGCGCGTCACGGGGATGGAGATCACGCAAGGCATCCAAAACTTGAGCAACGGTGTGCTGCTGGTCAAGGGCCGCCGGACCTTTGTGCGCCTCTATGTTAAATCCGATGGCGTCTCCGTTGCCAATGTCGGGGCACAATTAGTGGCCACATCACTGGAGAGTGGCCCGTTGGCACCGGTCAACACCGTCGGAACCAAGATCACCGTGCGCAATAGCCCCAGCCGCAACGACATCGAACAGAGCTTCCTCTTTGAATTGCCCTGGAGTTGGACACAACAGAACAGCCTGACCCTGCGCGCCACGCTCAACCCCTACAAGGTGCCGCTGGAGCCGAATTATGGCGACAATGGCAACACGACCAGTGTTAGTTTCAATCCATCGCCCACCCTGTCGGCTGAATTCTATCGGCTCAACTACACGCTTGGCGGCACCACCTATCGCCCGCGCATCAGTGCCGACGTGCTCAAAACTTATTCCTGGATCATGCGCGCCTATCCCATCGGCGGCGCAATTGGCACCAACTTTAAGCCACGGCTATGGGATGTCGATGGCAACACCTGGCTGGGCAGCTATGTCAACCGCACCCACCCCGACTGCACCAAATCAAAGATTGGCAACGCTGATCTCAATCTCTGCGCCAGTTACTACACCAATGGCTGGCTCAAGTACTACCGTGATCACGGTTGGGTGTCCAACACCAATGACTTCTACTATGGCATGATCTCCGACGCTTCCGGCAACTTCCCGCGTGGCCAGGCGCTCTACACCAAAACCTCGGTCGGTCCCTCCGGCACGCCTTGCAGCCCCTTCAACCTGGGCTGTGGCTGGGACACCGATGGTTCCTACGCCGACTGGTACGCCGGCCACGAGATGGGCCATTCCCTGGGCCGCGCCCACCCAACGGCCAGCGCCGCCCTCTGTGGCAACAGCGCCAGCGACAACAGCTATCCCTATCCCAATGGTCATATTGGCCCCAATGATGGCAGCATGGAAGGCTTTGATGTCGGCGACCCTAGCTTTGGCATCGCCCGCCGCGTCTATCCTGGCACCAGTTGGAACGATGTCATGAGTTACTGCAACAACCAGTGGATCAGCGACTACACCTACACCGGCATGTACAATTACATGATCAGCCACCCCACCGCGGTGATGGCGGCCAATGTGGGCGTGATCAATGGCGATCTGCTCTCGGTGGCCGGTGCCATCGACATCGCAGCCAACAGCGGCAGCTTTGCCATGGTGCGCCGCCTGACCACGGCGACCAGCCCGGTTGCGCCAACTCCCGGCACCTACGCAGTTCGTCTGCTGGGTGAAAGCGACAACCTGCTGGCCGAAACAGCCTTCACGCCCAACCCAGCCGAAGATAGCCCCCTCTCCGGCTTTGACCTGGTCGTCGATTTTGTCGCCGGCACGCGCAAGGTGCAACTGGTCGACACGGGCAGCAACACTGTGTTGGCGACGCAGCCGGTCAGCGCCAATCCGCCGACCATCAGCGATGTCGCGTTGATCGGTGCTAGCAGCCCTGTCACCGGTACTGCCACCCTCGGTTGGACCGCCAGCGATCCAGACGGTGATGCGCTGACTTTCGACATCTTCTACAGCCGCGACAACGGCACCACCTTCCAGCCGGTGCAGATGAACGTCGTCGGCAACAGCGCGCAGATCGACACCGCCGTGCTCGGCGGCAGCGGCAGCGCGATTCTGCGGGTGGTCGCCAGCGATGGCGTCAACACTGCAGAAGCAGCCAGTGCACCCTTCGTCATGGCGAACAAGGCACCCGATCCCTATATTCTGCTGCCAGAAGATAATCTGCACATTCACTATGGGCAGTTGGTCAACTTCAATGCCATGGCCTTTGATCCGCAGGATGGACTGGTCGGCGAAGCTGGCTTCGCCTGGCAGGATGCCGGTGGCAACTCCTTGGGCAGTGGACCAATGATTTCGCTCGACGCGCTGCCAGTCGGCACCAACGTCATCACCCTGCTCGTCACCAACAGCGTTGGCGAAACGGCCACGACCACCGTGACGGTCATCGTTGATGACGATCTGAGCCTGCCCGGCCCCACGCTGACCGCCGCGCCCGACCCGGTCAGTTGGCAGATCAGCACCGACACGACCACCGTCCAAACAGCGCCAATCACCGTCAACAACGCCGGCAGCGGCAATCTCACCTGGAACGCCGCCAGCGACCAGCCCTGGCTCACCCTCGATGTGATCAGCGGCACCGTCAGCGCCGATGGCGACCCGATGACCATCAATGTCACCGCCGACCCCAGCGGCCTGGCGACGAACCAGACCCACGTCGCCCACATTACCGTGACAACCAATGATCTCGATCCGGTGCAAAGCGTCGAGATTCCCGTCAGTTTGAGTATCGGCGACGTGCGGGATCAGCCAGCATCGGTTGCGCCACCAGGGGGCGAGCAGAAGGTGTACTTGCCACTGGTGCAGCGGTAGGTAAGGAGAGGAATGCAATGAGATAGGCGTTACGCAGTTACCTCTGGCTTCGACAAGCTCAGCCGACGGTAACTGCGTAACGCCTATGACCTTGTCTAAGATAATAACCTCGTTACACTTCACATTTCCTTTTTATCTCATACTAGCCGATCGACCAGGTGCCATTTAGCCCATCAGCCACAGGAAGACTAGATGATCGCTGGATGCTCTCGCCTCAGCATTGCGCGACACTTGATGCTATAGGTTATAAGACAAAGATTTCCCCAGCCCCTGAGCTTGTCGAAGGGAAAGGGGGAAAATCTTTAGCTTGATCTCCCTATCAGTGTAAAACTAGCGAATGTTATAAGCCCCAACTATGTCCAAGCAGATCCTGATTGTCGACGACGATCCACTATTGCGGCGTAGCCTGGCGATTAGCCTGCAACAGGCCGGGTACGCTACACTCGTGGCCGGCAGCGCGGAGGAAGCGCTTTCTGTCGTGCAGCACCAACGACCAGATTTGATCCTGTTGGATATTGGTCTGCCCAATCAGGATGGGCTCCAGGCACTTATGCCCCTGCGGACCCTCGCCGGCAATATACCGGTGATCTTTGTGACCGCCCGCCGCCGCGAATTGGACGAAGTCGTTGCGCTGGAGTTGGGGGCAGATGACTATATTACCAAACCCTTTGACCTCGATGTCTTGCAGGCACATATCCGTGCGGTCTTGCGGCGAACGACCCAGAAGAGCGCAACCACCAATGCCCTGCCGCCCGCGCCTGTCGTTGTTGGCGATCTGTCTATTGATCCGGCACGGCGCATGGTGTTGGTTGGTGACACCCAAATCGACCTTTCGCCAAAAGAGTTTGATCTGTTACTGTTGTTGGCACAGCAGGCGGAGCGAGTGCTGACAATGGACGACCTACTCAACGGGGTTTGGGGTGTCAATTGGCTGGGTGAACAGCAGACGCTCTATGTCCACGTACGCTGGTTGCGCGAAAAGATCGAAACTGATCCTGCCCACCCAACGCGCCTGATTACCATACGCGGTGTCGGCTACAAACTCATGGCACCGGTCGCTAGCCATGCGTATTCATAGCCTACGCTTTCGTCTGGCGCTAAGCCACACCTTGCCGATTCTCCTCTTTGTACCGTTGCTCGGCCTCATGTTGCTTTCACAGCTCGAACGGCGCTATTTTCTCAACAATCTCGCCGGCGAGTTGACTACCCAAGGCGCGCTGCTCGCCGCCTTTACCCGCGATGATGAGGCCACCTGGCACGATCCGACCGCGGCACGACGGGTGCTCGATCAATTACAACAACAGATTACCGGCGGCATTGAGTTGGTTGATCCGCACGGAATATTGCTGGCGACCAATACCACCGACAGTGCAACCCAACCCGGTCAACCGGATCGCGCAACAATTCTGCAAGGCGCGCTGCAGGGAAGCGTTAGCTGGACCATCGATCGCTCTGTGCGCTCGGCTGTCAATGTGATCGATGTTGCGGTGCCGGTCATCGACCAAACTGGCCGGGTCGAAGGGGTGGTGCGCCTCTTTCAACGGTTGGGCGATATCCAGGGTCGGCTCGGCGCGCTGCGTTGGTTGATTCTCTTGATCCTCTGCGTGGGCTCTGTTGTTGCCTTGAGTTTGGGCTTGCTCCTGGCGCGTTCCATTGGCAACCCCTTGCTACAGATCAGCGATGCGGTTGCGCGTTTCTCGCCAGAACAGGTTCCGATCCCCTTGATCCCGGTTGGTCCGCTCGAATTGCAACAACTGGCGGCCACACTCAATGGCATGCAGAGCCATCTCTATGCCTTGGAGCGCTCGCGTAAGCTCTTGCTCGCTGGCATTGTGCATGAAGTTGCCCGTCCGCTTGGTGCCATGAAAGCCGCCGCGCAGACAATCGTTGCCACGGGCGATCGGCTACTCAGCCAAGATCTGGCGCGGGGGATCGATGAACAGATCGACCAATTGCGCCTCCAACTCGATGACTTGGCGCTCTTGGGCGAGTTGGAGCTCCAAGGAGTCCGGTTGACCTGCGCACCCACCGATCTAACGGAAGTTGTCTTTGCCCAGTGTGCCTGGATCGCGCCATTTGCCCACCGCCGGCAGATCAGCCTGGAGAGCAGCGGTGTGCTACCCTTACCAATTGTGTTGGCGGATGCGACGCGCATCGGTCAAATCATCGGCAATCTGTTGCACAACGCCTGCAAGTATAGCGCTCCCGGCGGCCAGATAATCGTCCTCACAGCGACCGAAGAGCGGGGAAATTGCCTGTGGGCCACGGTCCGTATTTGTGATGACGGCCCCGGCATTGATGCCCTACAGCAGGAACGGATCTTTGAATTTTTCTATCGTAGCCCCGAACAACGCCGGATTCACCAGGGCATGGGCATTGGGTTGGCACTAGCGCGTCAACTGGCCGAAGCGCATGGAGGACAACTGACTGTCACCAGCGTACCCGGCAACGGCGCTACCTTTTGTTTGCAACTACCTCTGCCGATGGCATCATCGCTCCGTTAAACTTCACTTAAACTCCGCTTGAGTAGACGCTAAAGACAAACCAGGGCGCTTTTGGGTATGCTTGGCCAAGAGCTATGTTTTCCCCATTTGTAAATGCAGGGGATACCGTGCACCTACAAATGGATATCGGTAAATTCAACATCCTACAATCCTATGCTGGAGGAAAGAATGCTACGTTTGCGCGCCGGTTTGTCTATGTTTGCCATCACGGTCTTACTCCTACTCTTGCCAACGACCGCCTTGGCACAAGAACTCAGTCAGACCGCTCCCCAAAAGTTATTAATTTTCACCAATTTCCCCACCCAGATCATTGGCGTTGACGAAACGGTGACCTTGCCGATCAAGCTGCACACCGATGTCGACCCGCAGATCGTGCAACTGCAACTCCAAAATATACCCGCGGGCTGGACAGCCAGCTTGCGCGGGGCCAACCGCCCGGTCGAATCGGCCTTTGTCGAGCCCAATAGCGATGCGTCACTCGATCTCAAATTGGAACCACCAAAAGATGTCAAGGCGGGCGATTACAAATTTACGGTGGTTGCCAGTGGGACCAATGACAACTCGGCCACACTGCCGATTGAACTGGTGGTCAAAGATCGCGTACCACCCAATCTAGCCATGTCGATCGATATCCCCACCATGCGCGGCAAACCGGATACCACCTTTCATTACGATGTCACCTTGCAAAATGAAGGGGATGACGATCTGCAGGTGAACCTGGCCGCCGATGCACCCAACAACTTGATGGTCTCTTTTCAACTTAGCGGGCAGGAAATTACCGACCTGCCGGTCGAAGCCAACAGCACCAAGCATATTACGGTGCAGGCCAAACCGCTCAGCGACCTCACCGCCGGTAGCTATCCGATTACGGTCCATGCCAATGGCGGCGAAACCCAGGCCGCGCTCGATCTCAGCGCCGAAGTCGCCGGGCAACCGTCAATGAACCTGACGGCCCCTGATGGCCGCCTCTCTGGCGATGCCTATGCCGGCAAAGATACTTCGTTTAAGTTAGTGCTCGATAACAGCGGCACGGCACCGGCACGCGGCGTCGCCCTGAGCGCCAATCCACCCAGCGGCTGGACGGTTGACTTTGACCCCAAGGAGGTCGACGAAGTTGCCCCCGGTGCGCAGGTTGATGTTACGGCCAAAGTACACCCCACCGACAAAGCCGTTGCCGGCGACTACATGCTCACCTTCCGCGCCGCCCCAGCTGATGCCTCGACCAAATCGGTCGATTTTCGGGTGACGGTGCTCACCTCCACCCTATGGGGCATTGTTGGTGTGGGGCTGATCGCGGTCGCGGTTGGCGTAGTGGCCCTGGCCGTTGGCCGCTTTGGACGCCGATAAGGAGCGCTCCATGACGACTACCTCTACGCCAAACATCATCTCTGATCCAGACGCCGTCATCGTGACCAGTGCGCTGACCAAGCGCTACGGACGCTTTACAGCTGTCGATACGCTCGATTTAACCTTGCAGCGGGGTGAAGTTTTTGGATTACTTGGCCCCAATGGAGCCGGCAAGACCACGACTATTCTCATGTTATTGGGCTTGACCGACCGCAGCGCCGGCACGGTCCGGGTGCTCGGCTTTGATCCGGCACGTCAGCCCCTTCAGGTTAAAGCACGCGTTGGCTATCTGCCCGATGCCGTTGGCTTCTATGATGAGTTGACCGCTCGCGAAAATCTGACTTACATCGCCAAGCTCAATGGGATTGCACGAGCCGATGGCTACCGGCGGGTTGATGCCGCCATCGATCGCATGGGGCTGCACGATGTGATCAACCAGCGGGTGAGCACCTATTCGCGTGGCATGCGCCAGCGGTTGGGCGTGGCTGAGCTGCTGCTCAAAGAGCCACAGGTGATCATTATGGATGAACCGACCCTGGGGTTGGACCCCGAAGCGGCACGCCAATTTCTCCAACTCATCTTAGAGCTAAAGAGCGAGGGGATCACCATCATGCTCTCCTCTCATTTGCTCCATCAAGTGCAGGCTGTCTGTGATCGGGTGGGGCTCTTTCACAAAGGGCGCATGGTGCTCGAAGGGCGGGTGCCCGATCTGGCACTACGTGTGATCAAAGGCGCATACCGCATTCATCTCAACGCCATCGGCCCTACCCAAACCATGTTGGATGCGCTGCGCAATGTGACCGGTGTCGTCAGCGCCAAAGTCGAGGCGGCCAACAACTACCTGATCGAGGCACGCAGCGATTTGCGTGCGGAGAGTGCACGGGCAATTGTCAATGCCGGTGGCAGCCTGCTGGGGTTGGCGGTGGAGATGCCCAGCCTCGATGAGATCTATTCACGCTATTTCCAGGAGGCAGGCGATGTCCGCCCAACTTGATCCGCTGCTTGATCCACTGCCATTGCCCAATGCAACGCCCCAAGTGGCGCCCGTTAACGCACGGCCGACGGCGCGGCGCGAAGGCTCACCCTGGACCGGACTGTGGGCGGTCGTCACCAAAGATATGGCCGATCATTTGACCAGTGTACGCATGCGCATTTTGGAGATTCTGATTTTGCTCACAGCTGGCGGCACCGTCTATGGTGCCTTGCAAACGTTGCGCACGCCAACCGCGGCCGATCAATTTCTCTTTCTCAAACTTTTTACCACCGGCAAAGATCCGCTGCCCGCCTTTGTCGGCTTTCTCGCCTTTTTGGTGCCACTAATCGCCATCTCCCTTGCCTTCGACGCGGTCAACGGTGAATTTAACCGCCGCACCCTCTCCCGCGTGCTTGCCCAGCCGATCTATCGCGATGCGCTGCTCCTGGGCAAGTTTCTGGCGGGGCTCTTTACTTTGACGGTTGTCCTGACCGCAATCTGGTTGCTGATCATTGGCATGGGCATTCTCGGGCTGGGGTTGCCACCGAATGGCGAAGAGGTGGCCCGCCTATTGGTTTTCCTCGTCGCCACAATCTTTTACGGCGGCATCTGGCTCGCGTTGGCGCTGCTCTTCTCGACAATCTTTCGCCAACCGGCCACGGCTGCACTCGCCTCGATTGCGGTTTGGCTCTTCTTTCTGATCTTCTGGGGCATTGTGGCGAGCATGATCGCCGGCATGTTGCGTCCCGTGCAATATGGCTTTGCGCCAGAGATCATTGCCCGCGTGGAAATGGAACAAGCGCTCACCCGGGTTTCGCCGAATACACTCTACGTCGAGAGTATGTTGGCGCTGCTCCAGCCGGCGATTCGCTCCTTTGGCCTCGTGTTACCAACGCAGATGGAAGGCGCGGTCATGGGCGCGCCGCTGCCCCTTGGCCAAAGTATTCTGCTGATGTGGCCGCAGCTAACGGGGTTGATTGCGGCGACGATCCTGCTTTTTGCGCTCTGTTACATCATCTTTCAACGGCAGGAAATTCGGGCCTGAGCGTTCGATCCACTACAATGGAGCTGACCAAGGATAGGGCTGCGTGTGTAGATGCGCAGCCCCATCCACTTGTGTGACAGCAGCTTATCCAAGGAGCCGGTCAGGTGAACCATCAGCATTCCCACGCAATCGATAGTAGCCCTTTGCGACAACAGATATTGGGCGCACAAGAGATCGAGAGATCAGATGGGATGGACATCACCTCGCTAAATCTGGATGGCACTGGATTGACAACTGTTGCTGCATCGATTGGCCACTGTCATACGCTGGAAACACTCAGCCTCTATAACAACGCGCTCTCAACACTCCCCGCTGCCCTCTGGCAGCTTATCAACCTGACTACCCTCAACCTGGCCGACAATCGCTTCACCACGCTCCCCGCAGAGATCGGTCAGCTAACCCGCCTGCAAATGCTCGACTTGGGTCACAATGAATTGGCGGCCTTACCGGAGAGCCTCGGCAATTTGGCGGCGCTTACTTTTCTCTACGCCAGCAACAACCGCCTAACCGACCTACCTGCTACCCTTAGTCAACTACAGCGGCTGTGCTATCTAAATCTGACCGACAATCAGCTAACTGCGCTGCCCGATTGGCTGGGTGCATTGCCTAGTCTGGTCGAATTGCGCCTCTACAACAACCAGCTTAGCGCGCTGCCATCGTCCATTGGTCAACTCCATGGACTATGCGAATTACATCTCATGCAGAACCAACTGACTGCGCTGCCGACAACCGTTGGCGAACTCACTGCGCTGCGTACGCTCGATTTGCAAAACAATCTACTCGCAACGCTGCCCGACACGCTTGGCAACTTGCCCAATCTTGCCAGCCTCAATTTGCGCTTCAACCAGTTACGCAGCCTGCCCCCTACCATTAGCGAACTGACCCATTTGCGTTTCCTCGATCTGCGCGCCAACCAACTCTCAACGCTTCCACCCGCCTTGGCCACCTTACCCAATCTTGAAAAGCTCGATCTGCGCTGGAATCATCTTACCACTGCGCCCTCATGGCTCCCGGCACTTACCGAACGGGGCTGTCTGGTGTATCTGTAAAGTTATTTCAAGTAGGACTTACGCAACTCTCTGGTTTCGATACGCTCGCTTCGCTCTCACTCAACCGGCAAGTTGCGTAAGTCCTATCAAGTTTACAGACTCCCCTAGAAATACCCCCTGTAATTAAGTCGAGGTTGCATGAGAACGCGTGCGGCTGTAAGATAGAGCAAGGATACCGGCTGACTGTCAAATCTAAGCTTAGCCACACAAAAACAAAGTTAATGGCCCAACAAAATACTTTCTCTGTGGTCTCTGTGCGCTCTGTGGCAAAGAATGAATTTGTTCGTCAACCATATTGAAATAACTCACACCACCAACTGCAAAGGGCAAAGAACGATGAAGATTCGGGAAATTCGCGCGTTGGGTCTGCGCGGGGCGTCACCAGAAGGAGGCTGGTCAGCCGAAATCCGGCCAGACGATTGTGTCCACACGCTGATCGCCGTCTTTACCGACGAAGGGGTGACCGGCCATGGCAGTGTCTTTACCAACGATGGACTCGTCAAAGCGGCGCTCAAAGTGTTGGAACCCTTGTATCGCGGTGAAAATGCGCTGGAGCCAGAACGGGTCAGCGAAAAGCTGCACCAGAATATGTTCTGGCAAGGGCGCGGTGGCTCGATTACCCATACGATCAGCGGCATTGACATTGCGCTGTGGGATATTTTGGGCAAGGCGACGGGCCAACCGGTGGGGCGGCTGCTTGGTGGCCGCTACCGTGACCGCGTGCGCCCCTACGCCTCGATCCTCATGGAAGAGTCGGCAGCGCTGGCCGACCATCTGACCCAACTACGCGAAGAGGGCTTCCGTGCCTTTAAGATTGGCTGGGGTCCCTTTGGTCGGGTAAGCAATGCGCTCGACGAGGAGATCGTGCGCGCTGCGCGTGAGGCAATCGGCGACGGCTGGCTCATGGTCGATGCCGGTGGTAGCGATGCACATTGGCATCAGGGCTACAAGTGGGCGCTGCGCGCCGCTGAGATGTTGGCAGCGTATGATGTCTACTGGTTTGAAGAAGCGCTCGTCCCCGACGCGCTGGAAGATTATGTCGCCTTGCGCCGCGCCGCCCCACTGCCGATTGCCGGCGGTGAAGTGCTAACGCGCCGCCAAGCCTTTCAGCCCTGGCTACAAGCGGGGGCCTTTGACATTGTGCAGCCCGATGTAACTAAAGTCGGCGGCATCAGTGAGGAACGGCGCATTGGCTGGATGGCGCAAGAGAATGGCGTGCGTTTTATCCCTCACGGCTGGAACACAGCGCTTGGCCTTGCGGCCGATCTGCAACTGGCGTCGGCCTTTGCCAACACCGACTTTGTTGAATATCTGACCGGCTCGCCCTATATCGATGCGATTGTTGCAACCCCCTGGCAGTTGGACGCCGAGGGCATGTTGCCGATCCCCAACGCGCCAGGGCTAGGCATCGAGTTGGATATGGATGCGCTGGCGCACTTTTCAGACGCCAGCGACCGCTGGTGGTAATGGATGCGTGTTGCGTGATACGTGTTGCGTGATGCGTGTTGCGTGATACGTGTTGCGTGTACGGTTATTGAATCTTACTTTATTTTCGGAGAAACTCGATTTCAGCATCAGCTGCGTGAGAGTGACGCGGTCGCTCACCAAACAGACGTTAGCAGTACACGCAAAACGCTACACGCATCCACTTATGTTATAGTAAACCCATGACAATCACCCGCATTGATGCCACGCGCATCGCTCAGGTCGAGCAACTGTGGCAACGTAGCCGCCATCTCTACCAGAATATTGCCCACGAGGATCTGCCTGCCCTGTTAACCAAGCAGATTGCGCTGCTGAGTGAAGAGGAAGGAGAAGCGTGGGGCTTTCTTTGCCTGCAATCGGAGAAGCGGCCAACGACGTTGCCCGCCGTCGCCCCCAACCGCGCCTATCTGCGCGCGGTGGCGCTGGCCCGTGGCTATTCGCCGTCCGCGGATATTCCACGCTTGATCACCGCCGCCGAGGCCTATCTCGCGGAGTATGCACCAGCGCACTTGGTCACCGTCTATGGCGACCACAGTTGGCTCAATCGTGCACTCGTTGAGGCCGGTTATACCGTTGCCGAAGAAGTGCAGTTTCTTGCCCTGGCGCACTTACGGCGCTGGCAGCCACCCCGGTTGAGCAGTGATCGCGCGCAGGGGATCAGGGCGCTCCAGCTCCGCCCCTGTCAACCCGACGATCTACCCATTCTGGCCCATTTGGATGCACACACCTTTACCCCCCTCTGGCACTTTGGCATCGACGGCTTGCGCGAATTGCTCTTTACGAGTCGCCTCCAGGTTGCCACCATCAATGATGCCCTGGTCGGCTATACCGCGATCTCCTATCGCGAGGGCAGCGCCCATCTGGCACGCTTGGCGGTTCATCCACAATGGCAGGGGCAAGGCTTGGGCCACGCGCTACTACTGGATGTATTGTTGGACGCACAGCGCGAAGGGATTGACACCGTGATGCTCAATACCCAAGTTCACAACACGCGCGCAGAGCGGCTCTATCGCAGCTATGGCTTTCGCCCCACCAATCAGATCGTCCCCGTGTTGGCAAAACTTGTGGGCGAGAGCAGAGGGCAGGATTTGCATAGTCTGATTGTGGGACCGCTGGCATGAAGCAGTACTTTGGCCTGACTGATCGGCTGATCTTTGTACTGGGTATGGTCCTCGTCCTGCTTGGTGGTGGCACCATCGGCTATAGATTGATCGAGGGTTGGGGGTGGCACGACGCCTTCTTTATGACAGTCATCACATTGAGCACCGTCGGCTATGGCGAAGTGCGTCCGCTTTCACAGGTCGGGGAAAGCTTTACAATTCTGCTGATTTTACTGGGCGTTGGCGGCGTCGCGTACACCTTTAGCACGCTAGCCGACTACATTGTCGCCGGCGAACTCAATGGATTTTTACGGAGGCAACGGATGATGCGCGATATCGGGAAATTACGCAACCACTATATTATTTGCGGCTATGGTCGCGTTGGGCAACAGGTGGCGCAAGGCTTGCGCGCCAACAACTATGAGGTGGTGGTCATCGATGCCAGCGACGAGCGTGTCGTTGAATTTGACGATAGCGGCATCCACTACATTATCGGCGACGCCACCAGCGATCCGGTCTTGCAGCAAGCGGGCATTGAACATGCCAGTGGACTCTGCACTTGTCTACCCAACGATGCTACCAACGTTTTTGTTGTGCTCAGTGCGCGTACCTTCAACGAAAAACTCTTTATCATCTCGCGCGGAAACCTACCCGAAAGCGAACGCAAGCTGCGCATCGCCGGTGCCAACCAGGTGATCAACCCCTACACGATTACCGGCCACCGCATGGCTGCCCAGTTGCTCCACCCCAGCGTCGTTGAATTCCTCGATGTGATCATGCGCGCCGGGGATCTCGAACTGCGCATTGAAGAGATCCACATTGGGCAGGAGTCAAGGATGAATGGCAAAAGCCTGGCCGAATGCAACGTGCGCGGCGATACCGGTGTCAATGTCCTTGCTATTCGCCGCCACGACGGCCGCCTCTACACCCACCTTCCCGCCGATTTCACCCTCCACGTCGATGATACACTGATTGGCCTGGGTACCCAACCACAGCTCTCACTGCTGGCCCAACACGCCGTCGATCAGCGCCACGCCCTGCGCATGGCACAGCCGGAGACGCCCCCAATTATCACGCCATAAAGAAAAGCCCGTTTCATGTTGGGATGAAATACGTACATCCCCAAAATTAACAGATTGTTAATCAGGTAGCGCTACAATCGTGAGCCGTGCTTGTTATGCGCGCCATCCATTATGATGAAATTACCGGCTTTTGTAAGCAATCCCTGTCAATCCGTCGCGAAACTGTCAGGTGACTATCAGGGTATTGATGGCCTAGAATTCCGATAATAGACTAAACTCAGTAAAGCACAACACTCGGCGGCTGAGCGTGTCGAAGCCAGAGCGTGTCGGCGGCTGAGCGTGTCGAAGCCAAAGCGTGTCGGCGGCTGAGCGTGTCGAAGCCAGAGCGTGTTGCGCTCTACTGAAACTGTACATACAACAGCTATTCACCAGAATTGGTTACCGCAGAGGAATCAAGATGTCAATGATGGTTCGGAAGGATAATTCACAACTGCGCCGGGTGCTTGGTCCATTGCTCACGGTCGTGCTTATTATTGGCATCGGCCTTGCTATTTGGTATTCAGCGGGCAACGCTTTGGAAGCACGGCGCGTGGTTACCGTTAGCGGCCTCATCGGCTCCGAGAAGCAAGGGTTTTTTGAAGATGAACGGGTAGTTGCCGCGCTACGTCGTCACCAGTTGCAAGTTGATTTTACCAAAGCCGGTTCGCGCCAGATCGCCACCAGCTATGATCTCAGCCAGTATGACTTTGCCTTTCCCGCTGGTGTGCCCGGTGCCGAGAAGATTCGGCAGAGTGTCTCCGGCAGTACCTCCTATGATGTCTTCTTTACACCAATGGCGATTGCCTCGTGGAGACCAATTGCGCAAATTTTGGTTGACAACGGGATTGCTACTGAGCACGACGGCGGTGCTTATTACACGTTTAATATGACAAAGTATTTGGATGAGGTGGCAAAAGGCACACGCTGGAGCGACCTTACAGAGAATCAAGCCTATGACGTCAATAAACGCATGTTAATTACCTCAACGGATATTCGCAAATCCAATTCAGCGGCCATGTATCTCGCGTTGAGTAGCTACGTGTGGAACGGCGATGCCATTGTCCAAAGCGCCAATAATCCCGCATTGATGGCCAAGGTAAGTACGCTCTTTCTGGAGCAAGGCTATACCGAGTACTCGTCGGAAGCGCCCTTTGAGGATTATCTGGCGATGGGGATGGGCAAGGCACCGCTGGTGATGATCTACGAAGCCCAATTTATCACGCAAACGATCCAAGCCGGCAAGAATCTCAATCCCGATATGGTTCTGCTCTATCCAGAGCCGACCATCTTTACCAAGCACATTTTGGTCGCCCTGACCGATGAGGGCAAACGGTTGGGCGAGGCGCTGACCACCGATCCCGAGTTACAGCAATTGGCCATCGCCAATGGTTTTCGCAATAGCAATACAGCCTATCAACAGGAATTTTGGCAGCAACACAATATCCAACTACCACAGAATCTGATCAATGTAGTTGAACCCCCCAGCTATGAAGTGCTGGAAGGGATGATTCAACAGATCGAAGCACAGTATCAATAACGCTGTTCTGTAAATGGCCACAGATGAACACAGAGGAAGAAACAAATATCTGCGTTCATCTGTGGCCAAGATTTTCATCGTGATTGGTACCGCCAAAGCATCTTACCTATTCTGAAAGGATCAGCAACGATGAGCGAGACACTAACCCCACCCGAAACCCTGGCCCCACCCGAAGCCTTGACACCACCGGCACCCGTCGCCAAAGTCGAAGAGCGTAAAGCGACCGATATGGTACCGCTGGAAGCCGACGTTGTCCCCAAACTAGACGCCAAAGTGGAAGAGTTTGTCAGTACCGTTGTTAACAGCGCCCTGCACAGCGAACCATTCAACCAGAAGTTGAGCGCGGTGCATAACATGGGCAGCCAAGAGATGCGCGCTTCGGCTTCCCTCTCCAACCGCATGTTGGAAAAGCCCGTAAAGGCGATGGAGTATGGCTTCTTTGATGATAAATCTTTTGTTGCTAAATCGCTGACCGATTTACGCAAAACGGTTGAGGATCTGGACCCGGCGCGCCAGGGCGATCTGTTGGCACCGAAGAAGCTCTTTGGCCTGCTGCCCGGCGGCAGTGGTGATCGTCTGCGCGACTATTTTTTGAAGTATCAGTCGTCGCAGCAACATATTAACACCATTATTAATTCGCTCTACAGCAGCCAGGATGAGCTACGCAAGGACAATGCCGCGCTCGAGGAAGAGAAGATCAACCTCTGGAACATTATGCAGCGGCTGCAACAGTACATCTACATCGGGCGCAAAATCGATGCCGCGCTGGAAATTCGGATTGGTCAGATCGAACAAGAAAATCCCCAGAAGGCGCGTATTGTGCGCGAGGAGATGCTCTTTTTTGTGCGCCAGAAGGTGCAAGATCTGCTGACACAATTGGCCGTCAGCATCCAAGGCTACCTGGCACTTGACATGATCCGTAAGAACAATTTGGAGCTAATCAAAGGCGTCGATCGCGCCACCACCACCACGGTTTCGGCGCTGCGCACAGCGGTGATCGTGGCCCAGGCATTGGCCAACGAGAAGTTGGTGCTCGATCAGATCTCAGCACTCAATACGACCACCGGCAATTTGATTGCTTCCACCTCGGCGCTACTGAAGAAGCAGACCGCCCAGGTCTATCAACAAGCCGCCGATTCGACGATTAATCTGGAGAAGTTGCAGTTGGCCTTCAACAATATCTATGAGACGATGGATATGATCTCTGATTACAAAATTAAAGCGCTTGACTCGATGCAAAAAACCGTGACAACGCTGGCCGGCGAAGTGGACCGCGCCCAAGGCTATCTCGATCGCGTGCGGGGCGACGCTGCTACTAGCGCCACTGCCGAAGTTGACATGCAAGTCGTTGATGACGGCGTGGTGCGCTTCTAACAGGCCAATTCAGTGTATTGTCATCGTAGGGGCACGAACTATCGTGCCCCTGCGATGACACAATCATCCCCTATTCCCGTGGTACACGAGGTATGCTTTTATGAAAAAGAATCCATTGCACCAACGTAAGTGGCTTTGGGCACTAATGGTGATCGTACTATTTTCCGCCAGCCTTTTAACGGCCTGTGGCGGGCGCAACAGCGCCAAGATGACAGTCCTAGCCGGCTCCGAACTCAAAGATCTGGAACCGCTTTTTGATGATATTCAGCGCAACACGGGCGTCACGCTGGAGATGCAGTACATCGGCACGTTGGATGGTGCGGAGCAGTTGATGAGTGGTGCTCAGGTCGATCTGGCCTGGTTTTCGCACGCCAAATATCTGAGCTTGCTTCAAGGAGCCGGCAATCGGGTGGTCACGCAGGAAAAGACAATGCTGTCGCCGGTTGTGCTTGGCGTAAAAGAGAGCAAAGCGCAGGAGTTGGGTTGGGTCAACAACCCCGATATCACCTGGCGCGACATTGCCAAAGCAGCCAAAGCGGGCAAGTTGCAGTACGCCATGACGAACCCGGCGTCTTCTAATTCCGGCTTTACAGCCTTGGTGGGCGTGGCCGCGGCGTTGGCCGGCAACAGCGATGCGCTGCGCGTGGAAGATATTGACGCCGCGGCGATGAAAGATTTCTTTAGCGGGCAAAAACTGACGGCGGGCAGTTCAGGCTGGTTGGCGGAGAGCTATGTGCGTGAGCAAGCCAACCTCGATGGGATGATTAACTACGAATCGGTGCTCCTGTCGCTCAACCAAGGGCGCGAGCTCAATGAAAAGCTCGTGCTCATCTATCCCAAAGAGGGGATCATCACCGCCGATTATCCGATTATGTTAATTAATGGTGATAAACGCGAAGAGTATGATAAATTGGTCGAGTATCTACGCTCGACAGATTTTCAAGAGAAAATGATGAAGCAGACGCTTCGGCGCCCTGTGAACCCCAGCGTGGCGTTGAGTCCGATCTTTCCACAGCAGTTGCTCGTCGAGTTGCCCTTTCCCAGCAGCGCCGATGTGATCGATGGGCTGCTCTTTGCCTTTCTCGATGAACAACGGATCCCCGCACATGCCTTCTTTGTGCTCGACACGAGTGGTTCGATGGAAGGCGATCGACTTGCGGCACTCAAAGAAGCGCTGGTGAATCTCACCGGGATTGACCAAAGTTTGACCGGCCAATTCTCCCGCTTCCGCAATCGCGAGCGGGTAACAATGATCCCCTTTAGCAGCGGCGTGTTGGATGTACACGATTTTGTGATCGACGCCACGGATACCCAAAGCACGGATATGACGGCAATTCGCGAGTATGTCGAGCGGTTGCAGGCCGATGGAGGGACGGCGATCTTCTCCTCGCTGGAAGCAGCATATACCCAAGCCGGAGAGGCGCTACAACAGGATCCCAATCGCTACTACTCCATTGTGCTGATGAGCGACGGTGAGAATACGGAAGGGGATGAGTTGCGCGATTTCCGCCGTTTCTATGAAGCCTTGCCAAACGATGTTAAGGCGATCCATACCTTTACGATTCTCTTTGGTAACGCCAATGTCGATGATATGGAAGCCATCGCCGAAGAGACCGGCGGGCGTGTCTTTGATGCGCAATCGACATCGTTGAGTGCCATTTTCAAACAGATTCGCGGCTATCAATAACGGGAGGACATGTTGCATGTTACGTAAACTGTGACCTTGACAGTTCACGCAACACGCAACAATGACTATGACACGTAAACAACTACTGCTCTTTCTCTACAGCAACGCCAACATTGTGGGTTCCCTGTTGGGTATTCTGGGATTGCTACTCTTTGCAACGGGGGTGATCCAGGAATTTTGGTTCTTCATTGTGATCGGTCTCTACGTGATCGGTCTCTTTGTGACGCCACGCAGCCCCCAATTTGAGTTTGTGCTGCGCAACGAACTTTCGCTGGACGAGCTACGTGCCGCGTTGGAGACGCTGGTTGATACATCGCGCAAGCGTTTACCCGAAGATAGTGTAAAAACGTTGCTGAGTATCAAAGAGTCGATCTTCTCGATCCTACCGCAAATCAGCGACATCAACAGCGCTAACTATAATATTCACGTGATCCGTCAAACCGTTTTTGACTATTTGCCGACAGCCGTGCAGAACTATCTTAATCTTCCACCGGCCTTTGCGAATTTACATCCAGTCAAAGACGGCAAGACGGCGCGGCAATTGTTGATCGAACAGCTCAATCTACTTGATCAAGAGATGAAGGAGATTGTGATTGATATGAGCCGCGACGATTCGCAAAAATTGGTAGTTCATGGTCGTTTCCTCCAGGACAAGTTTAGCAATGCTGATCTCTTTGGCTTAAATCAGCCCGAACGAGCAGCGGTCCTACAAGGTTAACAATCCGTTGTCTTTGTCGATCAGCGTTTAACAGATATTAACTTAGCCACAAAGCCTCGTTAGCAATTACCCGCTAAAGTTGCCATGTTAGGCAGCAGTGCCTGCGCGCTGCTTGTTGCCATGGGGTCAATTCGATTTAGAATCTATCCTGCACATTGGTTGGTGTGCGCACATTGCTCCAGTAGATCTGTCAGATAGATTTACCCAATAGATTGAGCACCACAGCAAATTTCAGGATAGGCACTGAGGGAAAAGCATGGGGAAAGCTGATTTACATATCCACACCACCTATAGTCCGGATGGTACGGCAACGGTGCCTGCCGTGCTTGAACATGTCGCCCGTACACGAGCAGTGGATCTAATTGCCATCACCGATCACGATGTGCTGGATGGAGCGCTGGAAGCACTCGAACTCGCGCCGCGCTATGGGGTCGAAGTAATTCCTGGCGTCGAAATCTCGACAGCAGATGGCCACCTGCTCGCCCTTTTTGTCACGAAACCCATTCCACCGGGACGCCCGCTGATCGAAAGCATTGAAGCCGTGGCGGAGCAAGGGGGCGTCTGTATTGCCGCGCACCCCGGCGGTTGGTGGGATTGGTGTCTGCAAGAAAGCGCAATCCAGGCCGCGCTAGCTCAGCCAAAGATTGCCGACACGCTCGTTGGGTTAGAAGAGTACAATGCCAGTCTGCCGCTGTTGATCCAAAATCAGCAAGCCGCCGTCATGAATCAACGGCTACAGTTGGCCCAAGTCCATAACAGTGACGCCCATATGCTCTGGATGATCGGCAACGGGGCCACACACTTTCCTGGCAAAGGAGCGGCAGCGTTGCGCCGTGCGTTGCTGGCCGGCACGACCAGTGGCACAATCGCGCCCCGCCCGCGCGCTTTTCTGCCCAGCTATCTATGGCGCCAAGCCTTACGTACGTTGGGCTGGGTTCAAACGGCAACTAGTGGGCCGGGTGGTCCTATTACGCTCTGTCACATGACAACAATTTTGAAGAGAGTGGAAACGGGCCAGGTTGTTGCCTGAGGCTATTCTAAAATTCAAATTATCCACGAAGGCACACGAAGACACACGAAGAAAAAGCAATTCTTCAAGAAACTTCGTGCTTCTTCGTGGATTTTTTCTAATTCCTTACTTCTTAAACTTTCCGTAGCAGTCCAGAAGAGCTTATAGACAATCCAATTAAAAGTGGCCCTTGGCGGACTGTTTTTACACGAGAGTTATCGTGCCACTTTTACGGAGTTTATCTAGTAGAAAAAGCACTCTCTTTTGGGCACATCGTTATCTGGGCGACAGTCGCAGGAACCAAGCGTGGGTATAATACGTATTGTTACCCGGAGCAGCAGCTTAAGCGGCTCTAAGAATGCTTCAACATTGTCATCATCAGTGTCACAGACACTTTGTGCCGGCGCTCTTGTCTGAGTCCGCTGGGGAGGTTACTGCATGTCCGCGTTAGAACGGCCAACGAAGCCACGTTTAACAAAGCAATCGGCGACACAGCAATCAACAACGAAGCCGTTGACGATTGCATTCTTTCTTGAGGGGATGTATGGTAGTGGTGTCGATACGAGCACACGCTTGCTAGCCGAGGCTCTACGCGCCCAAGGCCATCGCGTGGTCACTTTTTTGCCCTGGAAGGAGCGCTGTATCAGCGGCGGCCAGGATCTGGTGCTGCTGCCTTCGGTATGTATCAATAGCAAGCAAGCCGTCCATTTGAGCTACCCCGTTTCACTACGCTTGATCACGCTCTTCAAAGAGACCGCCTTTGACGTCATCCATGTACACACCTCCACCTCGGTCAATTTTTTGGCCTGGCAGATGTCCAAGCTCTTTCACCTGCCCATTGTCTATACCTACCATACCATGTCCAAAGAGTACATGCACTATCTAGGTCACATCCCCGAGACGGTCGAAACGTGGGTCGAAGCAGTGGTGGAAACCTTTGACCGTGTGATCTGCAATGGGGCAGATATTGTTGTAACGCCCTCCGCCAAGGCGGCAGCGTACTTAGCCGAAATCCATGTAACACCACCGGTCCAGATCATTCCCAATGGCATCAAACTTGATGATTTTTATCCCTGGCCTTCTGACTATCTACAGCGCAACTTTGGCGTCCCCGATGGGGCCAAAGTGCTGCTGTGGGTGGGGCGGCTGAACCAGGAAAAGCGCCCCTTGCTGGCCTACGAGATCTTCCGCCGTCTTTGCGCTGAGCGCGATGATGTTGTGCTCGTTATGGCGGGTGGCGGTGCGCTACGCGATGAATTGGCGGCGCGTCGTGATCAAGATAGGCTACATGGGCGGCTCTTTTTGACGGGACTTGTTGACTATGCGCAGATGCCAGCGATCTTTAACAGCGCCGATCTATGGATCTCTACCTCGCAGAGTGAAGTTCATCCCATGGTCGCCATTGAAGCCACCGCCTGTGGTCTGCCGGCTGTTGCCTGGCACGATCCAGCGTTAATGGGTGTGATTGAAACAAATGTCAATGGGTATCTTGTCCACAACAAAGAGCAGTTTCTCTATTCACTCAAACAACTGCTCGACAATGGCGAACGCTACCAAGCGATGCGACGGGCCGCTCTGTTGAAACGCAATGAGTATAGCGTCGAAAGCACCGCTACCCGTATGGCACAGCTCTATGCCACCCTTCCTGTAGCACCAAAGCATCGGCGACCGCGCTTGGAGACAGTCCCCCTTCCCAGCTTCTTAAACCATCCTTAACACGCTGTCAACCAGTTGTTAACTGACCCATGCGATGGTAGTTCTTGCCCTTAGCGCACTCTCAACCCGACCTTGCACTGACTGAAAGGAACTACCATGTCCCATCGCGCGAAAAAACAACACGCGATCTACCACTTGTTTGCAACCCTTCTCATTGCCGTGCTACTGCTCATGGCACCGGCCCAAAGCCTATCGGCCCAAGACGCACCGGCAGCGCCACTTCACTTGACGCTCCTCGGCACCTACGAGACAGGCATCTACGACGAAGGTGCCGCCGAAATTGTCGCTTACGATCCAGCCACACAGCGTGCCTTTGTCGTCAACGGTGGGGATGCCACCATTGACGTCCTCGATATCAGTGATCCCACTACCCCAACGCTGCTCATGCAAATCGATGTGAGCGAATATGGCGCGATTGCCAACAGCGTCGATGTGCATGATGGTGTTGTGGCGGCGGCGGTAGAAAATGATGACAAGCAGGCCAATGGTGCCATCGTCTTCTTTACCACCGATGGCGAATTCATCAGCCAGGTGGAAGCTGGCGCGCTGCCCGACATGATCACCTTTAGTCCCGATGGCAGCAAAGTGTTAACAGCCAACGAAGGCGAGCCCAATGGTGATTATGACAATGATCCCGAAGGCTCGGTGACCATTGTGGACATCAGCGGCGGTGTCGAAGCTGTCACAGAGGCGAATGTCACGCTGGTGAGCCTGGCTGCTTTTAACGACGCTACCCTCGACGAGTCGGTCCGCATCTTTGGCCCCAATGCGACGGTGGCGCAGGATTTGGAACCGGAATATATCGCCGTCTCCGCCGATTCGACCACCGCTTGGGTCACCCTCCAAGAGAACAACGCCATCGCCGTTGTTGATCTGCAAGCCGGCGAAGCGATCACCATTGCCGGGCTCGGCTTCAAAGATTGGAGCCGTCCGCAGGCGACCGCCGATCTCTATGAATTCACCGACCTGCCTGTGCTGGCCACCACTGCCGCCGGCCAAGAGATTCTAAAAGGTGGCTTCTCTGGCCTCTATTTCGAGGGCATTGACGAAGCGACTGGCAACTACAAATTCCTCACCCACCCCGACCGTGGCCCCAATCCCGATCCGGTTGATGTCGACGACGATGGGATTGGTGAACGCCCCTTTGCGCTGCCCGACTATCAGGCACAGTGGCAACGCTTTGAATTCAACCCAGAAAGCGGTGAACTTAGTTGGGGCGATGTGACCTTGCTGACCCGCGCCGATGGCACACCAATCACTGGTCTGCCCAACTTGGCTGGCGACGAAGGCTTTGCCAATGCCGATGAGGAACCAATTGATCTCTTTGGCAACAAACTTGCGTTTGATCCCTATGGTGCCGATCTGGAAGGCATCGTCATGGCAGCCGATAGCACCTACTGGATGGTCGACGAGTATCGCCCGGCGATCTATCACTTTGCTGCCGATGGCGTGTTGATCGAGCGCTATGTGCCCGAAGGCTCCAATAATGAAGAGGAAGGCATCAACGTCGGTGTCGAAGCGTTCCCGGCGGTCTACGCCCAACGCCGTGCCAACCGCGGCTTTGAAGCGGTCGCCTACTACGACGGTATCCTTTATGCCTTTATCCAAAGCCCGATTGACGACCCCGACACGCGCAACGATAACAACTCCAAAAAGGGTAAGTCCGTGCGCATCCTCGCCTTTGACACAGCAACCGCCGAGACCGTGGGCGAATATGTCTACATGATCGAAGGCGGTGCAGTCGACAAGATCGGCGACGCCGTTGCCCTCTCCGGCACCGAAATGTTGGTGATGGAGCGCGATTCGGCCTTTGGTCCCGATGCCCAGAAATATATCTTCCACATTGATCTGAGCAACGCCACGAACCTGCAGGAGATCGACGTACCGCAGGGGCTACAGTTGCAGAGCGAGGCCGGGCTGGCGATGGCCGGTATCATGCCTGTGAAGAAATCTCTGTACGTGGACCTAGCTGCCGTCGGCTATACGACCGCCGACAAAACTGAAGGTCTCGCCCTGATCGACGAAAACACGCTGGCCGTGCTCAATGACAACGACTTTGGCATTGCGACGACCTTTAGCATCACGACTGGCCTGCTTGATACACCGGAAAGCGTCACGCCGATTGTACTGGGCATTATCCACCTGACACCAGTTGGCCTCGATGCCAGCGACCGCGACGAGACGATCAACATCCAACCGTGGCCCGTCTACGGCGTCTACATGCCCGATGCGATTGCTGCCTATGAGGTCGATGGTGAAACCTACCTGGTGACCGCCAATGAAGGGGACTCCCGCGACTATGACGGCTACAGCGAAGAAGTGCGCGTCGGTGATATGGTGCTTGATCTCACCGTCTTCCCCAACGCCGCCGAACTTCAGGCTGATGAAGCTTTGGGTCATCTCAACTCCACCAAAGCCGGCACCGATACGAACGGCGATGGCCTGGTCGACCGCATCCTAACCTACGGCGCGCGCTCGTTCAGCATCTGGAACAGCGCCGGCGAATTGGTCTGGGACAGTGGCAGCCAAATTGAAGCGATTATCGCCGAGCAGTACCCCGATGACTTCAACGCCAATGGCGACAATGGCAGCTTTGACAACCGCAGCGACGACAAAGGGGCCGAGCCGGAAACGGTCGTCATCGGCGTCATTGATGGCGTACCCTATGCCTTTGTTGGCCTCGAACGAATTGGTGGTGTGATGGTTTTTGATGTCAGCGACCCCACCGCGCCGACCTTTATCGAATATGTCAACAATCGCGACTTCTCCGTCGACACCGAAACGACAAGCGCTGGTGATATTGCACCCGAGGGGTTGAAGTTTGTCGCAGCAGAGGATAGTCCAACCGGCAACCCGCTGCTGCTCGTTGCCAATGAGGTCAGTGGCTCGACCTCGGTCTTTGCGATTGAGGTTGGCGGGGAGTAGTGTTTTGTCAGATAAATTGTGATTGGTAAGAGACGACGATGGGTAGGTCCGCTATGCAACGGGACAGGCGTTGCATAGCGGCAGTGCCATCAGCAGCGTAGCGACACTTGTCACGCTACAAGCGTGACCTACGGCTCAGGATAATATACCCGTCATTATTTAGTTGACAAAACAGTAGTACAGTGTGACGGAAGGTTTGAGAGCATAGGACAGGTTGCTTTGTCACGCTGCAAGCGTCTTCAGGACAATTGACTCGAAGATTCTTGCAGCCCTGTCCTCGTAAGGAATAACATGGTGCGATTCCCAATTTTTTCCTATCATCACTTCTTTCACAAAACAGTCGATTGAAGTAATTGGATAGTTGACACCTTCCCATGAAAAGAGAGTCCGCTCAATGCTAGCGAACTCTCTTTTTCGTTTCCAGGGTACTGTTATCGGGCAAGAGGCAATCTACTCAGGTAAGTTTCCCTCCACGTTTTTAGCAAATCGACAGACAAGCAATAAGCGAGTATAATTCGGTGATCAGGTTGCTCATCAATTCTCCCATTGGCTACACACATTTTTCCCAAACCACACCTTAGATGACCTACCTACCCACCAATCCCCACCAACCCAAGGAGACCTAATGAAAATTACCGAAATCAAAACGTACCTCATGCACGCCAACGTCGTTGGCAGCAGCGGCTGGACGGCGCGCAACTGGCTCTTTGTCAAGGTCTTTACCGATGAAGGCATCTATGGCGTTGGCGAGGCAAGCGGCTGGCCGCGTGTAGTCGAGACGGCGATTCAGGATTTGAGTACGATCCTCGTCGGTGAGAATCCCTTTGAAATTGAGAAGATCTGGCAGAAGATGTTGCTGGCGATGATGGGCCACGGCATGACCGGCATCGTTGGTGGCGGGGCGATGACGGGGATTGAGATGGCGCTGTGGGACATCAAAGGCAAAGCGCTTGGTCTCCCGGTCTATGAACTGCTCGGCGGCAAGATTCGCGATCGGGTGCGCCTCTATTCTCATGCCCACACGGCGGAACGGGCCCACGAATTGGTCGACCGCGGCTTTGGCGCGCTCAAGACCGGCGGCGTCAGCGATCCGCTGGGCAAGGTGGAATTACTGCGTAAGGAATTGGGCGATGAGATCGATCTGATGGTTGATATCCACGGCCCACCCTGGCTGACCACCGCCGACGCCATCCGCATGGGGCAGGCGCTTGAAGAGTATGATCTGCTCTTCTATGAAGATCCGGTGGCACCGGAAGATATTGAGTCGATCGCCAAGGTCGCGGCCGCGGTCAACCTGCCGATTGCTGCCGGCGAGCGCCACGCCACGATCTGGGGCACCCGGGAGTTAATTGAGCGGGAGATTGTCGATGTGATCCAGCCGGACACGGGCCGCGCCGGTGGCTTGTTGCAGATGAAGAAAATGGCGGCAATGGCCGAAGCGCACTACATCACCTTTGCACCGCATGACGGTTCGCTAGGCCCGGTGGCCGAGATGGCAGCGGTGCATCTCTGCGCAACACTGCCCAACTTCCTGATTCTGGAGCATCTTGAAGATGATGTGCCGCAACGCTATGAGGTGATGGAGCCGCAGCCGACGATTGTCGACGGGTTTATGCTTGTGCCCAATGCGCCGGGGCTGGGCATCGATATTGTCGAAGAGGCGATTGCTAAGTATCCATCTTCGGGCAATGTCTCTGTGCCCAGTGCAGCCGATGACTATCTCTACGTCAAGGCGCGAACCCAGCGCGCCCGTTGGCTCAACCCAGCCGGCAAAGCGAAAAGTGCTGATTTCGATTAATTCAGGGTTTACGCAGCACGATCTAGCTTCGACAAGCCCTTCGACCGGCTCAGGACGAAGCTCAGCCGCCGAGTGCTGCGTAAACCCTATAATTGATCAGTTATAATTGCCCAGGTCGACTTATCGTCGCCGCTTTGGTTTCGATACGCTTCGCTACTCAACCGGCGCTACGTTCAGAGGCACCTGGATAGTTACGTTCAGTTTATGAATTTATCGCCTGATTGTAGTATGATTAACGCGCTTCCATTCATGGGAAATTCACAAAGGCGATGATCATGTTAAGCGAAATTGTTGAAACGATTCGTCAAGAGTTAACCGAGGTTAATGCACAACGTGATGAGACATTGCGCCAAAGCCGCGCGCTTGTACGTTCCTGTGCCAATGCCATTCGCGCGATCCATCGTCACGAGTGGACAGAGGCCGAGGATCTATTGACGGCGGCGCGCGCCGAGGCGCAGGATATGATCGCGCCGTTGCACGCCTATCCCGCGCTCTACCATGCTGGCTACACGCAAGATTCGTTGAAAGAGTTGGTCGAAGCCCATGTGGTCTATGCCCTCGTGCACGGTGAGGCAATGCCCACGCCCGCCGAGCTTGGGGTGACGGGTGCAACCTTTTTGCGTGGCCTCAGCGAAGCAGCCACGGAGATGCGCCGCTTTGTGCTCGATCTCATGCGCCAGGGGCAAGTGCTTGAGGCACAGCCTTACCTGGAGGCAATGGACGAAATCTATAGCCACCTGCTCACCATCGACTTTCCTGATTCGATCACCGATGGCCTGCGCCGACTGACCGATGTGTTGCGTGGCGTGCTTGAGCGGACGCGTGGCGACCTGACGTTGGCGATCCGCCAGGATCAGATGCGCGATGCCTTGCGCTCCTTTGAAGCACGGTTTGGCCAGCAAGCAGAGGTTGATGCGACGATGGCTAGCGAAACAACTCCATTCTTTGAAGTGGCTACGGACGAGGAGGAACCTTGTAGCCACAGAGAACACAGAGAACACAGAGAACACAGAGAACACAGAGAACACAGAGAACACAGAGAACACAGAGAACACAGAGAACACAGAGAACACAGAGAACACAGAGAGTATAGAGAGTATGATAGTTTCTGTGGCGGAGGGAAAAGTGGTGGGAATAGGAGAGGTGCAATCGTGGTGAAGCCGCAGGAACCCTCTTTGGTTCGCGCAAGTGATATTGGCCTTTGGACCTTTTGCCAGCGGGCCTGGTGGTTGGCGCGTGTGCGCGGGGCAACCCATCAGCGCCCGGAGCGATTGGCCTACGGTGTTGCTGCCCATGAGGCGCATGGCCACACCTTACAGCGTGCGCATGCGTATCGCCAATGGGGGCACCGGCTGCTGGCATTGGCGTTTATGCTCGGTGGCTTGCTCCTGCTCTTTTGGCTTTGGCAGAGTGGTTAGGCTCGGATTGGATAGCAAATCGCTGATGTGTAAATAGCCACGGATAAACACCGATGCACACAGATAAACTATAAACCATCTGTGTTCATCGGCGTCCATCTGTGGCAAAACTTTTCATCGTTACTGGTGCCGCTGAGGCATATTGCCTGATTTGAAAATAGAGCTCTCGCAAAGGCGCAAAGTTCGCAAAGAGAAGCTGCGTTAATCGGCGTGCATCTGCGCAATCCGCGTGCGATTTTCATTCTGATGGGTGCCGCGCCTAGGCGCGACATGTTATCTGATTTATATTCGACAGAAGAAGGCATGATCGACACCGAAACGACAGACTCAAACTTAGCAGAGGGTCGTACCCCCAACCACAATGGCTTCGGACCATCCGCGCGCGCTAGCGACCTGCGGCTTGCATCCCCGTTGGTAATGGCGGCAACCGAGGCGCTACGTGCCGCCGCAACGATTGTGCCGGATGAGCAGACGATGATCGTCGAAGAGCGCAACACCTGGCAACCGGACTCGTGGCTGATCCAGAGTTGCTGGGCAACCTTGGCTGACGCGGGGATGGGTGCAGAAGCGTTGGCGGTGGCAACCCATCTGGTAGACCGTCAACCGCTTGCCCCGCTACAGGCCCTTTATCAATTGGCGCGCCGGTTACGCCAGCAGCCGGCGCTGGGTCCTCTTCTTCAACACACGCTGCAACAGTGGCACTATCGCCTCTTCCATACCCATCCGGCAGAGGCTAACAGCATTGAACGGCTGCTCTTGGTGGCAACCAGTGCCGCGCTAACCGGTGACCGTACACTGGCCGCTGCGTGCCTGGAGCGTTTGGACAATCTGGCAAAAGGGTGGGAACGGGTGGTCGCCCGACCGGAATTGCGCGATCAACTGGCGCTCTGCATCGTCCAAATTGGTCCTCACCCGCTGACAAATGATCTCATCAATATTGCAATCCGCCGCTTTGATGATGCGGGGGCCCAATTTCTCTTTGCCATCACAACCTTGCTCAGTGAAGAGTTGGCAACAGCGGCACAACCGAGTGTCGACAATGGGTCAGTGGGTGTAGACAACGCCAAAGCAGAACGGCTCTTGCAGCACTGTCTCGACACGCTGCGCCTCTCGACATTGGTCACCTTGCAAAGTCGGCGGGTTGCAGCCATGATCTTTGGTCAGGCCGGCGAAATCGATGAGGTGCTGACCCAAGTCGCAACGATCGAGCGAGTGCAGTCGGCACAGCGTGAGACTGGTTATGGTACGCAAAAAGAGGATCCAAAGGTGCTGCGTCAGGTAAAGCGGACGAGTGCGAACAGTGATGTCGATTTTTTGGTCTACACCTTGCGCAATGCAATTGACCTGATGCCAAAGCAGCGGCTGCGTCGCGAAGAACGGATTGCCCTGGCGGATCAGCTGGCGATTTGGGGCATCCGTAGTGATGGCTGGACGGCGGCCAGTGCCGCGGGCACACTCGTCAATTTGGGCGCACTGCGCTATGCGGCAGAGGTGGTCGACCATGTTTCACCACAGGATCCGGCACGTAGCGAAGGGCTGCTGATGTTGGTACGCAGTCTCATGGCGTTGGGCGAAGAGACGATGGCCGCGGAACAGGCAAAGCGGGCCTTAGATTGGGCGGAAAGCCTGACGGCACGCAATCCAGAACGCGCGTTAACCTGGGGATTGGCAGAAATTTATCTCGATCACCAGCGCCCGCAGGTTGCCCTCCACCTGTTGAACCGTTGGCGCGAACCCACCGGCTGGCGTCATCAGTTGCGCAAATTGCGCGGTGAATCGATCGACGACGATGGGCTGCGCAACCGGCGGCTGCGTCTGCAAGCCCTCTTGCAACTTGCCGCGCCACGGCCCGCCACCAATGCCACGGACAAGGGTGACACAGACAACAGTGCATCAGCCACGTCACCATCGGTGCCTTCGCGTCCCGATCCCGCGGCTACAGTACTCTCGCCATCAGCTTTCGCGGCCACGGGCAGTGGAGCAGTTGATCCTACCATAGAGATCCCTGCACTATTGCGAACGCTGCGTCGTGCGGCACCGCGCCTGTTAGAGGGCGAGGCATTGATTCACTTCTATACCGATGGACTATTGCGTCCATTGCTACGTGCCGGCTTTCAACGAGAGGCTTGGGCGCTGCTGCCCGATTTGCGCAGCGCGCTCGTTGCAACCAGTGGCAACAAACATGCCGTGCGGGTTCGCGAGATCACCCAATTGCTCACCGAAGAATTGCCGCCAAAGGCAACAATCTTGCATAACAAGGGAGCGGGAGAGCGTAGTGAGCCACTTTCTTGGGACGAAGTACGGGGGGTAGTCGAGGGCTTTCTACGCGAGCTCTGGCGCAAGAGCGCAACCCGTGGGACATGGCAGGTGGTACACAGCATCGAAGGCGCACTGCCGTTGGTCTTAACCTTAGAAGGGTCGGCTGCGCTTGTCGCTATTGCCGAGGCGGTCAGCCCATCCCATCCGGACGGTTGAATTAACAGAGAAACGCATTGAATCCCATGTCATAAGCAGACAAAGTGTTGCCGGTAACAGTTAGGGTAGTTCGGAGAGGGTGCGGCCCATTTTGGCTTACCATTACCCACAAGTGTGCGGCGAGAGTGGCGTTCCGGGGACGGCACACGAGTTGATGCGTTACCAGAGCGCATCTGTGCCGTCCCCGGAACGCGACCCTACCACCGGCCCACAAAGATATGGGTAAAAGTA
>DAOUCA010000224.1:0-34162 GCA_034432375.1 Caldilineaceae bacterium
AACCCCTAGTTTCGGCCAGCGTGCGTCGCACTGACGGAAGCATCTAGCGGACTGGAAGCAGTTGGCGGTCAGTGCGACGCACGCGATCCCGTTGGTCCGCAAAACTCCGGTTCTCATTCTGAACGCAGTATAGTTCAGCATTTTGATCTTCGCGGTCTAAAAATTCAGTCACCGCTTGGACCAGCAGAGCCTCTGCGGTTGTGTGCTCACGATCTGCTACGCGCTGTAGCTTATCAATCAGTGGTGCCTCGGCCAACATTAGTTCTGTCATTGAATTACTCCCAAACTTGCGAAAAAGAATCACACAGGTTTGTGTACACGCCTATCCCAATTATATCATAGATACGCCAAAGCCGTCGCTTTGCCAATGGTACACTGGGCTGGATGTGTAAAATGCTTATAGTTGCCCCATTGCCAAGACCAAGCCAGCCTACACCAGTAACCTACTCTCGCCACCAGAACGGAAACCCAGTGAAAATTTCATCCCAGAATGGACCAGAGCGTGTCGATGTGCTGCAGCAGACCGATTTCCGCCTGCTGCTGGCCGAACGGCTCATGAGCGCGTTGGCCGGCATCGGCTTTGCCACGTTGATCGGCTATCAGCTCTATACCATGACCGGCGACCCTTTATCGCTCGGCTGGCTCGGTCTCATAGAAGCGATCCCGGCGCTCTCCCTTTCTCTGATCGGCGGCTACATCGCCGATCGTACCAACCGCAAACGCATTGTGCTCATCACCGAAGCGATCAACGTTCTCTGTATGGGTACATTGATGCTGATTGCGCTGAACCCAGCGCGCTTCGGGCTGGGGGCGATTTACAGTGTTGTCGCCGTGATCGGCTTTGCCAGTGGCTTCTTTCGGCCTGCCTCCTCCGCCTTTGAACAGCAGGTCATTCCCGTCAACCAGGCTGCGCGTGGTGCCTCGCTCACCGGCAGCATGTGGTTGACCGGCGGCATCCTTGGTGGGCCGTTGGCCGGCTTTTCGATTGAGCTGTTGGGTATCCCGGCAACGTATGGGCTAATTGCGCTACTGATGGCAATTGCGTTTACCTGCTTTGCCCTGATCCCCGAGCGCCCCGTGCCGCCACCGGAGGAAGGGGAGACGCTCTGGCAGAGCTTGCGGGCCGGCGTGCGTTTTGTGTTACGCAGCCAACCCCTGGCCGGTTCGATGGCGCTCGATCTCTTTGCCGTGCTCTTTGGGGGCGCCATGGCGCTGCTGCCGATCTTTGCGACCGATATCCTCGCCGTTGGTGCGCTGGGCTTGGGCATTCTGCGCACAGCCCCCTCGATTGGTGCGCTGCTCGTCATGGCCGTGGCAACCCGCCGCCCGCCGACCAATCACGCCGGGCGCAACCTGCTCTGGTGTGTGGGCGGCTTTGGCGTCAGCATGATTGTCTTTGGGCTCTCGCGCAACTTTATTCTTTCGCTGGGCGCGCTCTTCTTTGCCGGTATTTTTGATGGGGTCAGCATGATTGTGCGTGAGGTCATCATGCGCGTGCTCTCGCCGGAAGCGATGCGCGGGCGGATCGCTTCGGTCAGTTGGATCTTTATTGGCGCATCGAATGAATTGGGTGCCTTTGAGAGTGGCGTCTTTGCCAAGCTTTTGGGGACCGCCCCATCGGTAATCGCCGGTGGGAGTGTGACGCTGCTGGTAGTAGCATTAGTGGCAGCGACCTTGCCGGAGTTGCGCCGGTTGCGCTTGCCGGATGTGCGAGAATCATAAAACGAGATCAAAGTAGCACTTTGTCAGGAGGTCTATCATGCAAGCTGGGTTCGCTGAAACGATTATCACCCCACCCAACGCCGATTGTCTGCTGGCGGGCTATGGCGCTCTATCCCGCAACTGGTGTCCACGACGAACTTTACGCCAATGCGCTCTATCTGCTCGATGGCGAGCAGCACGCGCTCCTCATCAGTTATGATCTGCTTGCCATGGAAAAAGAACTAATTGCGCGCCTCAAGAGCGCGCTCTGTGCCACATTACCGTTGACAGCGGATGCGATTATCTTCACCTGTACCCACACCCATGAAGGGCCGGAAGTGCGCGAGCGCAAGTTTCGCGACCGCTGGTATGGCGAAGAGCGACCGACCTATCTCGATCGTTATCTCACATTTCTCACAGAAAGATCGGTCGAAGTGGCGCAGGCAGCCGCGGCCGCGCCACAACCCTGTGATCTCCTGGTCAACCGCGCCCACGTTGATGAGAATATGAACCGTCGTTTTTTCTTTGCGGATGGGCGCTACCTCGGCGTGCCCGACCACAAAGATCTCATCCCGATTACCCACGGCCATAGCGACAAAGAATTGGGGATTCTGGCCTTTTGCCGCCAAGGCGAACGACACCCGTTTGGGCTCCTACTCAACTATGCCATGCATCCGCTAACCGCCGGGCAAACCTCTTCGCTGATCAGCGCCGACGTGCCGGGGGTCGTACGTGCGTTGATCAAAGAGAGCACCGACTGTCTGCCGATCTACACCACCGGCGCGACGGGCGACACCCATCCCAAAGCGCCCGAAGCCGGCTTTGCCGAGACGCGCCGCGTTGGTGAAGTGTTGGCGACAGCAGCGATGTTGCGCGCCTACGATGCACACAAAGTGCAGGGGCCGTTGCGGCTGCGTTCGCTCACACGCACGGTCTCCCTCCAACTACGTACCCGCGCCGAGTTTGAAGCGATCCCCACGAGCGGCATGAGCGAACGGGTGATTGACGACAACCTTTGCCGGGTCGAGCAACCGGGCGCAACGGTCGATGTAGAATTTTCGCTGTTAGCGCTTGGGCCGGTGCTCTTGATTGGCGTACCAGGCGAATTGGTGGGTGAGTTGGGCAGCGTGCTCAAGTGGTTTTCGCCCTTCAAATACACCTATATTCTCTACCAGGCAACCGACAGCCTCGACTACATCGCCCACCCCAACGCTTATCTGTGGGGCGGCTTTGAAGCCTTTTGCGGCCAGCTATCGCCCAGCGCAGCACGGCCACTGATCAACGCGATTTTAGATGCAGCGGAGACGCTGGCCGGGAAAACCAATAAGCAAATTTGATTCCCTATATCGGCAAGGGAAAGTGAAATACAACCGATTAGATTTTCATCCTGTATACTACGCAACATGACCAATCTGTTGCACCCCATCATCACCTGGTTCACCCAACAAGCCTGGACCCCTTTCCCGTTCCAGCGCGAAGTCTGGAGCGCGTATCTGCGCGGCGAGAGCGGCCTGATCCACTCGCCAACCGGCAGCGGCAAAACGTACGCAGCATGGCTGGATCCGCTTGCGGCGTGGCTGGCAGAGAATCCCAGCCCCTCCCCAAAATCAGCAACAAAAAAAGAGAAGGCTACCAGGACGCGCCACAAGAGTGCGCCGCCACTCCAAGTGCTCTGGATCACGCCCCTCCGCGCCCTCGCCGCGGACACCGCCGAAGCGCTCCAAGAACCCATCAAGGACCTCGGCCTGCCCTGGACCATCGAGACACGCACCGGCGACACCTCATCCTCAGCTCGCAACCGCCAACGCACCAAACTCCCCACGGCGCTCGTCACCACGCCGGAAAGTCTCTCGTTGCTATTGGCGCGCCCCAATGCCGAAGAACTCTTTGCGTCACTTCAAGCAGTGATTGTCGATGAGTGGCACGAGTTGATGGCGACCAAGCGCGGGGTGCAGACCGAGTTGGCGCTGGCCCGTTTGCGGCGGTGGCGTCCAGCGTTGCGCATTTGGGGTCTCTCGGCAACGATGGGCAACCTCGACGTGGCGCTGCGCACACTCATTGGGACAGCGGACTACACAACCGGCGAAATTAAAGAGGGCCGTCTAATCGAGGGCGATATGACCAAACAACTTTATTTCGAGTCGATTATCCCGCCGACGGTGGAGCGCTTTCCGTGGGCCGGCCATCTAGGATTGAAGTTGCTGCCCCAGGTGCTCGAACAGATCGAGGCGAACCGCACGACGCTCGTCTTCACCAACACGCGCAACCAGACGGAACGTTGGTACCAGGAGATCCTGGCGCAGCGCGAGGAGTGGGCGGGCGAGATCGCGCTGCACCATGGCTCGCTTGATTCGGCGACACGGAGTTGGGTCGAGAATGAGTTGCGCAATGGCCGGCTACGCTGTGTCGTCTGCACGTCGAGCCTCGATTTGGGGGTCGATTTTCCGACGGTCGACTGCGTGCTCCAGGTCGGTAGCCCCAAAGGGGTGGCGCGGCTGATGCAACGGGCGGGGCGCTCCGGCCATCAACCAGGGGCGACGAGTCGGGTGATCTGTGTGCCCACCCATGCGCTCGAATTGCTTGAAGTTTCAGCGGCGCGGCTGGCGATGCAGGAAGGGCATATCGAGGCGCGCTCCCCAGTCGAGAAGCCCCTTGACGTGCTCGTGCAACATTTGGTGACGATTGGGTTGGGCGGCGGCTTTGTGGCGGAGGAGCTCTACCGGGAGGTGCGGACGAGTCATGCCTATCAAGGGTTAACGCCGGCGGAATGGCAATGGGCGCTTGACTTTGTCACCAGCGGCGGCGCGGCACTGCATAACTATGACCAATATCGGCGCGTGATCGAGCAAGATGGCCATTACGTGGTCGAGGATAAAACTATCGCGCAGATGCACCGTATGTCGATCGGCACGATTGTTGGCGACGCCATGTTACAAGTGCAATATCTTAGTGGCGGCAAATTGGGACAGCTGGAAGAATCGTTTGCCTCACGGCTGAAAGCCGGCGACCGTTTCACGCTGGCCGGCAAGGTGCTGGAATTTGTGCGGCTGCGTGAGATGAAGGTATGGGTGCGTCGCGCCACGGGTGCCAAAGGGATCATCCCCCGTTGGGCCGGCGGCAGCTTACCTCTTTCGGACGAATTGACTGAGGCAATGCGCGCCCGGATGGAAGCGGCGCGCCATGGCCGTTATGACGATGCCGAGATGGGTGCGTTGGCCCCACTCTTTCGGGTACAGCAGGCGTGGTCGGTGATCCCGGCACCGGACGAATTACTGATCGAGGTGACAAAGACGCGTGACGGTCACCATCTCTTTGTCTATCCCTTTGCGGGGCGGCTGGTGCATGAAGGGCTGGCGGCGTTGACGGCCTACCGGCTGGGGCAGCGGCAGCCGATCACCTTTACCATCGCGGCAAACGATTATGGCTTTGAGTTGCTGGCCCCCGATGCCGCGCCGTTGACCGAGGCGCTGGCCGCTGGTTTGTTTACCGTGGAGAATCTACTCGATGATATCCTGCACAGCCTCAACGCCGCCGAGATGGCCAAACGGCAATTCCGCGAGATCGCACGCGTGGCGGGGCTGGTGATCCAGCGCTTTCCTGGCGGCCAGAAGACAACAAGGCAGTTACAGGCGTCGAGTAGTCTGATCTATGATGTATTGCAGGACTATGATCGGGAGAATCTGCTGTTGGCGCAGGCCCAACGGGAGGTCTTGCAGCGGCAGTTGGAAGCGAGTCGGTTACAGGGGGCATTGGAGCGGATCGCAGCAGGGCGGATTGTGGTGAAGCAAGTCAAGCGCCCAACGCCCTTTGCCTTTCCGCTACTGATCGACCGCATGCGGCAGACCGTGACATCAGAGACATTGGAAGACCGGATCCGCAAGATGCAGTTGCGGTATGAGCAGTGGGCGGGGGATTAAATTGGAAAATTACGCTGGATAATGAAATCGACAAGAGATGATAATAATCTCGTGTTCCTCTACCCCGTAGACAAGTCAATGCTCTTCTGTAATTCTGCGCGACCAATAGCCACTGAGATTGGCCTTTAGCGGTTCAGGCTTACCAATCCCATCAAAAGGGGAGCGCAACGTATCTTTAATCAGGTTGTTGATGCGTTTCAGCGACTGACGGTCATGCGTTTGGAACCAAAGATAATCTTCCCAACCCAATTCAGTGAAGGCCAGCCGCATTACTCGACCAACTCCCGCTCAATGACTTTACCTGCCTTTGCCTGAGCAATTGACTTCTGCAGATGTGCAGCATTGGCTGGATTAGAGAGTAGGTAGGCTGTCTCTTGCCAAGCGTTAAAATCTGCCAGCGAAATCAGCACTGCCTGTTTACCAGTCTCCGCCTGTACCAAGGCTGGCTCATCATTGTCAACGACCTGATTGACCAGCGTTTCCAAATCCTGCTTTACATCTGCAATCATTAATGCTACCATCGTTCACCTCCCTAAAACTAAAAAACAAAGCGTATAATTAGTATATCACATGATGACAAACTTACCAGTCACAATCGCCCACGAAACCCTCCATCTTCTCCCCGAGCGTGCCCTCTATTGGCCGCGCACGGATACTCTCTTCATTGCCGATCCACACTTTGGCAAAGATGCGACCTTTCGCGCCCATGCGATCCCGTTGCCCCAAGGCGCAACCAACGCTGAACTTGCCCGCCTTACCCAAGCGCTCGACCGCACCGGCGCGCAGAAGCTGATCATTCTCGGCGATCTACTCCACGCGGCCAAGGGGCGCGAGCCAGCTGTGCTCGATGCCGTCACCGCCTGGCGTGAAGACCATGCCGGCTTGTCGATCTATCTCGTGCGCGGCAACCACGACCGCCACGCCGGCGACCCGCCCGCCGAATGGTGTATGGAAATTGTCGATGGCCCGACGTCCGGTCCCCATTGGGTGCTCAACCACGAGCCGTTGGAACCAACTACGGGCTATGCGCTCGTTGGCCATCTGCACCCCGCCGTGCAGCTGACGGGCAAGGGGCGGCAGTCACTCAAGCTGCCCTGCTTCTGGTTTGGGGTGAAGTGTGGGGTGCTGCCAGCATTCAGCGCCTTTGTCGACCACGGCACGATCCGTCCGCGCCAGGGGGAGCAGATCTTTGTCGTCACCGATACCCAGGTATTGGCCGTATAACATAAGACTGTGGCAGTGGTTCAGGTCATGCCACTTTAACCGATCCACGAAGATACACGAAGATACACGAAGATACACGAAGATACACGAAGATACACGAAGACAAAGCAATTCCTTGTGAAACTTTATAGACCATGGCTTTAGTTTGGCCGCAACAGCAGCAGTGACGCTTTCTATTCTAAACAACAAAATCGACGGACGCGCTACTTTCAAGTACAATATGTACGCGGCAGAGCGATCCGGCGCGCCATTTGTTCCCATTGGTCGTCCTATTCTATATAAGATTTTTTGGATTTCCTACCCATATGTACAGCGCGACACCAACCCATGAGCGACCACAATGACCGCTGAACCAACCATGTCTAATCCAATCGAACATTGGCCACTTGCCACTTTGGTGGCGCGGTGCCGAGCGGCCCAAGCCCACGGTCCGGCCATCGATGCGTTTGCGGATGGTGAAGATGGTGCCTGCTTTGAATTGCTGCGTCGTGGCCTAGAGGCCCATAACGATGAGGCGTGGCGCGCCTTTGAAGCCCAATTTCAAGCGCTCTTTACCCATTGGCTACAACAGGACTTAGCGCACTTTGGCTTCAATGAGATCACTGCCACCGAACACGAAGAGCTGTGGGCCGAAGCACGGAGCCGTTTTGTCAGCCGCTATAGTCGTTTACAGGCGCTTACTGAGCACTTTGATCACATCGGCGCGGTACTCAAGGTGATTCAGAAATGTATTCGCTCCACCGTACAAGAGTTGCGCCGCCAACGGGTGCGCCAGGAACGACTGGTGAACGCCCTGCAACAAATGCAGTTGCAGCAGAGCCAACCGTTGCAACTACCAAGCGCGCAGGTTGAGCTGGCCGAATTGCGCCGCTGTATCACCACTCAGATCGAGCAAGATCTGCCCGAGGCCGACTTACGGCAATTACTCTTCCTGCGCTACGTCGATAACCTAAAACCACGCGAAATTAGCGCCCAATATCCAGCGATCTACCCCGATGTGGCAGCGGTTCACACAGCGCTAGAGCGGATCATGAAACGGCTGCGTCGACGCATCGATCAATATGTGACGCGCTGTCTATAAGATATGGTAAAAGCAGAGCAAAGCCGTGTCGGCAAAACGTGTGCCCGTGCATTGAATCAATATATGCGTTGTCGTAGAACGAGAAGGGTTGCTCATGGCCTATTGTGCAAATGCCGATGATGAAGTGCCTGACCATGCAGTCGAGGAGTTGCTACACGCACTCTACCTGGGTGCGGGGGAGCCGACGACGGCACAGTTGCTCGATTATGAACTAGGGTTGGCGACAGCCGCAGAAGCACATTTGATTGAGCACGCGCTTGTCGCCGAGCCATTGATCCGGCAAGAACTGGCCCAATTGCAAGTGCTCGATCAGCCGCGCCGCGCCACGGAACCAACGCCTTTGATCAGTCGATTCGCCGCTTGGCTGCGCGCACAGTGGCCTGGCCATCAACCCCTGTTGGCCCTTCTCCAAGGGATGACGACGACCATGCCAGCGCTGCGCGGGACAACCACTTCCCCTGCCATCTATGCGGTTGGTCCCTATCGGCTGGCACTGACCATTACGGCCAGCGCCGATGGTGCGCCCACTGAAAACAGCGTCCACTACACCGTTCAAGGTCAGCTCCTCAACCAAACAGCACCGGAGGAGCCCTGTCGCGGCACGGTGCAACTCCTTGCGCTGCCGCCGGATGCGCAACAACATCAAGATCCCGCTATCGCCGCGGCCACCCCCCTCGACGAATTTGGCTTCTTTACGATCCGGCCCCTACCGAGCGGAAGCTATCGTTTGGTCGCCGTGCTGCCCCACCACACGATCTGGATTCAAGCGCTTGATGTTGCATGACGAGTGATCCTGGCGTGGTCGCCGATCAACTACTGGCAGGCTTCGATAGCACGCGCTCGCGGCTTAGCTATCCCGTCATTGTGGAGTTGCGCCAACGGGTCGAAGCACACAAATTTCAGGACCCACTCCGCGCACTGCAGATTGCCGAAATTGCGGTGCTGGCAGCAACAACGCTTGCAGATCCTGCCGCAGAAGCGCTGGCGGCCTGGGCCAAAGCAACGGCGCTCCTCTTCAACGGCCGGGCCGGCGATGCCATTGCCTATTATCGCCAGGCCGAAGCGCGCTATGACGAATTGGCACAGCCAATTGATCAGGTGGGGGTACAGGCACCACTCGTCTATGCCCTCAACGCCGCCGGCGATCAGGAAGCAGCAGCGCAACTAGCCGCGCAGGTACAAACGCGTTGCCTGGCATTGGGCGAACCGGCACGGCAAGCGCTCGCACACCTGGAGATGAACATTGGCACAATCTGCAAACAGCAGGGGGACTTTGTCGCTTCTTTAGCAGCCTGTGATCGGGCCAAAACGCTCTTTCTAGTGCTGGGTGATACCGAAGCTGCCGCGCGCGCCGAACTAAACCGCGCCAACGTTCTTCAAGAGATGGATCACTTTGCGGAAGCGGCGGCGGCCTATGCCGCGGCGCGCGCACCGCTAGTGCACTCACAGCGCAATCGCCAGCAGGTGGCGCTAATCGACTTTAACTTGGGGCTGTTGGCCGAACGCCGCGGCCATTTTCTGGCGGCGCTTCGCTATCTGGAGGCGGCGCACGAAGGTTTTACCCCCACCGTCCACAAAGCAGCCACCGACCTCAACCGGGCCATGATCTACAATCGGCTCAATCTGCCCGCCGATGCCTACCAACTTGCCCACGCCGCACAACGTGTCTTTGCCGACAACGGCATGGATCTGGAAGAGGGCCATGCTCTTTTGGTTGCCGGCACGGCAGAACGCCAACTTGGTCGCTTCGCACGGGCCGTTGCCGTATTAGAAGACGCCATCCACCGGTTTGGGGAACATCAGGCCACCTTTTGGCAGGCGAGCGCGCAACTGGCCTTGGCGCAAAGTTATCTACAAATGGTGAAAGGGATAGATGGCGACGCTGATCTCCTACAGCAGAGCCAAGCGCTGGCGAGTGAGGTACAGACGTTGGCCGATCGTGCGGAATGGCCCACGCTCGCCATTGAAGCGCGCCTCCTTGCAACACAGCTCGCTCTGGCAGCGGCACAGCCACCATTCGAGCAGATCAGCGCGTGGCTGCATGAGTCAATTGCGTTGGCCGAACGTTATCACTTGACCTTGCATGCGATGGAGAGCTACGCGCTGCTAGGGCGCACACACCAGCGGCAAGATCAGCGCACCACCGCCTGGCACGCCTATCAACAGGCGATCACCCGCTTGGAAGCAATCCGCGGCACACTCTCAATCGATGAGTTGCAACTGGGCTACCTTGCCGATAAAGCATCCCTCTATGGCGATGCAGCACGCTTGCACATCGACCCCGCTGCGCCCACGCCGAACCATGCACTTCTGCTCTACCTGCTCAACCTGGCCGCCGTGGCCCCCCTGCCACCGGCAACGATGGCGCTTGACCATGCCAAAGATTTGCAGACAGAAGCACTGCTGGCCGACTTACGCCGGCTCGAGGAAAACCGGCAGTGGCAACAACGCAAAGTCAGTGAACCGACCGGTCCACTGGCTGCAATCAAGGCGATGCTCGATCAACTTGAAAGTGAAATCGCCGACTGTTGGCGACGGCTGCGGGTGCGGCAGCATCATCTGATTCCTCCCGCGATCGACAAAGTGCCAGAAATTGCGGCTTTGTCCACCATCGACGAGGCAGCGGGAGCGTTTCTTACTGCGCTACAAAGCCGTCTAACCGAGGATGATGCGCTTCTTGTCTATGCGAATAATGATGGGCAGGCGCTTGCGTTGGTAATCCGTGCGCAGGAGAGCACGATGGTGCCCCTCGGTCCAGCAGCGGCGGTGGAGCAGACGCTACAAGCCTGGCGTTTTCACATCAACGATCACGCGTTGATTCAGCAGCAGCCGACGTTGGCCCAACCGCTGGCAATTCGCTTACTAACGGCCTTTTACCGCTTACTCATGGCACCGCTCATGCCCCATCTGGCCGGCTGCACCCGGCTCTATCTAGCCTTACCAGCGCCCTTACACGATCTACCGGTGGCCGCCTTGTGGGATGGCGGCTATCTGCTGACGCGCTTTCAGTTGACCTATCTCTCGGCACCGGCGGCCCTGCTCCACGCGACGGTGGCAGACACGTCGCGTTTGAACAACGAGTGCGGGCGAGCGTTAGTCATTGGTCATTCGCATGGCGGTGAGTTGCCCAGCGCAGTTGTCGAAGCAACGCAGATCGCGGCAGCAATTGCCCCACGGTTCACCTGTGCGCTGCGCTGTGAAGAGGCGGCCACCGTCGGTGCCTTTCTCACAGCCGCGCCAGACGCAACACTCATCCATCTCGCCGCCCACGCCCACTTTGCCGCCACCGGGCCACTCTTCTCCGCCATCCACCTCGCCGACCGTGAGTTGACATTGCTTGAGCTCTATCATGGCACCCAATTGCGCTGCCATCCGTTGGTTGTGTTGAGCACCTGTGTCAGTGGTCAGGGTAGCGTCCGGGGGGCAGGGCTTCTGGGATTGGCACGCGCGCTCGTTGCAGCCGGTGCTGGCCAACTGATTGTCACCACCTGGCGCATTGCAGACGCATCGACTGCGACATTGATGGGCGATTTCTACCGCCACTTGCCAACGGCGCATGGAGGGACAATGGCCAATGGCGCGCTGCGGGCCGCGCAATTGACCGCCGCAGCGACGTTACATCCCTTTTATTGGGCTGGCTTTTTGTTTGTCCAGGGATAATAGCAAAAACTCGTGTCGGAAAAATCAGCCGCCCCGCATTGAATACTATAGCATCCCAACAACGGGTACCCGCGCTCCCACTTTATTCCCTGCCCGCTTGCAGATCGATTCAATCCCAGCTACAAAGGAGACTCGTTATGGAATTATCGTACCTTGCGATCCGGCTTCGGCAGAGTGGTCGGCTTTGGCCGGCGCTCTGGCCTTTGCTTCTGGCAGTGTTTTTGACTACGTTGCCAGGCCTGGCAGAAGTGGCCTACGCCGCGCCCCGCTTTGCGCTCAATGGCGGTGCTACGATCAACTGCCCAGGCGGTCTAGCGGCAGCGAATGTCAATGGCTCAGGTGTGGTCACAGCAACTATTGGCGATCTGGTTTGGCTCGATGCCAATAGCAATGGCATTCATGAAAGCAACGAGGGCGGTGTTGGCGATGTCGAAGTGACAGCCACCTGTAGCGGCAGCGACACCTCCGTTACCACGACGACCGACCAACGGGGCAACTTCTTCTTTACAGTGGCAAATCCAGCGGCGGCCCCGATCATGCTGACCTTTCTGCCCCCACCAGGCTATGCCTTGACCTTGCCAGGACAGGGCAATGATCGCACCGTTGACAGCGATGCCAACCAAACGACGGGGCAAACCGCAGCGATCACCGTCAGCGCCGGCAGCAGCGATCTGGATCAAGATGCCGGTCTATTGCGCACCGTACGCCCGCCGGCCATCTGTGGCACGATCTACAATGACCTCGCCGGCAATGGACAAATCGACAAAGCAACACCCAAGTTGGCTACCTTTCAAGTGGCCGCCTTCCCTGTGGGCAGCAGCGATCCCGTGGGTGTCGCAACGAGTATGGTCGATGGCCGCTACTGCATCGCGCTCCCCGAAATTGACAAAGCAACCCTTTACTTGGTGCGCCAGCTAGCGCAGGAGGGCTGGAGCACGACCCTGCCCAAAGGGAACGATCCCGTGCAGCAGGTGACCGTCGCGCCAGGCACCATTGTCGGCAACATCGACTTCGCCAACTTCAACCCCGTCACCAAGCTCTGCGGCATCAAATATCATGACATCAACGGCAATGGCGTGCACGATCCCGGTGAACCACCGTTGGCCGGCTGGACCTTTGAAGTGACCAACAGCAGCGGCACGGTCGTCGGCACCGCCACTACCGGTGATGATGGCCGTTTCTGCATTGATGTCAAGCCGGGTGATTACACCGTCAGCGAGGTGGTGCAGACGGGCTGGATCCAAACCCAACCGTCCACTGGGCTCTACAGCGTCTCGGTGGCACAGGGCACACAGCTACAGAAGTTGCTCTTTGGCAATACGAAGGCTACCGGGAAACTCTGTGGCATCAAGTTCAACGATATCGACGGAGATGGCATCCAGGATCTCGGCGAGGCAGGGTTGCCCGGCTGGACGATCCAAGTTCAGATAACCGGCGGACCGCTGCTTAGCGTGGTGACCGGGGCTAATGGCCGCTATTGCATCGACCTCCCCGGCGACGCCACCGGCGGCCCCACTAATGTCACCGTCTCCGAAGTGATGCAAACGGGTTGGCAGCAGACGCATCCCGTGGCGCCTGGTACCTACACTCTCACCTTGCCACCGGGGGCAAGCAAGGATGGCCTCAACTTTGGCAACCGCAAAGCCGAAGCCAATGCCTGCGTTGGCAAACAGCCGCCGCTGAGCCAGGCGCCCGGCTATACGTTGAGCACCAATAAGCTGGCGGTAGCGACCTGCTTTGCCGACGGCGTGAATGATATTTACGTCATGGGAGTGATGGATATCAGCGGCCACGCCAGCGCGCCGCTCCACCCCGCCGAATATATGCCGCCGATGTATCACCACCCCGATTGGACGCGCGCCAAGATGGGCGACATCTTTGGGCTGACCCTCGACAACGCCGGCAATATGTATGTCACGGCCACCTCGGCCTATTGGACGGATGTCTATGGGCCCGCCGGTTCGGGTGGGATCTATAAGGTGAATGGCATCACCGGCAATGTCTCGACCTTTGCGACGCTGCCTAACGATGCAGCAACCACGCCTGCGCTCGGCAACATCACCTATGATCCAACCGCCAATCGCTTCTATGCCAGCAACATGGAAGATGGGCTGATCTATCAACTGGACAGCAGCGGTACGGTGCTCAACACATACAATCATGGCACCACCGGCCGCGTCAGCGCCACATTGACACCGATTGCCGACGACGGCACCCCTGGCTTTACCCAACTGGGGCGGCGCATCTGGGGGCTTGAAATCCACAATGGCCGCCTCTTCTACAGCGTCTGGTGGGAGCACGCCGGCAATCCCAGCGCCACCGAAGCAAACGAGATCTGGTCGATCCCGTTGAGTACCTTTACGACGGGCCCGGCGCAATTGGAAGTCACATTGCCAATTTACCAAGGCAATTACTCGAACCCGGTGGCGGATATCTCCTTTTCACCGACCGGTGCCATGCTGGTGGCAGAGCGCAGCATGTACAGCGACAGTGGTTCTTCTGCCCACCAATCGCGCGCGCTGGAATTTGTGCTCAGTGGCCCGCTTTGGGTGCCCAGTGCCAACAGCTTTGACGTGGGTGATATCCCCGGTGCTGGCACCAACCCCAATGCCAACTCGGCTGGCGGCGTCGATTATGACTACGCGCCCGGCGGCTGGGTTTGGGGGACGGGTGATGCGCTGCGCTTTATGACGCCGGCCCCCTTCCCCGAGACCGGCGTGGTCTATGGTTTGCAGGGCTTACCCCCGACGGCAGGGACGATCGCCAACAGCACGATCACCGATCTCAACGGCTTCTACTGGCAAGACAAAACCGAGATTGGCGATGTCGAGATCGCCTGCCCCGATCCCGAAAAGGCGCATCCCGACTTGACACTGAGCAAGTCGCATCTGGAGCCGCTTGTCTTTGGGCAGAGTGGCACCTATAGCATCACAGTGACCAATGTGGGGAGCGGCCCGACCGTCGGCCCGATTGTGGTCACCGACCAATTGCCGGCGGGGGTCACCTATAGTTCGGTGAGCGGAGCCGGTTGGTCTTGTGTGGCGGGGCCGATTACGCCCGGTGGGCAGACCGTTACCTGTGCCCACGCCGGGCCGATTGCGCCGGGCGGCAGTTTGACCTTGCAGTTGATCGTTGCAGTCGGCACGGCGAGTGAATTCCCACAAGGGCCGGCGATCAAGAATTGCGCCGATGTCGATACCGAGGGCGATCTCAACCCGCAGAACGATGATGACTGTGACGAGACCACGGTAACCGATCCACCTAAGCCGCCTGATCTGACCGTTGAGAAGGTGCACATGGGCGAGTTCATTTACGGCCAAACGGGCGCGTACAGCCTCACCGTCAGCAACATTGGCAGCGGCCCAACCACGGCCCCCATTGTTGTCACCGATCAGCTGCCGCCTGGGGTCACCTTTGCCTCGGCGGGCGGGGCTGGTTGGTCCTGCACGGCGGGACCGGTGACCTTGGCCGGGCAGACGATTACCTGTTCCCACGCCGGGCCGATCCCAGCCGGTGGTAGCCTGGTGTTGGTGCTCAATGTCAACGTTGGCCCGGCCAGTGACTTCCCCAGTGATATCGATGTGGTGAAAAATTGCGCCAATGTCGAAACGCAGGGCGATGCCAACCCACAAAACAACCGAGACTGTGACGAAGTGATTGTCCACGGCAAGCAGTGCATTCAGCCGCCAAGTGGCATGGTCGCCTGGTGGCCACTGGATGAGACAAGCGGCACAATTGCCAACGATATTGCCAATGTCAACGACGGCAACCACACCAATGGGCCCGTACCGGCAACGGGGAAGGTGGCCGGTGCGCTTACCTTTGATGGCAGCAATGACTATGTGCAGTCACCCAATCATCCGACGCTTAACTTTCCTGCGTCGGTCGCCGGCACTGGGATTGGGGACTTCTCGATTGACGCCTGGATCTTCATGAAAGAGTCGTCGAATGTGCGAGTGATTGTCGACAAACGGCAGCAGGTGGCGAATGGGCTGCGCGGTTACACCTTCTTCCTGCGCAACGGTCTGCTCGCCCTGACCTTGGCCGACGGCAGCGGCACCACCTATAACTCAGGCTTTGCGGTGACGCCAAATGCGTGGCACCTCGTCGCCGTCACGGTGGATCGCGATGTGACCGACGGCATTCGCTTCTATGTCGATGGTGTCGAAGTCGGTACGCGCGGCAACCCAACTTTGCGCCCAAACACGCTGAATAACGCGTCGCCGTTGCGCATTGGCAGCAGCACGTTGGCGGTGGCCGATCTCTTCAGCGGCCAAATCGATGAAGTCGAGATCTTTAACCGAGTAGTGACACCGGGTGAGATCGCCGGCATCTTTCGAGCTGACTATGCCGGTAAGTGCAAAGACAACATCGCACTGCCGTGGGATACCCCCATCTGCCGCAACCAGACGAGCGCGACGATTGCGGTATCGGTCTGTAACAACGATGTGGTCGCGCACACCTATGCCATGCCGATTACCGGTGGCATTGTTGGACTGCCAGCGGGGGCACATCCCAGTTGTAGTGTCAACTTCCCGAACGCAACGACCTATACGATCCTAACTGCGCAGCCGATCAATGTGCCGGCGGGGGCCTGTGTGCCGATTTCGGTCAAGGTGAATGCGCCACCGACGTTGACCGCAAATGGCCAAGTCGCCTGCTTCACGGCGAATGTACAGAACTTGCAGAGCGGCAACCTCTTCAGTGCCGACGGCGCACTGTGGGATCATCGCAACTACTGCGCCGTGCCGGTGGTGGGGGGCAGCCCGGTAACCGGGCTGATCCGTACGCCGCTATCGACGGCGCTTCCGCTCCGCTTTAGCATCTCCAACACAACCAGCAGCGCAGCCACTTTGCCATGGACGCTGCGGATTGTGCCAACAGATATGCAGGGCGAAAACGAGGTGGCCGGCCTCAATGGCCTGGCCCCAGGGCAGCCGATCAGTGGCACCCTGCCGCTGCCGTTGGCCGGCAAGGGCGATCTCGATTTTACCGTTGAATTTAGCGGCTATGAACCCTTCCGCACCTATGATGTGCTGTTGGAGACGGAAGATGGTGGTGTTATGGCCGCGGCGGCGAAGGAGGCCAGCGCACCAGAAGCGACCTTGGTGCTTTCGTCGATTACGGTGCAGGCGACACCGGCGGAGGCGAGTGGGGAGACGACGATCTATTTACCGGTGATTGCGCGGTAGGATGGTAGGACGGTAGGACAGTAAATCAGTAAATCAGTAAATCAGTAAATCAGTACATCGGTAGAGCGGTAGAGCGGTAGAGCGGTAGGGAATGCCGGTTGGGTTGCAAAACTGCCAGGGAAGCTTGGGTGGGTTTGTGGTCTAACCGGCATTTTTTGTGCCCAAGCGGTATTCTATCAATCATCTACAAAACTATTAGCGGAAATGGCCAAACTTTCAGAAAGCAGGGCTGTTTTGCGCGTCTGCCATCCGCTACAATAAGGCCATCAGAGCAGATGAGCAGACAGAAGGAAAGAGAAAGAAAGAGAAGCGCATCTGCTACGAACTCAACTATCTCACTTATCTTTGAAAGGAAAACTCCACTATGTTACACAATGAAGATTTCGCCATCGAACAGCTCGAAGAACGCTTGGAAATGTTCTGCATCACCATTCCCTACGTCGGCACTTGTTACAAGCGGGTCTGGTTCGTCACAATTCCCTATCCTTGCATCAAGTACTATCGCCTCTGCTTCTAATCTGACTTGAACTACCTTATTCAATCACGCATCTATCTCTGAAAGGATCTCTCACCATGTTGCACACCAACGATTTCGCCATCGAACAGCTCGAAGAACGTTTGGAAATGTTTTGCATCACCGTTCCTTACGTCGGCACTTGTTACAAGCGGGTCTGGTTCGTCACGATTCCTTATCCTTGTATCAAGTACTATCGTATCTGCTTCTAATTTGACTTGAACTACCTTACTCAATCACTCATCTATCTCTGAAAGGATCACGCACCATGTTGCACACCAACGATTTTGCCATCGAACAGCTCGAAGAACGCTTGGAAATGTTTTGCATCACCGTCCCGTACGTCGGCACTTGTTACAAGCGGGTCTGGTTCGTCACAATTCCCTATCCTTGCATCAAGTACTATCGCCTCTGCTTCTAATTCACACCCAGCTTTGGCTAACCTACTATCCCTACCGGAGCGCCCCGTGAGAAGTGTAATTCCTTCTCACGGGGCGCTCCGGTTTGTGTGCAGTGGATTACCCTATACACTTTTTCCCTTGTTTGCATGGATGGCAGGCCTGTTGTAAAGTTAACAATTTGTTAACAAACCGCCAAAGGAAAGTTTTTCTGCCATGCAAGTTGTTTCTTCATCCACGGAAGTGCAAACCACGGAGCCGACTCCGCTCCGTCTTGTCACAACTACCAGCCTCGTGATTGCGCTCTGTATTCTTGGCGATTCACTGATGTATAGCATTTTGCCGCTCGAAGCGGCGAATTTAGGGATTGGGCTGTCGCTGGTGGGCGTGCTATTGAGCGCCAACCGCTTTATCCGGCTACTTTCTAACGGCTGGGCCAGTGCGCTCTTTGAGCGATGGGGCGCGCGCTTGCCGTTTATTGCAGTCGCCGTTCTCGGCTTAATCTCGACACTTCTCTATGGCGTGGGCTGGGGCTTTGCCGTCTTTCTCGGTGCGCGTATGCTATGGGGGATCGCCTGGTCCGGTCTACGCCAGGGGGGCTACCAGGCCGTTTGGCATGGGGGCCAGACGACGAAAGGGCGGTTGACTGGCTTGCTCTGGGGGATTGTGCGCCTGGGCAGTGCGACGGCAGTCTTGGGGGGTGGCTTTCTCTATGACCGCTATGGCTATGGGATAACGATCGGCGCGGTAATGGCGGTGACGGCCTTGGCGCTGCCGGTTGCCCTCTGGATCCGCTGGCCGCTGGCATTGCAACAGGGGACGCGGGCCCATCATACCGTTCCGCAGCCACGCAAGAATCAGTTTCAATGGCAGATCTGGCGCGAACTGCTACGCACACCATTGGTGCGCTGGCTACTGGGTGCCGGTGCGATCCAGCTTTACTTGAGTGGTGTGGTCGTCTCTACCACCTCGATCTATCTGGCCGAACGGCTGCAAACCGGCGAAAATTCCCTGCTCTTTGGCGTGGGCGTAGCAACGATTACGGGGCTATTGCAAGGGGTACGCTGGCTCAGTGACATCACCATCGGGCCAACGATCGGGCGGATTTCGGATCATATTGGGCAAGCCCGTATGGCGCTCCTATTGAGTCTGGTCTCACTCATCGCAATTATTGGGCTGGCCACATCGGCGAACTTCTATGCCGTACTCTGTCTCTTTCTCTATTTTCTTTGTGACAGCGGCGTTTCGGTGACTCTTTCGGCTGCGGCCAGTGGGGTTGCCTTGCAGAGCGAACGCCCGCACCACTTGATCGGTGCATACACAACCGCCGGCGATCTTGGTTCGGCGCTTGGTCCGCTGTTGGCTTTCTCTGTCGGTCGCTATTTGGGGTTGCCATTGACTTACGTGGTAACGGCCGTTGTGGGGTTGATCATTGTCACACGCTATTTTGTGCTCAGCCAGTATGCGCTCACTAATGGGACAAATAGATAGCGCACCACTCTGGGCTGTAAGTAATCGGGAATGCCATTGAGATCCTCGTCAATTGGCAGCGCCCGATTGCGCCCAATCTCTTCTATCGTAGGAATGGTATCGCCATCATCATCGGCATTGCGCCAATTGGGCAGGCCACCGCTGGTGCTTGGCAGCGGGGCATTCGAGCCGGCAGCATTCTCCCGGCTGTGATACATTTGCGGCATGGTATCAAATGCCTCGTCAAGCCCATCATGGTCACTGTCTAGCCCCAACGCAACCAAGTCGGCGATGCCATCATAATCGGCATCATACCCCTCCAACGCATCAGGCAACGTATCATTGTCGCTATCTGGATCCAGATAATCTGGCTGCCCATCGCCATCAAGATCGACGGGCCGCACACTTCTGTCAACCACGAATACCACCACTGCCTCTACCTTATCCGTAATCCCATCGCCATCACTATCGATATCCAGATAATCTGCATGCCCATCACCATCGCTATCTGGGCATGAGAGCTCATCTCTGCACTCTACTCGGTCACCAATTCCATCAAAATCGCTATCGCCCTCCACATCCAGTGTCGGGGTTGCAGTTGGTATGGGGGATGGGGTGGTAGAAGGCAATGAGGTTGCCAACAGTGTAGGTGTTGCTGTTGCCAGGGCGGTGGCGACAAAGGTAGGAGAGGCGGTGGCAACGGCACTATTTGTCGGTGCGGTGGTAGGAATAAAGGTAGCCGTCCCCGTGGGTATAGGTGTGGGTGTAGATGTGGGTGTAGATGTGGGTGTGGGTGTGGTGGCAGGATGGCCAGCGCTTTTGTCCAGAACGCCGCTAAACAGCACGCCAGCGTACTGCGACCGTGTATGCACGGGGTACGCAGCAGGCACATGAGCAACCATTGCAGAGACTTTGCCAAAGCCGCTTATGTTGCTGATCAGGATCAACCCAATGAGCATGATACGGCATGCCCTTAGGACGGTTGGGGAGAGACTGCCTTCTCTCCCCAACCGCCTTAAGGGTCTAGCCTGAAATTCTCCCTCTCCATCCGCCTTGCAAGCACAACGAGTGGAGCTACAGCAAAGCTTCAGAAAGATGTCTAAGAATAAGATCAACGAGAAGCGCTCCCTTTAGGTATGCGTACCAAGAACCGATCCATATCATTGAGGCAAGAAGAAAGTTACCCTACGTAATACTTTATCAAACACAATTTCATGTAAGTTTAACCAATGCTTTGTAACACAACCGTAATTAAATCCGCGTAAGGTTTCCTCTATTATAGTCTCTGTGTGTAAAAAAATTCAACAGCATTGTTGGCAGTTAGCATAAGCTTTCAACCTAGCGAGTGCAAATTTAAGAAATCGCATAGATCATTAATTGATTTTTATTGCCTCTATTGTAGTCGATCAAAAGCATTTATAAGAATGGCCGACAAAGCACTTACACACAACAGTCAACATCAGGTCAGCGTTAAGAGAGTTTCATCATGAATTGTATAGGAGACATTTCTATGTCAAGTGCGCATTATTCGATCAGGAAGGTTACAATCGCGCTATTTCTTCCACTGATCGCTACCATCCTTCTATTTTCGCCCCAAACGAGAGGCGTCGCCTTCGCCCAAAGTACGGGCACTGTCACCGGCACGATCTACCACGACGTTGCCGGGACCGCGGATCCCAATCAGTTTCAACTTTTTGCGACCCCAGCCCAAGTCTCTCTCTTTAAAGGCACCACCTATATCTCGACGACAACAACCGATGCCAACGGCCATTATACGTTCACCAATCTTGTCGCGGCATCGTACTATGTAACGGTTGATAATCCCGATGAGTTGGCCGGGTTTAGTGATAGCGAGGGCAAAGGGGTGGTTGAGCAGACCTATGGCTCTTCCGGCACCTCGACGAGAGATGGGCCCATCTGTGCCGGCCGTACCGAATATGTCCAACAAAATGCCACCAGCATCTACTCGTGGCGCACCGATGCGCAAAACGGTGACCATCACACCGGCCCCTGTTATGGCGGGCGCGATGCAACATTAGGCTTCACAGACCTGACGGGCAATACCAATGTTGCCGTGCGCAAGCATGTGATCAAGATCACGCTGACAACCGGCGAAACACTAAGCGGTGTAGATTTTGCCTTTAGCCACAACGTGGTAACCAACCTCAATGAAAGTGGACCAGGCTCTTTGCGCATGTTTATCCGCGCGGCCAATGCGATCAGTGGCCCCAATGCCCTGCGCTTTATTCCAGTCGTTGCGCCCAACATGAATACAAGCGCAACCACCCAATGGTGGCGCTTATCGCTGACTGGCACGGGGAGTTTGCCCGCCATCACTGGCGACACAACGACCATCGATGGCGATGCCTTTTACTATCGCAATGGCACCCTCTTAAATAAAAACCAGGGAAATATCTTTGGCAGTACGCCCGTCGGCGTTTCGCAACAGGCGATCCCAGCATTGGAACGACCGGAGTGGGAGATCCTGGAAAACCTAGGGGCCAATGAATCGACCTTAGAGATACAGGGCAATGGGGTGACGATTCAAGGACTTGCCTTTACCAGCCAAAATAACCTGCCAACCATTGCGTCCTATCATATTCGCCAAAGCAGCGGGATCAGCTTGACCGTTCAAGATGTGGTGATCGGCTACGATATGAGCACCAACAGTGCCGCGACCAATCGCACGCTGCATGGCATTCAAGTCGCCTATGCCACACCGACAACCGGCACGGGTACAATCAGTCACAACTACATTGCGAGCAATTTGGGCTCTATTCTGCTCTCTAACAGTACAGGGGGCGCTGGCAATGTCGTTGCAGCTAATCTTGGCGATTGGCGAATTGAGCGCAACATTGTCACCGGCGGGATCCGCCTCGGCGCCGGCACAAACCGCATTCTGATCAGCAACAACAAATCGAGCGAAGCGCTGGTGATGGCACAGAGCGCCAATGTGAACACCGCCGTCGGCAATAATCATATCACCGAGAATACACTGACAAGTGCCACCAGCGATATTATTCGTCTCTATGAAGCAGACAACAATACGATTACGCTGAATCAATTGCATGATTCGGCCGGCTCTGGTGTTTCTATTACGAGCGGCGGCAGCGGCAACAAGATCAGCCAAAACTCATTTCAAAATAACCAGGGCAATGCCATTGACTTGGGCGACGACGGCGTCACTGCGGCTACCACTTGTACCGGTGCTGGCGGTGCAAACGGCGGTTTGGGTCGTCCCGTGATTGGTAGCGCACGCCTGTTGAGTGGCGTGCTGACGATCAGCGGCAGCTACTGCAACAGCGGCACCTTTGATCTTGAATTTTATAAGGCGGCCGTCAGTGCTGGCGAAGGCATTCCGGAAGCCGGCGAAGGTGTCACCCATATCGGGACCCTCGTCGATGTCAGCGGCGGTAGCTATAGCAATGCCACGCTCGTTGTCCCCGGCGGCGTCAGCTTGCAGATCGGCGATAAGATTAGTGCGATCGCAATTGACAAAGCCACCGGCAATACATCGGAATTCAGCGCTAACTATAACCTGAGTCTGACCATCAGCGGCAAGCTCTTCAATGATGTTGAAGGCACTGCCGTAACCAGCGGACCAGCCTTTGTCGGTTCGACAACCGCCGATTTACATCTCTATGATTACCAGGGTGTTCATGTCGCCACAACGATGTTGAATGCCAGCGGCGGATTCACCTTTACAAACATTACCAATGGCACCTACTATGTTGCTGTCAACGATTTCCGCGGCTTGGCAACGGGCGCAGCCGGCGATGGCTCACTCTCCGTTGAACAGACCTATGGCGCGGCTGGTAATGGCATGCCAGGCAGTGGTCCGATTTGTGTGGGTGCCGCGCCCCTCTATGCACAGCAATCATCACTGAGTCCATCAACATGGACAGTCGGTGCACAAAATGGCAATCCGCTTGCCGGCCCCTGCTACGGTGGCCGCAGCAGCAACCCAAGCATCTATGAGAGCAGCCCCACGCCGCCGATTGGTAGCAGCGAGCATGTCATTCGGATCCTTGTGGAAGATAACAATGTCAGTGATGTTGCCTTTGGCTTTAGCGCCAATGTCGTCACCAACTTAGGCACCGATTTCACCCAAGGCACCTTGGCCAGCTTCCTCAAGCTTGCCAACACGCTAAGTGGCCCCAATGTCATGCATTTTGTCCCCGTACAAGCCTCGAATCAGAGCAGCGGTGCCAGCACGTGGTGGCAATTGACCGTGCCAGTTGCTTTGCCACAGATCACCGCAGCCGAGACCACGGTGAGCGGGATTGCTTATAGCAACAGCGATGGGCTCACGATCCTCGACACCAACAAAATGACCATTGGCACCACGAGCGCCGTCGGTGTTGGCCTGGATGGCCGCAGCGCCACGGGTGATGAAGAGCAGATCAGCAGCATGAGCGGCCCAGAATTGGCGATCAAAGCTGGGGCGGCGATTGCCTACGGTCTGGATATCAACACCAACAATGTGACCATCCAAAATCTGGCAATCTACGGCTTTGGCTCGACGACCTTGCCCAATGGCACCACCAACTTTGGTGAAACCGGCAACATTCTCTTGCGCAACAATGTCAGCAATGTAACGATTACGGAAACACTCCTTGGCAGCAGCGCCGGTGCCTTTGTCGACCCCGGCAGTAGCCGCACCAAAGGCAGCAACCTGATCTTTGAGGGCACAGCCAGCAATGTGACCATCAGCCACAATCGCATCGGCTTCGCCGGTGATAGCGGTCTGCTCAAATATGCCAAAGCTGGCATCACCCCGCTAACCAACGTTATCATTACCGGCAACGAGATTCGCGGCAATGGGTTGGCCCCGGCGGTTACCACACAGGGAGCAGGGTTGGAGCTTAACAATGCAACGCTCCCAGCCACAACACAGAGCTTGACGATCAATAAGAACCTGATTGTGGGCAATGCTACCCAGGGGATTGAGCTCGACTATGGTCGGGGGATTACCATCAAAGATAATACCATTGCCAACAATGGCGCGAGTTCAGTTGTGTCTCTGGATGAGCGACAGAACATCCAAATTGTCGGCGGTGAAAACCTGACCGTGGACTACAATTCCATTACGGGCAGTGTGGCATCCGATGGCATCGAGTTGCGCAATGGTAATGGGGCAGGTGCAACACCAGCCATCCAGGTACACATTAGCAAAAATCAATTTGGCGATAACCGCGGCCAGGCGATCAATCTGCTGCCCGATGGTGTCAACCTCAATAATGGTAACTGCGCCGAAGCCGGCCAACAAAACATGTTGGTTGACTATCCGCTCCTTACCCTGGCCGAAATCAGTGGCAATACGCTGAAAATTCAAGGCTCTACCTGCGCAAATCTGGCCGGTACGGTAGAAATCTACAAGGTAGCCGCCAACAGTGGGACTGGCGAGACGGTTGGCAGCGATATCTATGGCGAAGGCAGCACCTTTCTCGGCTCCTTTGCTGTGACCGGTGGCCCCTTTGCCAGCCAATCCTTGACGGGTGTCAGCAATCTTATCGCCGGTGAAACTGTGACGGCCATCTTGATTGACAGCAATGGCAACACGTCAGAATTCAGCAAGAACACCTATGTCTATACGCCAGTCACCCTGACGGCCAGCCCATCTGTTGGCGAAGGTAATAGCGGCACGATCACTGCGACGATCAATGTAACGAGCCTCAATCCGATCAACGTTACGCTGCTCTTTACCAATGAGACCGCCAGTGATAACGACTATACCAAAACGACATCTATTACCATTCCAGCCGGCGCATTGCATGCCACCATTCCCTTCACGATTGTTGATGACACAACCGTTGAAGATGATGAGCGCTTCCTTGTCAACGTAATTGGGGTCGAAAATGGCACCAATGGGGCCACGGCGCAGGCAGTTACGATTGTTGACAACGATTTCACTTCGGTTACGCTCAGCGCCACAGCGAGCGTGGTGGAAGGCCAAAGCGGAGTCGTCACGGCAACGTTGGCGTCGCTCAGTGTCAAACCAGTAAACATCACGCTCGTCTACACCGATGTGACCACCACGGGCAATGATTACGTCGCCAACCTTTCGTTGGTTATCCCTGGAGGGCAACAAGCAGCTACGGTTCCCTTCCAGGCTAATGTAGATAACGAAATCGAAGCAACGGAGACGCTCCAAGTCGCGATTGCCTCGGCACACGGAGCCAACAACCTTGCAACACGCCAAACCATCACAATTCTCAACGATACGGATCACGATCTGGTGGCCGATCTGTATGACAGTGACGATGATGGTGATGGCCTCAGCGACACCATCGAAGGCGATGGCGTGGTTGATACGGACAACGATGGCAAGGCGGATTCACTCGACACCGATAGCGACAACGATAACATTCCCGACGCCATTGAAGGGCACGATGCTAACGGCGATGGCACACCGGATCAGCCCTTTGCGCATGTCGATGCAAACAAAAATGGCCTCGACGACACCTTTGACAGCGTCACGCCATCACTGCCCGATTCCGATAGTGACGAAATACCAAATTATCGGGACAACGATGATGACAACGATGGCAAGCTGACTAATGCAGAAGATGCCAACGGCGACGGTGACAGTAATCCGGCCACCAATCCGACCGATGGCGACGGCGATCAGATTGCCGATTATCTCGACCCTTCGGATACCCCAGGCATCGCCAACGGTGGTGACAGCGATGGCGACGGGATTATGGATGCCTTTGAATTTGATGCCGATGGCAATGGGAGCGGCCCCGATAATACCGATGGCGACGGCAAACCCGATTATCTTGATACCGACGATGACAATGATAGCGTGCTGACGACTGCAGAATTTGCCGATACGAACAGCGACGGTAATCCAGCGGATGCCCGGGACACGGATAGTGATGGCACACCAGACTATCGGGACAATGACGATGACAACGACAGCAAACCAACCGCTACCGAAGTCAACCCAGTCGACAAAGATGGCGACTTGATCCCAGACTATCTGGACCCCGACGATACGACCACCAACCAAAATGGTGGTGACAGCGACGGCGACGGTGTCCGTGATGCTTTTGAATATGATGTCAATAACGATTCCATCAAGCCCGATGATACCGATGGTGATGGTCGGGCAAACTATCTTGACAATGATGATGATAACGATGGCGCACTGACCAGCGACGAAAATGCTGACCCGAACGGTGACGGTAATCCCATCGATGCGCTCCAGAGCGATGGCGACGGCACACCGGATTACCTCGACAGCGACAGTGACAAAGATGGCATTGCCGATGGTGCCGAGTATCCGCTGGGCGATAGTGATCTGGATAGCAAACCTGACTATCGGGACGACGACGATGACAACGATGGCATTTTGACCAAGGACGAACAACCCGATCCCAATGGCGACAAACGCCCAGAGGATGCCGTTGATCACGATGGCGACGGCCTACCGGACTATCTCGACAAAGATGACGACAATGACGGCACGGACACCTTCGCCGAAAATAATATCGACGCTGATAACGATGGCATTCTCGACTATCTTGATCCGGTTGACGATGCGGGCAATGCCAATGGTGGCGACAGTGACGGCGACGGTCTGATGGACAAATTCGAGGTCGATGTCAATGGCGATAGCCAAGGCCCCGATGACACCGATCAGGACGGCAAGCCCAACTATTGGGACAATGATGACGATGGCGACACGATTCTGACGAACCAAGAATTTGCCGACCCCAATGGGGATGGCAACCCGGCCGATGCAGTGAATACCGATGGGGATCCATTGCCCAACTATCGGGATAAAGATGACGATAATGATGGTAAGCTGACCAGCAGCGAAGGGCCCAGTGCCGACGCTGACGGCGATAAGATTGTTGACTATCTTGACCCGGTCGACGCGGTAGGCAACAGCTTTGGCGGTGACAGTGATGGCGATGGCGTGATGGATGCCTTTGAGTTCGATGTCAACGGTGATAGCCAAGGGCCAGATGATAGCGACGGTGATGGCAAAGCCAATTACCTAGATACCGACGATGATGGCGATGGCAAACTGACGAATACAGAACGGGCTGACCTCAACGGTGATGGCAACCCAGCCGATGCCTTTGATACCGACGGGGATGGGGTAGTCGATTATCTGGATAGTAACAACAACGATGGGCTGACTGTTGACAACGATGGCGACGGCATTACCACCGGCAACGAAGATCTCAACGGCGATGGCGACATCCACAATGATGATACCGATGGCGATGGCATTCCAAACTATCTCGACAGCGACGACGATGGTGACACCATTCCCTCCAAGAATGAGGATCTCAATGGCGATGGCAATCGCGCCAACGATGACACCGACGGTGATGGCAAGGCCAACTATCTCGACAATGATGACGACGGCGATACGATCCTCACCAAGAATGAAGATCTCAATGGCGATGGCAATCTGACGAATGACGACACCGACGGTGATGGCAAGGCTAACTATCTTGACAATGATGACGACGGTGATACGATCCTCACCAAAAATGAAGATCTCAATGGCGATGGCAACCCGGCCAACGATGACAGCGACGGCGATGGCAAGGCCAACTACCTTGACAATGATGACGACAACGATGGCATTCTGACCAAAGCGGAAGATGCCAACGGTGACGGCAACCCCACCAACGATGACGCCGACCAGGATGGCACACCGGACTACCTCGACAGCGATAGCACGCTCGACAGCGACGGCGATGGCATACCGGATAATGTCGACACCGACGACGACAACGATGGCGTGGCGGACACCGATGAAGGGAATGGCTCTCTCGACACTGATGGCGATGGGAAGAGCGATGTGTTGGACACCGACGACGATGGTGATGGCGTCGAGACCAAGGTTGAAAATACCGAAGCAGCCACATTGCTAACCGGACGCAGCCTCGACGGCGGGATCGCCTATCCCGACACCGATCATGATGGCATCCCCAACTTCCGGGATAGCGATGATGATGGTGACGGCGTCTTAACCAAGGATGAGTTGGTCAATGGGGACACCGATGGCGATGGCGTTCGTAACTATCTCGATAGCGATGACGATGGCGATGGCATTCCCAGCAAAGTTGACAATACGGGCTTAGACCCTGCCGATACCAATCTGATCGATGATGACACCGATGGCGATGGCATTCCGAACTATCTCGACAGCGATGATGATGGCGACACCATTCCCACCAAGGATGAGGATCTCAATGGCGACGGCGACCCGACCAACGACGACACCGATAGCGACGGCATTGCCAACGCCCTCGACGAAGACGACGACAACGATGGGGTGCTCACCAAAGATCAGGACCGAACAATCGACAGCGATGGCGATGGCATTCCCGACTATGCCGACACCACCGACAATGTTGCAACCACACCCACATCCTTCCGCGTGATGTTGCCGGTGGTGCTACGCTAGATCGGTGCCTTGGATTAGGCTGAATTTTATGTAGTACGCTTTGACGGAACAACTCCACTGATGATAGGCTAAAGGGGTCAGGCAGCGCTGCCTGGCCTCTTTATATTCTCTCTATTTTGAGCGCTTCAGCCGTTCACGAACCTACTGGAAAGCACTACCCTATTATGTCTGTCAATCCCAAAGAGTTGACGGCCGTTGTCTTCGATATGGACGGCACAATGGTCGACACAGAATCGATTTATCACATAGCCTGGCGCAACGTTGCGACCAACCTGGGCTATACCCTGGATGATGCAACGTTAAAAAAGACAACGGGAAAACGGATGGCCGACTGCTATGCGATCATCCACGCGGCAATGGGTGCCAGCTTTCCTATGGAACTCTTTAAAGAACGTTGGTGGGATGCATGGTTTGAACATGCCGAAACGTATGGCATTGCGCGCAAGCCGGGGCTTGATCAGCTTTTGAACTTGCTCGAAGCACACAACATTCCCAAGGCAATCGCCACTTCAACCGCACGCGAAGAGGCTATCTATACGCTCAATCGGGCCGGGATCGCCGATCGTTTTTCAATTGTGGTCACCGGCGATCAGATTAAATATGGCAAGCCCGCCCCCGATATCTTCTTGCTGGCCGCCGAACGGTTGGGCCTCGATGCCAAATATTGTTTAGCCCTCGAAGATTCGGAAGCAGGTGTGTCTGCCGCGGCAGCCGCCGGCATGGTTACTTTTATGATCCCCGATCTAGTACAGCCCAGCCCCGATGTGGTCGATCGCGCCTTTCGTGTTGTCGATTCGCTGCAAGTGGTCCACGATTGGATTGTCGAAGAGTGGCTACGTCCCACTCGGGAGACACCGCCAGTGGCAGAGCCATTGGTAGAAAGACCAGCCGGCGATTGGACGGAAGAGTGGAGCGTATGAGTGGGTCTAGCGCATCCACCACGCAGCTGCCCGGCGAATTGCGCTCGCTGCGGGCCTATAATCGCGATGCCTGGAATCGTGCGGTCGCCGAAGGGAGTGAATGGACTGTTCCAGTTTCAGCAGAGGCAGTTGCGGCGGCGCGCCAGGGCAACTGGCAGATCGTACTGACGCCAACCAAAGCCGTACCGCGCCGTTGGTTTCCCCCCCTTCCAGGGATTGATCTCCTTGGTTTGGCCTCTGGTGGTGGGCAACAGGGTCCGCTGTTGGCGGCCGCCGGTGCACGGGTTACTATCTTTGACAACTCGCCACAGCAGTTGGCCCAAGATCGCTTTGTGGCCACACGCGAAGGGCTGACGATCGCCACGGTCGAAGGGGACATGGCGGATCTTTCCGCCTTTGCCGATGAGAACTTTGACCTGATCGTTCATCCCTGTTCCAATGTCTTTGTGCCAGCGGTGCGCCCCGTCTGGCAAGAATGTTACCGCGTCTTGCGGCCGGGTGGATTGCTCATGGCCGGCTTCTGCAACCCCGTTAGCTATATCTTTGATCAAGCACTGGCTGATGATGGCGTTCTGCAGGTGCGCCACCAACTGCCCTATTCCGATCTGGCCAGCCTCACGGCTGAAGAGCGGCAACGCTATATTGATGACGAACAACCGCTAGAATTCAGCCATACCTTAGATGACCAGATTGGTGGTCAGCTTGACGCCGGCTTTGTGCTTGCTGGCTTTTACGAAGATCGCTGGGAAGGACGGGCCATAGATGCCTACATGCCTACCTTTATCGCAACGCTGGCGCGCAAAGTAGAAAGGGCAGCAACCCACCATGAATCCCATTCCCACAATCGAGACTGAACGCCTGATCCTGCGGGGCTTTGTCCCTGCCGATGAAGTACCACTCCACGCCATTGTCAGCAAACCCCAGGTACTGCGCTATTTCCCCCGCACCAAGCCGTGGTCCCTGGCACAACTCCAACGCTGGATGGCGAGCCAAGCTACCCATTGGGCAGAGCATGGCTTCGGCTGGTTTGCCGTGGAGGAACGAGCCACCAGTCAATTGATGGGTTGGTGTGGTTTGCGTACATTGGAAGAGAGTGGCGAAGTGGAGCTGCTCTATCTCTATGATGAACCATTTTGGGGCAAGGGCTTGGGGACAGAAGCAGCGCGGCGTACGGTGGCGGATGGCTTTACCCTCTACGGACTGTCGGAGATCATTGGCTTAACTTTGCCAGGGAATATCGGTTCACAGCGGGTCCTAGAAAAAGCGGGGCTCGTCTTTGTTGGGCAGGAAGATTACTTTGGCGTCACCTGCAATAAATTCACGCTCGACCAGGCGGGCTTTCAAATGAAAATTTTTGAGTCAGAGACGAAGGGCTTATGCATAGAACGACCACGATAGAGACGGCCCTCACCTTTTTGCGCCAAGATCTCCTGCGCAATATCGTGCCCCTCAAAATGTTGGCCGCTCATCCCGAGGCAATCGATATTCACTATACGAATGACAGTGGCGAAGCGGGGGTGCTCCTGCTCTTCCCCACCAACGCCTTTGCCTATGATCGCCAGAGCTATCCAGAGGACAATTTGATTGCGCTGATCACGGTTACCAAGCCAACATTGGTCCAATCGCTCTTGCCCGCCTTGCCCCGTGATCAGCGTATTATCTTCAAATTGGCTGATGAGGCAGTACAAGCAACATTGATCCAACAACTGCCCTTAGCGCGAGTTACAGCCTTCCACTCATACACAGCAGCACCAGCCCACCAGTACACACCCCACGCCAATATCGTAGAGAGCACGACCCCCGATGAACGTCTCTATCCCTTTTTTGCGGCGCAAGGGCATGAACGGCAGGATGTAGCGGAGTACTTTGCCAAAGAGGGTCATGCCTTTACGCGCTATGAACATGGCGAACCAGTAGCGGCTTGTTTTACCTATCAGAATTTTGAAAGCGTGCACGAAATCGGCGGCGTTGTCACCGTGCCCACCGAACGGCGCAAAGGCTATGCGAAGCAGGTGGTGGAGACCGCCGTCGCCTCGCTCCAGCGGCGTGGCTGCATCCCGCGCTATCAGGTACACGAAATCAACGGGCCATCGATTCAGTTGGCCGAAGCGATTGGTCTCCAACGTTTTGTGGTCATCGAACATTGGCGCTACTCGCCCCCCACCGACGCAACCGAAATGATGCACCAGCCATGAACCGTCTGCTGCTCTTCAACAAGCCCTATCGCGTGTTAACTAAATTTACCGATGCCGAAGCGCGCGCAACGCTGGCCAACTATGTGCCCATTCCCGATATCTACCCGGCTGGCCGGCTAGACAACGACAGCGAAGGGCTGCTGCTGCTGACCAATGTGGGCTGGCTCCAAGCCTTGATCAGCCACCCCCGCCACAAGCTGCCGAAAACTTATTGGGTACAGGTCGAAGGGATTCCCACCGCGGCGGCATTGGCACAGTTAACCAATGGGGTGCAGCTAAACGATGGCATGACGCAACCGGCCCAAGCACGCGTCATGGAAGCGCCCACAATCTGGCCCCGTACCCCCCCGATCCGCGAACGCAAAAGTATTCCCGATTCGTGGATTGCGTTGACGATCAGCGAAGGACGCAATCGCCAGGTGCGCCGCATGACCGCCGCCGTCGGCTTCCCCACGCTGCGGCTGATTCGTTGGTCGATTGGTCCTTGGTCGCTTGGCGGTCTACAGCCTGGTCAATGGCAGGAAGTGCCTTGCCCGCGGAGCCATCATGAAGTGCTGCATGAGAGTTGATGCTCGTTGCGTGGTACGGGTTGCGTATTGCGTGAACTGTAACTGATTCTTTATGCAGGGATAGGTAATGAGGGCTACGCCATGACTGGAAACCACAGATGAGCGACCCGATCCGGTTAACGTTCACGCAATACGCAACCCGTACCACGCAACACGCTTCTATAGATTTGAGAAATTATGCAAACAGCACAAGTGGATTACAGCCGTAAATGGTTGGTAATGGCAGCCGTTGGCTTGGCCAGCTTTCTAGAGACAATCGATTCGAGCGCAGTGACACTGGCGTTACCGACCATGGTCAATGTCTTCAAAGTCGATTTTGCATTGGTGCAATGGGTGATGCTTGCCTTTGTGCTCACCCAAGCCACGCTGATGCTGGTGATGGGTCGGCTGGGCGATACCTTTGGCAAAAAGCCGATCTTTCTGGCAGGGGTGGTCATTGCGATGGTTGGTGCCATGCTCTGTGGCTTTGCCCCCAACATCTATTGGCTCATCGCGCTGCGCGTGGTGCAAGCAACCGGTGTCGCAATGGCGATGGCGCTGATGTTTGGCATTGTCGCCGAAGCCTTCCCGCCCGAGGAGCGAGGCAAGGCACTGGGCACAATTGGGGGCATTGTGTCGATCGGGATTGTGATCGGCCCCGTTGTCGGTGGGTTAATCCTTGGCTCGCTCTCGTGGCGCTGGCTCTTCTTTCTCAATCTGCCCTTTGGCTTATTGGCGCTACCACTTGGGCTGCGCAACATTCCGCGGCTACGCCAGGGCAGCGGCGGGACCTTTGATTTTGTCGGTTCGTTGATCTTTTTTCTAAGTCTGCTGGCCTTTCTGCTCGCCACCACCGAGGGGCAACGACGGGGCTTTGCCGATCAGCGAGTTTTATTACTGCTGATCGGCGCGGGGTTCTTCTTTCTGATCTTTCTTCTGGTCGAAGCCAAAGTGCCGGCCCCAGTCGTCGATCTAAAAGCCTTCGCCAACCGTGACTTTAGCATCAATCTCCTGCTACGCTATCTGAGCTTTATTGTCTTTGTCAGCGTCTCTCTCCTGCTGCCCTTCTATCTGCAAAATATGCTGGGGTATGGCCCGCGCATGGTCGGCATTCTGCTCACCGTCATTCCGGTGGTCTTTGGCGGGATTGCCCCGGTGGCGGGGATTCTCTCCGATCGCTTTGGGGTGCGGCCGGTGACGACGACAGGGTTGATCTTGCTCTTCCTTGGGGCCATCGCCGTCAGCACGCTCAGCGCCACCACAACGATTACCGGCTATGCATTGCGGGTGATCCCGTTTGGCTTGGGGATGGGGATCTTTCAATCGCCCAACAACAGTGCCATTATGGGAACCGTGCCAGCGACGCGCTTGGGCATGGCTTCGAGCTTAATCTCGGTAATCCGCACCTTGGGACGCAGCAGTGGCATTGCCCTCTTGGGTGCGCTGTGGACGGGACGGGTGTTGCTGCACGCTGGGCTTGGGTACACAGGAGATGCCACGGTTGCGCCGGTTGCGGCCCAGATTGCCGGGTTGCAGGATGCCTTTCTGGTGGTGGCAGCGATTGCGCTCGTGGCGCTGGGATTAATTGTTTGGGATGGGTGGCAGGCGCGGATTAAATATCAGAATAGGTAACTGGAGTTTGGTGAAAATCACACCTGACAGGTGTCTAGTGGTGACCACAAATTCGCCAGACTCCAGTAGGTAATATACCTGGGTGGCGAGCTGGTGGTTAGCTGCTACCAGCCATCAGCTATTTGCCTATCAGGCCAGTTATACTGAAATCAGTTTGAGAAGCGGACTTTTCGCAAAGGAACAAGGTGGCAAATGGGTCACCCCTGCCCCCACCTCCGTGAGGGTAAACTCTGGCAGGGGTCCATTCGACAGAAGATGGATTCCGGCCTTCGCC